>NZ_BAJT01000004.1 GCF_000613845.1 Asaia astilbis JCM 15831
GCTACACCAAGGACTTCACCTGGGCACGTCTCTGGACACAAAGCGCTTATGAAATGGTGGATGAGCACGAGCTGACCAACCAGACAAACTCGGTTCTGTCCTATGGCAATATGTTCCGTAATAATCAGACCAACGTGTTCTCTCAGGAAATCAAGCTGGAATCACGCGATCCCAAGGCACGGTTTCACTGGGAAACCGGCCTGTATTACAGCCGCGCGCGCATGGCTCAGAGCTTCTGGTACGATAGCTCGGACCGCCCCGGCACAACGCCGCTGAACGAAACCGCCTATCGACAGAACCAGCAGAATTTCAACCAGTATGTGCAGCTCAGCTATCGCCTTCTGCCCAAACTGACCCTGATCGGCGCGATCAATCACGACTCCGACGATCGACAGATGCTCAATCTGACGAGCACCAATGTCGACCTCAATACCGGGCTCGCCACCTCGCAAACCAATTTTGGCAATGCTGGTGCCTTGACCAACCAGTTTGGCGGACGCGTCGGCGCACAGTACCAGATCACGCCCAATGTCATGGGCTATGCGATTTTTTCCAAAGGATTCAAACCGGGCGGATTCTCGGCCAATATCACCCAAAATGCCAATCAGCTGCGTCCCTTCAAGCCTGAATCCGTACTCACCTATGAGGGCGGCTTCAAATCCATGCTTTTCGACCGTCGCCTGCGCTTCAATGCTGCCGGCTTCTACTACGATTATCGCGATCAGCAGCTACTGGGCAGCATTCTGGTCCCGCCCTATGGCGTTCTTGGTGGCTACGTGAATGCCCCGCGCTCTTATATCTACGGTGCGGAATTCGACATGGAGGCGCATCCGTTCCACGGTCTGACGCTGACACAGAATTTTGGCTATCAGAAGGGTGCGTATACTCAGTTCCAGAGCCTGAACCGCAGTGCAACAACAGCACAATTCGCCTCAATCGGCGTGTGGTCACCTGTCTTCACCAATTATAATGGCTACGACATGGGCCTGGCCAACCTCACCCTTTCAGGTGCGGCTGTCTATACATGGCCGGTCTTTCGCGATTATCGCGTAACCTTCGACGTCGATTATAATTATCGCGGCGCGCAGACACAGCCCCAGCATATCGGCGATGGAGGCATCTATCGCGCTCCGGCCTATTTCCTCGTCAATTCCTTCCTGACCTTTGCCTCTCCGAAGCAACACTGGTCGCTGACGGTCTATGGCCAGAACCTGGCCGATCGTCGCTACTGGCTCTCAGGCGGCACTCAGGCCACCTTCTACGGTGTCATTCCGGGGCTCCCGCGTTTTGTCGGGGCCAAGATCAACGTTACCTACTGAACAAAGCGACGACCTGCCTCCCCGCCTGAGACAGGTCTTTCTTTTACCCGCTGACCGGAGAACCGATTTGAGCGCTCATGTTCTGAAGAAACCCGCATCGTATCGCCCCGGTATTTTCGTTCAGGTCATCATCGCCACGATAGGCGGCATTTTACTGGGGCTTTTCGCGCCCCATCTGGCCCATCAGTGCCGTTGGCTGACCGATCTCTTCCTTCGGCTTATCCTGATGATCGTCGGGCCCCTCCTGTTCTGCATCGTTGTCAGTGGCATCACGGGGGCAGGGTCTCTGGGCGCTGTCGGACGACTGGGCAGCCGAGCACTGCTTTACTTCGAGGCCATGACCACGATCGTCCTGCTTCTGGCATTGGGGGCAGCCCTCCTGCTGCATCCGGGTCGTGGCATGAACTACACGCCGAGTCCCGAAGATGCTCGTGCCGTCGCAAGTTATGCTGCCAATGCCCATGCGCTGCACGGTCAGGGAGTCACCGGCTTTATCCTCTCCCTCATTCCTCGCTCGCCCGTGGCTGCCTTTGCCGAAGGCAATATTCTGCAAATTCTCTTTTTCGCTGTGCTTCTGGGTTGCTGTCTGTCGCGACTGGGTGAGGCCGGTGCCCCCATCACGACCCTGATCAACAGTTTCTCGGCGCTGTTTTCACGCATGATGCGCATTATCATCGCGACGGCGCCGCTTGGCGTGTTCGGCGCAGTCTCAACGACGGTTGCGGAATACGGGCTGGAGGCGATCAACCATCTGGCTATTTTCGTGGTTCTTTATTTCAGCGCCATCGCCGTCTTTATCGTCGTCATTCTTGGCGGTCTGCTTCAGCTTTGCGGCATCAATCCCCTGCGTTTTGCCCGATATTTCCGCGAAGAGATCCTGATCGTCACCGCAACCACAAGTTCCGATTCCGTCCTACCAAGCATCATGACCAAACTCGAAGCCATGGGCGTGTCGCGTCAGGTCGTCGGGCTTGTCGTGCCTGCCGGGTATTCGCTCAATCTCGACGCGCTCTCGATCTATCTGGGCTTTGCCATCGTCTTTCTGGCCGAAGTCACTCATACGCCGCTGACTCTCACACAAATCCTTTCAATGCTGGCAACGGCGCTCATCACCTCGAAAGGCGCTCATGGTGTGCCGGGGATCGCCATTGTCGTGCTCGCAGCGACTCTGGCCGCAGCGCCGTCCATCCCTCTTTCGAGTCTCGTTCTGCTGATCGCGGTGGACTGGTTCAGCGGCATCGCCCGCTCTGTCGGCAATCTGGCGGGTAATTGCGTCGCGCCGGTTATCCTTGCAGCATGGGAAGGCGCACTCGACCGCGAACGGGCACAAAAGATGCTTGGCTCACACTAACCGCTAAAGACGGAACCGCCATGACAGATCCGACACGCTATCCGGCAGCTCTGCTTGCCGAAGCCTGCCAGTCAAAACTGGTCACTGCTGGTGCCCTGCAAGAAGACGCTGCCGAGACCGTCAGAGCCCTGATTCAGGCCTCACGCCTTGGCACCGACAGTCATGGAGTGCGGCTGATCGGCTATTACGTGGATATGCTGACCAATGGCGGGGTCAGAAAACGCCCCGTGCGACGCTTTGAACAGACCGCCCCGGCGACAGGCCGCTTAGACGCCGATTCCGGTCTAGGTCATCCAGCGGCTTATCAGCCACGGAAGAGGCGGTTCGTCTCGCCAGACACGCAGGCATTGGTGCTGTGACCGTGCGTCACTCCACCCATTACGGCGCAGGAGGCGTTTACGCCCTTGAAGCAGCCAAACAGGGCTTTGTCTCTCTGGTGCTCAGTAACTCCGACCCTGCCGTGGCGCTCGCCGGAGGGCGGACTCCGTTTCATGGTACCAACCCCATCGCCATGAGCGCCCCTGTGCGTCTTGGCAAACCATGGCTGCTGGACATGGCCACATCGTCTATCCCGTTCAACCGGGTGAAGCTCTATCGGAGCCTTGATCTTCCCCTGCCCCCCGAGGTCGCGCTAAACGAAGAAGGTCATCCGACACTCGACGCCGAACAGGCCCGCTTTCTTCAGCCATTGGGGGGCATGGCTTATGGCCACAAGGGCGCTGCCCTTGCCGGCATGGTCACGATCCTGTCCGCTGTGCTGGCGGGTGCCGATCCCGACCCGGTCATGATCTCGACAGCAGAGGCTCAAAGCGGCCCCACACCCCAGAATGTCGGCCATACCATGGTCGCCTTCGACCCGGCGCGCTTTGTCGGTCAGGAAGCCTTCGAAATCGGCATGGAGCAGTATCTCGCCTTGCTCCGGACTTCCCCCGCCGCTGAACAGGGCGTTCCCGTCTGTGCCCCCGGCGACAAGGAATGGGCCGAAGCCGCAAAGCGGGACGAACACGGCATCCCCGTGGACCCGGATACGGAACGCTTTCTCGATTTGAGATAAAGCATGATCTCGAACGCGGCTCGGCTCTCTGTGCAGAGCCGCATTTTGCAGGTCATGGCATGAGGGCGAGCGCGCTCAGCGCGCCTGACCACGCCCCTTATCCCATAGCCGAAGCCCACGCAGCGCCAGATCGGCGATACCGGGTAGAAGTCGGGGCTGCATGAGACCGGGATCGAAAGCCGTCATGCGACGCGCGTTCTCGCGATAGCAATCTTCCACGAAACCGCGGAACGAAAAACCGTCGAGAAACAGATTGGTCTGGGTGACGGAGAAATCCCGTCCGTCATTCGGCTCCTGCCCCCGACGCACCATACCCAGAAGGCGGCTGAGCGCACGCAGATAGAAGCGAAGGGATTTGAAGGAGCGTCTCGCCCGGCCAAGCCCACGGCGCTTTTCACGCCAGGCCATGTAATTGATAAAGAACACGATGTGTCGGGTCTCTTCGAACATCAGGATGTCAAAGATTTCGAACATCTTCTCCGGCAGGAACTGGGACTGGCGCGCGCTTTTGAACGCTCCGAACCCCAGAAAGGCGTCCAGACATTCACCAAAGCCGAAATCGATAAACGCCTTTTCAAGGTCGGCCGGAAATTTTTCGATCGGCTGTTTCTCAGCCTTGAGACCGTAACGCTCGATCATCACCCGGATGAGTTCGGCATGACGGGCTTCTTCCAACCCCTGAAGCCGAACGGCCTCCCGAACCTGCGGGTCCATGATCCGCGGCGTGAAGGCGTCGACAATAGCCCCGGCCCGACGCTCGGTGTGGTACACCTCCTGCCAGAACGGAACTGCACGCAGCCGGGCCAGTTCTTCTTCTGTCAGCTCGGGCCACGGCAGGGTTTCTGGATCGAAAACCTGATGCGTGTCGATGAATTGCTGGCAGAAATAGCGCTTATGCGCTTCCGATCCCGGCTCGATCACACTCATGCAGCGGCGTGCTGCGCTTTATGACCGAGACGCGCGCGGACGGCACCAGAGGCTTTCTGCCAGAACCCGTAGGCTGCAAGCCCGGTCTTGACGAGCGTCGGTGTGGTCGTGGGACGAAGCAGGCGATGGTCGTAGCCGGAGAAGCGGCGATCGTTTTCATCAAGGCAAAGCTGCATCAGCTCTGGCACCTTGATGTCGATATCCGTCATTTCCTTGGCGCCGGTGACCGTGAAATTGTTATCCTGCGTATGCTCGTTACCGTCGGCATCGATCGAACGCGCTAGATCCATGCGCTCATAGGCAAGGAACGCCCAGACGCCGAGCACGCGTGCCTCGAAGATCGGGCGCTTCCACCACGGCATGGTCGCGCGGTGCCAGGCCAGCCAGTTGGCAAAAAGCAGAATGTGGCGACATTCTTCCTGCATAACCGGCTCGAACGTCTCGATCAGCTCCATCGGAAACAGACCCGCGCGCTCGGCCAGAGCAAACAGACCAAAGGCGAAGAAGCTGTCCACGCATTCCGAAAACCCGGTGACCAGATAGGCCCATTCGGTGTCTTTCGGCTCGATATAGGGCGGCTCCGGCGCCATCGGAATTTTATAGGCCTCAACCAGCTTGGAGAGGACCTCCTTGTGGCGGTTCTCTTCCCACGCATTGCGACGCAGAGCGTCTTTCATGTCGGGGTCGTCGATCATGTCCGCATAAGCGGCCATGCGAAGACGGGCCTTGCCTTCGGTCTGCACCGCAATATCCCAGATGGGCAGAGACGTAATGCGATGCAGCGTGTCCGGATCGAGTTCCGGCCACTCGATGACCGAGGGCTTGTATGGGTTGAAGGTCTCTCTGAACATGTCGGCGACGGCACGCTTGTGTTCCTGCGTGCCCGGCTTCAGCGGGCCCGGAATGGCACTGCTCCAGTGACGGGCTTCAAAATCGGCCTTGGCCAGAGTCTTGTCCGACGGCGCATCGGGAAGATGGCTGTAGAGATCTGCAAGACGTGACATGGGAGAGACTTCCTCTTCTTATTCCTTGATGTCGCTCATTTTGCTGATCGTCCGCGACACGAGGCCATAAGCAATGGCTTCTTCGGCAGACATCCAGTAATTGCGGTCGGTGTCCTTGGCGATCTTCTCGTAGGACTGACCGGTTTCACGGGCAAAAAGGCGATTGAGCCGCTCGCGCATCTTGATGATTTCGCGGGCTTCAATATCGATATCGGTTGCAGGGCCACGCACGCCACCCATCGGCTGATGCAGCAGAAAGCGTGTGTTCGGGAGGCAGAGCCGGCGCTCGGGACGACCGGCCGCGAAGATGAGTGCGCCTGCAGACGCGACCCAGCCTGTGCCGATCATGTTGATCGGTGCGACGGAATCCACGAAGCGGATCATGTCGTGAATGGTATCGCCACTCTCGACATGGCCACCCGGGGAGTTGACGTAAACGTCGATCGGCTTGTCGGAGGCACCAGCCAGAGCCAGCAGGCGTCCCGTGACCTCACGGGCGACCTTGTCGTTGATCCCGCCGAAGATCAGAACCTTGCGCTGCTCGAAGAGCTTGCCCTCGACCTCGGACGTCGCTGCCTTCTCGGCAGGCTCCTTCGGCTCGGGCGCTTCCGGGGACTGCGGATCGGGTTCTTCATCGTCGAGACGTGGGGCGAGGCGGGAGATATCCTGGGGGGTCGTACCACGACGCATGCCGGTGTTCCTCTGTCGGTGCAGCCTAATCATGCCTTCTATGTTGCGCTCGATAGCCGCCCCTCACAAGAGCCCCCCTGATTTTTGCTCCAAATCAAGCATCTCGCCAGAGCGGATCGGAACGGTTAGGGTGGCGCCCAGGCTTTAGGGCCATAAAGAAAACGCAAGGTCGATCAGGAAAAATGCAGAAAACAGGCTGGCTGCGAACAGGCTTTGCCATGGCAGGCGTGATGTCACTGGCCGCCTGCGGGCATCGGGATGCCGTCGATACGGTCGGCAACTGGTATCATCAGTTTCAGGGTGGCGAGATCGCCAAGCAGCGTCCACCCGCTCCGGGCGTGCACGGCACCTATCCCCGCGTCGGCCTGACACCCACGACTGCTGTCGACCTGCCAAGCGCTCCTGCCCGTCAGGCTCTGACCGACCGCCTGACGCTTCAGCGCAATCTGAGCCAGCATCTGGCCGTGGCCGATGGCCCTTTGATTATCGCCCCGCCGCCGCCGCCGCCACAGCCCAAGCCTCGTCCAGCCAATGACGAAAACGGCTCGTCCATGAGCGTTGTGGCGCCTGGCCAGACCCCGGCACCCCCTGCGGCACCAGCCCCGACATCGGCACCCGCACCAGACAAACCCTCTGCTCCGCAGCCAGCCAGGCAGGCAGCGCCTGCTTCAGAAAAGAAACCGAAGGCCAAATCCGACCGCGAGGCCAAACCTGCGCCTGCACCCGAAGCCGCCTTGCCCGACGTCACGCGTTTCGCACCGCCGCCGATCAAGCCGGGTGAGCTGCCACAGATTGGCGACCTTCCCCCGACAGCGCCGAACTTCCCGGGCTTCGCCATCCCACGCGATGCCAACCTGCCCGATATCGTCCCCCCGGCTTACGATCTGTCGGAGCCGCATGGCACGCTGATACGCTTCAATCAGGCCTCGGATCAGATGGCGAAAGGACAGGAGGGTGTGATCAACAAAGCCCTGACCGGACGCGGCCCTCATGACATCATCTTCGTCAAGGGCTTTGGCGAAATTGCCTCTTTCCGACCGTCAGAACAGGTTCTGGGCATCAAGCTCGGCCTGCTTCGTGCGCGCGTCGTGGCTCAGAGTCTGATCTTGCATGGCGTGCCTGCATCGGAAATCCGCGTCAGTGCCGGGGCCTTCGGGCGCGGTGCGAGAATTGACCGGTCGCCCTTCTGAGGAAGGTTCCGCCGATTCTGGAATCGGGTTAGTGAAGTAGAGTGTCGGAGTCGTGCTGACTTCGGCAACTTTATTTCAACCCTGTGCCCCCGAGCTCGAGAAAATGACCGAAGAGTTTCACCGCATTCGCCGCTTGCCGCCCTATGTCTTTGCCGAGGTAAACAAGGCCAAGGCCGCGGCCCGAGCGCATGGTGAAGACATCATCGATCTGGGCATGGGGAACCCTGACAGCCCGACACCGCCGCATATCGTCAAGAAGCTGGTCGAGACTGTTTCGGACCCCCGCAGCCATCGCTATTCGGTCAGCCGGGGCATCCCCGGTCTCCGCCGCGCACTGGCAGGCTATTATGAACGTCGCTTCGACGTGAAACTGGATCCGGAAACAGAAGTCATCGCGACCCTTGGCTCCAAGGAAGGGCTGGCCAATCTCTCGGCTGCCATCACAAGCCCCGGTGACACGATTCTGGTGCCGAACCCGTCTTATCCGATCCATCAGTTCGGCTTCATTATTGCGGGTGCATCCGTGCGCTCGATTCCGGCAACACCTAACGAAGACATGCTGCGCGCGCTGGAACGCGCCGTGCGTCACTCTGTCCCCAAGCCGACCGCGCTGATCGTCAATTTCCCCTCCAATCCAACCGCCTACACAGCCAGCCTCGATTTTTACAAGGAGCTGGTCGCGTTCGCACGGCGTGAGCAGATCTGGATCCTTTCCGATCTCGCCTATTGCGAGATCTATTTTGGCGATGAGCCCCCGCCGTCGATCCTGCAGGTCCCGGGAGCCAAAGAGATCGCGGTCGAGTTCACGTCGCTTTCCAAGACCTATTCGATGGCTGGCTGGCGCATGGGATTTGCCGCAGGCAACCCCCGTCTGATTCAGGCTCTGACACGCATCAAATCCTATCTCGATTATGGCGCTTTTACACCAATCCAGGTGGCGGCCGTCGCAGCCCTCAGCGGTCCACAGGATTGCGTGGCCGAAATCCGCGCAATGTATCGCGAACGACGCGATGTGCTGATCCGCGGTCTGCATGCCGCAGGCTGGGACGTCCCGACGCCGGAAAGCTCAATGTTCGCCTGGGCGCCGATCCCCGAACGTTTTGCCGAAATGGGCAGTGTCGATTTCAGCAAGCTTTTGCTGAAAGAAGCCGGTGTTGCCGTGGCTCCCGGTCTGGGCTTTGGTGAATATGGCGAGGGCTTTGTGCGGATCGGTCTGGTCGAAAATACGCAGCGCCTGCGTCAGGCAACCCGGGCCATCAAGACTTTTCTCAATAAACATGGCGTCAAACAGGCAGAGGCGGTTTCGTGAACGGTCAAACTCTTCATCTCGGTATTGCTGGCCTCGGTACGGTCGGAGCGGGCGTCATCCGTCTGTTGCGCGAAAACGCTCAGGCGATCACAGCCCGTGCCGGACGTTCCATCGAGGTTGTGGCCGTTTCTGCCCGCGATCGTAGCCGTGACAGAGGCGTCGATCTCTCCGGTCTGACCTGGCACGATGATCCGGTCGCGCTGGCTTCCGATCCCAATGTCGATGTGGTGCTCGAACTGGTCGGCGGCGCCGAAGGCGCGGCACGCATTCTGGTCGAGACCGCTCTCAAGTCAGGGAAACCTGTCGTGACCGCCAACAAGGCATTGCTGGCCCTTCATGGTGCTGCGCTCGCCACTCTGGCGGGAGAAAACGGAACCTCTCTCTTGTTCGAGGCCTCGGTAGCCGGGGGAATTCCTGCCATCAAGCTCGTGCGCGAAGGTCTCGCTGCAGACCATCTCCTGCGCGTCGGCGGCATTCTGAACGGGACCTGCAACTACATCCTGACCGCCATGCGCGAGACAGGTCGGGACTTCGACGACATTCTCGCCGAGGCTCAGGCTCTGGGTTATGCGGAAGCTGATCCCTCCACCGATGTCGATGGGTGGGACGCCGCTCATAAACTGGCCATTCTGGCTGGTCTGGCCTTTGGGCAGCCTGTGCGTTTCGACAGCCTTCATGTCGAGGGTATTCGGACCATCGCCGCTTGCGATCAGGCTTTTGCCCGCGAAATGGGCTATCGCATCAAATTGCTGGGAAGTGCGCGCAGCGATGGCGCAGGCAAGATCGAAGCCTCGATGCGCCCGTGCATGGTGCCTCAATCGGCTCCGATCGCGAATGTCGATGGCGTGTTCAATGCCGTTCTGACTGAGGGCGCCTTCAGCGGTCCGATGCTGATCGAAGGGCGCGGTGCAGGTGCCGGACCGACGGCCAGCGCCGTCGTGGCCGACGTGATCGATCTGGCGAGAGGCACAGCGCTGCCCGTCTGGGGCATGGAGCCACGTCCCGAAATTGCCTGTGCCCCGCGTGAAAGCCTGAACGGACAGTATTATCTGCGCCTCTTTGTGCAGGATCGCCCTGGTGTCGTCGCCGACATTACCGCCGCCCTGCGCGATTACGGCGTATCTCTCCGCGCTCTGTCGCAGCATGCCGCAGAAGAGGCGGGGCAGACATCCGGATCGCAGACAGTCGTTCCGCTGGCCCTCATCACGCATGAGACGACCGAAGCAGCCATGCTCTCCGTCCTCACGGCGCTCGAGCCGCTCGAAACCGTCATTGGCAGCCCGCTGCTCATGAAAATCGAGACTGTGTGATGTGGCAAAAGCGACACTTCCCTGCATAACTAAGCGTGTCGCAATTCCAGCCTCGCTGGATCGAGTACAGATAGGATAACCGAATGCCTTTCTCTCCTAAGTATAAAGTGACGGATCGCAACCTCGCACTCGAGCTCGTTCGCGTGACTGAAGCTGCAGCCATCTCGTCATCGGCCTGGACTGGCCGTGGGGAAAAGAACGAGGCTGACGGTGCAGCCGTTCAGGCCATGCGGGCTGCGTTCGACACGGTCGCGATCGAAGGAACGGTCGTGATCGGCGAAGGCGAGATGGACGAAGCGCCGATGCTCTATATCGGCGAAAAAGTGGGCGCTGGCGGACCGAAGATGGATATCGCCGTCGATCCGCTCGAGGGCACCAATCTCTGCGCCAAGGACATGCCAAACGCCATGACCATGGTGGCGCTGGCCGAGAGCGGCAATTTTCTGCATGCACCAGACATCTACATGCAGAAGCTCGTTGTCGGACCGAACCTGCCCCGCGACCTGATTGACATCGATGCCCCGATCGAGACCACGCTGCGCGATCTCGCCAAGGCTAAGGGCAAGGACATCTCCTCGATCACCATGTGCGCGCTTGATCGTGATCGTCACGAAGAGATGATTGCCCGCGCCCGCGAGGCCGGGGCCCGCGTCATGCTCCTGACCGATGGCGATGTGGCTGCTGCAATTGCGGCCTGTATGGAAGAGAGCCGCGTCGACATCTATGCAGGCTCGGGCGGCGCCCCTGAAGGCGTTCTGGCAGCTGCTGCCGTGCGATGCGTCGGCGGCCAGATGCAGGGACGTCTGATGTTCGAAGATGACAGTCAGATCGAGCGTGCACGTTCGATGGACCCTGAAAACGACCCGACACGCAAGCTCGGCCTGCACGACATGGCGCGCGGGGATGTGCTGTTTTCGGCCACCGGCGTGACAACGGGCACGCTTCTGCGCGGTGTCCGTTTCTACGGCCCGACAGTGGCTCGCACGCATTCCATCGTCATGCGGTCGAAATCGGCGACGGTGCGCTTCATCGAAGGACGTCACGATTTCACCACCAAGACGTGGGCAGCTCACTGATCCACGACTATAAGGGGGCGTATGTCTGACGCCCCCTCATCCCTCGCTTCGCCAGAACCGGTTCTCTCGATCCATTCCAGCGGTAGCGGGCGACGCTGGGTCTGGCGCGACGAAAGCCTTGCTTCGGGCGATGGTCGGCTGGCTCTGGCAATGGCTCAAAGAGCCGCCATTCCTGAAATTCTTGCCCGTATTCTTTTCAGCCGCGGGGTAGAGGCGACACGTGTTGCCGCTTTTCTCGACCCGCGTCTGAAAGACTGGCTGCCAGATCCTTCCTGCCTTCGGGACATGGATCGAACAGCCGCCCGACTGGCTGAAGCTGTCCGGAACAGCGAAACGATTGGCGTCTTCGGCGATTACGATGTGGATGGGGCCTGCGGCACAACGATCCTGACCGAGACCCTGCGCGATCTCGGTTGTGCGGTCCATTTCCATATTCCTGACCGACAGAAAGAGGGGTACGGCCCTAATGGCCCGGCTCTCGAAGGGCTTCGTGAAAAAGGAGCCAGTCTCCTTATCTGCGTCGATTGCGGTACGGCAGCAGTCGGGTTGCTTGACACTCTGCGACAGGGCGGAGACATCATTGTGCTCGACCATCATAAACCGGATGGTGCCGTTCTGCCCGGTTGCTTTGTGGTCAATCCAAACCGTCTCGATTGCGAGTCAGGTCTCGGCCATCTCTGCGCTACAAGTGTTGCGTTTCTGACCCTCATCGCCACCTGCCGCACTCTGCGCCTCTCTGGCTGGTTTGAAGATCGCGAAGAACCAGCCCTTCTCCGCAAGCTCGACCTCGTCGCTCTGGCGACAATATGCGACGTCATGCCACTGCGTGACCTGAACAGAGCTTTCGTCGCCCAGGGCCTTCGCGTCATGGGGCGAGGCGAACGTCTCGGTTTGGCGACGCTGGCCTCGGTTGCTGGCGTCAAGGAAACAGCAAGTGCCATGGCGTGCGGGTTCGGCATCGGCCCCCGGATCAATGCGGGCGGGCGCATCGCTCAGTCCGATCTGGGAGTTAAACTTCTGCTAAGCGACGATGCTTTCGAAGCCCGTGCGCTGGCTGAGAAGCTCGATGAAATCAACCGTCAGCGCCAGACCGTCGAAGCCGATATCCTGACCGATGCCTACCGTCAGGCCGAGATGCAGCTTGAGTCGGACCACGCGGCCCTCTTCCTGTACGGTGAAAGCTGGCACCCGGGGGTTGTCGGGATTGTGGCCAGTCGCGTCCGTGAACGATGCAATCGCCCTGTCCTGGTAGGAGCGCTACAGGACGGCGTCATCAAGGGATCGGCACGCTCTGTACCGGGGATCGATATCGGCGCTGCCATTATCGGGGCTCAACAATCAGGGCTTCTTCTGACCGGCGGCGGACACGCCATGGCCGCAGGTTTTTCCCTTGAGGCCGAAAAGGCCCCTGCCTTTCACGCCTTTCTCGATGAAGCTCTCAACCAGGCCCGCGAGCGCCCTCGTCATGACGCGCTTTGCATCGACGGTATCTTGAGCCTGCGCGGCGCGACGACAGAGATTGCCAGCCAGCTTGCCCGATTGGGCCCGTTCGGAGCGGGGCATGAAGAACCGGTTATCGCCATCAGCCGGGTCCGTGCCGTCAAGACGGAGCGCATTGGACGCGATGGCAATACGCTGCGTGTGATCTTGCAAGGTGAGGATGGGGGTAGACTGCGCGGTCTGGTCTTTCGTGCCGCAGACAAGGCATTTGCCGCCCTTCTCGAAGACCGGGCAATGCCGGTGCTTCATGTCGCCGGACAGCTCCGCTGCGAGCAATGGCAGGGCCAGGACATGCTGAGCTTCTTTATTTCCGACGCCGCCACGATTTAGGGTTGACCCCTCTCCGACGCTGGAATAATAAGCCGCTCACGCCTCCAGTCCCGTTCGTCTAGAGGCCTAGGACACCGCCCTTTCACGGCGGTAACACGGGTTCGAATCCCGTACGGGACACCACGGCATCTACCGCAGTTTTCTGCGGGATGCAGCGGGCTTAAAAAGCAAAATTTTGATTTAGAAAAATATAAGATCAAGCCGTTCCTGAAAAGATACTCTGGGAAATACGGCCTTGATACCGTGTCTTCGGTCAATATCAGGCGTACCCGTTGGTCGATTCCAATTGCCTGTTAAAAACCCTTCACACCGCTGGCCTTGGCGCGTCTTTAGTTCACCGGAAATTGCGCTCAGGTCGATCTACGCCAGTTCGCAAACGCCCTTTCTTCCGACAAGGTCCCTTTTGGGAGCTCGGCCGAGTGTCATCATCGCATATGTGTGACACATCACGACGCTGATTGTCATGACCACTTTCGTGCTCGTCTTCTTGATGACATCGACATCAAATCCGGCGTGTAAGGTGCTGGCGAAGAGACCATGAACGCAGTATATCAGCGCTGTCACTCGCCCCCACTCCTTCCTCTCAATGCAGAATAATCGGCGATGAGAGAATGCTGTTCTTCCAGCGAACCTGAAATAGCGCTGTATAACTCAATGGATCAGGGACAGATCTTAGCTTTATGCCAATTGCATCAAATCTTCTGCTCCTAGCCCATCTCATGCCCCTGTCCTTCCCTGACGCGACTGCCCAGATGCTCATTGCGCGGAATGATCCGTCAGGGTCCCTGCACGAGCCCCATGCCGCGAAACCAGCTACCTCGCCCCCGCGGAAGAAAACAATGGCTCCGCCTGCCTACTCACCAGCAAAAAAAGACCCTGCACTCAAATTAGGTCTGGCGATCCGTGGACGCTACGATCTCCGCTTTAATGACCGCAGCAAAGCAGGTCGAAACCGCACCTCAAATCACCTCTCCTTTGATACGGCGATCGTCACTGCGGATTACGATTCCGCAGTCCTCTTCGGATCCGCGCAATACCGTTTCTATGGGGGTAGCTTCATCTACGGAAAAGAGTCCGGCTACAAAAATTATCCCGGAGAAATCAGCTTTCCGCTTTATGGTTATCTGGGCGCAAAGATCAATAAAACGAGCCAGGTCACATTCGGTCTTGCACCGGTTCCTTTTGACGATCGTTGGTGGGGCGCTTCTTTCTTGAATAGTATTGGCTTCGTCTACGGACTGGAAGAAGTCTATAATCTCGGTGCTGTCCTTGGGCATAAAACCGATAAATGGTCTTTCGACCTCGGTTTTTTCCGACGACCGCTCCCAATGCAATGGGGCGCAGTGCCGATAGTGCGCGTTATTCTGTCAACATGACAGGACATGGGACAGTCTTGCCGAATGGATCGGATAATGACGAGCGATATATGACGGTTGGGCGGGCACGCTATCAAATCAGTTCGGGCATGAAAACGAACCTCGCCGTCACGGGATCTTTCTGGCTCTCCACAATCCACAACTATTCCACGAGAAGGAATGGTCAGCGCCGCGCTTTCGCTTTGAGCCTGAGATACAAAACTGGCCCGTGGCGCTTCAAGCTGATGGGGGTGCGACAGGATATGGACCTCAGAAATCCAGGATCGAACGACATCGTGACGGTGGGAGATTACGACTCAGTCTATAATATCGCGAGCCGTGCCACTATTGGCTTTATCGAAGGTGCGCGCACAATCGATACTGGTAAGTTCCCAGTCAAACTCGATCTTTTCGTCAATTACGCGAATGTCTGGAAAGATAGCAGTCATCATGCACCCAACACACAGCGCCTGAGTCTTGGCGCCTTCTGGACGGACAAAGCGACCAATCGCTTTCGTGTATGGTCGGAATTTTATCTCGGTCGCAACGACCCCAATGTTGGAGCGGGTCAGTTTACCAACGGTGCGGGACAAGGCGGTGACGATAAGTATAAATCTTCGTTTCTTGTTATTTTTGGATATTATTTTCAATAGACTAATAATTATTAATTTTTATGGTAGATAAATACTCAGTCTCCCACAAAATTCGTCACGCTGTGGCGCTTATGTATGCTCCACCAAATTGCACAGAAAAAAGGCTCTGGTGGAAACAGCACCCGATTTGTCAGCTCGGTGTCGATCCGTCCTGCTTCAACACCACACCGGCCAGGTAGAGACTACCGCAGATCAGCACACGTGAGGGCGGCCCCTCTAAGCGAGGCAGGATCGCCGCGATGGTCGGACCGGGAAGAGCAACGCCTCCAGAGGCGCTCACAATGTCTTTGATCGGCAGGGCCAGATGCTGTCCTTCTTCGCTCACGGCATAGAGACTAGCCGCGTGACGCTGGACGGGTCGCAAAAAACCGGCAGCGTCCTTGCTCTGCTTCATCCCGACAATCACATGCAAGGGACGGTCCGACCATGCCGCGAGAGTCACAGCGAGTGCTTCACCTGCGTTCGGGTTATGTCCGCCGTCGAGCCAGAGTTCCCATCCCTCTGGCAGTTGGGCCGCAAGCTTGCCTTCAAGGCGCTGCAAGCGTGCGGACCACTGAGTCTTAGCGATCCCCCTGCCCACGCCTTGTCGGGCAAAGGCAGTCCGCTCTCGCGCAGCACCGCGATGGCAAGTCCCGAACGGAACACCAGGCCCTAAAGATATTCGACTCCAACGCGTGAAAATTTATTTGTACCTTCAGCTTCAATCTATCTCCGGCTCACGAAAAAAGTCCGATAGTCGCTTCCGCCTTGATACCAAACGAATTTTATAATCTGGTGCAGACTGTGCGATGACTAAGATGTGGCTGTTTAAGGGCTTCTCTTTGACAATGAGATCAGACTGCAACAATGAATACTGGCTCTCTGCATCACCACCCCCACCTAATCAAAACGCTCAGTCGGTGAAAATCAAAGAGTATTCCGAATAGACAATCTCTTGTATTAATATATTATTAAGTCAAAAAACAAGTATTTTATATTCCTAATCTAATAATTTAATTTTTTTGATAAAGTACTCACCAACTCCGAGAGACATTTTTATAATTAACCGCCTTCACAAGTTAGAATCTCGATAACCAACATCAGGTTGCGAGGCCCATGGCAAAGAGGCCGGAGTGTATTGACGATCTATATGCGCGTAAGGGTTATTCGCGTCCCACCAAGCTTGGCTACCATTAGCAAGAATGAACATCGCCATAGCCCTGCCTGGCGAGCCAAATCCCTTACCAGCTGCAGAGAAAGTCGCGTAATAGCTAGGGTCAAGAGTTTTGAGATACGCCTCAAGCCGCACGCCGTCAGCAGCTGTTGGGTTATACACATGCCCAGCAAACAGTATCTGTCCACCTGATACGTGGGATAGCTCATCGCCAGATAACTCTCTCATCTACCTTCCTTTTGTTGGGAGAATTTATAATATCATGAAAATATATTAATTGTTTCAAATTATATTATTCTATGAACGGCTAATTTCATACACCTTTTTTGGATATTTTCGAACATCACAGATAATTGAAACACCAATTCTAAGAGAGAGATGTCATCACATCAGGTAATCAATCTATCCAATGAGAATTGATCGTCATTTATATATTTAAATATTTTCTCAATCGAAAGTTCTATACGTTATTGTTGAATTATCCAAAAATACTATCTCCATTTCCGAGTTTATCCTCTTCAGAACCGCTCTTTTCTTTATTCATTACAAATCTATTTTGTAAGGTCTCCCTAAACAGAGTCTGACGATGAAGTAAGTTTGGTGGGGATAAAATAAATGATGTATGATTATAAATATACTTATGTTTTTACTATATTTTTAAACCCTACCAGAACTTCACTTAGATAAGAATCTAATATTTTTCCGAATTATCCTGGCAATGATCCATCTTGCTTCAACACCACACCAGCCAGATACAGGCTACCGCAGATCAGCACACGAGAGGGCGGCCCCTCTAAGCGAGGCAGGATCGCCGCGATGGTCGGACCGGGAAGAGCAACGCCTCCAGAGGCGCTCACAATGTCTTCGATCGGCAGGGCCAGATGCTGTCCTTCTTCACTCACGGCATAGAGACTAGCCGCATGACGCTGGACAGGTCGTAGAAAGCCAGCGGCGTCCTTGCTCTGCTTCATCCCGACAATCACATGCAAGGGACGATCCGACCATGCCGCGAGAGTGACTGCAAGTGCCTCACCTGCGTTCGGGTTATGTCCGCCGTCGAGCCAGAGTTCCCACCCCTCTGGCAGCTGGGCCGCGAGCTTGCCTTCAAGGCGCTGCAAGCGCGCAGGCCACTGAGTCTGAACGATCCCGGCCCACGCCTTGTCGGGTAAAGGCAGTCTGCTCGCGCGCAGCGCCGCAACAGCGAGAGCCGCATTGCCAGCCTGATGCGCGCCTTGAGGCCGGGAGCAGGCAGCGCAAGAACGCCAAGCGGATCCTGATAGTCCAGTGTGCCATCGGCGTGTCGATCACAACCGATCTCCTGCCCGAGACGCCAAAGCGGCGCCTCGCAGGCGGCGGCCCGAGCCTCGATCACGGCCAGCGCAGCCTCATTCTGAGGCGCGCAAACGACCGGAACACCTTGTTTGATGATACCCGCTTTTTCGGCAGCAATCACCGCCAATGTATCACCCAGAAAAGCCTGATGATCGAGATCGACCGGGGTAATCACACAGGCAGCAGGGCGCTCCACAACATTTGTGGCGTCCAGACGCCCGCCAAGCCCGACCTCGAGAATAGCGAGATCAGCTGCGTTACGCGAAAAGAGCAGAAACCCCGCCGCAGTCAGCACTTCGAACACGGTGATGGGCGCATCTCCGTTCACGCGTTCAATTTCTTCAAGCGTTGCGACGAGTGCGTCTTCACTCACCAACTGCCCGGCGATACGGAAGCGTTCCGTCACATCGACCAGATGAGGGCTGGTCATGACATGAACCGACCATCCCGCAGCTTCGGCAATTGCGCGCAACGTCGCGCAGGTACTGCCCTTGCCATTGGTGCCCGCCACATGGATCACAGGCGGCAAGGCGCGCTCCGGATTGCCGAGCTTGCCGAGCAGGGTGTGAAGCCGATCGAGCGAGAGATCGATGAGCTTGGGATAGAGCGCCTGAACCCGGGCCAGAACGGCGCCGGTCCGGCCCTCATATTCATCACTGAGCTTGGCCGGGGGCGCCTGGGTCGTCATGGAATCATCCGGAGGTATAGTCACCACTCCCTTCCAGGGAGTGGGTGGCGTCAGTCTTTCAGGCGGCTTCGATAGACGGAGCAACAGGCTTGTTCATCATCAGACCGATCAGGCGACCCAGCGTGGCGCGCAGGTCGGGACGAGCCACGACCATATCGACCATGCCGTGGTCACGCAGATATTCCGAACGCTGGAAGCCTTCAGGCAGCTTCTCACGAACTGTATCCTGAATCACGCGAGGACCGGTGAAGGCAATCAACGCTTCAGGTTCGGCAATCTGGACATCACCCAGCATGGCGAAAGAAGCCGAAACACCGCCCGTCGTCGGATTGGTCAACACAACGAGATAGGGCAGTCCCGCATCCTTGAGCATTTCGACGCCAATGGTTGTGCGCGGCATCTGCATGAGAGAAAGCACCCCCTCCTGCATGCGCGCGCCGCCAGATGCCGTGTAGATGACAAGCGCCGCTTTCTGCAGCACAGCCAGGCGGCAGGCAGCGATAAAGGCTTCGCCCAGCGCAGTGCCCATGGTGCCTGCCATGAACTCATAGGCCATGACAGCGACGACAGCATCGTGGCCACCAATCTTGCCGTGTGCGACAGCCAGAGACTCATCGAGATGCGTCTTTGTTTTGGCGTCCTTCAGACGGTCGGCATATTTCTTCTGATCCTTGAACCCGAGCGGATCGCTGGGCACTTTCGGCAGCTCGATCTTCGTGTATTTGCCATCGTCGAACGTCCAATCGAGACGCTCATTTGCCTTGACCTTTCCATGATGGCCACAATGCGGGCAGACACGTTGAGCTTTCTCAAGATCCTTGATGAGGATCATCTGAGAGCAGGAGTCACAGCTGGTCCAGAGATTATCGGGCACTTCGCGCTGCAAAAGGCCACGGATTTTCGGTCGAACGTATTCGGTCAGCCAGCTCATCTTGATCCTACTTCTTGCCTGTCCCGCAACTTGTTGACCCCTTCCCTCGGGGTACTGCGGTCTGGTTGGCACCAGTCACTGTTGAGGTGCTTTTAGCGATCTTCCTTGTGTAATGCCAGTTCCACGAAAGAGGGCGGCCTCACACGTGAAGCCGCCCTCTTTCGTTAGACCGAACTTAGGGTAGCGCGCTCTTAGGCTGCCGCCTCTTCCTGTTCGTCCTCCGACACGATGCGTGTCTGACCGCGTGTCGGGCGAAAGCGCTTCTCGTGCAGGGCCAGCTCGATATCCTCAAGCGTGGCACCAGCTGTCTCGGGCACGAAAAAGAAAATGAACAAGACCGAAGCCAGATTGACTACGGCATAGAACCACATCGTGCCACCCAGCGTGATGAGCTGAACCAGTGTCAGGGCCGTGCCCGTTACCAGAAGATCCGAGCCCCAAAGCGTCGCCGCATGAAGACTGGTCGCCTGACCACGCATGGAAAGCGGGAACATCTCTGCGCCAAGAAGCCAGCCACAGACCTGGATGCCGCCCGAGTTGAATGCCATGAACGACAGCAGGAAGACGATCACAAGATAGGACCCAACGCTTCCGGGAGCAGGATGCATCGCAAAAACGATTCCCAGCCCGATCAAGCTCACGATCGACCCTGGCCCCATCACGAGCATGAGGCGACGACGTCCTACCCGATCCACAATCAGACAGCCGATGAACGTCATGATGCAATAGGTAATCGCCACGCCCAGAGAGGCCATGAGCGCCGAAGACGCGCCAAACCCGGCATCACGCAGAAATGTCGGTGCGTAATAGATCATCATCTCCAACCCGCCGCATTGGGTGAAGAAAGCCACACCAAGAGCTGCCACCAGAGCCGGACGCACCCAAGGCCGGAACAATCCCTTCCAGCCACGGTTACGCGGATCGATGGCCTCGGCATTCTCGCGCATTTCGCGCACTTCCTTGCGGATCACCTTTTTCGATGTGCGAATACGACCGAGCTCAATGATGGCACGCTTCATGCCCTCATTTTCAGCCGTCCAGCGGGGGCTCTTGGGCATGAAGAACATCGAGACGAAGACGATCGCGGCCGGGATAGCGGCGAGACCAACCATCGGTCTCCATCCCCAGGCCTCTCGCTGGGTGAAGCCAATGATGTTGGCCAGAAGAATGCCCAGCCCGATTGCGACGTTGAACATCGTCACGAGCGTTCCACGCTTCTCGGCAGGAGCCAGCTCCGAAATGTACATCGGCACGACCTGGGTCGAACCACCAACAGCAAAACCCAGAAACACACGGGCGATGATCAACATCCAGACATCCGGCGCGAAGGCACACGCCAATGCCCCGAGAACGAACACGCCGCTCACCAGTGTGACGCAGGCCCTTCGACCAAATTTTTCAGAAAAGGATCCGGCCGCCAACGCGCCGAGAATGGCCCCTGCCAGAATGGCAGAGGCGACCATCTCCTGCATGGTGCTACTCAGATGGAAATCATCGCTAATCAGGAGCAGCGCACCTGAGATGATACCCGTGTCGTAGCCGTAAAGGCCGCCACAGATAGCCGCCACGACGGCAGCAAGGATCAGGATATATTTCGCATAAGGCGAAACCTCGATCGGATGTTCGTCTCGTTGCGTCGCTCCGGAACGGGGCGTTTCTGAATTATTTGTCATGACGGTATAACCAATTACTTGGTAATTGGTTTAATCTCAAAGGGCAAAAATGGAAAAAGGAGCCCTCAATGGCCAAACCGACCAAGGTCAAGCCCGATGTCCCGACGATCAACCTGCGGGAGTTGATCATCATGCATGGTGTTCTGGCCGCTTTCATTGTCGGCATCATGCTGCTGGACTGGCGTCTGAACTAGGATTTTTCTGTTTTCTGGCTCTAACAGCCTGAATACGTCTAGCGCGTGGCTGGGGCGAAGTATCGGGCCAGAAGATAGCACAGCGTCGCACCGAGGCTGATCCAGAACGACACCGGTGCGTCGCTGTACCAGGACAAGACAAGACCTCCCCAGGAGAGCGCCAGAGCCAGCAGGGCCGAGCAGGCAAGACCTGGCCAGGGTGACAGACCGAGCCGCAAGACGCAGGCGGCCGGTCCCACCAGCAGGCTGAACACCAGCAGAATGCCTGTTGTCTCCGAACAGATGGCTGTCGCCAAGGCAACCAGCGTCATGAACGCACAGGCGACAAATCTCAGCCGAACGCCTTTTGCTGCTGCCAGATCGGGATCGAGGCTGGCAAACAGCAGAGGACGTGCAAGAAAGCACAGACCCACAAGACATAGTCCCGCAAGGATAAAAAGCAGGCGCAAGGTCGCGTGGTCCACCCCGAGCACGTTGCCGAACAGAAGGGCGGACGTGCTGCTGACAGGCGCATGCTGCCACTGCAAAAACAGCAATCCAAGACCGAGACTGGCGGCCAGGACCAGACCGATCACGCTGTCACGATAGTTCGCCGTCGCCGCGTTGGCGCGCAGATCGCCCTGAGGCTCCCATCCCAGCACCAGTCCCGCTGCCACGGCAGAAAGCGCCATACCCATCAGCGGTGTCATGCCAATCAGAACGGCGCCTGTCGCTCCGGCAAAACCGATATGAGAGAGCGCGTGTCCGGCAAAACTCTGACCGCGCAAGACAAGAAACCAGCCGACAAGACCGCTCAGAACGGCAACGACACCCGATGCCAGAAAGGCATTCTGCATGAATTCATAATGCAGCATCGGCCAGCTCCAGCTTATGTGCCTGATCTGAAGCAGATGGTCTGCAAACGGTCTGACAGCGTCCACACCGTGACATGACATCAGAACTGCCATACCCGTCTCGCGGCATCGCTCGCGCAGCATGGTCAGGATGCGATGCTGCCATGATAGATCCACACCACTCAGGGGCTCATCGAGGATCAGCAACGCGGGGGCATCGAGCAGTGCCTCGGCGAGAAAGAGCCGTTGTCGTTCCCCACCGGAGAGCTGACTCAGAGGCTGAGCCGCCAGAGTGTCCGCTCCCGTCAAGGCAAGAACGTCGTGCACATCTCGTTCCATCGCCCGACCCCAGCCAGGCAAGCCGAAATGCGTCCCGCGCCAGGACGACGCGATCAGCGCGCGCCCGGTCATCTGAGGCGCAGGCAGTCTCCGCTCTTGAGGCATATAGCCGATCCGGCTTCGCGCCTTGCGAGGAGACTCGCCCAGAACCTTCATGTCGCCGCTGCGGAGCGGGTGCAGTCCCAAAAGGGCGCGCATCAGCGTCGTCTTGCCATGACCATTGGCGCCCGACAGAACCGTGAAACTTCCTGCAGCGAGCGAAAGATCTGCCTCATCGAAGAGCACACGCTCCCCGTGGGTCAGCGTCACCTTCTTCAACAAAATCGCGGAGGATCGATCAGCCATGCGCACCAAGGGCGGCAACAAGGCGGTCGAGACGGTCTGTCATCCAACCCTGCCAGGCATGACCCGCTGCCGGAAATTCGTCGAACTCGACAATCGGAATTCCTGCCTCTCTTGCCAGCGCCACGATACGATTCAGTGAAGGGCTCGCAACCGCAGGATTGACCACGAGGAGCCTCACCTGTTTACGCCGCAGCGCTTCTTCAAGCCGAGCCACTTCGCGCGGTGCCGGATCGTCATGCGTCATCGCAGCAAGCGCAAAGGCCGGATCGACAATGTCGATCCCCAAGGCCTGAAAGAGAGGACCTCCTACAGGCTCTGCGACTGCGATCCTTGTTCCCTGAAGCTCTTGATGCAGGAGCTGCAACCGTTGCGAAATTCCGCCGATTACACTCATGTAACCCGCACGTCTGGCTTCGATCGCACCAGCTTCATCGGGTAACCGGCGAGACAGCTCCTGAGCGAGCGCTGTCACCATGAGACCGATTGCCTCGGGATCATCGAACAGGTGAGGATTGTCACCTTGTCCCAGCCGTGTCAGCGACGCGACCGAAATCACACGACGGGAAGCGCTGGGCTGGGCTGCGAGCAAAGGCGGCACCCAGTCATCGTAATGCCCTCCCATCATCAGCACGACACTGGAATCGGCCAACTTGCGCGCCATATCAGGCGTGACCTGAAAGTCATGCGGATCGATGAGCGGGGACGTCAGAATACTGGTTGTGCTAACCGCCTTACCACCCAGGGTCTCGGCCAGATCGCACCACAACGCTTCAGCGCAGAAAACCTTTACCGGCTCAGCTCTGGCAGAGCCAAACAGGGTCAGAAAGCAGAGCAGCAAGAAGAAAGTCTGGCGCAAAAAAGTCGCCTTTAGTTATATTATAACGACTGAGATACGCGATATAGAGGCGGAACTCTGGTCAGGACAAGCCGGAAAAGGAAATCCTTCATGCTCAGCATCACGGCCACGACCGAACTGGACCCTTTCTCGACCCAGACGCTCGCACTCCTCGACCGGGCGGCCGCCTTCTGCGCAACGCGTGCCAGCCGCCTGACCGAAACGAGACGTCTCGTGCTCGGACTGATCCTGCAGAGCCACAAGCCGTTGGGGCCTATGATATTCTCGACCATCTGCGCCAGTACCAGCGCAACGCGGCTCCCCCGACTGTCTATCGCGCGCTCGATTTTCTGCTCTCCCAGGGGCTGATCCATCGTATCGAGCGTATGAGCGCTTTCATCGGATGTGCCCACCGCCTCGAATGTCATCATGGCCACGGCTGCGGGCATCGTGCCCAGTTTCTGATCTGTAGTGGCTGCGGCGCCGTGAGCGAAGTAGAGGACAGCGAAATCTCTCACGCCATCGAGAGCGCTGCGAAAAAGACGGGCTTTGTCCCGCACCAATCGACTGTGGAAATCGAAGGGCTCTGCGCCTCCTGCAAACCGGCCTGATCGGCGGCGCCCGGTTGCTGTGCCATGTCGCGCTCTGACAAATTTGCCCTGCTCGGCGGCGAACTCCATTCGCGACCGGAGCGTGCTCCCCGCCCTGTGCGGCAAGAAAAAGCTCCTCTTCACCAGCCGGATCTCTTCGACTACGTGCCTCCTGTTCGCAAGACGCATCTTCTGCCCGAAGAAGCGCCCCTGTTGACGGTCACCAACCGCGCCTTTGGAGAAACGGAGCGTGATGACGGCTGGCTCTATCTTCTGCTCCCTGTCGAGCTGGGTTGGGCTCTCATAGAAGCGGGCCTGCCTCTCGACCCTCGCTCGCCAATATCTCTCAGTGAGCGCTCTGCGCTTCCTCCGCTTTTTTCATCTCTCTCTGAAGAGCATCCGGAGACCGAACCGCTGCTCCTTCGTGTCCGCAAAGCCCATGTTGCCCCCTTCCTGGAGAGCGACCCCGATATGAGTGCGCGTCTTGGCGCATCCTGCTATCTGCTGTCGCGACAGACACCGATCGGCTGACGCCGCTTTCTCACCCCCGTCAAGGATCCCGTCATGGACGATATTGCCCTCGCCGAAGTCACGCGCGGTGGACGCGTCGAATCCCTTCATCATGGACGCATCGCCCTTATGGACGATACCGGACGCGTCGTTCGGGCGCATGGCGCGATCGACAAGCCGGTTTTCCCCCGCTCGACGGTCAAGGCGCTCCTCGCCCTGCCTTTGGTTGAAACGGGTGCAGCAGACCGGCTGGGTCTGACTGATGCGGAACTGGCTCTGGCCTGCGCCTCCCATGGCGGAGAAATCCTTCACGCTGAAACCGCCGCCTCGATGCTTGCCAAGGCAGGACAAACCGTGACCTGCCTGGAATGCGGCGCGCACTGGCCGACCTATGATGCCGCGGCCCATGAGCTCGCCGCTTCAGGCGCACGCCCTACGCCCCTGCATAATAACTGCTCTGGCAAACATGCCGGGCTGATCTGTCTGTCGATCGACCAATCGCTGGACCCGAAAGGCTATATCAACCCCGAGCACGAGGCCCAGCGTCAGGTCACCGCTGCTCTGGCAATGGCGACTTCGGCCGCTCATGACGAAAACAATCGCGGACTCGATGGCTGCTCGATGCCAACCTACGCCATTCCGCTTTCCGCGTTGGCAACGGGGTTCGCCCGTTTCGGAACTGGAAAAAATTTTTCGCCCGATCATGCGTCGGCAGCCTCGCGGCTGCGTTCTGCTGTTGCGTCCGAGCCCTTCTTGGTGGCAGGGAGTGGACGTTTCGATACGACATTGATGGCGCATTTCGGTAACCGGATCTTTTGCAAGATGGGTGCAGAAGGGGTCATGGTCGCGTCCGTTCCCGAATTGGGGCTCGGCATTGCGATCAAAACCGATGATGGCGCGAACCGAGCTGCTGAAGTCGCTTTGGCGTCGCTGCTCCTCGGTCTCGACGGTGCGCAGTGGTCAGATGATGACCGCAGCGTGCTGACCGGATTGTCGCATCAGGTCATGAAAAACTGGAATGGACGAGAAGTCGGCACGCTTCGTGCCGCCGTAAAAGGATAAGACAAGACGATGCCGCTCGATACGGAATCAGGCCTAGCGTCGGTTTTTGACGCTACAAAATTTAAGATCGTCGTCATCGGCGTGCTCGCCGCTCTCGCGGGTCTGATGTCTGGTCTGGATATCGGCGTCGTCGCCGGCGCTCTGGACTTCTTTGCCAAGCAGTACCACGCTTCGACTTTCGCTCAGGAATGGGTTGTCAGCTCGATGATGGGCGGCGCTGCCGTCGGCGCTCTGGCTGCTGGCTGGATGGCACACACACTCGGTCGTAAACGCTCTCTGATCGCCGGCGCATCGATCTTCGTGATCGGGTCCATCGGTTGCGCGCTGAGCTGGTCGATTCCGTCGATGATCAGCTTTCGTGTTGTGATGGGACTGGCCGTCGGCATCTCTGCCTTCACCGCTCCTCTCTACCTCTCGGAAATCGCCAGCGAAGCCACCCGTGGTGCGATGGTCTCGACCTACCAGCTGATGGTGACGGTCGGCATTTTCATGGCCTTCCTGTCGAACACCTATTTTTCCTATTCGGGTAACTGGCGCTGGATGTTCGGTGTCGCCGCCATTCCCGCAGCCCTGTTCCTTCTGGGCGTCCTGTTCCTCCCATACAGCCCGCGCTGGCTGATCATGCAGGGGCGCCACAAGGAAGCCCGTGAAGTGCTGCTGTCCCTGCGCGAAGATCCGCTGGAGGCAGCCAAGGAAATCAAGGCGATCCGCGAACAGCTCGAAGTCAAACAGCATGGCCTCGAGCTACTCAAGACCAACTCTAATTTCCGTCGTTCGATCGCTCTGGGCATCATGCTGCAGGCCATGCAGCAGCTGGCTGGCATCAACATCATCATGTATTACGCGCCGAAGATCCTCTCCAATGCGGGTTTCGACGCGACCTCGCAGATGTGGTGCACGGCCATTATCGGTCTGGTGAACATGCTGGCCACCTTCATTGCGGTCGGTCTGGTCGATAGATGGGGCCGCAAACCCATCCTCTACATGGGTTTCTCGGTCATGGCGCTCGGCATGGGCGCCCTTGCCGTCCTGCTTTCCACAGACATGTCGGGCGAGACCTCGAAATTCATCGCGATCTTCCTGCTGCTGCTGTTCTGCACAGGCTTTGCCATGTCGGCTGGCCCTCTGATGTGGGTGCTCTGCTCAGAGATCCAGCCGATGCAGGGGCGTAATCTCGGCATCTCGCTTTCGACCCTGACCAACTGGATCACCAACATGGTTGTTGGTGCCAGCTTCCTGACGTTGATGAACACTTTCGGGACATCGGGCACGTTCTGGCTTTTCGCTGGTCTGAACGGCTCCTTTATCCTGCTCACCTTCCTCTTCGTGCCGGAAACAAAGGGCATGTCGCTCGAGGTGATCGAAAAGCGCCTGATGGCCGGCGAAAAGCTCCGCAAGCTCGGTCGCTGAAAAGAGCGCGAGCAACGTTTTTCCTCCTGTCTTTCCCCTGACCCTGGTCAGGGGAAAACTTCAAGGCGTCAGCAGCTCACTCCTGTCTGACTAAAGAACCAGAGCTTTCTTTGAAGAAAGCTCTTTTGGCACTCCCTTCTCTCGTAAGCCGATCGTGAAGATTGAGAGAAATCCGATGCCAGTCCCTTCCCGAAACGACGCGCGTGCTGGAAATTAAGACCTTCTTCACAAGAAGGCGGTCTGTCCCATGCTTCATTTCGCCCCGTCATCGCCTTGCGCGCTGATTCTGCTCGCGCTGTGTTTTCTGCTGGTCTGCCTCTTCGAATTTGCCAATGGCTTCCACGACACAGCCAATGCGGTCGCGACCGTCATCTACACCAACTCGCTCAAGCCGCGCGCCGCCGTCATCTGGTCCGGACTGATGAATTTCCTTGGCGTTTTGATGGGGGGGATCGCTGTCGCCTACACACTTGTGGAGTTGCTTCCCCCGGACGTGTTGACGCCGCCCAACGGCAATCCGGCCGTCCCTATGCTGGTGTCGTTATTCGGAACAGCGGTTGCATGGAATCTCTGCACCTGGTGGTGGGGTATTCCCAATTCGTCTTCGCATTGCACAATCGGAGCCCTCATTGGCATCGCGATCGGGGATTCGTTCCTTCATGCGCGTGATCTGGGACACAGCGTTGACTGGGCACAGATCTGGAAGGTGCTTCGCACCCTGCAATCTCGCCCCTTCTCGGATTCTTTCTGGCAGGCCTGCTTTATCTTCTGATCCGCTCGGCCACCAAGATGCCCGCTCTGTTCACGCCGCCCAAGCCGGGTGAGAGCCCGAACCCGATTGTCCGCGCGCTTCTTATTCTGACCTGCACATCGGTCAGCTTCTCTCACGGCAGCAATGACGGTCAGAAGGGTATCGGCCTCATCATGCTGACGATTATCGGCATGATGCCGGCAGGTTACGCGATGAACCCCGCCCATCCTGTCAATCGCCCGTATCTGGCACAGATTGCGCAGGAAGCCCGTCCCCTGATTTCGCAATATGATCGCTATAGTTTCAAGCCTGACGCCCTGACATCCATCGACCGGCTCACCGATCTGGCCGCACCTGCAAGCCCGGCAGAGATCCGCGGTGATGTTTATGAGGTCCTGTCCGGACTACGCGATGTCAGTGGCAATCCAGCAGCTTCGATCGTTGAGAAAGAGACCAGTACCCGCCTGTGCAAGGAACTCCGTCCAGCAGTTGAGTACGCCCCTTTCTGTCCGTGCGCTGAGCGCCCTCTGCCTTGGGCTCGGCACCATGATCGGGTACCGACGCATCGTCAAAACTCTGGGGGAAGGAATCGGAAAGCGACATCTTACTCCGGCACAGGGAGCCGCCTCGGAGCTGATGGGAGCCGGATTGATCGCTTCTGCCGGCTATACGGGCCTACCGGTCTCGACCACGCACATCATCACGTCAGGCGTCGCTGGGACCATGGTCGCGGCGGGATCCGGCATTAATGTCCGCATGCTGACCAAGATCGCGCTCGCCTGGATCCTCACCTTGCCTGTCACGATCACCGTAGCAGCCTGCGCGTTCTACTTCCTGAACTGAGAAAAGCCCACTCTCGCCTTTACAGGTCCGCCGTTGAGTGAGTGACGGCGTTCCTCACAAGCCAAAAAAACTCCCATTCCTTTGGCTCAGCACGATCGCAGGGCAGTTTTCCATCTGGCTGGGCACAAAGAAAGCGAGACGTCTCATCGCTGAAGAGTGCAATCCTGCCATCCGCCCTTTGCGTGTAGCGTAAATACACAATAACACCCTGAGCGTTGTCTCTCTCCACAGAGAGGCAGTCGCCAACGGAAGTCGTGAGAGCAGCCCATCCCTGCTCTCCGAGACGGACAGTCACCTTCACGATCCGCTCGCCTTGACCCGACCCATGCACCACGATCCCGGTCTGACGGTCTATCTGCAGCCAGGTCTGATGCGCTGTCAGCAGGGTAAAGGCGTCCCCGTAAACCACTCTGTCCGGATGGTTTTCTTTCTGCATCTCCCAGGCGCGCGCTGTCACCAGATCGATCAAATGGGACGCAACACGCCTTGGGTCCTCAAGGCGATACAGGGCGGGCTGGCCGAGAACGAACTTCTCCAGAATAATTCCCGGTGTCGTCACATATCGAATGCGCGCATCGTTCACTCGATCCATCAGAGCGAAATTCGAGGATACAAGGCCATCGCAGGTCAACGCGATCCCAACAGGGCTCGCGCAAAAAATGTCATTGTGAAATGCCGACCCCACGAAGCCCGTTGTTGGCCGATGGGAAGAAAACAGGCGCAGTTGCTGCCGCAGGCTGAGGGTCTCAGGAGAGATAATCGCAAAGCCTGCGCGTTCGAGATGAGACACGACGTCATGCTCGCCCCTGATCGTCCGCATCTGACTGTTGAACCCAGCTCTGGAGAGATATACCGGCCTGTCATCAGAGACATCCTCGCCGTAGCGATCCCCAAGAGCATTGCAAAAGCGCGCAAAGGCTCGGTGAGAAAAATGATTTTCTTCGAAGGATGTGCCGGCGACAATTAGGGAACTAAGCCGTGTCGGGCGATCGAAAACGACGAAATCGTCCCTCGCAAGACCCAACAAAGAAAAGAATTCAGCCAGCCAGGGAATAGCGAAAAGAGAGTCGAGCGTCTTTTCGGCATGAACGAGGATCTTCATCCTTCATAGGCGGCGCGTTCACACCAATATCGGGGCAGTGTCTCGGTTATAAAGTGCCCATAATGAGGAACAATATTCCCACCGTAGAAGTACTGAAGTTCTGGAGCTGCCGGAAAAGCTTTGGAAGGACTGACACAACAACTGGACGCCTGACCCAGAGCTTGAGTGGGCCAGCCACGCCTTGGACCCGCAGTTTGAACGAGCCTGCCATAAATATCATAAATGCCAAACTGCGCGTCATAATGACCAGGGATTCGAGGAATATAAACGGAATCATGAATAATGAGAGATTGAGGATCGTCTTCAAAAACCTTTAGACCTCCGTCCATACATTTGGAGTCTTGAACACCTGCAGAAAATCTCATTTGATTTCTTTTTATTAACGAAATAGGAATAAATTATATTTATGTATGAAAAATAAATCTATCCCTTTTGATGACTTCGAGGATTTTTTTGGAAGTCCACTCAGTAAATTATTTGGGATTCTTAAAGGAATAAAACAAAAAATGCCCCGTTACTGAAGAATCCCGAGGGGTTTTTTTCGATTTATTAGTTGATTTCACGAACTCGTGAGAGGTAGTCGCGTTCGTGACTCCGCACAGTTGCAATCTGGGGTGAAAAGGATGGTCGCACCTTTCGGGTCTTACGGTAAACGCACGCTCTGCACTGGCTGTCAGGATGGCGGCGAGTTCGGCATTCCGATCACCATGGCTTTTCAGCCGATCGTCAATCTGTCGAACAAAAGCATCTTTGCGTATGAAGCGCTGGTTCGTGGAGTAGACGGGGCAGGTGCACAGACTGTTCTGTCTCGCGTCACGCCTGAAAACCGTTATGCGTTCGATCAGAAATGCCGCGCAACCGCTATCAGCCTGGCAGCAGAACTCGGCCTTGCCGAGCAAGGCGCGTTGCTCTCCATCAATTTTCTGCCCAATGCCGTCTATGATCCCAACACATGCATTGGCGTGACACTGGAAGCCGCGGAACGCGCCAATTTTCCGACCTCTCAGATCCTCTTCGAATTCTGCGAGCATGAAGAACTGGATACGGATCATCTACTTCACATCCTGCGCGCCTATGACAAAATCGGCTTCAAGACTGCTATTGACGATTTCGGCGCCGGCTATGCAGGTCTGAATTTGCTGTCCCGATTTCAGCCCGATTACGTCAAGCTCGATATGGAGCTGTCACGAGCAATCGACACCACGCCCGTTAAACAGGTGATGATGCGCCACACCGTCGCGATGCTTGAGAGCCTCGGCATCACACCCATCAGTGAAGGCGTTGAGACCACCAAAGAGGCGAGAATTCTTGCTGATATGGGGATTGCCCTGCAACAGGGCTTTATCTATGCGCGGCCCGCTCTCGCAGAGCTGCCGAAAGTTCACTGAACCGCTCATCTGGTGCCGGGTGAGGGATTTGAACCCCCGACCTTCGGTTTACAAAACCGCTGCACTACCACTGTGCTAACCCGGCATAGGGCCTGAACAGGTCGCTTTTCGTCGGTAAACGCCAATTCGTCAAGATGTTTTGACAAGGTTGGCTGCGAGAAAACCGGTCTCGCTTCATTCCCGTGCGTGCGCCGCTTTGCCCCAATAAAAAAGCCCGGCTCGGAAGCCGGGCTTCGTCTCGGATCAGACCGAGTAGTACATTTCGAACTCGGCCGGGTGCGGCGTGTGCTCGAACTTGTAGACTTCTTTCCACTTCAGCTCGATGTAGCTTTCGATCTGGTCCTTGGTAAAGACATTGCCTTCAAGCAGGAACGCAAAATCGGCTTCAAGGGCCTGAAGAGCCTCACGGAGCGAACCGCAGACCGTCGGGATCTGGGCCAGCTCTTCCTTCGGCAGTTCGTACAGATCCTTGTCCATGGCTTCGCCCGGGTGGATCTTGTTGCGGATGCCGTCGAGACCAGCCATCAGCATGGCAGAGAACGCCAGATAGGGGTTCGCAGTCGGATCCGGGAAACGGACTTCGATGCGCTTTGCCTTCGGGCCGACCGAATACGGGATACGACACGAAGCCGAACGGTTGGCTGCCGAGTAAGCGAGCAGAACCGGCGCTTCGAAGCCCGGGATCAGACGCTTGTAGGAGTTGGTCGACGGGTTGGTGAAGGCGTTCAGTGCCTTGGCATGCTTGATGATGCCACCGATGTAGAACAGCGCGTCTTCCGACAGGCCTGCATACTGGTCACCGGCAAAAAGCGGCTTGCCATCGCGCCAGATCGACTGATGCACATGCATGCCCGAGCCGTTATCGCCCGCGATGGGCTTTGGCATGAACGTGGCCGTCTTGCCGTAGGAATGGGCAACGTTGTGCACGCAGTATTTGTAGATCTGCATGAAGTCGGCCGACTGGACCAGCGTCGCGAACTTGGTGCCCAGCTCGTGCTGTGACTGCGCCACTTCGTGATGGTGCTTTTCGATCGGCAGACCCATCTCGCCCATCGTCGAGAGCATCTCGGCGCGCAGATCGCCTTCGCTATCGACCGGGGCAACCGGGAAGTAGCCGCCCTTGACCACCGGACGATGGCCCATATTGCCTTCCGGATAATCGGTCATCGAGGCGTCAGGACCTTCGATGCTGTCGAGCTGATACGTGCCGTAATTCGGGCCCGTGCCAAACTTCACGTTGTCGAAGATGAAGAACTCGGCTTCTGGGCCGAAGAACGCCGTATCACCCAGACCGGTGGTCTTCAGATAGGCTTCAGCAGCCTTGGCCGTCGCGCGCGGGTCACGGGCATAATAATCGCCGGTGCGGGGCTCGACGATATCGCAGATCAGGATCAGCTGCGGCTTGGCCGAGAACGGGTCCATGACAGCCGTTGTCGGATCGGGCAGAAGAACCATGTCGGATTCATTGATGGCCTTCCAGCCACCGATGGACGATCCATCGAACATGAAGCCTTCAACGAAGGTGTCTTCCTCAATGGTGGTGTGCCACTGGGTCGTGTGGTGCCACTTGCCCTTCGGGTCGGTGAAGCGCAGGTCAACCAGCTCGACTGAGTGTTCCTGCATCAGCTCGAAGACGCGCTTTACGGCGGCGCTGTTCGGCTTGCCTGGCTTGGCATGTGCTGCATTCGAAGAGGACGCAGCCTTGGAAGCCGCGGCTGTCGCTTTTTTCGCCATTTGTCAAATACCTGTATCTGCCTCAAGGGGCCGCACTGATCGGCTGCAGAACGATTAAGGCAGGATTCGCATACTGTCGAGTATTCTAAAGGCTTTTTGCACCCTCAGACGCACGAAAATACCCCCGGATCTGTCCGTGGAACGCCCCGTGAACACCTTTCGTAATCAAAACGATGCATGACAGACCAACGAAAAATGCATATCGCGCGGGGTCGCATCGGCGTTGCGACTTTTTTCCGCTCCCCACGAGACTGTGATGGCCAGCGCCCTCCTGAATCAGCCTCTCAGATGGATTCCGCCATTCGACGCGTCCTTTCTCCCTGAGCGGTGCTCCTACTGTCACGAGGCGCAAGCCGAATGCGTTTTACAGTGTCGATTATGACGGTATCATATCGACCTCCCTCTTCCTGAGCAGGTCCGGCATGAAAACTCTCAACGCGTTTCTCGGCTCCTTGCCGACCACAATCTTCACAACGATGTCGCAGCTGGCTGTCGCCCATAAAGCAATCAATCTCGGGCAGGGCTTTCCGGATATCGAGGGGCCTGCCGCACTGATTGACGAGGCCGCCAGCGCCCTCCAGGACGGACGCAACCAATATGCGCCCCTTACGGGCCTCCCCGAACTGCGCGAGGCCGTGGCACGCGCCAATAAACGCGATTACGGCCTCGACATCGATCCCGGTACCGAGGTCATCGTCACCTCAGGCGCGACCGAAGCTCTCGCTGTCAGTCTGATGGCGCTGATCGAACCGGGCGACGAAGTTGTGCTCATCGAGCCCCTTTATGACACCTATCTCCCCGTGTTGCGTCTTCTTGGAGCCGTTCCGCGCTGCGTCCGTGTGGAAGCCCCTGACTGGCATCTCCCTGAAGAGGCCCTGCGCGCCGCCTTTTCTGACAAGACGAAGCTGATCCTGCTCAACTCCCCCATGAATCCGAGTGGCAAGGTCTTCAACACGCAAGAGCTCGATTTGATCGCCTCGCTTGTGATCGCTCATGACTGCTATGCTTTGTGCGACGAGGTTTACGAACATCTCACCTTTGGTGTGAAACACGTCCCTCTCATGACCCGCCCGGGCCTGCGCGAACGTGCCATTCGCATCGGCAGCGCTGGCAAAAGCTTCTCAGTCACGGGCTGGAAAATCGGCTACATCACCGCCTGCCCGGCTCTGACTTCTGTCATCGCCAAAGCCCACCAGATCATCGCCTTCTCGAGCGCGCCCAATCTTCAGCGCGCTGTGGCGAAAGGGCTGGATCTGGGAGAATCCTTTTTCACCGAACTGTCTGACAGCCTGCGCACCCGGCGCGACCTGTTTGCCAATGGGCTGCATGCGCTCGGCTTCCCGACTCTTCCTGCCGATGGCAGCTATTTCGTAGTGGCTGATATCTCTGCGCACGCAAATGGCCGGATGATGTGGCCTTCTGCCGCGATCTCGTGACCGAGGCCGGTGTCGCCGCCATCCCGGTTTCAGCCTTTTACGACCCGCAAGGCGCCGAGCCGCCACGCCATCTGATCCGTTTTGCCTTCTGCAAAACAGAAACAGTGCTGCGCAGCGCCCTCGAACGTCTCTCGAAGCATTTCGGCCCTCAACAGGGCTGAAATGATGCCCTTCAGAGCGTTGAACACACGGATCGAGCAGAACCTATCGGGGTTGAGCCGCGCTTACAGCTCCTAAGGGCGCTTTTGAGGAAATCTGCCCGTCACCTTCTTTCGCATGCCCCCCGGTTTCGACATCGCCTGCGGGCTTGACCGGAACAGCAGGGGCCACCTGCGGGCCTACAGCACTATAGGGATCGCTCGGCGGAAGAACCTCAATCGGAGCCTGATTGGATCGCGGGTTCCGTTTGAGGATCTGGGCCGTTTCATCCGGATAGCGACGCATCAGACCCAGAAGCGTCCCGTTGGTCCAGCCAAACCCGATCTGCATCGGGTATTCCCCGCCTCCCTTGCCGCCTGAGGCGCTGATCCCGGGCGCGGCGACATCGTATTTTTCGAGCAGGACACCCGCTTTTTCGTAAGTGCCGATCACGCGGGCCATCCAGCGTCTGGCAATGGTCTCGCCCAGATCGCTCGCGCCATAATTATTCAGGCCCTTGATGGCCGTCCATTGCCCAGGCGCCCACCCATTGGGAGCATCCCATTGCTGACCGCTCTCATGGTCTGTCGCCATGACGCCTCCGGCCCGCAAAAGGCGCGTCTTGATCGCATCGGCCACGCCCATGGCCTGTTCCTGTGTAGCCAGACGCAGGAACAGCGGCATGGCGGTCGCCGAAGACAGCACATCGGTCGACCGACCCTTGCGCCAGTCGTAATCGTAAAAGGCGCCGCGCTCATCGTTCCAGAAAATGCGTCGGATCGTCGCGGTACGCTCATCGGCGCGCTCACCGTACAACTTTGCAAGCTTGCGCTGGCCGGCAAGCGCGTAGGCATGTTCGAGCGTCTGCTCGAGATGGACGATAAGGCAGTTCACCTCGATCGGCGCGATATCCGTTGTGTGGATCGTCGCCAGCGTATGCCCGTCTGCCAGCCAGCGTGACGAGAAATCCCACCCTGTCTCGGACCCCGCGCGCAGATCTCTGTAAACCTCGGACGGTGCTCGTGATCCAGCGCGACCCGCTGTGGCCACGTCTTCAGGATAGCTCTCATCGCGCGGCGTATCGAGATCATCCCAATGCCGCACAAGCAAGGTACCATCTGACAGGCGCACCACCCGTCGATGAGCCTGCCCCGGCTTGAGGGTGTCAGCCCCTTCCATCCAGTAATCATATTCTTTCTGCAGTTCCGGCAGAAACTCGCGATACGCACTCTGCCCGTCATGCTGGGCCAGAAGATCGACCATCAGGGAGAAGAACGGCGGTTCTGAGCGACTGAGATAATAGGTCCGTGTTCCATTGGGGATATGGCCGTAGCGGTCGATCAGAGACGCCATATCCTGAATCATGCCGCGCAGCAGATCCCATTGCCCGGTCTCATAGAGACCGATCATCGTGAAATACGTGTCCCAGTAATACAGCTCCGAGAAACGGCCACCCGGCACCACGTAAGCGTGGGGCAGAGGCAACAGCGAGGAATACGGCAAGGGCTTGTCAGGTTGACGCGTCAGCACGCCCCACATGCCCTGAATATAATCCGTGATATTTTCATCGGCCTTCCGGCGATAAGACACATCGCGTCGCACGGGCGGAGAAAAATGCTGAGCGTAAAAAGCCTTGATGCTGAAATCAGGATGCTTGCGCTGGGCGTCCCAGTCCTGAAGCAGGGCCGAGGGCGCCTCATCCGGTCGGGAATCCGCAATGGTCTTGAAGTCAGGCGCCAGATGTGCGCCCCCGATCGCCGCGAAAAGCCCACCAAGAGCAATGGAGGGAGAACGGAGATCCTGCGGAACGGACGCCACGTGCAAGGACTGAGCGGCCTCGCTGGCAACGGTTTCACGCGGTCCTGCAGCCGGGCTGGCGGGGGGCGCGTCGACGCTCTTCAGAACCGCCTCTCCTCCGGGCTTCGTCGTCGGTGCCTTGATAGCGGCAGGGTTGGACACGGCTTGCGCTATGTCTTCCCCCTGATCGGTAGCGGCCCGTGCAGCTGACCCGGCAGGCGCGGCACCAAGCACAATGAGCGAGGCGCCGAGTAACAGGGAGCGAGAGAAGGAAAGGCGTAGTCTCGTCATGTAATCTCCATGAAATCCGACCGAATGAGAGCGTGTCAGCCTTCTCTATCCACATGAATTGGGCCTCAATCTGTCACAGATGTGACTCGAGCCCCGTGCCGATTTGTGGCGCTCTGCTCCCCCGCACCGACAGAATACCAGAACGTGGGGAGGACGCCCAATGAACAGACCAACCTTGAAGAGGTTTCAAAATAGTACCCGAAGCGTCTTTTTCCTGGTGGGCGTCATTTCAGCGCTCTGGTCCTGCCTCGTTCCGGTCGTCAAACACCATGCGGCACTCGACGATGGCGGGCTGGGGCTCCTGCTCCTCTGCCTCGGGATCGGATCCATCATCGGCATGCCTCTGGCCGGGCAATGGGTCGGGCGTTGGGGGTGCCGGGTGGTTGCGACTGGCGGCATCTGCCTGGCCGGATCTTTGCTCATGCCCCTGGCCCTGCTCCATGCAGTGCCTCTTCTGGCCGCGTCAGTCTTTGGGCTTGGCGTTGGACTCGGTGCGGTCGAGACAGCCATCAATATTCAGGCCATCGATGTTGAAAAGCTCACGGGCAAACCGATCCTGTCAGGTTTTCATGCCTTTTTCAGCATTGGTGGCGCCATCGGCGCAGCCGGGCCCCAGCTTCTGGCAACAACAGGAGCGCAGCCCTGGATCAGTATCCTGATCGGGCAATTCAGTCTGATTGTCCTGATGGTTTTCGCCTGGCCCGGCCTGCTGAACCAGCCCGAGCCGGAGGGTGGCTCCGGCTTTGCCCTGCCGCGCGGGATCGTCTGGCTTCTCGGGCTTCTGACCGGCATCGCCTTTTTGGCAGAAGGGGCCGTTCTGGACTGGGGCGGGGTCTATCTCTCTGGCGAACGGGCCTCTTTCAGCATCGAACCGGGATGGGGCTACGCCTTTTTCGCCACGGCCATGACCGTCGCCCGGCTGACAGGCGATCGTTTTGTCGCCTGGATCGGCCGACCGCTCGCCATGGCAGGAGGCGGAGTCTGTGCGGCTCTCGGTTTCAGTCTGGTCGTGTTCGGTCCCAACCCGGCCAGTCTGCTCGCCGGCTTTGTGCTGGTCGGACTGGGCTGCGCCAATATCGTTCCCGTTCTCTATGCCGCAACAGGCAGGCAACAGGTCATGAAGACAAATGCCGCCATCGCCGCCATCACAACGATGGGCTATGCGGGCATTTTGGCTGGACCTGCTCTCATAGGAGCGATTGCCCATCTCAGCAGCCTGTCTTTCGCCTTCAGCCTTCTCGCTGCCTTGATGGTGTTCATCGCCCTGAATGCACGTCTGGCAAAATGAGGCAGCGCAGAGCGGGAAGCGCGTCTTTTTCAGTCAGAGATGCTGCTTTCCCCTCGCATTCGGCGACAGGACGCGCCATGTGTCTGAGTTCAAGAAGGAGCTTTTCGTACCCATGACGACCTATGCCGAAGATGCGCCCCTTTCTGCTCTGGCGGTAACGGATCGCCTGTTCTTTGAGCGGGCTGACAGCACGCTGACCCGTGATGAGGCAGAAAAGATCGTGACCCGGTCTCTCGAAGGGATCGAAGATGGCGAGCTCTTTCTGGAGTATCGAGAGAGTGAATCCATCGTGCTCGATGACGGTGTCATCCGATCAGCAAGCTTCGACACGTCTTCGGGGTTCGGTCTGCGCTCGGTCATCGGCCCGGAAACCGGCTTTGCCCATTCGGATGAGATCAGCAAAAGCGCGCTCGAGCGCGCCGCCAGCGCCGTCTCTGTCGTGCGTCAGGGCAGAAGCGGCACCCTCTCGGCACCCCCTCAGGCCACAAATCGTCGCCTGTACGCGCCGGAAAGCCCGCTCACTGACACCGATTTTGCCGCCCGTGCCTCTGTGCTCGGCGAGATCGATGCCTATGCACGCGGTCTCGGACCTGAAGTCGTGCAGGTCTCGGCCAGCATTGCGACAGAATGGCAGGCGGTGCAGATCATGCGCGATTCCGCCTTTCGCACAGCCGATCTACGCCCTCTGGTGCGACTGAACATCTCCGTCGTGCTCGAGCGCGACGGTCGACGCGAGAGTGGCAGCCGGGGCATGGGCGGTCGCTATACCTTGTCCCGCCTGCTGGGCCGCGATACCTGGCAGGACGCCGTCGATGAAGCCGTGCGCCGTGCAAAGGTCAGCCTCGACGCCAGCCCTGCCCCTGCTGGCGAGATGGATGTGGTTCTCGGCCCGGGCTGGCCGGGTATCCTGCTGCACGAGGCCGTCGGCCATGGGCTTGAGGGAGACTTCAACCGGAAAGGGACGTCCAATTTCAGCGACATGGTCGGCAAGCGCGTTGCCTCCCCCGGCGTGACCGTCGTCGATGACGGCACACTGGCCGAAGGACGCGGCTCTCTCACCATCGACGATGAAGGCACTCCCTCCGGTCGCACGGTGATGATCGAGGATGGCATTTTGCGCGGCTTCATTCAGGACCGCCTTAATGCCCGCCTCATGGGCGTGACACCGACCGGGAACGGACGTCGTCAATCCTACGCTCATACGCCCCTTCCTCGCATGACCAACACGCTGATGCTCGGCGGTGATGCCACAACGGAAGAGATGATCCGCTCGACGAAACGTGGCCTTTACGCCGTCGATTTTGGCGGCGGTCAGGTCGATATCACCTCGGGCAAGTTCGTCTTTGCCATGTCCGAAGCCTATCTGATCGAAGACGGCAAGGTGACGCGCCCGGTCAAGGGCGCAACGCTGATCGGCAACGGCTTCGATGCGATGAACAAGATCTCGATGATCGGTCAGGATGTCGCGCTTGATCCCGGTATCGGCACCTGTGGCAAGGCGGGTCAGGGCGTTCCTGTCGGGGTCGGGCAGCCGACACTCAAACTGGCAGGGCTGACGGTCGGCGGCACGGCCTGATCTTTTGCCGGGCGAGGCGTTCTGGTCAGAGCCGGGTTACGCCCCGGCCTGACCGCGCTTCGCGCCGAGAGCCATGCCGATAACCATGGCGAGATAAACCAGCCCCATTTCCTTTTTCGAGAACACCAGTTCCCATCCCGGCGTGAACCGCTTCGGCGTTGCCTTGTAATCGGCAAGCGCGGCAACGGGCCCCAGGGCAGCAGTCACGAGAAGCGCCCTCGTCCGCCCTGTTTTTTTCCCAAGAGCCAGATCGTACAGAACCGACCAGAACAAAAGTGCCCCCACATTGGTGGCGATCCCTGTCGCGCTATGTTTGAGATCGACTGTCTCTTTCTGAGCTGCCTCTGGCCCGACCAGCCAGTGGGCCGTGCAGTTGACCCCCTGCACCGCCTTGAGCCCGCGTCTTTGGGCAAGCACGAGAAGGGCAGCATTACAGGTGAGAGAACCGAGCAGGGTCGAGGCGACAATACAGGTGCGCATGGGGGAAATCCTGAAAAGCTTCAATAAAGGGTAAGGCAGATCGCACCGCCGATGATCCCCATCGTCCAGAAAATGGAGATCACGATGCGATGACGAATGGCGCGCAGAGCCAGAATCCGCAGAAGCGGATCGAGTGGAGCTGCCGTCGCTTTGACGCCTGTGGCGTCATCGATATCCCGACACGTTTCCAGCCGATCCTCCCCCCGAACGCGGACGGCACTGCACCAGTCATGACGCAGTTTTTCCAGCTCGGTACGTCGGTAAAAAGGTTTCGAGCGCAGCATCAGGCGTGGCGGGCCGCATCGAAACAGTTTCAGTGCTTTGAACAGCCCTGGGGTGAGCCCCAGATAGGCGGCAGCCTGAGTAGGGTCGAGCAGCTCCTGAACCGGAAGATGCCGTATCTTGGCGCTGACCTGATCTTCTTCCGACTGAATCATGCCCTGATCTCCCCACCGGATGAACGAGATAACGTCGTAAGGGTTCAGCCAAAGGCCCGCAGATCGACCAAAACCATATCTTTCAGGCAGAAATGGGGTCTTTCGGGCGTGTCGACCCCTTTGAAGCGCAGGCAGGCGACGCAATATCAGAAGCTGTCATCAAGAAAGGGAGAAGAGATTCATGGCCACCGGCTGGGCTCCCGATGGAGCTGTTCAGGACCAGATCGACGATACGATTGCCGATGCCGTCAATCGGGCACGACACGCCTTACCCAAAGGCGAGAGTGCGGAAGAGTGCTTTGAATGCGACGAGCCCATTCCCGAGGCCCGACGCAACGCCATTCCGGGCGTGAAGCTCTGCGTTTCCTGTCAGGCAAAGCGCGATAACCGCCCGGTCTTCACCGGCATCAACCGTCGCGGCAGCAAGGATAGTCAGCTCCGCTGACATCCCTGCTGACCCCTTCCTAGAGCACAGGGGTCAGAAGCGGCTTACCCTGAAAAAACGCGGCAAGATTGTCGAAAACGAGCCGTCCCATGGCGTGGCGCGTTTCGACGGTTGCGCTCGCGCGATGCGCCTGAAGCACGACGTTATCGAGGGAGAAAAACGCCTCTGGCACCTGCGGTTCTTCAGCAAAGACATCAAGACCTGCCCCTCTGATGGTCCCGTCCTGCAAGGCCTGAAGCAGCGCCTCTTCATCGACGACCGAACCACGCGCCACGTTGATCAGCACACCGTCGGGCCCCAGAGCCTGCAGAATATCCTCATCGATCATGTGATAGGATCGTGCGCCGCCCGAGACGCATAAGACGAGCACATCGGCCCATTCCGCCAGAACCCGTAACTCCGGATAGAACGGGTATTGCGGGGTATCGGTCTGCTGGCGCGAGCTGAAATAGGCAATGGTCGTGTCGAACGCTGCGGCACGCTGCGCCAGAGCTTTGCCAATGGCACCGAAACCGGCGATGCCGATCTTCTTGCCTTTGAGGCTCCAGGCATTCGGTACCGGGTCACGGCCCCACCGATTGGCACGGACAAAGCGATCACTCGCGCTGATGCCGCGCATCGCATCCAGCATGAGCCCCATCGCCATATCGGCCACATCTTCGGTCAGCACGCCCTGAGCCGTCGCAAGGCGGATAGACCGTCGACGACATTCATCGAGATCGATCTTATCGATCCCGACACCATTGACCGAGATCACCTTCAGATTAGGCAGCGCATCCATAATCTGGCGCGGCAGGCCACTTCCCCCTCCGGTACTTACCCCCTCGATCCGCTCAGCCAGTGGCCCCAGGGCCTCGAGCGACGTGAACTGATGCAGACGAAAAGGTGCCCCGAGCTGCTCATTGAAGCTCTCCGGCATTGGGTCGATCATGAGGATATCGGTCTTGCTGGCCATGACACATCCGCCTTGCAGGTTACTGGTCTTTCGACCCTAGAAACTTCGCCGCCAGGACGCTCATCACCTTGGCGTTACGACAAAAGAGCCGCCCTCAGCCGCTCTTTCACGCAGAAGCATTCTCAGAACCGAAAAGGGGCGCCCAGTCGCGTCTCGACAGGAAAAAGCCCTTCGAAAGAGACGCAGATCTGTGCAGGATCTTCCAGAAACAGCGTCCCCATGGTCGAGCCTGTGGTTACCACATCGCCAGCGCGCAGTGGACGCCCACGTTCGACAGCATGATTGGCCAGCCAGGTCAGCAGACGCAGCGGATCACCAGCACTATTGCCGCCCGTCTGGTCATATTTCTTTTCCCCATTTACCAGCATGGTCATGGGGAGCGTCGTCGGTGTGAAGTCACGCCACTCCGTGACCCCTCTTCCGACGATGAGCACGCCATGACTGCCCTGATCGGCCAGATGGGAGAAATTATGCTGCGTGTTCGGGGCGACAAACCGCGTATCGAGCAGTTCGATCGCACCATGTATGGCCGCAATCGCCTCAGCGACTTCTTCTTCTGTCCAGGGTTCCGCCCGGGCGGCAGATCGGTTTTGAACGAATAGGCTATCTCTGCCTCGACCCCATGGAAACGGCAGAAAGAGGGTGAAAGATCATGCCCGCTCTCAAAGACCGTCGTCCGATGTAAAGGCGCACAGGAGGGAAGTGCCGTAGGGGTCGCCGCCCCGACTTTCCAGCCGACAATCTCCCCCTTTCCGGCCTCGCTCAGTGCGCGAGCGACAACATCCTGCACCGCGTAAGCCGCTTTGGAATTGAGCGGCACGATGGTCTCAGGAACCGTGTGCAACGGTTTGTTGGTGCGCCGTGCATCGAGAAGAAGCGACGCAAGATGAACATCAGGCGCAGTCTGGGTCGTGGAAACAGTCATGGGCAAATCGATTTCCAAAAAAACAAGCTAGCCCGACCGGGCGATCTCCCCCTTGCCTCTCAGGAACCAAAGCAAGGATCGGTCGGATCATTTCATGAAAAATGACATGAACGTAAGAATTTGGCCATAATTCGTTTAGGGCTGGTGACCGATCTTCGAACACAGATGCGTTGGCTCGTCGCCTGGCGCGCCTTCATGCAAGAAAACGTCGATCCATCCCGGCTCACTCCGGAGGGAGGACCATGGGTCTCAGACGTGGCTTGCGCGCCTTGTTGACCAGCGTGTCCAGCGCAGAAAGAAAGCGGGAGCGATCGGCTTTGCCGAAAGCAGCCCCACCCGGTGTCATCATCCTGCCGAGCGCAGATCGGTCATGAGATTGCGCATGGCCAGCGCCATGCCAATGGCATCGCCATCGAGAAGACGCCCCTTTGGCTCGAGAACATGAGCTCCCTTTTCGACACATCGTGCGGCCAGAGGAATATCCGCTGTAATCACGATGTCCTGCTCGGCCGCGCGCTCGGCAATCCAGTCATCGGCCACATCGGGACCTGACTCGACAACGACACGCTCAATCAGGGGTGAGTCCGGCAAAGCGATCATACGATTGGCCACGACGAACACGTGCAGACTGTAGCGTCCGGCAACGCGATAGACTTCGTCTTTCACCGGGCAGGCATCTGAGTCGATAAAGATACGGGTCATCCCTGTCTTTTGCCGCAAGCTCCTCTGCACGGCAAACACGCGCTCACCTGGTCGGAAACAAAAAAGGCGGAGCCTTTCGGACCCCGCCTTCCTCGCCTGCAAGCGTCTTCTCTCAGTTGGAGTCGTCGCTGCCATCGTCATCGGTGTCGGTGCCAGACGGTGCGATCGCGATGAAGATCTGCTGCCCGTCGCGCAGAACGCGCAGCAGGATCGGCTGCTTGCTCTTGAGCACACCGCGCACAGCGGTCAGCACAGCACGGGGGTTATCGACCTGCGTGTTCCCCACGGCCTGGATAATGTCACCGGGACGCACACCCGCCTGCTCCGCGGGTGATCCCGGGGCAATCTGATTAATGACCGCTCCCTTGACGGTGTCATCGACACCGAGCTGCTGACGCATATCGCGCGAGAGCGGAGCAAGAGAGATCCCGATCTTGCCGCTGCCCGACTGGCTGGAATCGTCGTTCGAGGTCGCATCGGCCCCTTCGCCATCTTTCGGCATGTTGCCGATCTTGGCCTTGAGGGTCTGAACCTTCTGATCGCGCAAGATCGTAAGCGTCACATCGGTGCCGGGCTTCATGGAGACCGTATGCACTACCAGATCATGCACGCTCTTGATCTTGGTCCCGTTGAGTGCCGTCACAACGTCGCCGCTCTTGAGACCTGCCTTCTCGGCAGGACCGCCCGGGCTCACCTGTGCCACAAGGGCGCCTTCAGGCGGAGCACCCGGCTCGCTGGGCTTGAGACCAAGCGCCTGAGCCAGAGTCGGGGAGATGCGCTGCATCAGCACACCCAGATATCCACGCGTGATGTGGCCGGAAGTACGAAGCTGATCGACAACGCTCTTGACCGTGTTCGACGGAATGGCGAAGCCGATCCCGATCGACCCACCGGACGGCGAGATGATGGCGGCATTCACGCCAATCACCTTGCCATTCTGGCTGAAAAGCGGGCCGCCCGAATTGCCGTGATTGATCGGCGCGTCGATCTGGATGAAATCGTCATAAGGGCCGGCATTCAGGTCGCGACCACGGGCCGAGACGATACCTGCCGTCACCGTGCCGCCGAGGCCGAACGGATTGCCGACAGCGACCACCCATTCACCGGGCTGGACATTGTCTGAATCGCCCAGTTCGATGAAGGAGAGCTTGCCGTTCGGCTTGACCTTGAGCAGGGCCACATCGGTCTTCGGGTCACGACCGATAATCTTGGCAGGCAGAACCGTGCCATCATCAAGAGTGACAGACACCTTGGTCGCACCGTTCACCACATGGTTGTTGGTGACGATGTACCCATCATTGGAGATGATGAAGCCCGAGCCGCGCGCTTCAACCGTGCGATGCGGCTGCTGTGCCTGAGGCGCCATCTGGAATGGGAAAGGGAACGGAAACGGCATGCCCTGCGGCATCTGCTGGCCGCCACCACCGCCCCCCTCTTCCTGCTCCGCAACGTCGGCGCGGATACGCGAGGTGATGGACACGACGGCAGGCTTCACCTGCTTCACCAGATTGACGAAATTCGGCAGGGTCTGGAGCTGTGTCTGGGGGGTGATCGGCTTCGGCCCAGGCGGGGGACGTCGCGCCGATCCCGAGAGAAAGAGCGGTGGCCGCCATCAGGGCCAGCGGGCGAAATTTCCGTGAAGGCGTCGAACGAACAAGCATGGCGTCAGTCATGATCTTTCCAACTTGGGCACCCCCTTGGGTGCGGTATGGTAAGAGAAACTTATGAAGCCGCCCTGGGTTCGTCTAGAATGGCGCAGGGTAAAAACGTGGTAATCCATTTCAGAGAGCGCGCGATGTACGCAGCGATCTGAAGAATTCCTTCAGAAGCAAGGCATTTTCCTGCTCACAGAGACCTCCCACCACCTCAGGCCGATGCAGGCAGGCGGGTTGCTCAAAAATCCGTGGCCCATGATCGACACCCCCGCCCTTGGGGTCGTAGGCTCCGTAAATCACCTTCCCCAGCCGGAAATGCACCATGGCGGCCGCGCACATGGGGCAGGGCTCGAGGGTGACCACCAGCGTACAATGAGACAACGAGCGCCCGCCAAGAACCGCGGCGGCCGCACGCATGGCCAGGATCTCCGCATGAGCACTGGGGTCCTTGCGTTGCTCAACCTCGTTTCCCGCCTGAGCGATGACAGTGCCTTCTGGGCCAATGACAACAGCCCCGACGGGCACCTCTCCCTGTGAGGCGGCAAGACGTGCCACATCGAGCGCCCTGACCATACCGTCGCGAGCCGCAATACGGTCCGTCGCAGCCTCACCGGGCGTCGAGCCCAGGCTGGCGCAAGATTGTCGGACATTATCGCACACAGGATCTCTCACTCTCGGTAAGCAGGCGCTTTCGGTTTGCTTCAAAACCCTGTTTACATCGTCATCATGACACGCGCACCTCTCATCGGCCTTACCCTCGATATCGAGCCCGGCGGACCGCAGGCCTTTTCGCGCTGGCCTTATTACGCCCTGCGTCAGAATTATTTCGACGCTGTTATCAAGGCAGGCGGGCTGCCGGTCGGCCTGCCTCACGATCCGGCTCTCGCCATGGATCTGATCGACCGTCTCGATGGTCTGGTCGTGACAGGCGGCGCCTTCGATCCTGATCCGGCGCTCTATGGGGAAGCGCCTCATCCAGCAACCACACTCAAGCCTGGCCGCACCGAAGCCGAACTGGCCTTTCTTGCCGCTGCCCGTGAGCGTGACCTGCCCATTCTCGGGATCTGCGGCGGGATGCAGCTCATGGCCATCGCCTGGGGTGGGGCGCTTCATCAGCACCTCCCCGACCATGCTCCAGGCCCTATCGCCCATGAACAACCTAACCCGCGCAATGAAGCCGGGCATGAGATCCATGTCGTATCCGACAGCCTTCTGGCGCAATGCACGGGCCAGAAAACGATGCGCGTCAATTCCTCCCATCATCAGGGTGTGCGGGACCCCGGCGCCCTTGCCATCAGCGCCCGCGCGCCGGATGGTGTGATCGAGGCCATCGAGACGAATGATGGAATTTTTCGTCTGGGGGTGCAGTGGCACCCGGAATTCGCTATCGATCCCGGTGATGCGCGTCTATTGGCTGGATTGATCGACGCGGCCCGACACGCGACACCACAGGACAGACGAGCATGACTGAAGAACAAAAAGGCGACCGCATCGCCAAATGGATGGCCCGCGCAGGCGCAGGCAGCCGACGCGATATCGAACGCATGATCGAGGCCGGGCGCATTCGTATGAATGGTGCTCCGGTCGAGCATCCGGCCACTTTCGTTCAGGATGGCGATATCATCCAGCTCGACGGCAAGGTGATCGGCAATAAAGAGCACACACGCGTCTGGCGCTATCACAAGCCTGACGGGCTCATGACGACCCATCGCGATCCGCAGGGCCGCCCGACGGTATTCGACTCCCTGCCCGAAGGCATGCCGCGTGTCGTCAGTGTCGGACGCCTCGATATCAATTCCGAAGGGCTTCTGCTGCTCACCAATGACGGCGAACTGGCTCGACGCCTCGAATTGCCGTCGAATGCCTGGATCCGACGCTATCGCGTTCGCGTATTCGGCGTCGTCGACGAGCGCAAACTTGCAGCACTGGCCAAGGGCTCCGAGTTCGATGGCGTTCGCTATGGCCCGATCGAGGCCGGGCTGGACTCTCAGAAGGGCGACAATGCCTGGCTGACCGTCAGTTTGCAGGAAGGCAAGAACCGGGAAATCCGCCGCGTTATGACAGGCCTGAACCTGCATGTAAGCCGCCTCATCCGTGTTTCCTACGGACCTTTCCAGCTCGGCACGCTGCAAAAGCGTGAGATCGAAGAGGTTCAGGGCAAGATCCTGCGTGAGCAGATTCCGGGCCTCGCCGCCGCACCGCGCCGTGTCCGTCGGGTCGTGAAAGACACAACGCCTGCGCCCGAAGCGACAGAAGAATAATGCGTATCGTCGGCGGCGAGCGCAAAGGCGTTATCCTTCAGTCTCCTCGTGGCGAGACCACCCGTCCCACCTCCGACCGCGCACGACAGGCCGTGTTCGACATGTTGGCCCATGCCCCATGGGGCGGGATGGAGTTTTTGCACAACGCCCATGTTCTGGATGCCTTTGCGGGCACTGGTGCCCTCGGGTTAGAGGCGCTCTCACGAGGTGCTGCTTCGGCCATCTTCATGGAACAGGACCGCAGCGCGCGCGCCGTTATCTCCGCCAATATCCGAGCCTGTCGCTTCGACGACCGAGATCTGTCGGTGCTGACCTGCGACGTGACGCGTGCTCCGCGCGCATCACGCCCCTGCACGCTCGTCTTTCTCGACCCCCCCTATGGCAAGGCTTTGATCCCAGCCGCCCTCAAGGCGCTGACCCGCTCAAACTGGATCGATCCCAACGCCGTAATTGTCGCCGAGAGCGCGGTTGCAGACGAAATCTCGATCGACCTTCCTCTGCTTGCCGAACGGCGTTTCGGCGTTGCTCAGGTGCGTATCTGGCGCGCATCCTGATCTCGCAGCTCGCCTTCTCCCCGGCGATGACGCCAGACCGGCCCTCAGGGGTCACCGGCCAGAGTGTTTTCTATCATTATAAACGCGGAACTCTTTCCAAAAGATGACCCTCCCTGACGGAGGAAGGAAGAGCGCTGCTTTGCACGATATTGACGAAATCCGGTCCTTTTTGACTCTCGTCTCGTCGCGTTGTTCCGCTATAGTTCTGCCACACGACAGGAATAGTTTCAGACGATGCTCGACGCCCCATGCGCGGGGTGCAACGTATTGCGCAAGAACAGGAAGATGCGAATTTGGCTTTGTTCAGCCGCCGGTTTTCTCCCACCAATGCCTCCCCCAGACTACGCAGCCAGTTTCATGACCGGCTGACGGAGCTTGGTGGCTTTATTCTGCTCGCCCTCGCCCTCGCCCTCAGCGTCGCCCTGTGGAGCTACAACCCACAGGATCCGTCCTTCGACACCGCTACCAAGGCCGTCCCGACCAATATCCTCGGCCAGCCCGGCGCGACGCTTGCCGACGCCCTGGTGCAATGGCTCGGCCTCGCAAGTGCTCTACCGATCATCGTCATGCTATGCTGGGCCTGGCAGATCGTCCGTCATCATGCCCTCAGCGTGCCCATCCTGCGGTTGATCGCGTTTCTCTGCCTCCTACCGGTCGCCGCAGCCCTGATCGCGACACTTCAGGTCCTGATGCCGGTCCTGACGACGACCTGGCCTTCAAGAGCAGGTCTGGGGGGGCAACTCGGACTTGTGCTCGCGGACCATCTCGTATCGACCGGACGGGCGACCCTGGGACGCACAGGAGGGATCGTCTTCTCTCTTCTGGGGCTGCTGCTGACCCTGCTTCTGGTTCCGCTCGCTCTGGGCCTGCGACGCAGCGAATGGCGTGCCCTGTTCAGGGGTGCGCGCTCCGTCGGCAAAGGCTCGGAACATCTTGCCCGGCGCATGGGTCACCGTGCCCGCCAATCGACACCCCCTGACTGGAGCAGCTACGAACCGGTCGAAGCGAACGCCTATCGTCACGAGCATCCTCACCCTGAACCTCGGCGGACACAGGGGGCTGCACGACAGCCTTTCATTCCGGCCAATACCGGATGGCTTCAACCTCCGGAAAAAACGGAAGAGACGCTCCCGGCGCTGCGCGCTGCGCGGACAGAACCCGAACCGGCCCCTACCGCTGAGCCGCCGCCGTCGAACCCCTATGCCGTCCAGCTGGCGAAAATCGCCCGCGATCAGGATAGCGGGCAACGCCATGTTGCCGTGACCCATTATGCCGAAGCGGAAGATCCCGCACCTCTGACGGAAGAGCCAGCACCACAGCCACTCCCTCAAGAAGAACCCAAGCGCGGTCTTTTCGGCTTCGGACGTGCGCGCACCGAAACCCCACCCCAGGCTCCGCCAGCAGCGACCGGAAGGCAGGCTGGGACAACACAGGCTGGCAGGCTCCCTCACTTGGCCTGCTCCGCAAGGCGCCCGATCTCGGCCATAATGGCCCGTCGAACGAAGTGCTTCAGGCCAATGCGCGTCTGTTGGAGCAGGTTTTGTCCGATTACGGCGTACAGGGGCAAATCGGCGATATCCATGCTGGCCCGGTGGTTACGCTCTACGAGCTCGAACCCGCCCCCGGCATCCGCTCCGCACGCGTTATCGGGCTTGCCGATGACATTGCACGCTCTCTCTCGGTTCTGAGCGTCCGTATCGCCACCGTGCCGGGTCGCAATGTCATCGGTATTGAAGTGCCCAATGCCTCGCGCGAGACGGTTTATTTTTCGGAACTGCTCGACACGCCCGAATTTCATGAACCAGGCGCGGCGCTTCGCCTTGCGCTGGGCAAGGATATTGCGGGTAACCCTGTTTATGCCGATCTGGCCAAAATGCCTCACCTGCTGATTGCGGGCACCACGGGCTCGGGCAAATCAGTTGGTGTGAACGCCATGATCCTGTCCCTTCTCTACCGGCTGACGCCGGAAGAGTGCCGACTGATCATGATCGATCCCAAAATCCTCGAGCTCTCGATCTATGACGGTATCCCGCATCTGCTGACACCGGTCGTGACGGAACCGAACAAGGCCGTCGCAGCGCTCAAATGGACCGTGCGTGAGATGGACAAACGCTATCGCTCCATGGCGCATCTGCAGGTCCGTAACATCACCGGCTACAATCAGCGCGTGCGTCAGGTACGAGGCACGGGCGAGCTGGTGACCCGACGGGTCCAGACAGGATTCGACCCGGAGACAAATCAGCCCGTTTTCGATGAGCAGCAACTCGCGCTTGAGACCATGCCCCATATCGTCGTGGTGATCGACGAAATGGCCGATCTCATGATGGTCGCAGGCAAGGAAATCGAGACAGCCGTGCAGCGTCTGGCCCAGAAGGCGCGTGCCGCAGGCATCCACGTCATCATGGCGACCCAACGCCCCTCCGTCGATGTCATTACCGGCACGATCAAGGCCAACTTCCCGACACGCATTTCCTTTCAGGTCATCAGTAAATTCGACAGTCGCACCATTCTGGGCGAGCAGGGTGCCGAGCAGCTTCTGGGCCAGGGCGACATGCTCTACATGCAGGGCGCTGCTCGCATCACGCGCGTACACGGACCTTTTGTAGCCGATAGCGAAGTGGAAGATGTCGTCGCCGATCTGCGCAGCAAAGGCGAACCGATCTATAATGACGAGGTGGTCTCTAACCTCGAAGATGAGGGAAGCAGCAGCTCCAGTAGTAATGGCATGGGCGGCGGCGGTTATGACGCCGAAGCCAGCCTGTTCGATCAGGCCGTCGATCTCGTAACCCGCGAGGGCAAAGCCTCGACCTCCTTCATCCAGCGTCATCTGTCGATCGGCTATAACCGCGCAGCCAAAATCATCGAGCAGATGGAAAAGGAAGGGATCGTGAGCGCCGCCAACCATGTCGGCAAACGCGAGGTTCTGGCCCGTCGTCAGCGCGATGAAGACTGAGTTTTCTCTTCCGATGATTACTGATTTTCCCTATCCGATCCTGTATCAAAGCCCGCGCCTTGTCGTCATCGACAAGCCTGCCGGGTTGCCGGTTCATCCCGGTCCGCAGACCAGACATTCGGTCGAAGCGCTGTTCCCGCTCCTGTCACGACGCAAGGATGGTCCCTGGCTGGTGCATCGTCTTGATGCCGACACCTCTGGCTGCCTGATGATCGCGCTTCGCAAACAGGCTCTGATCGACGCGCAGGCGCTTTTTGCCTCGGGTCAGGTCCAGAAGACCTATTGGGCTGTCGTCAACAATGCTCCTGCGGCCGACGAAGGCATGATCGACGCTCCTATAAAGAAAATAACCGCCCGGGAAGGCTGGCACATGGCTCCGCATCCAGATGGCCAGAAAGCCCAGACAAACTGGCGCGTGCTTTCCCGCGGAAAAGGGCGAGCTGTTCTGGAGCTGACGCTGCTGACCGGACGGACCCATCAGGCACGTGTCCATTGCGCAGTTCTGGGAAGCCCGATCATCGGTGATGGACGTTATGGGGGGAATGCTGGCCCGCTGCATCTCATGAGCCGGGCCCTCGACGCCACGTTGCCGACAGAGCAGGTATCAGTGCGCGCCGAGCCCCACGACATCATGCGCCGCACCTGTCAGGATTTTGGGCTTCTGCTGCCGTAAATCACAAACCACAGTCGAAAAAGCCAGGTCTCAGCGGTGCGCTGACGGGTAAACTCGCGCTCTGATAACATCAACTGCAAACGAGACAGGCATGAGCCCTTCAGACTCTCTTCCAGCTTGGCAAGAAAATCTCTGGCCTCAGGAGACAATTCCACTCCAAGATCTGGAGCCTTCAGACGATCGACCAACCCAGCCAGCAGCGCCATAAAAACTTTCGGGCCACGACGTAAAGCACGAGCGCCCCGAATGATACGGGAACGTTCGACGCCAACTGCGTTGCGTGGGTGCTGTCGATAGAAACTGACGCAACGCTCATCGAACACAACCTGACCGCCAGTTCCCAAAACAAGCAGATAGCTCCACCAGTCGTGCAACACACCCTTGGGCGGCGGAACCGGTCGGATCAATGTCGCGGCCTCCGCATTAAGCAGGACGGTGTGACCCGTGGCCAGATTCTGGATCAAGGCAGAACGAAAATCAGGTGCACGCTCGAGCGAGAGAGACGGTCCCAGCACAGTGAGTGTTTCATCGGTCAGCAATTGCCGGGCACAATACAGGGCCGGTCCGTGAAGCAACTCGATCTTTTCACGAGCCCATGCAAGTTTCTGCGGGACCCAGACGTCGTCCTGATCCGCGAAAGCGATCAACGCATCGTGTGGTGCCGCGTCGAGCAGAAACGCATAGGATCGCGCCACACCGACATTGCCCGGCTCGGCGGGGACCTCAATGCAACGTCCCTGACCCCGATGCTCCTGGAAGGACAGCATAATGGCACGCGATGCATCCTGCGAACCGTCATCGCGCCAGTACAGACGCCAGTTATCATCTGACTGAACCAGAAAACTGTCGAGCTGCTGATTGAGATAGGCCTCGCCATTATAAACGGAGAGCAGAATCGCGATCGGCGGCACCAGGGCCGCCCGTTTTGAATCACGCCCACCTACCGCGTAGAGACGCGGTGAAGCAGAGACAGCCTTGTTCTGCCCCGTCACGTTCAGGCCGGCTTGTCGGCGAAATGCTCATCGACGGCACGCGCGACGCCATCGCGCCAGTCTGGCAGACGAATGCCAAAAACCCGTTCCAGCTTGCTACAGTCGAGCCGGGAGTCCTGAGGACGCTTTGCAGGAGTGGGCCAGTCTGCGGTACCGATTGACGCGACTTCCAAAGGCATGGTCTGACCGTGACGGACCGCCTCCTCAAGGGCTGCCACTGCCAGACCGTGCCAGCTCGTCTCGCCTGAACCACTGGCATGATAGAGACCAGCGAATTTGTCTTTCCAACTGGTCTGAATCTGATCCGCGATCGCGAGAATAGCCTTGGCCAGATCATCTGCGCTGGTCGGGTTTCCATATTGGTCACCAACGACTTTCAGGTGCGAGTTCTTCGCCCCTGCATTGACCATGGTCCTCACGAAATTCTTGCAATGACCCGAATAGACCCAGGACGTTCTCAGCACGATGCTTTTGGGCTGAGCCTCAAGCACAGCCTGCTCACCGGCGGCCTTCGTACGTCCGTATACCGTCTGAGGCGTTACAGGATCCGTCTCAACGTAAGGCGCCCCCTTGTCACCGGCATAAACATAGTCGGTTGAGACATGAATTAGAGGAATGCCTTTAGCCGCGCATAACCGCGCCAGCTCGGCAGGTCCCGTCTCGTTGGCTGCTCTGGCGCCTTCGACATTGCTCTCGGCGAGATCGACCGCCGTCCAGGCCGCCGCATTCACGACAAGCGATGGTCTGACACGCTCGAGAGTCGCTGAAATCGTCTCGGGGTCGGCCAGATCGAACGACGGGCGTCCGACCAGCACGACGCGTTCCTTGCCGATGATTTTGAGCGAGGTCGCGAGCTGACCCTGACCGCCGGTAACGAGAATGCTGTATTCGGGTGTCGTGCTCATGAGTACTGAAACCACCCTTTGGCTTCCGTGAAATGAGGAGCAACCTTGTCCTTGTCAGACAGGACCACCTCATCTGCACTGATCGGCCAGTCTATCGCCAGATGCGGGCAATTCCAGATCACCGCACGTTCCGACGCCTTATCGTAAAGCCCCGTGCACTTATACTGAACTTCGGTGTTTTCCTGAAGCGTCACAAAACCATGCAGGAAGCCTGGCGGAACCCAGAGCTGGGACCAGTTTTCCTCGGAGAGTTCCGCAGCAACCCACTTACCATAGGTCGGTGAGCCGGTTCGGGCATCGATCGCGACGTCCCAGATTGCCCCCTTGGTGCAGCGCACGAGTTTGCCCTGAGCATGAGGCGCGAGCTGACAATGCAGGCCGCGCACAACGCCCTTTTGCACCGACAGGCTCTGATTGTCCTGCACGAAAGGCAGATCAATGCCGGCTTCAACCATCTTCTGATGATTATAGGTTTCGGAGAAGAACCCGCGTGAATCGCTGAAGCGCTGGGGCGTGACGAGAATCACGTCGGGAATGGCGAGACGGTCGACTTTCAACACTCTTCTCCTAGCTACGGCCGAACTGGTTCTGATTGGCAAGTTCAAGCAACATGCGACCCAGCTCGGTTTTCTTCTTGGCGTTGCCCTGAGTGATAAGCTGCTCACGGTCAATGAAGCCCATTCGATAGGCCACTTCGGTCGGAGATCCCACCAGCATTCCCTGTCGGGACTGGATGGTCTGCACAAAAAGACCCGCCTGCATGAGGCTGTCCGGCATGCCGGCATCGAGCCAGGCACAACCACGCCCCAGACGATCGACCTGTAGCGATCCCTCTTCCAGATACATCTGGTTGAGATCGGTGATCTCTAGCTCGCCTCGAGGGCTCGGCTTGACCCTCTTCGCAAACTCCACGACGCGATGATCGTAGAAATAAAGCCCTGTCACAGCCCAACTCGACTCAGGCTCGGTCGGCTTCTCGACAATACGCTCTGCGCGCCCACTCTCGTCGAAACTGACCACGCCATAACGCTCGGGGTCGCGCACCTGATAGGCAAAGACGGTCGCCCCTTCAGGGCGCGCAGCCGCTGCGCGCAGGAGCACACTCAGATGATCTGCAAAGATCAGATTGTCACCCAAGGCCAGAGCACAAGGTGCACCATCGATCCAGTCTTCACCAATCAGAAAAGCCTGTGCCAGACCGTCTGGCGAGGGCTGCTCGCGATATTCGAAGCGTACCCCAAACTGGGATCCATCGCCCAGAAGGCGCCTGAACTGCGGAAGATCATGAGGCGTACTGATGATCATGATATCCTTGATTCCAGCCAGCATAAGCGTGGTCAGCGGATAATAGATCATCGGCTTGTCGTAGACGGGAAGCAGCTGCTTCGATGTTGCCAATGTCATCGGGTGCAGACGCGTGCCTGACCCCCCGGCGAGAAGGATACCCTTCATCGGCTTCGAGTTTGCGGCGCTCATGCTTTTGTTCCCAGTCTCTGTCCGGTGTAGCGTCGGGCGCGAATGCCCTCCCACCATGTGCGGTGATCAAGATACCATTGTACCGTGCGGCGGATGCCCGTTTCAAAATCATGCGTCGCCTTCCAGTCAAGTGCCTGTTCGGCATGGCTGGGGTCGATCTCATAACGGAAATCATGGCCGGGACGGTCCGTAACAAAACGGATCAGCCGCTCGCGCGGGCCCGCCGGGTCCGGTGACAATTCATCGAGAACGGCACAGATGGTTTTTACCACCTCAAGATTGGTGCGCGGCTGGCGTGCGCCAATCGCATAGGTTTCACCCGGCTGACCACGTTCCACGGCCCGCACCAAGGCCTCAGCATGATCTTCAACGAACAGCCAATCGCGGATATTTTCGCCCTTGCCGTAAACCGGCAGCTCCTTGCCTTCGAGCGCATTGATCGTCACGAGCGGGATCAGCTTTTCGGGGAAGTGCCAGACACCGTAGTTATTGGTGGTGTTGGTGACAAAGGTGGGTAACCCGTAAGTGTGATACCAGGCGCGCACCAGATGATCAGACGCCGCTTTGGACGCTGAATACGGACTACGCGGATCGTAGGGCGTCGTTTCGGTAAATGGCGGATCGTCCAGTTCGAGATGCCCGAAGACTTCATCTGTCGAAATGTGGTGAAAGCGGAAAGCCTTCTGCGCCTCTGCGTCGAGCGTTTGCCAATACCGGCGGGCCGCCTCCAGCAGGGCATAGGTTCCGGTGACGTTTGTCTCGACGAAAACCCCCGGCCCATCGATCGAACGATCGACATGACTTTCGGCAGCGAGATGCATCACCGCATCAGGACGATACTCCTCAAAAAGTTTCTGAAGCTCGACACCATTCACGATGTTGACGGCAGCATGGCGGTAACGTGGGTCAGAAGCCACATCGCCGACAGTTTCTTCCGAGGCCGCATAGGTCATGCAATCCACGTTGAGGACTTCATGAGAGGTATGACGGATCAAATGCCTGACCACGGCAGATCCGATGAACCCACAACCACCTGTCACTAATATTCGCATCACCACTCTCAGTCACAGCATTTTCGAAGGCGGTTCAGAGCACCCACACCACCTGTTTCATCCCTCACTACAATCTGTGAGTCGGTAGGAAAGATGGTATCTGCGTCAAAATACATCCTTGCGCTTTCTTAATGACTACATGAAACGTTTTCCTATCGTCCGATGGAAGTTTGGTAATATATAGAAACACGCAAGGAATTTTTGATTTGAATTAATTAATATAATAATTGTACATATTTATTATTTATGTCAAAGAAAATATATCTATAATTTATACTAGTTGTACGGTATATTTCATTAATTAATATTTCTTTTTTGTGTGAATTCTGAATTTTTCCATACAACTATGATTTTACCGGTATTTTTATGATACGCCTTCTTCTCAAGTAAAGCGATTTGATCAGATCGAAGCATTTACCTATGTGTTTCACTAGATCGCTCGATGATAAATACTCCGTGAGAGGCTGATGTCTCAAAGCTTCTTTATGACACGAAATGCCGTCAATGCGGCCAGACTTCCAAAAATCACAACACCCAGTGACTGACCGATCAAAATGCCAATTGGCCCGTAAAACGATCCAATCCAGACGAAGGGGATCGTGCCCAATGTTGCCCGTCCCCAGTTAAATCCTGTCGAATAGAACGGGTGACCCAGATTATTGAACGCCGTGTTGGAGACGAACAGCAGCCCTACGAAGAAGTAGCTTGCCACCAGCCAACAGCAAAACAAGGTGACGATATGGGCTGCCACTCCCTTCGAGGCGAAGAGATGTAAGATTGGCGTGTGAAACGCTGCCAGGATGGCCCATGTCAGCAATACGCAAAGCGCCGTCAGCTTGAGCGAAGCATAGAGCGCCTCACGGACACGGTCTTTTCTCCCCGCCCCCAGATTCTGCGACATGATCGGACCAACCGAGCCGGTCAACGCAAATACAAAGGCAAATGCGACAGGTACGATACGCTCGATCGTCGCCTGCCCGGTAATCGCCTCAAGACCGAAACGCGACATGAAATGGGTGGTGAATAATCCGCCCACAGGCGTCGCCAGATTCGTCGCTATTGCTGGCAAGGCAACGGCACCAATCTGCCGCGTCGCGGGCGCAATGGCCCATAGACGCGGCATCTCCAGCATACGATGCTCACGCAGACTGAAAAAGCCGAAAGCCACTACAGTCCCACGTGAGATGATCGTACTGATGGCGGCTCCGGTAAGCCCCATATCGAAGCCGAAAATCAGGATCGGATCGAGAATGGCCGAGACGATTGCGCCCACAACAGTGACCTGCATCGAGCGCCGCGCGTCACCCACACAGCGCAAGAGAGCCGATTGAGCCATGCCGTAGCAGACCAAAGGCAGGAACGGGGAAACCAGATGCATAAACCCGGCCGCCTGAACCAGCGCCTCGCCGCTCGCCCCCAACAGCTTGAGTAAGAACGATGCCAGAACAGCCGTCAGAGTACCGAGAACGGCCGTCACACCGACCATGACAACGATGAAGCTGAGGCAAAGCGCCGCGCCCGGATCACCCGGCGAGCCCCGATCAAGCGGCCGATAATCGCACCCAGCCCGATCGTCATGCCGATGGACACCGCGACCTGAACATAGCCGAGAGCCGCGGCAAACCCGATTGCCGCCGTAAGGGCCGGGTTATGCAGATGCGAGATATACCAGAAATTGAGCAGATCGACCGCGAACACGGCCATCAGCCCGATTGCCCCGGTTCCGGCCATGACCACCACATGGCGCATGATGCTACCGTGAACGAATCGCGCAGACCGGGCCGCCTTGAGATCGACCTCGGGCGGCAATTGCTGCGACGGCAGCTCTTCCGAGGTAGTCAGACCGGGAGTAGACGAAGTCAAAGCCATATCCGGATGATCCTGCCCCGTTTCCAGACAAGTGGAAACGACTGAAATCCGGATTAGCTTTTTTTTTGCGATATTTCAGCGGCCTGCTTCAGACACGCTGAAGAATTTGCGCTTCGATCAGGGCGGAGCGTGCTCCGCCCTCTCTCGTTATTTCTGACCTTTGAGGTCGGCAATCCAGGCATCGACACGGTCAGTCAGGAGATTGAGAGGCAGAGCCCCGCCCGACAGAACGACATCGTGAAACTTGCGAATATCGAATTTGCTACCCAGCGCAGTCCTGACCTTTTCACGCAGATGCAGAATGGTCTGCTGACCGAGCATGTAACCCAAAGCCTGACCGGGCCAGGCGATATAGCGATCGGTCTCGGCCTGCATGTCAGGTTCGCTGGTTGGCGGATGAGCATGGAAGAATTCGAGCATCTGGGCTCGGGTCCAGTGCAGATCATGCACACCCGTGTCCAGAACCAGACGATCGGCACGGAGCAATTCCCCGTTCAGACGACCGTAATCGCTGTAGAGGTCCTTGTAGAACCCCAGCTCCTTGCCGAGCCCCTCCGCATAAAGCGCCCAGCCTTCGATATAGGCATTGTAAAAGCTGCTGACGGAACGGGGGGAGTGGCAGGGACTGGGCGGTCGAAATCTGGAAATGATGCCCGGGCACACCTTCATGATACGCCGTGTCCTCAGCCGTGTAGATGTCGCGCTTTGCAAAATCACCCGTATTGACGAACACGATACCTGGTCGCGAGCCGTCAGGCGTGCCCTGATGATATTCGGCACCCGCAGCTTCCGCCTCGCGGTAGCGTTCAACGGGGCGCACTTCCAGTTTGGTGGCCGGAATCTTGTCGAAGTACCGTGTCAGAGCCGGCTCCATCTGGGCGATGTAGCTGCGATAGAGATCGATGATCTGCTCGCGTGATGTCGCGAAGAGCTTCGGATCCTTGGCCACCGAGGCACGCAGAGCTGCCAGATCGGCAAAGCCGAGCTTATGCGCGATTTCGACCATCTCGCCCTCGATCTTGGCAACCTGATCGAGCCCAAGCTGATGGATCTGTTTTGGCGTCATGGTCGTCGTGGTCAGGGTACGAATATCGTAGCGATAGAGTCTTCGCCCCCCGGGAGTGCCCAGACGCCATCCTGTGTACGACCATGAGCGGAATAACCCTGCTTCATGAAGGCTGCCAGACGCTGATAGGCCGGGCGCACATCGTGATCGATCGCTGCGATGATGGCCTTGCGCAAGCGTGCCTGATCCGCAGCAGGTACGGCAGCAGGAAATTTCGTGACCGGTTCACCGAACGGGCTTTTTTCTCCTTCCGGCGCGGCAATCTGCTCGACCTGCAGCTCTGCTTTTTCGAGCAGGAAGCGCGGAGGCATGAGACCGTCCTTCTCACCCAGACGGGCAAGGGCAATTACCTGATCGATAGCCTTGGGGATGGCGCGTAAACGAGCAAGGTAATCTTCGTAATGCCTGGTGCTGTCGAACGGAATGCTGGAGACGAAACCCGGATATTGCAGCTGGGCGCCATTCATCTGGTCGATGGGCATTTCATACGTCTTGAGACGAATGCCCTCGAGCGTATCCTGCAGTTGCTGGATGATCATGGCACGGCTGATCTGCCGCTGATCGTCGAGGGACGCCGGGGCAATGGCTTCGAACTGCTTCAGGAAACCGTTCAGGACGGGCACGGAGCCCTTGATGTGGGCAACAGACAGATCGGTCCAGCGATCATTGTAGCGATAATCCCCGATCGACGTCGCCAGCTCGGGAGCGTTTTTCAGCTGATACTGCCACTCTTGATCGAGCAGACGATCGAACGCTTCAAAAGCGCCCTGTCCGGTGGCGCTTGTCTGGGCAGGGGCAGCCAGGGCCGTCGTTGATGCGAGGAGGCAGCCAAGTCCCATCAGGGCAAGGCGGGAAGAGCGGGGGAATCTCATGAGAGTCGGATCTCCTGATGCGCGCCAGGCACCCAGAGATCCGAACCGGTCAGAACCCTGCGTGCCAGTCTGTCGAGGGGATCTTCATAGCGGTATCGTTACGATGCCACCACCCTCCGCCGAGTGCCTGAAACAGGGCCACACTATCCGTAAATCGTGTGGCTTTGGCCTGGATCAGGTTGAGCCGTGCCTCAAGCTCGATCTGCACCGCCGCCTGAAGCAGGATCGGGCTGATATCGCCGTAAGACATCTGCTTTTGAGATATTCTGAGGCTACGCACCGCAGCATCTTCATTCGTCGCGCTGATGCTCAGCGCGTCGGAATCGTCCTGCAAGGCATGAAGCGTATCGGCGACATTCTGCATCGAAGTCAGCACGGTGTTTTTATACTGCTCGGTTGCAGCAAGAAGATTATCGCGAGCCTGACGCTCCAGATGCAACAGCTCGAAGCCCTGAAAGATGGGCTGTGCCACCATGGCTCCGATCGACCAGTTGCCGTAACCGGGGGTGAAGAACTGGCTCATGGCATTGATGGCCTGCCCAGGCGTCGCGGAAAGCTGCACATTGGGCAGACGATTGGCGATGGCAACGCCAACCTGAGCGCTCGTGCTGTGCATCTGTGACTCAGCCGCCCGGATATCCGGGCGTTGGGCCAGAAGGGCGCTGGGCAGGCTTACCGGTAAGGTCGCAGGCAGACGATAGGAATCGAGCGGGATTTCCGGCAGATTTTCGTCCGGCGTTGTTCCGACAAGAGCGGCAATCTGATCATGAGCCTGCTCGGCCTGAAGATGCAGTGGCGGCAACGTCGCCTGAGCCTGAGATAGAGCAGCCTTCTGCGCCAGAACCTGAGCCTCGGCGAGGTCGCCAAGGCGATACTGCTTTTGCATGACATCCAGCAGCTTTTGCTGTGTCGCGATGATGTCCTGCGTCGCCGCAATCTGGGCGTTGACGCTCGACTGCGTAATGAGCGTGACGACGAGCGTGTTGATCAGCGTATTTGTGGTCGCGACCAGCTGAAAACGCTGCATCTCGGCCTGCGCTGCCTGATTTTCCACCTGACGGCGGAGTCCGCCCCACAGATCGGGCTGATACGATATATTCAGCTGCAGCGTGTGAAGGTTATACAGATAGCTGTTATTCGCGGGCACGGGTGACAAGGCCTTCGAGGTCTTGTTGCGTGTCGGATTGAACGACGCTGAAATGCTGGGCAAAAGCGGTGCGCCCGCGACCTTTGTCTGCTCGTAAGCCGCCTTGAGCGACGCCTGAGCCGATTTGAGCGACGGGTTATTCAGCAGGGCACGGGTGACAAGAGCATCGAGCTGCGGGGCACCGAGCGCTTTCCACCATTCTCCACTCAGATCAGCTCCTACGGCCAGAGCCTGAGGGGCGCCGGCTGACCCGCTATCTTCCGTGCCATGAATGGACGCAGGGAGGGCTTTGCTCTGGTAGCCTGCGTTTTTAAGCATATCCGGCCGATGAAAATCAGGCCGATCGCACAGCCAGACAGCGCGAAACTACCAGCACAAGCCATCAAGACAACACGCTTCATGACACGCCTCCCGAACGTCGCGCCCTGCGCCGTTCCATGAAATGCTCCATTTCGAAGAAGAAGACGGGCAGGACGAACAGAGTCAACAAGGTCGCAATACCAAGACCGCCGACCACCACAGTGGCAAGGCCGCGCTGCACGTCGGTGCCGACACCGGTTGCAAGAGCTGCTGGCAGCATGCCCGCACTGGCCACAGTGGCTGTCATCAGAACAGGGCGGAAACGCTCACCTGCACCGGCCAGAACAGAGTCATGAATGCTCCGCCCGGCACGGTGATGACGATTGATGGCTGCGATCATGATGATGCCGTTCTGCAGCGCCACACCGAACAGGGCGATAAAGCCGACGGCTGTCGCGATGTTGAGCGTCTCGCCCCGCAGGTGGAGCGCAATGAGTCCTCCCAGAGTGGCGAGCGGTACGACGCTCAGCACGAGGGCTGCATGACGGAACGTGCCGAACTCCATGAACAGCAGCAGCAGCATGATGGAGAACATGACCAGCAGGGCAACACCCAGACGCGCCTGGGCGCGTTGCTGCTGCTCGAAGCTGCCTGCCCATTGCAGACGATATTTACGCGGGTCGAAATGAACCTGAGTGTTGATCCGCTTCTGCGCATCTTCGAGATATTGCGAGAGCGGACGCTGGCCGTTATCGACGCGAATGGTAATCTGACGCTCGCCCATCTCATGGGCGATATTGCTCTCTCCCATATGCACGCCGACATCGGCCACCTGCGCCAGAGAGATCGCCGCACCATCGGTCGAGCGCAGCGGCAGCGAGCGGATCGAGGCCAGATCGTTCAGGTCGTTCGAACCCACATGGAGCGTCGCGTTATAGACGCGGTCTTCGACATAAACCTGCGTGATAGCGCCATCGCCGATCGCATTCTGCACGACCGTGCTGATATCGGACACATTGATCCCGTAGCGTGCTGCCTGATCCCGCCGTGGCGTAATCATGAGCTGCGGGATCTGGGGCTCCTGAAAGATCGACGCCTCTGCAGTGCCGGGCACATCATGCAGAACCGCGACGATCTCACGACCGATCCGGCGCAGCTCATGAAAATCATTGCCATAGACGCGCAGCACCAGCGGTGAATGGGCACCACCGACGAGGTCGTTCATGCCGTCCTGGATGGGCTGGCTGATACCGAAGCTGATGCCCGGTATCTTGGAAAGGCGGTCACGCAGACGATTGATAAACTGGACCTTGGTCTCGCCGCTTGCCCACTGATCGTATGGCTTCAACCCGACAGGCATTTCGATATGCGAGAACGTCCAGGGATCGGTTCCCTCGTCGTTACGACCGAGCTGGGTGATGGCATAGGAGGTTTCAGGAAACTCCCTGATTGCCGAGCGTACCTCGCCAGCGATACGGCTGCCTTCATCGAGCGAGATCCCGGTAGGCAACTGAACCTGAAGCCAGAGGGCGCCTTCATCGAGATCGGGCAGGAATTCACGTCCGACCGTTGCGCCAAGGATCACGACCGAGACCAGAGCCGCACCACTGCCAATGAAGGTGACGAGCGGCCGGGCAAGCATGTGGTTGAGACCCCGCTCATAAGCGCGATGCAGCGCTTCGAGCGGGCGGTTATGCCAGATCCGGCGTGGCTTATGCAGCGCGAGATAGCTGAGCGTCGGGATGAGACAGAGCGCGCAGACAAGCGCGCCGATCAAGGCGAAGCTGACAGTATACGCCATCGGCCGGAAGAGCTTGCCCTCGCTCCCTTCGAACGCGAAGAGCGGCGAATAGGCTACGATAATGATCAGCGTGGACGAGAAGATCGAGCGTCCGGCAATGCGGGCGACACTCAGAACTTCGGTGCTGGTCAATGTGGCCTTGGGCGAGTCCTCACGCAGACGCAGGATCGCCTCGGTGATGACGATGGCACCATCGACAATCACCCCGAAATCGATGGCGCCCAGAGAAAACAGATTGGCCGACATCCCGCAGAAATGCATCAGCACGAACACGGTCGACAGCGCGAGCGGGATCGTCACGGCGGTCACCACAGCACTGCGCGGACTGCCCAGGAACAGGGTGAGAATGACCAGAACGAGGCCGATGCCCTCCACCATGGTCTCACCGACCTTATGAGTGGTTGCCTTCACCAGATTGTCGCGGTCGATATAGGGAACGAGACGCACATCGAGCGGCTTGAGCCGCTCCTGCAGCTGGTCCACCACACCATGGACATTATCGAGCACCAGAGACGGATTGGCGCCGGAGAGCATGGTCACGATGCCTTCGATCGTGTCCGGGTTGTTATCCTTGCCGAGAATGCCTTCGCGGATCTGATGACCGAACTGCACCTGACCCAGATCGCTCAGCAGCACTGGCGTACCATTATGCTGGGCCACGACAATGCGCTTCATGTCATCGAGCGTGTGGATCATCCCTACACCACGAACGATGTAGGATTGCTCTCCACGCGTAATACGTCCGCCTGCCGCGTTCGCATTGTTGTTCTTGATCGCATTGACCACATCGTCGGTGCTGAGACCGTAGCGCAGCAGCGCGTCGGGCTTGAGCACCAGCTGATACTCACGGGTCAGCCCGCCAAAATTATTGACGTTCACGATCCCCGGCACACGCTGAAGCGTCGGGACCACAATCCAGCGCTGCACGTCAGAAAGCTGCATCAGATCCATCGAATCCGATTCCAGCGTGTAGCGGAAGATTTCGCCCGCAGGCCCGGTAATCGGGCCGAGCTGCGGGGTCACACCATCGGGCATGCTCGCCGTGCCGAGCAATTCGAGCACAAGCTGACGGGCAGTAAAAACATCGACGCCGTCATGGAAGATCAGCGTGATCAGGGAGAGCCCGAAGGTGCTGCTGGAGCGGCTCTCCGTCACACCCGGCACAGCCGCCAGAGCACGCTCCAGTGGAACGGTGACCTGCTGTTCCATTTCTTCGGCGGCGAGGCCCGACACCTGGGTCGTGACCTGAACGTTCACGGCCCCCAGATCGGGATAGGCCTCGACCGGAAGCACGCGCCAGGCATATCCGCCCGCGAGAGCCAGAAACACGGCACAGATAAAGACGATATGACGGCGCGCAAAGCACCATGAAATCAGGGTCGCAATCACGGATTAGGAGGCTCTCATCTGCGGCGCTGACAAATCAGTCGTGATCGTTAAGGAGAATAGCCCCGCGGGTGACGATCTTCTCGCCTCCCTGCAGGCCCGAGAGAACGCGTACACTATCGCCCTCGTCATAACTCACCGTTACCGGACGGCGACGATAATGCCGCGCTCCGCCTTCTTCGACGAACACGGTCAGACGGTCATTGTTCATGAGCAGGGCGGTCTTGGGGATGATCACCATCTCAGGCTGTTTCACCGCGATTTCCACATCGGCAAACATGTTCGGCCGCAGCATGCCGTCGCTGTTATCGCACAGAATATGCGCAATCACCCGACGGGTATCGCTATGCAACGAGGGGTCGATCGACTGGATCGGTGCCGTGCACTGGCGACCGGGGAGGGCGCTGATCTGAGCCGTCATCTGCTGACCGAGTGTCACGATCCCAACTGAATCTTCCGGGATCTGCGCATCGATCTGAACCTGAGCAATGTCGAGGATCACAGCCTGCACAGCGGTGGCATCGGTGACATTCACGCCAGGCGCAAGCGTCGTGCTGGCAATGACGCCATCGACGGGAGCGATCAGCCTGACCAAACCCTCGCCATCCTGATCGGTGCGGCTGTTGAGGGCGTCAAGACGACGTTCAGCGCGCTGGCGCTCAGCCTTGGCCTGCGCCAGGTCGTTGAGGGCGGAATCCATGTCCTTGCGGGCGTTGCCCCCAATCGCAAGCACGTCCTGCGCGCGTTTGACGACGCGCTCCTCATAGGTTTCCTGCGCGCGCGCCTTGACCAGATCGGCATAAGCCTGATCGAGATCTCCCGATGCGAGAACCGCAAGCACATCGCCTTTATGCACGACCTGCCCGGGCTGCAGACTGGCTTCGATCACATGACCCGCGACAGGGGTCAGGACGTTGACGCTGCGACGCGGCTCAGCCTGAACAAGACCGGGCACACGCAACCCGTGGGTCAGCACGCTGGTTTTGACCGGATCGATCCGCAACCGTTTCATCAAGGGAGAGTCATCGGTCACGATGATCGTCCCGTTCTCCTGACTAAGCTGGATCACAGGACGGTCGGAAGCTTTCCGACCATGCTCATGGATGATGGTTATGACAATTCCGAGGAGCAGAATGGCGATGAGCGCTGCCAGACCGAGGCGGCGGATAAGAGATGCCTGCATCGTCAGGCAATGCCGTCATGGGAACGCATAAAGACCTCGGCTCAGAGATTTGAAATGTTTTGTCGCATTCGATAGCCGTTCAACCCTGCTTCGCCAAGCGGTCTCCGGCCTCAGACCCGACTTCTAATAGGACAGGTCTGCGCCAGACGCATGATAATTTCATGTCATGCGCAGAAAATAGCGAAATTTGAGCGCAACCGGGCGACTTAAGGGGCGGTTTCCGGTGTCACCTCGGGGCCGAGCGTCCTTAGGGAGCGGGGTCTGACCGGCCCCCCCAGAATATGCCCGATCGGTGTCAGAGCTTCGATATGATCACAGAATATCTTGAAAACAGCGAGCATGGGCACTGAGAGAAACGCCCCGCCAATGCCCCACATCCAGTCCCAGAACAGCAATGACGCCATCACCAGAACCGGGTTCAGGGTGAAGCGCTTAGCCAGCAGCATGGGGGTGATCGTTTCACCCTCAAGAACGTGAATGCAGAGATAGATCGCCGGAGGCAGCAATGCCATCAGGAAGGATGGGAAACTGATCAGGGCTACGCAAAAATAGACCACGACGCCCGTAAGCGGCCCGATGATCGGCACATAGTTGAGCAGAAAGGCCAACACGCCCCACAGAAGAGGGTTCGGCATGCCTGTCAGCCAGCACTGGATCAGGTTCAACGTCCCGACCAGAATGTTCATGATCGTGATGGTCGCCAGATACAGCGACACATTGCGCTCGATCTGGGTCGTAATCTGCACGATCCTGCGCTTGCCTGCATAAGTCGGCATGATCTCCACGATGCGACGCAGCAGACTGTCTCCCTCTGTCATGAGGAAGAAGAGCATCAGCAACATGGTGAAGAACTCACCCATGAAAGTGCGCGTGCCGATCAGAAAAGATGAGCCCCAGAGACGCAGGGTCTCGGCACCATTGGACGCAGAAGACGCAGCGGCACTCGCCGCACTGATGTGATGATGCCCACCACTGGACATCAGTGCGACCACACGCAGATAGCCCCGTTGCAAGGAATCGATGGGCCCCTGAAGGAAAGCCAGTTTCTGCTGCAACGCTGGCAGGCTCTGCGGCACCTTGGTGAGCCAGGCCGCTGCCGGCACTGAAATGGCGGTCCCGATCCCGACCACGAGCAGAAACATGGCGATGATCAGCAGCAACGCCGCGATAGGTTTCGGGAGACGACATCGACCGTGCAGAAAGCGCATGGGGACGATCATGAGCAGATTGACCACCATCGCGAAGACGAACGGCAGAACGATGTCAGCAGCAAAATACAGCGTGTAGAAGATGGCGAGCAGCGCTAGCGTCAATACGCCAAAATCGCGCAATCCAAGGCTTTGACGCAGCATGGCTTTGCGAATCAACCCGGCCTGATGGAGTTCGTTTTCGCTCTCGGAGCTTTCGAGATTTTCGAAAGAGCTTTGCACTTCACGACGCGGAGCGTCCCTCAACCCATCTTCAGGCTGAGGTATGTCCGAAGTCAGAGACGGGCCTGACATGGCGGGCGATTCTTTCATGAAGGGCGGGTTACAGCGCGATACGGACGCCGTCATGAACGCCGGTCAACCGTCCGCAGTCCAAAACGTTGTCGTCAACGTGAAGCAGGTTACATTTTATTGGGTTGAATCACATTGGCTTGCAACCCATTTTCAGGTTCTATCGTATAGCTATCTCAGCATATGGATCTGTTTTTTCTAAAAGGACATCATCATGGCTTGGAACACCCCGAAGGTTACCGAAATCCCGCTCGGCGCCGAGATCAACTCTTATGTCTGCGGCGAGAAGAAGTAAGTTCTTCATCGGATCGCTTACACGCAGCAGCCGCACCCCTTGTGCGGCTGTTGTCGTTTTGGGCCGATGACGACCTGACTGACCTGCATCATGCTCGATATCATTGTTCTAGGTAGCGGCGCCGGCGGTGGCTTTCCCCAATGGAACTCCAACGCCCCAGCCTGCCGCGCCGCCCGCGAGGGCAGGATTCCTGCTCGTAGCCAGGCTCGCTTGCCGTCAGTGGCGATGGCCAGAACTGGTTCATCCTCAACGCTTCGCCCGACCTGCGTGCCCAGATCCTCGCAACTCCGGAACTGCAGGCTCAGACTGGGCTTCGTTCCACTCCGATCCAGGGCGTCATTCTGACAAATGGCGAAATCGACTCGATTACCGGTCTGCTGACCCTACGCGAGCGAGAGCCCTTCCGGCTCTACGCCACTCAGGCAACCCACGCTCAGCTCGACGCCAATCCGATTTTCGAAGCCGTCAATCGCGAGATCGTCCCCCGGCTCACGCTGAACGAGCTCGAGCCGGTAGCCTTGCCGAACAAGGACGAGACGCTTTCAGGCCTGACCGTGACGGCCTTCGATGTCCCCGGCAAGGCGCCGCTCTATGCCGAGCACCTGCCCAGCCAGAAGGGCGAAACCATCGGACTCGAGATTACCGATGGTGATCGCACCCTGATCTTTCTGCCTGCATGCGCCGACCTCACCCCGGAGATTCGTGAACGCATCCGCAATGCCGATGCGCTGTTCATGGAAGGCACGCTCTGGCGCGATGACGAGATGATCCGAGCCGGGCTCAGCCCCAAGACAGGTCTGCGCATGGGGCACATTTCCATGTCTGGCGCAGACGGCATCATTGCCACCCTGCATGATGCGCCACCCCATCGTGTCTTCATTCACATCAATAATTCCAACCCTGTCCTGATTCCCGACTCACCGGAGCGCAGGACAGCAGAGGAAGCTGGCTGGACCATCGGCGAAGACGGTCTGCGCCTGACATTGGGAGCATCATCATGACGGTTCTGTCCCCCGACGCCCTTGAGGCGCGCCTGCGTGACATCGGAGCAGAGCGCTACCACAACCGCCATGCCTTTCATCGTGCGCTGCATGACGGCAAGCTGAACCGCACTCAGGTGCAGGCCTGGGCGCTGAACCGCTATTACTATCAAGCCTCTATCCCGGTGAAGGACGCCACACTGCTTGCCCGTCTCCCGACGGTCGAACTCCGTCGGGAGTGGCGTCGCCGTCTTGAAGATCATGACGGTAACGAGCCAGGCACAGGCGGCATTGCACGCTGGCTGAAACTGACAGACGGGCTCGGTCTGTCACGCCCTTATGTCGAAAGCCTTCAGGGCATGTTGCCCGCAACGGGCTTCGCCGTCGAAGCCTATGTGCATTATGTGCGCGACCGCTCTCTTCTGGCCGCCATTGCCTCATCCCTGACAGAGCTCTTCTCACCGACGATCATCAGCGAGCGTGTTTCAGGCATGCTGCGCCATTACGACTTCATTTCTGAAGAGACCATGGCCTATTTCACGCCGCGTCTGACACAGGCTCCTCGTGATTCAGACTTCGCTCTGGCCTATGTCAAAGAACACGCCCGCACCGAAGAGCAGCAGAAGGAGGTCACCGATGCGCTGATCTTCAAATGCAACGTGCTCTGGACGATGCTCGATGCGCTGCAGCACGTGTATATGGAGGATCATCCTGCTCCAGGTGCTTTTGCCGGGGCTCAAACCCCAGAGGCTTTCAGCGCGTGAGCGTCTCCGAAGACAGTATTCTGAAGTTCACCCGCGGGCATCGTCTACAACATGACCGCGTGCGTGACGTCTGGCTCATTCAGGCGCCCGAAAAGGCCTTCATTGCCGACCCTGTTGCCGCTGCCATTCTGCAGCTCGTCGATGGCGCACGCTCTCTCGGCACGATCATCGAGACACTTGCCGAAACCTATCAGGCCCCACGCGACGTCATCGCCACCGATGTCCAGACTTTGCTCACTTCGCTGATCGATCAGAGGGTGCTGAGCGCATGAGCTTTGCGCCGCCTCCGATGAGCCTGCTCGCCGAGCTGACCCATCGCTGCCCGCTCGCCTGTCCCTATTGTTCCAATCCTCTCGCTCTCGATCGGCGAGCCTCGGAGATGGAAACGAAAGACTGGCTGCGCGTGCTCGATGAGGCCGCAGCTCTGGGCGTCCTGCAGGTTCATTTCTCCGGCGGCGAGCCCATGGCACGTCACGACCTTCCCGAGCTTGTGCGTCATGCCAACGCGCTCAATCTCTATACGAATCTCATAACCTCGGGCGTGCTCATCAACGAAAAGACACTTGAAGCGCTCGATACCGCCGGGCTCGACCACATCCAGCTCTCTTTTCAGGATGTGGATAAGGCAGGGGCAGAACGCATCGGTGGACTGCGCGGCGCGCAGCAAAAGAAGCTGAATGCTGCTCGCCTTATCAAAGCACGTGGCATTCCGCTCACTCTCAATTTTGTCGTTCACCGCGAAAACGTCGCACGTGTGCCTGAAATGCTCGATCTCTCTCATGAGCTTGGCGCTGGTCGTGTCGAGATCGCCCATACTCAGTATTATGGCTGGGGACTGAAAAACCGCGACCTCCTGATGCCATCAGCAGCCCAGCTCGAGGCCTCGACAGAGGCCGTCGTGAAAGCCCGTGCCCGTTTCGGCAATAGCCTCGCGATCGATTACGTCACCCCCGATTATCATGCCGATCAGCCCAAGCCTTGCATGGGCGGGTGGGGCCAACGCTTCGTCAACATCACGCCCTCAGGCAAGGTCCTGCCCTGCCACGCTGCCGAAACCATTCCGAACGTGACCTTCCCCAGCGTTACCGAGAATTCCCTGGGCAGCATCTGGCAGGATTCCCCCCTGTTCAATCTGTTTCGCGGCACAGACTGGATGCCCGAACCGTGTCGGAATTGCAGCCTCAAGGAAGTGGACTGGGGCGGCTGCCGTTGTCAGGCTCTTGCCTTGACCGGCGACGCTTCAGCCACCGACCCCGTCTGCGCACGCTCCGACCGTCATGCTCTCGTCATGGAAGCCGCCACAGCTGGTCACGATGGGGAATTTCTCTACCGCCGGTTCTCCTACCCCTGAGAGGAACGGGATACGGCCATATCTCAGGACCGTAAGAAATCGTTTTTTGATTGCCTGATCGCGGCGATAGGAATTTCGAGAGCGCAAGGCCCTTCATGGGGTCAAAGGCGAAGCTTCGAAAACCCTCTTACCCGGAAAAAGGACGGGCCACGATCATGATGACGATGACGAGCATCAGAAGCGTCGGCACCTCATTGGCGATGCGATAGAAACGCTCCTGATGCAGGCGCTGATCGGCGGCAAACTCGCGACGCCAGCGGGCGCAGAAGCCGTGAAAGCCACAAAGCAAGAGAACAGCACCAACCTTGATCCACCACCAGGGGGCCAAAGGATCGATCAGACCGGGAAGGGACGCAAGCAGACCACCGGATAGGAGCGTGACGATCATGGCCGGGGTCATGATGGCGCGCAAAAGCCGACGTTCCATAATCTGGAAGCGGGCACTTTCCGCGGTCCCGGGAGCAACCTGCGAGTGATAGACGAAAAGACGCGGCAGGTAGAAATTTCCAGCCATCCATGATGTGAAGGCCAGAATATGGAGCACCTTAAGCCAGGGATACCAGGCAGAAGGGCCGTCATATTGCTTGCTCCTTGAGAACATGGTCGAGGATCGGCACAAGCTCATCCAGATGCGAGATACGCCTCAATCCGAGCCAGCCCTGTCTGGGCGATGGCCCGTCGGCACGCAGAAGAATGCACGCCATGCCAGCATCATGAGCCGCCTGCACGCCCGTATCGGAATCCTCGATCACTACGCAGTGTGACGGATCGACTCTCTCTTCAGCAGCGGCAAGTAAAAAGACGTGAGGGTCGGGCTTGGGCCGCATCATGTCACGCGCGGAGTGAACCCGATGACGGGGAAAAAGAGATGAAAAGCCGACACGTGCAAATTTGACGTCCATCTCCGGCCAGGACGAATTCGATCCCACTCGAAAAGGCAGGTCGAGAGCCTGTACTCCAGCAAGCATGGAAGCCGCACCGTCGATGGGTCTGGCTTCATCCCGCATCAGGTCGACCAGCCTGTCCTGCATGATCGCAACGTAGTCATCCCCCAGATCATATCCCGTTTCAGCTTCGAGTTCACGCTTGACCTCGGACAGAGCCTTGCCTGCGAAACGTTTTAGTCCCTCTTCATCACTCACTGCGATGCCATGATCCCGCGCCACCTGGGCCACTAATCGACAGGAAGGCCCTTCGCTATCGATCAGCACCCCATCGCAATCGAAGATCACAAGGCGCAATGTGCCTGACGGAGACAAAGCGTGGGTCATGCTCTCAGCCGATATCACGCACGGCGTTGACGAGGGCACCAACATGCTCCGGTGGGGTTTCAGGGATCACCCCATGACCAAGATTGAAGATATGCGGACGACCTTTGAGAGCATCTCTGATCGTATGCGCCTCGTCGATCAGACTTTGACCACCATTTTTGAGAATGATCGGATCGAGATTTCCCTGGAGAGCCAGGGTCTGGGGGCAGAGTGTTGCCATCTGGGCCATATCGACTGACGTATCGCATGCCAGAGCATCGACGCCGGTTTCACGGGCATATTCGAGCGCCATCAACCGGCAAGACGCGGGAAACCGATGATTTTCACACCCGGCCGGGCAGCCCGGATCCCTTGGACAATCTCACGCGTCGGCGCAATGACGTGCTGTCGGAATTGCGATGGAGGCAACAGACCCGCCCAGCTGTCGAACAGCATGACGGCTTCAGCCCCGGCATCGATCTGACCGATCAGCATATCGGTGGTTGCCCGCGTCAGCAGGGCGATGAGATCGCCATAAAGAGCCGGATCCTGCAAGGCCATGGCGCGCGTCACGCCAAACTCTCGAGAGCTACCGCCATCGACCATGTAGCAGGACACGGTGAACGGACTGCCTGCAAAGCCCAGAAGCGTCGTCGGCTGGGGAAGATCACGGGCCAGAATCCGCAAGGTCTCCTGGATCGGCGCCACGATTTCGGCTACGCGGGAGGGAGACAGCGCATCGAGGCCTGCCCGATTACGGATGGGCTCCATCACAGGACCACGCCCTTCGATGAATTTCAGATCCTGCCCCATGGCCCAGGGCAGGATCAGAATGTCCGAAAACAGGATCGCGCCATCCATGGCGTAACGACGGATGGGCTGAAGGGTGAGCTCGGCGGCGATGTCGGGCGTGGTACACCGCGTGAGAAAGTCGGCCTTGGCCCGTTCTGCCCTGAACTCGGGCAGATAGCGGCCAGCCTGACGCATCAGCCAGACTGGAGGGGGCCAGACAGCCTCACCCTGGAGGACACGCAGAAGCGGTTTTGCAGGCGTCGGGCTGGGTGAGATTTCGCTATCCATACCGACCAATAATCATAAAAGAAAAAAGAAAGATATCCTGTCGGATAGGTTGATCCCTGTGGATGACGGGGTACCCATCTTTCCGAAAACGTACCCCGACTTACCAACACTGTGTACAGAGAATTAAGTCTTTGGTTTTAGGTGCTTGCGCGAGTTATCCCGAAATACCCACAGAGAGGCTGTGTACAACCCACTGGTTCTGCTGGAAAAGGTACAATCCACGGTACTCGGTACGTCATTCCGAAAACCCTCGTACAATCCCCATGTACCCCAGTACTGACGGTACTCATTTACCGCCCTGACAAAAGGAGTCTCATCATGGAGTCGAAGAGCGCGAATCCGGGAAAACCGGGCCTGTTTCTAGCAAGCGGATCAACGGCACGGCTTGGTTTGCTGCGGGATGCAGGTCTCGATGTGACGGCCTGCCCGGTGGGGATCGATGAAGCTGTACTGAGGGATCGTATGAGGGCAGAAGGTGAGGCGCATGGCGCGATCGCTCTGGCGCTCGCAAATGCCAAAGCCCTAGGGTTTTTCAGGAATCATGCATTTATGAGCGCCGATTTTGTCATCGCGGCAGACCAGATTCTGGAGTGCGATGCGTCGGTTTTGACAAGCCTGAAACGCCTTTGGAGGCCAGACATCATCTCATGCAGCTTCGAGGACGTACGCATCATCTACAGACGGCGCTGGTCCTGTACCGGAACGGTGAAAAGCTCTGGGAGCATCTGGCGACACCCGCTTTGACCATGCGCCGCTTCAGCGATGCCTTTCTCGATTATTATCTCGACGCCGAAGGCGACGCGCTGCTCTCCTGCGTTGGGGCGTACAGGCTCGAGGGGATGGGTGTACAGCTCTTCGAGACGATCGAGGGCGATCATGATGCCATTCTGGGCCTGCCACGACTGGATTTACTCGCGATCTTGCGGGATTACGGGGTTGTACAAAAATAGTGTTTTTGGGGCTTGTCAGAGAGAAAGCCCCCCGCTATACCCGCGCCACTAGCCTGACCCAAGAGGCTGGTTTTGATACGGCGGGGCCATAGCTCAGTTGGGAGAGCGCCTGAATGGCATTCAGGAGGTCGTCGGTTCGATTCCGATTGGCTCCACCAAATCCTCCCAAATTCATAATCGAAGATGATTTTCAGGCTTTGAGCTAGTCACCGTTTTGTTATGTAGCAACATGGTTGATATACAAACCACTTATGTGGCACTTGTCGAACCCCATCAGCCTCATGACGAACGAATAATGCTCCCTGAATTACGCGTCCCTCGACGATCTGCGGCGCTTATGCGGCGCTTCCCCGTTCTGCTTTCTCTGGGTCTGAGCGGGTGTACCCGCGCGCCGCTGCAGGATGTGTTGGGGTCCTTCTTTCCATCATGGATGCTCTGCGCGGCAGCCGGGGCGGTTGCTGCGTCCCTGCTGAGAGCCATGACCGGCATGCTCGGGATGCAGCAATCAGTACCAGCGCCCATGCTGACTTATCTCTCCTTCATGGTGGCCATCACTTTCGCGGTGTGGCTCGTCTTCTTCGGTCACTAGGCAATGGCGATGCGTTCTCTTCCCTCTCGTATCGGGGGGATTTCCCTCCTCATTCTCTCTCTGGCGGCTTGTACACTGTGCGGCTTCCTCGTGCTGGACCGGTTGCATAGCCGGCCCCGCACCGAAGATGCCTATATCGCGGCGAATATTGTCCATCTCGCCCCTGAAGTGAGTGGACGCATTGTCTCAATGCCCGTGCACGACAATGAAGTGGTTCGCCGTGGCCAGACACTCTATGTGATCGACCCCGAGCCCTACGAGTATCGGGTCCAGCAGGCTCGCGCTCAGGTTGAAGGAATCAAGGCTCAGATCGATGTGCAGACCAGTCAGGTCAGCTCGCAGGTCTCGCGCGCCGGAGCCGAGGCGAGTTCGGTCATGAGCGCCAGAGCCCGACTGACTTTGGCTCAGGCAACACAGGCCAGGCTGACACCGCTCGAAAAGCAGGGCTTCGTTACCCGTGAGGCGCTGGATCAGGCACGGGCAGAGACGAAGAGCGCCGAGGCCGGGCTGCAGACCGCGTTACAATCGGCGGTGTCAGCGCGTCAGGCTGTTCGCAGCGTCGCCCCCCTGCGCGCCGATCTTGCAGCCGCTCAAGCTGCTCTGCGTGAAGCAGAGCGTGATCTGCGCCTGACCACGGTCAAGGCACCTTGCGACGGGATCGTGACCGATCTGAATGTGGCTGCAGGTGAATATGCCACGACCGGAAAGCCTGTCTTTACGCTGGTCGATAATGAGACATGGTGGGCGATCGCCAATTTCCGCGAGACCCAGCTCTCTGGTCTGGTGCCGGGGCAGAGGGTGAAGGTTTATGCCATGGCCCAGCCCGGCACCCCCATCACCGGAACGCTCGAGAGCCTGAATGCCGGTGTCGTGCCGGATGAGGGCATGAGTGCCAATGGTCTGCCCAAGGTGCCACGCAGCCTCAACTGGGTCAGGATTGCCCAGCGCTTCCCTGTCCGGATCAGCTCGATCATCCCCCGACCGATCTTATGCGGATTGGCGCCACGGTTGTTGTGGTTGTCATGCGATGAGCAGTGCCGAACAGGCGCTCGGCACGACGCTGCGACTAGGTCGACCTGCGCCGCCGTCGCTGCTGGCGTTTCTTCGTAAGGAGCTGGCGCCAGCGCCAGGAAGAGCGCGCAATACGGTGCTTCTTGTCGCTCAGGTGATCGTGACCATTCTGATCGGCGAGACATTCCGCATCCCGGATCTGCCGGTCTTCGTCTTTATCTGCTTCTTCCTCTCCGGGAACGATGCCGCGTCCAATATGAGCACGGCGGTGATGGGGGGGATCGTGATTGTCGTCGGCACGGCGCTGACGATCCTTTTTCTGATGGCAAGCCTTTCGGAGCCCGGGCTTCGTTTGCCGCTCATGCTGCTGATGACCCTTGCGGCCGGATTTCTCTCCCAGGCCATGACCATGGGGGCTCTGGCCAATATTCTGCTGTTCTGGATCGTCTACATGACCATGAGCGCGGATATGCTGGAGACGGCGGGTTATTCGCTGGATGGTTTTGTCGGCAACACCACGGATAGCACTTTGCCGGCAGCGCTTTTCATGCCGCCGGAAGAGGCCATGGTGCATACCTTGCTCTGGGTCGGTGCGGTCTTCGTCATGGCGCTGGCCATCATGGTGATCGCCAATCGTCTGGCTGGTCATGACCCGCTGACGATGCTTCGCGGTGGGCTGGTGGCGCGACTGGAGGCCGTTGCTCAGGCATGTGATCGCGGTGGACGACCCGACACGAAAGAAAGTCAGGCGATCAATCGGCTTGCCGAACAGGGTGTGGCCTCGCTGCGTCATTTTCACGATCTCAGCGTCAAGCTTCATCCCGAGATGTCGCAACGCCACGTGGGTCTGGCCATGATCCGCACCACGGCGCGTCTGGTGATGATCATGCTTGCCTGGGGGCGTCTGTATCAGCCAGAAGGCGAGGCGTTCTTGCGCAAGGCCGGTGAGATCGTTCGGGATTTTCTCAGGATATCGGGTCACGGGCGGGATCATACGTCTCCGGCCGAGTATGATGCTGCCGAACTCGAAGAGCTTGCAGAGCCTTTTCGTCATGACCCTCGGCTTCATCCGATCGCGCTCGAGCTTATTCGCAGCCTGACGATCATCCATGGCCTGTTGTTACGACCGGAGACGAGCGCGGCGTCATTTGCACCCGAGATCAAGGCGGCAGCGCGCAGTTTTCTCAAGCCCGATGCGTTCACCAATCCGACCTATCCCAGGGCCGCGATCCGTATCGCGCTGTCGGTTGTGATCTGCTACGCGATCACGCGCTTCACTTCATGGCCTGGTATTCAGACAGCCGTTGTGACCTGTTTTCTGGTCTCGCTCGGCACTGTGGGGGACAGCGTTCATAAAATACTTCTGCGCGTCGTGGGAGCCATGATCGGGGCGTTTCTCGGGATCGGGACGATCCTGACGGTGATGCCCTCGCTGACCGATTGCCTTGATCTGCTTCTGGCGGTCATCCCTGTTGCGCTCTTTGCAGGCTGGGTAAAAAGCGGCAGCGACCGCATTGCCTATGCCGGTGTCCAGATTGCCATGGCCTATTTCATGACGATTCTTCAGGGATATGGCCCGACGCTGGATATGGAGACGGCGCGTAACCGTGTCGTCGGTATTCTGATCGGGAATATCGTCGTTTATCTCGTGGCGGCGGTTTTATGGCCTGTGACGACGACTGACGTGGCCCGACGTCATCTGACGGGCGCCGTGCGTCAGCTGGGCGAACTGATCATGCTACGGCGCAAGCGGCCTGACGCTGCGGTCGACATTACGCAGGAAATCGAACGTGAGAAATTCGGACGCGCCATCGCCTCAACACGCACGGCTCTGACAAACGCTCCTCTGGAAGAGGAGCGGCTCAAGTACATAGTTGCCGTGCCCGCGATCACCAGCGCGCTTGTCACGGATATCCAGATGCTCGCGATCCCGGTGGCGGTGATTTCGGACATGAGACACGCCCCCGAAGAGGCCGCGCTCGATTATGTCAGGGATCTGCGTCTCTGGCTGGATGATCTGGCAGCGTGGCTTGCAGAGGGAAGAGACGCTGCGGTGCTTGAGACAGCGTTGCCTGTCCCGCCCGTTCTAGCCCATGACCCACAGCGCACAGCATGGTTTGCCATCCTGAATGATAGCCTGCGGCAGATTATCCATCGATACGACCCTGATATGCCCGAACAGGCAGAGGCTGCCTGATGTACCGAGACGACTGCCGGATCCTGCCGATGACGAGACATTTCCTTTCCCTTTTTCTGGCCAGTCTTGTGCTGGCAGGGTGCAACGATACGCGTGATCTGGCACCGCAATCGCCCGATCAGCCTGGCATCCGACGACATCGACCGGGCTTTCTCTTCCGCCAGAGATGCGTCTCTCCGGCGCGACGGCACCCGGATCGGACAAGGCGCGAATAGCGGCACAGTCAGTTGTGGCCATGCCGGAAAGCGAGGGTAAGGCGGTTGCGCTATCGCAGTTGATCGATCTGGCCGCGCGCAATAACCCTGCGACCCGCATCGCCTGGGAATCAGCGAAGCAGGCGGCCATTGGCGTCGGGATTTCCCGTGCCGCTCTCCTGCCTCAGATAACCCTGACGGCAATGGGAGGGTATCAGCGTATGGCGTTGCCCTTGCCGAATTATCTCTCGGAAAGAGGCTATCTGACGTCCAACGGGGCGGCGGCCTTTCCCAAGCTGGAACTCGATTATCTGCTGCTCGATTTCGGACGCACGAGGGCGCAGGTCAGCGAGGCCAAATATGAGACACTGGCTGCGAATTTCGGCTTTTCTGCCGTGCATCAGCAGCTGATCCTTGATGTGATCAGTGCCTATCATGCGCATCAGGCGGCTCAAGCCATTCTCAAGGCGTCGCATCAGGCGGTCGAGAATATGGGCATTCTGCTGCGTTCTGCGCAGTCGCGCCACGATCACGGCGAGGCAACGATCATCGATGTGGCGACCGCACGACGCAATCTGGCGCAGGCGCGTTTTCAGCTGGCCAAGGCGGAAGACAGCGATCATGCCTCCCGTCATGCCTTGCTCGAGGTCGCGGGTCTTCCGGCAACGCTTCCTCTCACTGTCGAACCGGTGACGACACGTGATCTGCCGCAGACCTCGCCATCGCAGATCAGTCAGCTTGTTCAGCAGGCTTTGTCATCGCGGCCTGATCTGCTGGCTGATATCGCCAGATTACGGGCGCAGGACCAGGCCGTTCTTGCGTCGAAAGCGGCGTTACGCCCGAAAATCTCTGTCACTGGCACCGTGTCCGGCTATCTGGGCGCGCTCAAAACCTATGGGACAGGTCAGTCTGCCCCTGCATCAGCTATCGCCCAGCCCGAAGCCGGAGCCTTTCTGCAATTCAGTTGGCCGCTTTATCAGGGGGGGCTGCGTGCCAATGCCATTCATATGGCGGAGTCCCGACGCGATCAGGCCAAAGCAACGCTGCTCAAGGATCGTCTGACGATCGAGAGGCAGGTGGCTGACAGTCAGGATGCGCTGGAGACAGCACTGGAAGAGGTGCGGTCGGCTCAGGTGCTCAACGAAGCCGCCATAACGGCCAATGAGGGGGCCTCTCAGGCCTATGCCCATGGGGTTGGCACCATGACCGATGCATCAACGGCGGCTGCCATGCTCTATGAAGCTCAGGCGTCGCTTGCGGTCAGTATTGCACAGGCCTTTACCAAGGCAGCGGCACTGGCCCATGCGACGGGTCAGCTCGAACTGGGCCGAAATACTTCCGGAACGACGATCGAGGCGGCCCCATGAAAGCATTTCCGGGTGAGACGGTGACGCTGGGGCGCATGATGGGTCTGATTGCCCGTCGCTGGCGTCAGATTCTCGATGGACAGCTCAGGCCTCATGATCTGACGGATGCGACATGGCAGCCTTTGCTGGAGCTTCAACGTCATGGGCGGCCCCTGCATCCCAAGGAGCTGGCTGAGGCGCTGCTGCTCGATAAATCATCGATGGTTCGCATTCTCAGAACGCTGGAAGAAAAAAACTTCATCACGCGGGAGCCCGATGAGTCAGATCGTCGCGCTTTCTTTGTGCGTATCAGCGATGCAGGCAAAGCCCGTCTGCAGGAGGTCATCCTGATGTCTCGAGTGATCGAAGAGAAAGTGACCGAAGGATCGATCCCGAGGAACTGGCGATTACCCGCAAGGTCGTCAGTCACATCCTTGGCAAGCTGAACGCCCTTGGTCTGGAGTGAGGGAAAAACGCGCTGGGTCTCTCCTGCCGTAACGCGAGAGTGTCAGGCAGGAGAAGGAGATCTCCTCAGCGCTCGCTATCGAGGACGGCCTTGAGCGCGGCAAGAGTCAGGCGCACTTTATGCAGCTCGGCGTTATAGCCCATCGCGCCTAGACGCCAGATCTTGCCGACCAGCGGGCCGAAAGCCGTGCCGATCTCGATTTGATACTCGTCGCGCATACGGGCACGCACCCGCTCGCCATCGATCCCCTCGGGAATATAGACACCCGTCACATTGCTCATGCGATACGCGTCCTGACCGTAAAGAGTCAGCCCGAGAGCCCTCAGTCCTTCCGACATGGCCTTGCCAGCCGCGACATGGCGCTCGAACCGCTTCTCCAGCCCTTCTTCCAGTGCCAGACGGGCACATTCACGCGCAGCGTAAAGCATGGACGTGGCTTCGGTGTGATGGTTCAGGCGCTTTTCGGACCAGTAATCCATCACCATGGACAGATCGAAATAATTCGAGCGAATGAATGGGCGCGGTCCATCGCTGATATCGTCCCGACGAATGCCGCTCTCGACCTTGCGCCGTGAAAAGATGAAATCGGCAGCACGATCCGAGATGGTGATGGGCGCACTTCCCGGCGGTCCGCCCATGCATTTCTGCAGCCCGGCCGAGATCACGTCGATCTCCCACTCATCTGTGCGTACCGGCATGCTCCGAGCGTTGCTGTCGCATCGACGTAAGAAAGCGCACCGTATTTGCGGCAAAGTGCGCCAACCCCTTCGAGCGGCTGAGCCGTCGTGGTCGAGGTGTCGCCGTGAATGGCCGCAAACACGGCAGGGCGATGCTCGGCGAGTGCAGCTTCAATCTGCGAGAGCGTGGCCACCTGCCCCCATTCAAGGTCGATGGTCGCGATATCGGCGCCTAAACGTTCGGCGATTTCCCCCAGCAACATGCCAAAGCGGCCTGAACGGATAAGCAGCACTTTGGCGCCCGGCTCGATCAGTGAGGTGAGGGCTGCTTCGATACCGGCACGGGCGGACCCGTCGATCAGGAAGGTCCAGCGGTTCTGGGTCATGAAAACCTGACGATAGAGCGTCATCGTCTGGTTCATGTAGTCCGTCATCTCGGGGTCGAACTGGCCGAGCATGTCAGCGCCCATGGCGCGCAGGACACGAGGATGCACATTGATCGGGCCAGGCCCCATCAGAAGGCGCTGCGGCGGATTGATCTCACCGAAAAAGCTGCTCACATCGTTTCTCCAAATCGTTCGACGAACGTCACCATGGCCTGATGCGCCGCTTCGACATCGGCATCATCGACTGACTCTGCCGGGTTATGGCTGATCCCGTCCTTGCAGCGGATGAACAGCATGGTCATGGGGGCAAGATGGGCCATGATCATGGCATCATGACCTGCCTGACTCAGCAAAAGCGGGGGGGTGGTGCCTGAACTCTGCTCAATGGCCTGCTTCAACAGCGTGTTGAGGCGTTTATCGCAGAGCGCTCCCTTGAGGTCCTGGATCCGTTCGATCTCAAGGCCGATATGGCGCCGGATGCACAGCGTCTGCAGGGTATCACCGATCTGCTGGGCGACATCCTCGCGCACACCGGGTGTCACGGCCCGGATATCGATGGTCAGAACGACCCGACCCGGCACGATATTGGGCGCGCCGTTTTCCACTGAAACCCATCCGACCGTCGTCACGAGATCGGCTGGATCCTGAGCCCCGATTTTCTCGATTGCTGTGATGGCTTCGGCCGCGGCGGCCAGAGCATCGCGGCGTTCATGCATGGCCGTGCCCGCATGATCGGCCTGACCGGTCAGCGTTACGCGATAGCGACACTGGGAGGCGATGCCTCGTACGAGACCTAGAGGCAAGGCGGCCCGATCAAGATACGGGGCCTGTTCGATATGCGCTTCGACATAGGCCAGCACGTTCTGACGTCTGGCGGTCATGAAACGCGATGTCTCGAGTCCCCATGCGGCAAGAGCATCGCGCAGGGTTACCCCTTCAGGGTCAGTAACATTGTCATCGATCTGTTGTGTGAGACCAGCGGCAGAGCGGGAGCCCATCATATAGGTCGGAAAGCGGGAGCCTTCTTCATCTCCGAAGCCGATCACCTCAAGCGCAAAGGCGAAACGTCGGCCAGTCCGATGAAAGTGCGAGACGAGCTCGATCCCGAGCAGAACACCCAGCATACCGTCATATCGTCCGCCATCGCGCACGCTATCGACATGAGAGCCGACAAGCAGCACCGGCGCATCGGGTGTCGTCCCGGCATAATGGCCGATGATGTTGCCCACAGCGTCGGTTTCAACGCGCATCCCGGCTTCGGTCATCCATTGGCTCAGGCGCTCCTGCGTCGCCTTGTGGGCTGGGCCGAGATAAGGGCGAAAAAGCCCATCAGGCTGATCGCTGAAGGGAGCGACCCCGAGTTCGTCACAACGGGCTTTGGCCCGTACGCCACCAGTTGGAAAATCCATATCCTGAATCATGTATACAAGATGTCCCAAGGGAGAGTGAAAAACAACCTAAAGCTGTCAGGACCGTCAGCAGGAAGGAAAAAAAGAGAGGTTGCCCGGGCGAGGACGGGTCATTGCAAGGCGCCGACTGTCCCCTCTCTGCCTATCGAGACAGGAGTGGTCATGACCCGTTTTTGTGAGATCGGCTCGGCGGATTCGATTTTTCGGAAGGGGCTGCAAGAAACAGCCTTGTCGATCTGGACCCCCATAGCCTTCAGGCCCTGAGGGTCCAGATAACGTTTCAAGGGCGATCAGGCGCCCAGTTCGGCCTTGAGCTGCGGCAGGACCTCGAAGAGATCTCCCACCAGACCGTAATCGGCAACACTGAAGATCGGGGCTTCAGGGTCCATATTGATTGCCACGATGACGCGGCTGTCTTTCATGCCTGCCAGATGCTGGATGGCACCCGAGAGACCGACAGCAATGTAGAGCTCGGGAGCCACGATCTTGCCGGTCTGGCCGACCTGCATCTCGTTGGGGGCAAACCCGGCATCCACCGCAGCACGTGAGGCGCCGATTGCCGCATCCAGCTTGTCTGCGACCGGCTCCAGCAGCTTGAAATTGGCCGCGTCCTTAAGGCCACGCCCGCCGGAAATGACCACACGGGCTGATTCCAGCTCAGGACGGTCGGAATGGGTCAGCTCGATACCGACATAGGCGGCGTCAGGCACTTCAACGGCTGTCGAGACAGTCTCGATCGGTGCTGTTGCATCGCCCAGCTTTGCAGCGTCGAAATTGGCGTTACGCACGGTCAGAACCTTGAGCGCATCGCGCGAGCGCACGGTGGAGAGCGCGCTACCTGCGTAGATCGGACGTACGAAGGTATCGGCGTCGATGATCTCGATCACTTCGGTGATCGGCTGGACATCGAGAAGACCTGCAACGCGAGGTAGGACGTTTTTGCCATAAGCGGTCGCAGCAGAAACGATATGATCGTACTCCGATGCGCGGTCGGCAATCAGGGCTGCAATGCTCTCGGCCAGCTGCGGCGTGGTCTCTGCGTGAAGAACGCGGGTAATGCCGTCGATCTTCGCAGCTTCCTGCGCGCCTTGCGGGCCGACAAGCAGCACATCGACCGACCCGAAGGTGCGGGCAGCGGCGACGGCAGACAGACTTGCCTTTTTGATGGAGGCGCCTTCGGCTTCGATCAGAACCAGAGTTGTCATGCTCAGATCACCTTTGCTTCATCACGCAGCTTGCCAACCAGCTCGGCAACGCCTGTTACCTTGATGCCGGCCTGACGCACGGGTGGCTCAACGACCTTCACCGTCTCCAGACGCGGCGCGATATCCACGCCCAGCGTCTCGGCAGCGATGGTCTCCAGAGGCTTTTTCTTGGCCTTCATGATGTTGGGCATGGTGGCATAGCGCGGCTCGTTGAGGCGCAGATCGGTCGTCACCACGGCGGGCAGGGCCAGACGCACGGTCTCAAGACCGCCATCGGCCTCACGCACGACGGTGATACGGCCGTCTTCCACGGTTACCGAGCTTGCAAACGTCCCCTGGGGCCAGTTGAGACGGGCGGCCAGAATCTGGCCTGTCGCATTCATGTCGTCATCGATGGCCTGCTTGCCCATGACAACCAGACCCGGATTTTCGCGGTCGATGATCACCTTGAGCAGTTTGGCGACAGCCAGCGGTTCGAGCTCGGCATCGGTCTGAACCAGAATGGCGCGATCGGCGCCCATTGCCATGGCAGTACGCAGGACCGGCTGAGCCTCTGTCACACCGATGGTCACGACCACGACTTCGGAAGCCGCACCTTTTTCGCGAAGCCGCACGGCTTCTTCGACAGCAATTTCATCAAAGGGGTTCATCGACATCTTCACGCCTTGCGTGTCGACACCGCTGTTATCGGCCTTCACGCGGGGCTTGATATTGTAATCAACCACCCGCTTGACCGGGACCACTATCTTCATCTGTTCCTCGCCGATCCTGAAATATCGACTGGGTTCATACCCTATTGCGACTCAAAATCACATACCGACCGGATAATTCGGCCCGCCTGCTCCTTCAGGAACGCACCAGTCGATATTCTGCGTCGGATCCTTGATGTCGCATGTCTTGCAGTGCACGCAGTTCTGCGCGTTGATCTGCAGCCGCATCGTGTTGTCTTCCTCGAGCGCTTCATACACGCCAGCCGGGCAGTAGCGGCTTTCGGGGGAGCGGAAGAGCGCCCAGTTGACCGGCAGCCATTTCGACGGATCGCGGAGCTTGAGATGGATCGGCTGATCTTCCTCATGATTGGTGCCCGAGAGGAACACCGAGGAGGTCAGATCGAAGGTCAGCGCGCCATCCGGTTTCGGGTAGGCGATGGGCTTGCTCTTCTCGGCCGGTTTGAGCGCTTCATGGTCCGTATGGCTGAAATGCAGCGTCCAGGGCGCACGACCGCGGAAGATCACGCTATCGATCCCGGCATAAAGCGCGCCTAAGCGATTGCCCCAACGGGCGAAGGCCGGGCGGATATTGCGGGCTTCGAACAGTTCCTTGAACAGCCATGAGCTCTTGAAGCGTTCGGTATAGCTCGTTGCTTCACTCGAGCCTTCCTGCCCCAGTGTTTCGGCAATCGCCTCGCCTGCCAGCATGCCGGACTTCATGGCTGTGTGCGTGCCCTTGATCTTGGGCATGTTCAGGAAGCCGGCGGAGTCTCCAGCCAGCACGCCACCCGGGAAGGAAAGACGCGGCAGGGCCTGAAATCCACCTTCGGAGAGGGCACGGGCGCCGTAGATCAGGCGTCGGCCCCCTTCGAGATGCTTGGCGAACTCTGGATGGGCCTTGAGGCGTTGCATCTCCTGAAAGGGAGACAGCCAGGTATTGCTGTAATCGAGGCCGGTGACGAAGCCGTAGGAGACGAGGTTCTCGCCAAAATGGTAGAGCCAGGCGCCACCATAGGTGCCGTCATCCATCGGCCAGCCGAAGCTGTGCTGCACGAAGCCGGGCTTGTGCTTTTCAGCCGGAATCTCCCAGACTTCCTTGATGCCGAGACCATAGGTCTGGGGATCGACACCCTGACGCAGATCGAACTGCTTCATCACGCGCTGGCTGATCGAGCCGCGAACGCCTTCGGTGAGGATGGTCTGCCGGGCACGCAGGATCATGCCGGGAGCAAAATTCGGTCCCTGCTCGCCGTCACGTGTCACGCCCATATCGCCGGTGATAACGCCACAGAGACGACCATCTTCGATAAATGGCTCGGCAGCGGCAAAGCGGGATAGATCTCGACGCCCATTTCCTCGGCCTGAGCGCCGAGCCAGCGGCAGACTTCGCCCAGCGACACGACATAATTGCCGTGATTGGCCATGGCGGGCATGAGCTTGTCGAGAAACGGAATGGTAAAGCCGCGCTTTTCGGTCAGGAAAAGCACTTTCTCTTCCGTCACGGGTGTCTTGAGCGGCGCTCCGCGTTCTTTCCAGTCAGGAAACAGCTCGGCAAGGGCGCGCGGTTCGATCACCGCCCCCGAGACGATATGTGCGCCGATTTCGCTGCCTTTTTCCACCAGACAGATCGTGGCCTCAGGCATGAGCTGACGCAGACGGATCGCAGCGGAAAGCCCCGCAGGGCCACCGCCGACGATGACCACGTCGAATTCCATTTCTTCGCGTTCGATTTGCGTGCTCATACGAGGTTCCGATCAGTCTCGGTGTCAGGCGTCGCGGCGGGTGAACGTCCAGTAGAACGGCACACGGCCTTCGCGGTAGGCTTTGGCTTCATAGCGCGTGGGCGACCAGCCTTCGGGCCGCTCGCCTTTGGCGGGCGGAGGGGCGTCGAACAGATCTTGCGTGCCCATGATCTCGAACACCCAGTCCTGATAGACAGGGTGATCGCTTGCCACGCGCCAGACAGCACCCGGCTTCAGCAGACGTGCCAGCTCGCGGATGTTCTCCGGATGGATGAAGCGTCGCTTTGCATGGCGTGCTTTGGGCCATGGATCGGGGAACATCAGATAGGCGCGATCGAGGCAGCCATCCGGCAGGGCCTTGAGCAACTGCCGCGCGTCATCTGGCCAGATCCGGAAGTGATCCGGCGGGGTGACGGTGTCTTCCTCGCCTTCAGGCACAATGCGCGACATGAGCGAGCACAGACCGTTTTCGAAGACTTCCGAAGCGATATAGCCCACGTCCGGATTGCGTTGCGCCTGGTCGAGCGCGTGCTCACCCCCGCCGAACCCGATTTCGAGCCAGACTTCATCGACAGGCGCGCCGGTAAAGGCGGCTTTCGGGTCTGAAGCCTGATCGAGATTCAGGCGGAGCCTGAGCAGCGCCTCGTCGAGAAGACGCAGCTGACGGGCGCGCAGAGGATGCCCGCGCTGGCGGCCGTAAAGCCGCTCAGGCTGGGACTTGAGAGTATGGTCAGACAGTTCGGGACCTCAGCGGTTGAGGGCACCGTGCAGCGAGCTGACCAGATCAGTCTGCTCCCACGTGAAGTTGTCCAGCATCGGATCGGGAACGCGACCGAAATGGCCATAGGCCGAGGTCGGAACATAGATCGGACGGTTCAGACGCAGGTGCTTGCGGATACCGCGCGGCGACAGATCGACCATTTCGTTCAGCAGCTTGCCGAGACGGGCTTCGTCGATGTCCTTGCCCGTGCCGTCGAGGTCGACATAGACCGAGAGCGGCTTGGACACGCCGATGGCGTAGCTGAGCTGAATGGTGCAGCGATCGGCCAGACCTGCTGCAACGACGTTCTTCGCAAGATAACGCGCGGCATAAGCTGCCGAACGGTCAACCTTAGTAGGGTCCTTGCCGGAGAAGGCACCGCCGCCATGAGGAGCTGCACCGCCATAGGTGTCGACGATGATCTTGCGGCCAGTCAGGCCTGCATCGCCATCGGGACCGCCAATGACGAAGTTACCCGTAGGGTTGACGTAGAATTCTTCTTCCGGGCACATCCAGCCTTCAGGCAGGACTTCACGAACAACTTCACGAAGCATTTCGCGAATGGTGTTCTGGCGCATGTCTTCGATATGCTGCGTCGAGATGACGACCGAGGTCGCACCGACCGGCTTGCCATCGACATAGCGCAGCGTGACCTGGCTCTTGGCGTCCGGCAGCAGGCCAACGCCCAGAGCGTGGTTGCTCTTGCGGTAATCGCGGACCTTTTCGAGGATCGACTGGGCGTAGAAAAGCGGAGCCGGCATCAGATGCTCGGTTTCGCGCGTGGCGAAGCCGAACATGATGCCCTGATCGCCAGCGCCTTCATCCTTTTCGCCTGCACTATCGACGCCGACAGCAATGTCAGCGGACTGTGCATGAAGCAGAGACGTAATTTCAGCGTTCTTCCAGGAGAAACCTTCCTGATCGTAGCCGATGTCCTTGATCGCCTGACGGGCGCGCTCGATCAGCAGCTCGCTGGTGATCGATGCCGGGCCGCGCACTTCGCCAGCCAGGATAACGCGGTTGGTCGTGCAGAGAGTTTCGCACGCCACGCGGGCTTCCGGGTCAGCTTCGAGATACGCGTCAAGGACGGTATCGCTGATACGGTCGGAGACTTTGTCCGGATGACCTTCAGAAACGGATTCAGATGTGAAGAGGAATTCGCCGTAATTACGCACTCAGGGACCTCGCAGGGAATGAGTGAAAGAAAATGACAGCGGACGCACGACAACCTGCGCCCGTACCGCAAGAGAGGGCTGTCCTTAGAGGTATAAAGCTGCAGGGGTCAAGGGTTTGTTATGGTGCGGCCCGTTGGCTGGGCCGGATCAGGCACCGAAAATAGCGGTCATATCATAGAGTCCAGCCGGTTTTCCGGCCAGCCAGCGGGCCGCCTTCACAGCGCCTTGAGCAAAGACCCGACGATCGAAAGCCCTGTGTGACAGGGTGATCTGCTCAGTGCCCGAAGTCAGGATCAGACTATGCTCGCCGACAACCTGACCGGCGCGCAAGGAGGCAAAACCGATGGCTCCGTCAGCACGCAGACCCGAGCGATCGATCTCGGTGACGTCGGAGAGACTAACCTGACGTCCCTTGGCGACCTGTTCACCAATCGCAAGAGCCGTGCCGGACGGAGCGTCGCGCTTCTGACGATGATGGGTTTCCAGAATTTCGGCGTCGTATTCATCGGCGGGTAGTGCCGCGCCGAGCTGACGTGCCAGATCGAGCAGCAAAGTCAGACCGGGCGCAAAATTGGCCGCTTTCAGCACGGGAATTCGCGTCGAGGCTTGCAGGATCGCGGCTTCCTGTTCGACGTCGAACCCTGTGGTGCCAACCACCCATGCGCAGCCTGCCTGAGCGAAGGTCTCCGCATGAAGACAGGTTGCTGACGGACTGCTGACATCGATCACGACATCGCTGCATCCGGCCAGCTGGGCCGGATCGGTCACGATATGACGGTGCGGGTCGGCGGTGCGGGCAATCCCACCAGAAAGCTGAATTCCGGAGGCGTTGACCTCTTCGGCGCAAAGAATGCCGAGGCGCCCTGTAATACCCGCAATACCGACACGCATTGTTCTTATTTCCCTTCGAAGAAATCGCGAACCTTGGCGAAGAAGCCTGTGTGTTCAGGGTTGGCCTTCTCCTGATTTTCTGCCGCCCCGGCTTCCGTCTCGAACTCTTCGAGCAGCTCCTTCTGACGGGGGCTGAGGTGATGCGGCGTCTCGACAGCAACCTGAATATACATGTCACCGCGTGCGCTGGAGCGCAGGACGGAGAAGCCCTTGCCGCGCAGGCGGAAATTCTCGCCGGTCTGCGTTCCTGCAGGGATCTTCACCTTGGCGCGACCGCCATCGATGACCGGCACTTCGATCTCTGTGCCCAGCGCGGCCTGCGTCATGCGCAGCGGGACGCGGCAATAGACATTGGCGGCGTCACGCTGGAAGATGTCGCTGCCGCCAACGGCGACATGCACATAGAGATCACCCGGCTGAACGCCGCTTCCGCCTGCTTCCCCCTCGCCGGTGAGGCGAATGCGTGTGCCGTCTTCGACACCGGCCGGAATGGCGATTTCGAGCGAACGGGTCTGTTCGGTGGTACCGGCGCCCTTGCAGCTTTTGCAGGGGTTACGCACAACCTTGCCGGAGCCATGGCAGGTCGGACAGGGGCGCTCGACCAGGAAGAAGCCCTGCTGCGCCCGCACAGCACCGGCACCGTGACAGGTGGGGCAGGTGCTGTCGCCCGCGTTGCTGTCTGCCGATCCCGAACCATGGCAGCTCTCGCAGGCCACACGTGTCCGGACCTCGACAGGCTTTTTCACGCCTGAGAAGGCCTCGGACAGCGTGATCTCGACCTGGACCTGAATATCGTTGCCCGAGCGACGTCGTCCGCCGCCGCCGCGACGGCCTCCCATCATATCGCCGAACATTTCGAAAATGTCGTCGAGGCCGCCACCGCCGAAGCCGCCGCCAAAACCGCCGCCGCCGCCCATGCCGCCATTTTCGAAAGCGGCATGACCGAAGCGATCATAGGCTGCGCGCTTTTGCTCGTCCTTCAGGACGTCATAGGCTTCGTTGATTTCCTTGAACTTATGCTCAGCACTCTCATCGCCCGGATTGCGGTCGGGATGATAGCGCATGGCCTGTTTGCGATAGGCTTTTTTCAGCTCATCGGCAGAGGCGGTGCGTGTCACTTCAAGAATGGCGTAAAAATCGGTTTTGGTGGCCATGGGAGTCCTCGGCAGGAGATCCAGGGATCAGAAGGGCGGCCTGTGACGACCGGATCTAGTCTCTGACCCTCTCGGGCATAATGGCGAAACGCCCGCCCTTCCCTCAGGAAAGACGGGCGTCGAAAAGCGTTCAGTTACGGGAGGGGCGAACCCCTCCTTCACAGGAACTTAGTGCTTCTTGTGGTCGTCCACGTCTTCGAAATCGGCGTCAACGACGTTGTCGTCCTTGGCAGCATGGGGCTCACCGCCTGCGGCAGCGCCTTCTTCAGCCTGAGACTGGGCGTAGACTGCCTGGCCGATCTTCATGGCGGCCTGCGTCAGACGCTCTGTCGCCGATTTCAGCGCTTCGGCATCGCTGCCATTCATGGCTTCACGGGTTGCTGCAACAGCGGCTTCGGCTTCGGCCTTGTCCGCAGCAGGAACCTTGTCACCCGCTTCGGTCAGCGACTTTTCGGTCTGATGGATCAGACCTTCAGCGTTGTTGCGCTGCTCGACCATCTCGCGCTTGGCCTTGTCTGCCGTGGCATTCGCCTCAGCTTCCTTGACCATGCGGTCGATATCGGAGTCAGACAGACCGCCAGAAGCCTGGATCTTGATCTGCTGTTCCTTGTTGGTCGCCTTGTCCTTGGCCGACACGTTGACGATACCGTTGGCGTCGATGTCGAACGTGACTTCGATCTGCGGCACGCCACGCGGGGCCGGTGCAATGCCCGTGAGGTCGAAATTGCCGAGCAGCTTGTTGTCTGCTGCCATTTCGCGCTCGCCCTGGAAGACCTTGATCGTCACAGCGTTCTGGTTGTCCTCGGCGGTCGAGAAGGTCTGGCTCTTCTTGGTCGGGATCGTCGTGTTGCGATCGATCAGACGCGTGAAGACACCACCCAGCGTTTCGATACCGAGCGACAGCGGGGTCACGTCGAGAAGGAGAACGTCCTTGACGTCACCCTTGAGCACAGCGCCCTGAACGGCGGCACCGATGGCGACCACTTCGTCAGGGTTGACGTTGCGGGCCGGTTCCTTGCCGAAGAACTGCTTCACGGTCTCGATGACCTTCGGCATACGCGTCATGCCACCGACGAGGATGACTTCGTCGATTTCAGCCGGGGTGACCGAGGCGTCCTTGAGAGCGGCACGGCACGGGCCGAGTGTACGCTGCACTAGATCGTCGACCAGGCTTTCCAGCTTGGCGCGGCTCAGCTTGACCACGAGATGCTTCGGGCCCGAGGCATCGGCCGTGATGAACGGCAGGTTGATCTCGGTTTCCTTGGAGGAAGACAGCTCGATCTTGGCCTTCTCGGCAGCTTCCTTCAGGCGCTGCAGAGCAAGCTTGTCGCCGCGCAGGTCGATGCCCTGGTCGCGCTTGAACTCGTCAGCGAGGTAACCGATGATCCGGTTGTCGAAATCTTCACCGCCGAGGAAGGTATCACCGTTGGTGGACTTCACTTCGATGACGCCGTCGGAGATTTCGAGGATCGACACGTCGAAGGTGCCGCCGCCGAGATCGTAAACGGCCACCGTGCCGGAATCGCGCTTGCCGAGGCCATAGGCCAGAGCAGCCGCTGTCGGCTCGTTGATGATACGCAGCACTTCAAGGCCAGCAATACGACCGGCATCGCGCGTTGCCTGACGCTGGGCGTCGTTGAAGTAGGCCGGAACCGTGATGACGGCCTGGGAAACGGTCTCACCGAGATGGGCTTCGGCGGTTTCCTTCATCTTGCCCAGCACGAAAGCCGAGATCTGTGACGGCGCGTAGTTTTCGCCGCGAGCGCGCACCCAGCGTCGCCGTTATCGCCACGTACGATTTCGTACGGGACCATTTCCTTGTCCTTGGCAACGGTCGGATCGTCGGAGCGACGGCCGATCAGGCGCTTGACGGCATACAGGGTGTCGGAAGGGTTGGTGACGGCCTGACGCTTGGCCGACTGTCCGACGAGACGCTCACCGTTGGCGGTGAAAGCGACCATGGACGGCGTCGTGCGGGCGCCTTCGCTGTTTTCGATGACCCGGGTCTCATCGCCTTCGCGGATCGCGACGCAAGAGTTCGTGGTGCCAAGGTCAATACCAATGACTTTGCTCATAGTGCAGTCCTTTCAGCGGCGCTGTCCGGCCCATTAAGGCACCGGTCAACGCCCTTGTTTTCGTCTCCCTGCCTCGGCAGGGGCGGGTTACTGATAAAATCTAGGAGGCCTGGTTGAGGGTTTCAACCCTCATTCTGCGGCTTTGTTGCCACCCTTGGCGACCACGACCATGGCGGGCTTGATCAGACGGCCATTCAGGGTCCAGGTGGGCGTCCAGGCCTGTATGACCGTGCCATCGGCATGCTCGTCGCTCGGCTGCTCGGCCATAGCCTGATGCAGATTGGCGTCGAACACCTCTCCAACCGGGTGCTGGCAAGTCACGCCATTGCGTTCAAGAATACCGAGGAAGGAGCGTTCCGTGCTCTCGAAGCCTTCGCGCAGCTTGCTGACAAGACCATCCTCGCCCTCTGTCTGGGCAGGCAATGACGCGACACCGCGCTGGAGATTCTCGGCTGCCTCGACGACATCCTTGGCGAATTTCTGAACGGCATACTGGCGGGCATCTTCAACGTCACGCTTGGCGCGCGTACGGAAGTTCTGCATCTCGGCCTCGGAGCGCATCCATCTGTCACGAAAATCCTCGACCTGCGCTTCGAGCTCGGCAATGCGGGCCTCGGGGCTTAGTGCCGCCGTTTCCGTCTGGGCTTCAGCCGTCTCGGGGATCGGGGTTTCTTTCTGCTCGTCGTGGAGCGCGTTTTCAGTCGTCATCGTGGTCGCAACCTCGAAAAATCTGGCCCAGTCTGACCGGGCGGCATAGGGTCGGCTTCTGGCATACTCCCCCTGTCCGGGGCGAGACTGGCCGCCAGAAACCACGAAAGCACCGATCGACCATCCTGGGATGTCCGACCGTTTTCGACTGCCCCGTCTTGGGCGCAGCCGCGTGGTGAGATATAGGTGGCTCTATCAAGCCATATGCCAACCCCCCTGTTATTGGCAACAGGCAGAAAGTGAAGGCGGATACATCGCGCATGGAGACGACAAAGCACACCATCGCCCTGGTGGATGACGATCGCAACATTCTGACATCCGTCCAGATGACGCTGGAGGCCGAGGGTTTTGTGGTCCACACCTATACCGATGGCGAAGCTGCCCTGCTGGGCATGCAGGCGCGTCCGGTCAGTCTGGCGGTGCTGGATATCAAGATGCCGCGCATGGACGGAATGGAGCTGCTTCAGCGCCTGCGTGCACGCTCTGCCCTGCCCGTCATTTTCCTCTCCTCGAAGGATGAGGAGCTCGATCAGCTTATGGGTCTGCGTCTTGGCGCGGATGATTACATCACCAAGCCGTTTTCGCAGCGCCTCCTGCTGGAGCGCATCCGTGCCCTGCTGCGCCGTCAGGATGCAAGTCGGGCCGAGGGAAGTGGCGGTTCCACCGCTGGCGCCGCCATTGTGCGTGGTAGCCTGACACTGGATGAGACGCGGCATCAATGCCTGTGGGCCGATCAGGATATCATGCTGACGGTCACCGAGTTCCTGCTCGTCAAGGCGCTTGCCACGCGGCCCGGTATGGTCAAGTCGCGCGATCAGCTGATCGATGCGGCCTATGGCGAAAATATCTATGTCGACGATCGCACGATCGACAGCCATATCAAGCGCGTTCGCAAGAAGTTCAGGCAGATCGACGATAATTTCAATCAGATCGAAACGCTGTACGGCATAGGCTATCGATACAAGGAAGACTGACCCGTCATGCCGCAGCGTGAATCCTCCCCTCGGCGGTCGCGCCGCGGTGCGCCGGGTCTGGTATCTCAGGCGCTCAAGCGTTTGCGCAGACGGTCTTTTCGTCATGCCGATACACGGGCGCTCGAGGCAGGTCGTGACGGCAAGGCAGCGGAAAATCGCTTCAAGCTGCCCCGGTTTGCGTCGCCGCTCATGCGACGCATTTTTCTGCTCAATACGCTGCCTCTGGCCATTCTGGCCGTCACGCTGCTCTTTCTGAACGATTTTCAGAACAGTCTGCTCGAAACTGACGTGAATGCCCTGCGCGAGCAGGCTCATATCTATGCTGCTGCCATGGGGCAGATTGCTGTTGTGCGCGATCCGTCACGGCATCCTTTTCCAGGGGCGGAGTTTCAGCTCGATGGCAATCAGGCGCGACCGCTTCTGCTGCGTCTGACCGAGCCCAGCCCGAACGTGCGTGCCCGTCTGGTGGGACCTGACGGAACGCTTGTCGCCGATAGTCTGAACGAAGCGGCTCTGGTGCGTCGTGGGCGCAAGCGGCAATCGGGAGCGGGCGAACCAGCGCCGCCGCCGCACTGGCAGCCGCCACGCAATAACGGCGTCGAAATAGCCTATGAGTGGCTGCTTTCGCTTTTGCCGCTCTCCTCACGCGAGGGGATCGTAACGCTGGAAACGCAGGATAATCCGCCTCCCTTGCGCTCAGCAGGTGACTACCGAGGCGTTGAGACATCGCCCTATATCCGGCGCACCCCGGCCCATGAGCTGGTCATCACGATTGCCGAGCCGGTCATGCATGAGGGTCAGACGGTGGGCATTATCCAGCTCACCCGTCAGGCTCAGGAAGTGGATCGCTCGCTTTTCGCCGTGCGCTCCTCGATCCTTTCCCTGTTCCTTGCCGCCATGGCCGTGACGGTTCTGCTTTCGTGGTATCTCTCGATCACCATCGCACGACCTTTGCTTCGTCTCGCCGTGGCCTCTCATGATATGCGCGATGTCGCGGGGAGGGCCGACACGGTGCCGGAAGCCCTGCTGGTTCGACGTGACGAAATCGGCGTGCTGGCGCGTGCCCTGCGCGGCAGTGTTCTGGCGCTTTGGGCGCGGATGGATGCCATCGAACGCTTTGCGGCCGATGTCAGTCATGAAATCAAGAATCCGCTTTCCTCGATCCGCTCGGCCATCGAGACGTTGCCCCGTATCGAGAACCGCGAGCGTCAGACGCGTCTTCTTGCGATCATCAATAATGACGTGCGACGTCTGGACAGGCTGATCACCGATATTGCCGATGCCAGTCGCATCGATGCAGAGCTGTCGCGCGCCCGGTCCGAGCCGGTTGCTGTCGGGATGCTGCTTTCCATTCTGACAGAGATGCACCAGACGACGCGCAAGCCCGAAGATGCCATTCTCGTTCTCGATGACTCACATGACGATGCAACGCATCCCCTGAAGGTTCTGGCCGTGGAGGACCGTCTTGTTCAGGTCTTGCGCAACCTGATCGGCAACGCGATTTCCTTCTCGCCACCACGTGGGCGCATCACGCTGTTCATGCGGCCGGAAGACCGACAGATCCGGATTACGGTCAGCGATGAAGGGCCTGGAATTCCCCCGCTCAAGCTCGAAGATGTTTTCGATCGCTTTTATTCGGAACGTCCCCAGACAGAGAATTTCGGTCAGCATTCAGGGTTGGGTCTCGCCATCAGCCGACAGATTGTCGAGGCTCTTCACGGCACGCTTCATGCCGAGAACCGCTACGACGAAGCCGGAAAGATCATCGGTGCCTGCTTCGTCGTGATGTTGCCACGCGCGCAATAGGGTCTGCCCGCTCATGAGCGGGCGAGACGTGTGACGCTGGCCGCCTGACGACGCGCATAGATCGAGCGCATCTGCTCGACACCATGGTCGTAGGAAGTCTGGGTGCACTCTTCCACATCGGCTTCGCGCTGATCGCTTGCGCCCATATCGCGATTGCAGATCTCAGAGGCCTTGGCGCGAATGGCGTCTGCAACCCGGTTCCAGTTGCGGTCGGAGGAGAGATCGATTTTGGAAACATCGATTTCTGCCGACTGTGCGCTCGGCGTTTTGTGTTCCTGAGCGAGGACGGGCTGAGCCGAGACGGAAACGAGGCTGACGATGGCAACGACAGATTTGGTAAGTCCGAACATGATGAGATCCTCTTCCTGACCTCGAACCCTGTGTTCGATGGCCTGATCTCTCTCATGCAAAACCCGTGCCAAACCTTATTCCGAGGCAGAATTTTATTGCCTCTTTTGAAAATAAGGGGATGCAGTGCTAAAAATACCCAAGAAGAGCGCACTACGACTCATGTTGGTCATTTTTGCCACTAAGAGATATTTTCAAAGGGAAAGTCTTTTTGATTTCCGACGAGATGGTCGAGATCAGGCGATTTTTACGCGGCTGTTTCGGGTCGCGGGCCTGGTGCGTAAGGCCCTGATAGAATGGAAAAGGCTGCCCTGTTCAGCGTGCTGCGTGCCAGCTACGTGCCTGAAGGACGACGCTATAGCTCACGGCGGCAAATAAAAGAGCCGCAGCAATTCCGCCAAGTACGGTCATCGAGACCGGCAGGTGGAAAAGATAGGTCGGATCGTCGCAGGGCTTGGCCGGTCGGAGGGGCATGGACGCCATACGCTCACGAAAGCTCATTCCGGCGTGGTAGACCGGAGCATGGCAGGCCGGAAACGGGCTCCGCCACCATTTCTGCTCGACCCCGTTATGCAGCCCTGCCAGCATCACGGCTGTTGCCAGAGCAGGGAGGGTCAGCACGGTCGCCCAGAACCCGACGGCTCCCGGAATGAGGAGAGCGAGCACGCCCAGAAACGCGACAACCCGCCAGGCATGCGCTCGATCAGGCAGAGCTCGCAGGGCGCATAGCCAAGGACGTGTTCTGTCCAGTAGGCCAGAAAAAGGGCCACAAAACCGGAGAGAAACAATAATCCACCGGTTAGTCGAGCAATCATCCCTGTCTTTCGGTTTCTTTGAGCATTTCGAGAAAACCGTCTGCCCAGTTTGCTGCCGTATTCTGGGTGACGTCGCGGTGAAGAGCCTGCCAGCGTCTCTGCCGTTCTTCAAGGCTCATTGTGATTCCGGCATGAATCGCATCGGCGATGCCTTCATGGTCATAGGGGTTCACCATTAGGGCTTCTTCCATCTCGGGTGCTGCCCCGGCGAGAGAAGACAGGATAAGCGCACCGGGATCATCCGGGCTTTGGGCCGCGACGAATTCCTTGGCGACGAGATTCATGCCGTCCCGCAGAGGCGTCACAAGAGCCACATCGGCAATGCGGTGAAAACCGGCGAGAACCTCGCGCGACACTGACTGGGTAAGATATCGTATCGGAGACCAGTCGAAATTGCCGTGCATGGCATTGATATGGCCTGCCATCTCGTCCAGCTCCCGCCGTAGAGAGCGATAACTGGACACCCCAGCACGAGAAACCGGTGTGATCTGCAGCAGAACCGTTTGCCCCTTATGTTCGGGATAGCGGTTCAGGAAGGTCTCGTAGCCGTGGATGCGCTCTGGAATGCCTTTGGAATAATCCAGACGATCAACGCCGAGGATCAGCTTGCGTCCACGCAAGGAGCATGAAGACGCTGCACTTCTTCTGCCATGACGTTGCGCACCGCCTGCTCGCCGAACTCCTCGGGATCGATCCCGATCGGAAAGTGGGCGGCGCGTGCAGGGAGGTTATTGGCCTCGAAGCACCCGTTCATGTTGTTCGCGTCTTCTGCCGTCTGCACGCCAATCAGATCATAGGCGGCCATTTCGCGCAGCATTTCCTCTGCGCACGGCATTACCCGGGTCACGCTCCATGGCGGGAAGGGAATATGCAGGAAAAAGCCGATCTTTGCCTTGACGCCCCGCCGCCGTAGCTTCGCGCCGAGCGGAAAGAGATGATAGTCATGGATCCAGATCGTATCGTCTTCGCGAAGTAAGGGGACGAGCTGATCAGCGAAGAGCGCATTGACTTCGCGATAGACCTTATAATCGGTCCGCTTGTAATCGATGATCCCGATCCGGTAGTGGCAAAGCGGCCAGAGAAGACCATTCGAGAAATTTTCGTAGAAATGCTCGTATTCGCTGCGGGTCAGATCGATCGTCGCATAGGTGCAGCTCTCATGCGTGTCGAGCTTGGGGGTCTGATCCTTGGAATGGCCGATATGCGTCCCGACCAGCCGAACCAGAGGCTCTCTGTGCCACGCACGGCGTCGCGCACGCCGACGGCAAGCCCTCCGGCAGGCTGGTTGCGTTCTCGAGGGGCGGGAACACGATTGGAAACAACGACAAGGCGACCCATCAGGCTGTCTCTCCATAATGGGCAAGCCAGGCCCGGAATGCGTGCGCAGTCGGAAAGTCATCGGGAATGAGATAACCGTACCCACCCATAGCTCTGGCACTGCGAACACCGTCCATGTCAGTGACATCGTCGCCGACGAAGAAGGGAATGCGTCCTGCGAAAGGAGACTGTGCCATCAGGGCTTCGACGGCCTTCCCTTTATGGACACCTGCAAGTCGGATTTCCCAGGCCATCTTGGAAGGATGAAGCTCGAAGATATCCTGACCTTCGAGCCAGGATTCTATGACGGCTTTGAAGATCGTCTCGGCAGCCGGATTGCCTCGGTAATGAAGCACCAGACCCGCTTTTTTTCGTTCAAGCGACGTTCTGGGTGTCGCTGCGATCAGGAGCTCGGCTTCCTGAACCCAGAGCGAAGGCAAAGAGGCGGCATTGACCGGCTCTTCTGCGCCGTCCGGACTGCGGCGAAGGGTCAGGCCATGTTCGCCTGCAATGGCAGTTGGGATGCCCGGCAGGAAATGATCGATTTGTGCGATCGGGCGGCCAGTGACGATGGCAAGGGCCCCGCCGCAACGCTCTTTGAGACGCAACAGGGTCTCGTGGAGACCTGGCTCAACCTGAACAGAGTCAGGTGTGGGGGCAATATCGACCAGAGTTCCGTCGAAATCGAGCAGAAATGCCGCCCTATCCGATGGAGGAGCTGCAAGGTCAAATGACGGTTGAGCCAAAGGAGAGGGGGTTGTCATGTGGCTGATAACTTCCTCAATGATACGCGGTTGCACCGAAATGCAGGATGGGCCGCGTTATCTCCCCCAAATCTGATCAGAATGTGGTGAGAGGGTCAGAAAGTTGAGGCATCAGCGATGAGAGAGCGGGGGCGGCGGCAAAAACCGGGTGTCAGTTACCGCCCGAGAGGGGAGAGTTGCATGGGGCCACCGGACTCCTGACCAGGGTTCTGCGGTGCTGTCGGCACAGCCCGAGGGGGTGACGCAGCAGGGGCTCCGAGCGGCGCGAGCGTGGTCGGTCCGCCCGATGGGGAGGACGGAAGGCCTCCGGGAAGGGTTTGGGGGGCGGGGGAAGCTTGCCCAGAGGGCTGACCGGGCTGCTGGCCTGGATCATTCAGATCGCCCGGCTGGTTCTGCGCCCCCTCAGGCGAGGCAGTCGAAATTTCGGGAGCGACCGATTGAGGCAGAGGAGCAAGAGCGGGATCGGTTTTGGGGCCCGCGCAGGAAATGATGGCGATGCCGTAAAGAGCGCTCTTATAGGAGCTAAGGGAGGGCTCCTGCGCCAGAATCCATCCCTCGTAATGAGCATCCGGATCGGTATCGTCGCTGGTGGCGATAAGGGCCGCCGCATCGCTTGGCAGGGTTTCCGGCCTCTCGACACAGCGTGTGACGCCAAGACGCAGGCTGCGATAATGCGCCTGACCGCCGACCGGTATGGTCAGGGTTTCGATGTGGGAGTCGGCGCGGTTAAGCACGCGAAGTACAGCTTCGCCGCGCCCCTGCCACAGATCGGCAGGGTAAAGCACCGGCGGCGCAACCGCCTCGGCGGCCAGACCGGCGCTGTAGGGAGCAAGACTGATCGAAGCTGCGCAAAGAAGCTGGGGGAGAAGGCGCGCGCGTCTCATGTATTGAGCTCCTTGAGGGCGCCGATCATGTCGGTCAGGTGACGGCGCATGGAATCAGGCGCAACACCCATCAGAAGCGCATCTTCGAAGACATCCTGAAGGGTCTGTCTCAGCTCGACCTCATTTTCTCTCAGGACCTTGAGCTTTTCGACGCAGGCGATGGGCTCGCCCTGACGATCGGTCCAGAGGGTCGGGGAGGTCATGGGGTTGCGGCCTTGCGGCTCTTGTCGAGCGAATCCGTCACAGAAAAGATGAACTTGCTCAGGAGCTGCTCGAGACTGATGGCGCCCTGGGTCTGGGAGACGACAGCGCCCGGAGTCAGGTTTTTCTCGTCGCCGCCGGGGGAGAGAGCGATATATTTGCCGCCCAGCAAACTGTCTGAGGTCACGATGGCAGCGCTGTCTGTAGGCAGGGCAATACCGTCGCGCACCGTGAAGCTGACATCGGCACGAAAGCTCTTGGGGTCGACTGTCTCGGAGGTGACGTGGCCGACGGTGATCCCGGCAAGCCGGACGTCCGAGCCGACAGAGAGACCGTCGATCTGGTTGAACACCGCGTGCAACGCATAGCCATCATGACCACCCTGGCTGCGGCCGAGCACGGCGAGGGCAAGCAGGGCTGCAAGAGCGGCGAGAACCAGAAAACCGGTCGTCAGCTCGAGAAGGTTGCGACGGGGGCGCACGCCAGACAATGAACTCATGGGCTTTTCGGAACTCACAGACTTTGGGAACGCACAGGCTTTGCGTGCCCGGCAGGTCAACCCTGACAGGCAAACCAGAGTCCTACAGGCTTCGTCTGCAAGCGTCCATCACCCTGCCCGGCTTCGGTGTTCGAATGTTATCCACCATATCCCCATTTTACGGACCATTATCCTCATTCAATCGCGTCGAATGACCCTTTCTCGGCCCCGGTTAGAGGCCTAAATTCATCCTATGACAACGCTTCTCCAGTGGAACGGGGTGCGTATGCGCGTCGCGCATGTCGCTGCCGATCCTGACGATCTCGCCCTGCGTTCCGTAACGCTTCCTGCCAGTTGGGAAGACGAGGCGGCGATTGCGCTTTTGCAGCTCTCCGGCGCGTCGGGCGCCTTGCGCCTGCCTGTCGAGACAGCGCGATGGCTCGATCGTCTTCAGGGCTTGCCCGCGTTTGCCGGAGAGGGCGCCATAAACGGAGCGGACGAACCGGCCCGGCCCCTTGGTTCCGCTCTTGCGGACGCCTTGCTGCAACGTCAACTCGCGCCGACGGCGTCCCTGTGGCAGGGCCAGGCCGATCGACGCGCCGGGTTCGTGCTCAATCTTGCAGCTTTCGTTCATGAGGGAGATTTTTCGGGCGAGGCGTTCGTCTCGACCGTTCGTCTCGCCTGTGTCGCACTGCGGCGTTTGCATGCCGTCAATGGGCCGATGCTCAATGGGGAGCTGCCGCTTTTCGACATGCAGGCAGCCTCTTCGTCCGAGCCGGATGACAGTGGCGGTCCAGCCGGCACGTTGCTCCTGACCAATCTCGATAGCTGTCTGGCCCTGATGGGCCTCGATTACGACAGCGAAGCAGGGCGTGATGCCGCCTGTTACCTTTGCTGGCTGACCACGTCGCTGGCGCGGCAAGGCGCAGGGCCGGTGCCGTTGCCGCCTGTCTCCTGCCCAATCCCGGGTCTCGAAGTTCTGGGCCGTCAGATCCGTGACGAGATGGAAGACAATCTGCCAGATCTGCCGAACCGGGCCCTGATCGAAACCGGGTTTTCTGTCTCTGGTCCGGTCGATGCGCTTCTGGGTGTTGAATCCTGCGGATTAGCGCCGATTTTCTCGCCTCTTCGTCCTGATGGGCATTTGCGGATCAGCGCGTTGTCCCGTCTGGCTCATCGCGGACTGAGCATCGAGGCCGCTCTGGCTGCTGCCGTTCTGGGTGATAACCCGCTTCCGGTGCCGGGTCCCGATGCTCATCTCCGGATGCATCGCGCTCTGACCGGGTTTGTCGATCGCATGCCTGCACGACCTGACCCGAGAGCCTCTCTGCCGCTGACGGCACGTCTGGAGCGGGGCGCGCGTCGCCCTCTGCCTGCCCGCCGTGGTGGCTTTACGCAGCGTGCAGCCATCGGGGGCCATCGTCTTTATCTGCGCACGGGAGAATATGAGGACGGATCGCTCGGCGAGATCTCTCTAACGCCGGGTCGCGAGAGCTCCATGGTGCGGGGATTACTCGAAAGCGTAGGACAGGCGGTCACGATTGGCCTTCAGCATGGGGCTCCTTTAGGGGCTTATGTGGAGCAGTTTGCCCATACGCGGTTTGGGCCTGCGGGGACGGTCGAGGGCGATCCGGTTGCGGCCTATGCCTCATCCCTGCTTGATTATGCGTTCAGGGCGCTGTCAGATAGTTATCTGGGCAAGCGCCTGCCAGATAGCGCGCCGGAAGATTCTCATCCGATTGAAGAGGATCCGATGCTGCCGCTCGACATTCCCGGTGATCTCCCCCCGCGAGAGCGTGGCAGGCTGCGTCTGGTCAGCTGACGGGAGACATCTCTCAGCAAGGAGACATTGCCATGTCTGAAACGCCTACAACGCGTCTCGCCGCTCTCGGTCTGCAACTGCCCAAGGCGGCTGCACCCGTTGCGACCTATGTCCCGGTGGCACGGAGCGGGTCCCTTCTTGTCGTGTCAGGGCAATTGCCTCTCTCGGGCGGGACGCTCAAGGCGACTGGCAAGCTTGGTGAGGATGTTTCTCCTGAACTCGGGCATGAATGTGCTCAGCTCTGCCTCCTGAACGTGCTGGCGCAGGTGCAGGCCGAGCTGGGCGATCTGTCAAAGGTGAAGCGCATTGTGCGTCTTGGCGGCTTTATTGCCTGCACGCCTGATTTCACTCAGCATGCAACGGTTATGAATGGCGCTTCTGATCTGGCCGTTGCCGTGTTTGGCGATGCCGGACTTCATGCCCGTTCGACCATTGGTGTGCCCTCCCTGCCGCTCGATGCGCCGGTTGAGGTCGAGGCTCTGATCGAGGTCGCCTGATCTCTTTCGCTTTAAGCAGCCTCCGGTTGATTCGGTGTTGGAGACGGCCCAAATGCCCAGCATGACAGAATGGTCTCTGACGCTTCACGCCTCTATTACCGAAATCGGTGCCGCGGCATGGGATCGCTGTGCAGGGGACGATAACCCGTTCCTCTTCCATGCCTTCTTTCTGGCGCTTGAAGAAAGCGGTTCAGTGGGGGCCAGAACCGGGTGGCTGCCCCGCTATGCTGCGCTGCATGACGGGACTGGTCTGGTCGCCGTCGCTCCGCTCTTTCTCAAGGGGCATTCTTACGGCGAGTATGTCTTCGATCAGAGCTGGGCGCGCGCCTATGAGCAGGCTGGGGGGCAGTATTATCCCAAGCTGCAAATTGCCGTTCCGTTCTCTCCGGTCAGTGGGCAACGCCTGCTGATCGACCCGGCCCATCGCGCGTCCGGTGCGATCAGGGGCGTATTTGCCGATGCATTGCGTCAGGCCTGTCAGGAACTCGGGCTGTCTTCCGTCCATATGAGTTTCTGCACGCAGGACGAGCAGGAGACGCTCTCCGGCCATGGCTGGATGGGGCGGATTGGGCTGCAATATCATTGGCATAATCAGAATTATGCCAGCTTCGATCAGTTTCTCGAGGCTCTCGCTTCGCGAAAACGCAAGGCCATCAAGCGTGAACGACGAGACGCACAAAGCTGCGGGCTCGATTTCCGGACGTTACGGGGGCCAGAAATTACAGAGGAAGACTGGGACCGTTTCTACACTTTCTATCAGGCAACGATCGATCGCAAATGGGGTCATGCCTATCTGACACGCGCGTTCTTCACCGGGCTGTCAGAGCGTCTTGGAGATCGTGTGGTGCTGATGCAGGCTCTCGATCGGGGCGTACCCGTGGCGGCGGCACTCAATCTCGCCGGACGCGACACGCTTTACGGGCGGAACTGGGGATGTGAGGGCGAGTGGCCCTTTCTGCATTTCGAGCTCTGCTATTATCGCGCCATCGATTTCGCCATTGCGGAGGGGCTAAGCCGCGTCGAAGCGGGCGCGCAGGGCGAACACAAGATCCAGCGCGGCTACTTGCCGAGCCTCACCTATTCGAGCCATTTCATCCGCGATCCGGCGCTCGCTCAGGCGGTCAGGCCGTTTCTGGAGGAAGAGCGCGCTGCGATCATGCAGGAGAAGGAGGCCCTCGCCTCATTTTCTCCCTATCGAACTGAAAATATCAGTTGAGAACGACTCTCACTATCATATAGGCTGATCTCCTCGTCAGCACGCGGGGCTGCTCTCCGCGTCTTTCCGAAAGCCCTGAGGCTTAGGATCGTTGTTTCTACGGATCTCTTCTGCCTGATCGAATGGTCGGGCGGAGGGATGCAGTCGTGAGGGTCAGACTGAATGATCAGATATCTGTCGACCGGTGCCGCCGATCTCGCGCGTTTGCTCGCACAGAGCCACGCTACCCAGCCCTCGCCCGTCTGGGCCGAGGCACAGCTCTTTTTCGGTTTTGAATCAGCCGAGCGAAACGAGGCTGCCGGTCTTTCCAGCTCCGGAGGATGGGCGGAACATATGGAATCCGCCGCTGGCTGAGAGGATCCCGCGCTGAAAGCGCGAGGATTTCTCCATCAGGGATTGGCGTTGGTACCTGGCGTCAGGGTCAGACCGCTCCGATCGGGGATCGGTAATCCCTGCTCCGGATCGAGCGCGATACGCCTGACTGCCCCGTGATCGGGGAATGTAAGACTCAGCCTGTCATGAAGCATCCAGGCTTCGGTCGGGATAAGACGTTCTGCGCTAGTCCCGTCCTGCCAGGTAACCCGCAAGAGGACTGGCAGGATCAGTTTTCCCTCATTACGAATGCCGACACTGATCGTCTTTTCTGCACCGCTTTTGGCGGGGTTTTGAGCCACGCCGTCGAGACGATATTGCGGCCACCAGTTTTCGAAATACCAGCCACGCCAGAACCAGGTGAGGTCTTCACCCGCTTCGCTCGACATGAAGCGGAAAAAGTCCGAGGGCGTTGGGTGTTTGAACGCCCAAGCGCGAATATAGGCGCGGAAGGCTGGATCGAAACGCTCTGGCCCAAGAATTTTCTCTCGCAACAGCGTCAGTCCGTAAGCGCCTTTGAAATAGGTGACTTTGTGCCTGTATTTCTCCGGGACGAGTTCGGCAGGCATCATCAATGTCGGGGCGTCTGAGGCGGTCAGAACAGGAACGATGTCTTTTGCCGGGTTGCCTGTCTCGGGGGCGTATTCGGCATCCTTCTTGGGGGCGTACTCGCCGTGGTTGAAATGCTCTGAGGCATAGGCATCAATGAACGTGTTGAAGCCCTCGTCCATGAAAGCGTGGCGCCGCTCATTACTGCCGACGATCATTGGAAACCAGCCATGACCGAGCTCGTGAGTGGTGATCCAGAACAACATGTCGTTCTTGTCCTGCCAGCCATCGAAAACGATGCCAGGATATTCCATGCCTGCACCATGACCGCCAAGATTGACGGCATTCGGCCAAGGATAGGGATACCATTGCGATGAGAAATACTCGATCGCGTGCTTCACGTACTCGGTTGAGCGATCCCAGGCCTGGGGCCCAGCGCCTTCACGGGGATAGACCGACATCGCCAGGCGAGGCTCCGGTTTATGCCCTCCGACACCGGGCAGTGCTGGGAGGTCGAGCTTGGCCGCATCCCAGATGAAAGCAGGCGAGGCCGCAAAAGCCACGTCACGCGTGTTCTCCATATGGAAGCGCCAGGTTTTCTCCCCGGAGCGTGCCACATGGCTCGCCGGATCGAGGACATCCTGAGGGGTGCGGATCAGCACGCGCTTGTCGCTCTTTCCGGCTGCGGCCAGACGGGTCTGCTCCGTTTTCGTCAGGACCTCTTTCGGATTGGTCAGTGCGCCTGATCCGACAACCGTGAAGTTCCACGGCACGGTTACGGCATAATCGATGGTGCCATATTCGAGATAAAATTCCTGACCGAGATAGGGGAGTGTGTCCCAGCCTTTGAGGTCATCATAGACGCATAGCCGTGGATACCATTGGGCGAGCTCATAGATCTCGCCATCCTTGACCTTGGTGACGGCAGTCCGCCCGCCCCATTCACCGGGAACTGTATGGTGCCAGGCGATATGAAGTTTCAGCGCGTGACCCGAGCCCGCCAGAGGGGCCAGGAGGGTCACCTGCATGCGCGTGTCTGAAATGTGGAAATGAACGGGCTTCTCGATGCCGTTTACGTCCACTGTCACACGCTCGATGACAGCCCCTTCGGAACTTGCCGGGTGCCAGTCGGGGAAGGCCACCCAGGACCGTGAGTCCCTGCGATAGAAATTCTGATCCAGCTGAAGCCACAGGACGTCAAGCGTATCGGGACTGTTATTGGTGTAGGTTACGCTCTCCGTCCCGCTCAGGACATGGTTGTCCGTGTCGATGCGCGAGGCAATGCGATAATCGGCGCGATTTTGCCAGTAACTTGGCCCCGGTCGACCGGAGGCACTTCGCCAGACATTGGGTGCATCGGGCAAGACAAGGGTGTCGAATACCGGTCGCATCGAGAGTGGCATGGTCTGGCTGGGTGCCGGACGGGCGGCAAGAGCCGATCCTAGGCAGGACGCCAGACCGAGAGGGATAAAAAGCCTACGCATTCGGGAGCGACCTTGTTGACGGAAGAGGAAAATTCTTCCGTCAATCGTTTCACTTCCGTTTCCACGACGCAAGGTGGTTTTCGCGACCGCCCCGCGTTAGCTGAGGCGATCGAGAGGACCTCGATGCTCTTTTGGATCAGACAGCCTGCCAGTGCGGGGTCTGGGATTTGTAAGGCGTATCGAATTCCTCGATGAGGCGGCTGAACACGTGGTGGTCGTGTACACTCGTCGGAGGCAGTGAGGCGATACCGGAGAGGTCGCGATGCATCAGGCGGTTTAGCGCCCGGTTGAAGACACCTGGCCCTGTCTTGTAGGCGATGAACAGGCCTGGATGCAGATAGCAGTTGCGATAAACGTTCAGCAGGCATTCGTTCAGCAACGAGCTTTGCGGCACAGAGCCGAAGAAATCGTTATGAACAACGTTGTTGTGCGTCAGGAACAGGACGTTCTCTTCCTTTCGGTCGAGAATAAACTGAAGAGCCTGTTCGTCCCGAATGCGAATATCGGCGTCGAGCCACCAGCCGCCAAGTGCCTGAATGACGTGCACGCGCAGAATGTCAGCGGCTTCGGCTGGATGCCGGGCACCCAGAAAGAGCGAGCGTGCTTCGATGCCATAGACATCGTAGAGCCATTGCTCTGCTTCCGCCTTGTCAAAGATCTTGACGTCGAGCCCGGTAATTTTCCGGTGGAACTCGAAATTACGGACGATCTCTTCCGGCGGGTTTTTATCCCAATAGAGGAACAGCTTGTTCGGAATGACCCGTTGCGTGCTGCACCTTTTCGAGAAGGGAAAGTCTGCGCTGAGAGCGAAGCCGAGGAAGAGGGAGTCGATCTCTTCCCCAGTGTGGAACTCTTCGAATGCATTTGCCGTGAGGCGCATGGCGCCTATCGGATTGTTCTCGCGCCAGGCCTTGTGAACGCTGCGGATGAAGTTGGCGTGCGGGAGGCATAATGCGCCCAGTTCATCCACCTCGCTGGACGGCAAGGGCAATCCGGCTTTCATGAGGCAGAGCAGGCGTGCCTGAAGCAGCGACTGTGCAAGCGGGTATTCGCCAGGGCTTTTTGAATGGAGCTCGTAAGCGATGCGATAAAAGCGAGAGGCTTCTTTTACACGGAAATGAGTGTGAAGAATATTTGCAAGCGTAAAAGCATGCATGACTGTCGTGCAGCCATTCTCCCTATAGAAGGCGAGAGCCTGCTCGTCTTGAGCAAAATCCGTTTCAGTAAGCGTGTCCAGCCCCGTCAGATTGTCCGACGGAGCAGTTTCAGGCTCCACCTCATCGGTCTGAGATGTTGTTTCAGACCGAGCTTCATCCCACGCACCGATATCGGTCAAATCGTGATCTGGCTCCGGATTATTACGCTCCACTGCCTTTGAATCCTGCTTCTGTGACGCCTTGATTGTCAGGCTATCTCACATTTGTATCGTGATGTCCAATTTCTAATGGCGTGGAATATTGAAGAAGGATTTTTATATATTTATTATATCGAAATACACATGAAACACTAACTTACAAATTCGAGAAAATTCTTCTCTCTGTCTGTATGTGTGGAATCTTTGGACAGTAAATTGACTCTGAAGTAGGAACTTGAAGATTATCACAAAGACGCCATTAGGTCTCTGACGTCGTTTTCACCTATTTCCTGGCTTGTCGACTAGGGCCAGAAGGCGATGTCCCTAAGAATGGTTTTGATTTGAGCGTTGGATAGATATTTGAGGAAGTATAATTCTTTATTCTTGGGGATTTTGTCATCCCTAAGAAAGCACCTAGAAGAAGGCGCAGGTTATTCACCTGCGCCCCTTTTTCTTAGTAGCGGTATTCTTCGTGCTTGAACGGACCAGCGACGGGTACGCCGATATAATCGGCCTGCTTGCCGCTCATCTTGCTCAGCTCGGCGCCGACCTTGGCGAGATGAAGTGCTGCCACCTTCTCGTCCAGCTTCTTCGGCAGGGTGTAGACCTTGGTCTCGTACTGGCCGGGCTTGGCTGTCCAGAGTTCGATCTGAGCCAGAGTCTGGTTGGTGAAGGAGGCCGACATCACGAAGGAGGGGTGACCCGTGGCATTGCCAAGGTTCACGAGACGGCCTTCGGACAGCAGAATAATGCGCTTGCCATCGGGGAACTCGATTTCGTCCACCTGCGGCTTCACATTGTCCCACTTGTAGTTGCGCAGGGCTTCGACCTGAATTTCGCTGTCGAAATGGCCGATATTGCACACGATGGCGCGGTGCTTCATCTCGCGCATATGCTCGACAGTGATGATGTCGACATTGCCCGTGCAGGTTACGAAGATATCGCCACGCGATGCGGCGGCTTCCATGGTGACGACTTCATAGCCTTCCATTGCGGCCTGAAGAGCGCAGATCGGATCGACTTCGGTCACGAGCACGCGGCAGCCTGCATTGCGCAGCGACGCCGCTGATCCCTTGCCCACATCGCCATAACCGGCGACGACGGCAACCTTGCCGGCCATCATGACGTCGGTGCCACGACGGATGGCGTCGACCAGGCTCTCACGGCAGCCGTAGAGATTATCGAATTTCGACTTGGTGACGCTGTCGTTCACGTTGATGGCCGGAACCTTCAGCGTGCCCTTCTTGGCCATTTCCCACAGACGATGCACACCCGTGGTCGTCTCTTCGGACAGACCACGCACATCGTTCAGCATCTCGGGATACTTGTCGTGCATGAGAACGGTCAGATCGCCGCCATCATCGAGGATCATGTTCGGTGTCCAGCCATCGGGACCCTTGATGGTCTGCTCGATGCACCACCAGAACTCCTCTTCGCTCAGGCCCTTCCAGGCAAAGACCGGCACGCCGGTTGCGGCGATGGCAGCAGCAGCCTGATCCTGGGTCGAGAAGATGTTGCACGACGACCAGCGCACGGTGGCGCCAAGGGCTGTCAGTGTCTCGATCAGCACGGCAGTCTGGATGGTCATGTGCAGACAGCCAGCGATGCGCGCGCCTTTAAGCGGCTGGCTTGCGCCATATTCCTCGCGGAGGGCCATCAGCCCGGGCATTTCGCCTTCAGCAATGGAAATTTCCTTGCGGCCCCATTCGGCCAGGGCGATATCGCGCACCTTGTAATCGGTCATTCTGAAACCCTTGTCTTTCTCTAATGAGGGGCATTTGTATAAAGCGAGTTCGGCCATTCGGCCAGCACGCATAAAAAACGCCCGTCTCCTACGGAGCGGGCGTTTCAGACTTTATCAGAGAGAGGGTTATTTCTCTGCTGATTTAGCTGTGGTTTTCGAGTGTTTGTGGTGATGCTTGGGTTTGGACGCGGCCTCATGCTGCGGAGATGAGATCGGCATCTGCGTTGACGTTTCCCCGGTCAACGAGGCTTTGGCAGAAGGCGCGACGGGAGCCTTGGGGTCAGGCTGCTCGCTCATCTGGTTTTTGAACGTCTCGTTCTGTTCGGTCGGATTATGGATCTGACTCGACTGGTTTTTGAGTGTCTCTGCCGTCTTCGCGTTGGGAGCGACGTCGCTATCGGTCACGGTGCTCGCCTGGGCGAAGGCAATCTGATGGACCCCAAAGGGTGTCGCAAGAAGAACGGATACGGCCAGAGCGGCTCTGAGTGCATGTTTCATGACAGGCTCCTGTCGAAAAACCGGGAAGGGGGCGTCCAGTATGGTTCTTGGTTTTGAAGGACGCTCGAACGAGCTGGTAACAAACCGACAGCGTTCCAGTTTCCTCTCCTGCAGATTAAGGTTTGAAAGCGGTTGCCTGTCTAGGGCACACATGCGACAGAGCTGTCAGCGCAATGCCCGCGCGCCCGATCCCTCACGATGGAGGATGGCATGTCCAACACACGCTCGCAGCTGCCGTTCTCAGTCGTCGCAGGTCAGGACATGAAGCCGAGCAGTGCCTTGCCGCATGGGATCGCGAACGGGCTCGTCTGGGCGATCAGGGCACGCCCCGGTGAAGACCCTGCTCCGCTTGAGCCGCATGAGATCGAGAGTCTTCTCAACGATCGTACGCCGCCGTCTAACTATCCCAAGCCATCGGAAAGCTGGGCCTGGCTGCATTTTGACACCGTGCATAGTTCTGCACGACAGCATGTCGCCACCCTGCCCTGCCTGCCAGAAGATGTCAGTGCCATGCTGGCGGAGACAGAATATGGCGTGATGCTTGAAGCCCTGCCCGGCCTTGTCTGGGGCGCGCTGCCTGCTTTTGACGACGCCGTATCGGAAGAAGATCGCGATATCTGTGCCTGGCGTTTTGCCATGCGCCCTGATCTGCTGATTACCACCCGGCGCAACCCTATCCCGGTGCTGGGTGCAGCTTTTCGCACGCTTCGGGCGGATTCGATCCCCCGGAGCCCAGCCGGGGTGATCGACCGCGCCTTGCGGGAATTTACTGGCAGTGTGCGTCGCCAGATTGGCAAGCTCGATGATGAACTCGACCGTGCCGAAGACGCCTTGCTCCTGATCGAACGCCGTACCGATCTGGGTCATCTGGGCGGCATCGTGGGTAAGGGCCGCCGACGCGCGACGGAGCTGCGCCGCGTTGTGACACCGATCGACCGTGTGCTGCGTGATGAAGATCTGGAATTGCCCGAATGGGCCGAGGATGAATTGCGTGACCGGACCGAGCGTCAGGTTCACGCCGCGCTGGACGATATGATTGCGCTTCTTGACCGTGCCCGTTCGCTTCAGGATGAGCTGGGGTCATCTCAGGCTGAAGAAACCAACCGTCGTCTTTATATCCTGACAGCGGCCACCATTCTCATGTTCCCTGCGACGCTGGTCACCGGATTTTTCGGCATGAATACGGGGGGGATGTATCTGGCGAGTGGACAATTCGGGACGCTCGAAGCCGGACTGGTCTGCTTCATCGCGATGATCCTGACCTGGGTCTTCCTCAAACTCGCTCGCCTGCTCTGACGCGGTTTCGGTCGGCTGCGTGACGACGAAAGCGCGATATCTGGCTCATTGATCTGTGAAGGGAACGCGCTCAAGCCTTTCCCATGGTCCACCCAGATAACGCCATAAATTCAGGGCGGCTGCGCGGCTCTCTTCTCGTGCTGGCTCCGTTGAAAGCCGGGCATGCAGGTCACGGGCCTGTTCGGGAGTGACCTTGTTTTGCACTGTCAGATGAGGACGCCAGGGGGCCTGATCCTGCTTTGTCAGTCGTTCATTTGGAATGAGCTGACGGATGGCCTCGCGGATCTTTGCCCCGTCAGGGCTGAAAATACGGTAGGCCACGCCGCGCCCCAGGAGATAGGGAGCCTCGATCCGCACCAGAGGGGCAGGACGTCTCTGCTTCATGACAGTCAGAACATCGTCCCTGTCGATGGCGTTCATGGCATGGAACAGTGTGATATGCGCGGGAACAATATTTCGTTCGGGTGGAAAATAGAGATCGCGCTGCCTTTGTGCCCAGCCTTGATCTTCTGGGGCCAGTTCAAGGGTGAGGATGAGCGGTGCCTCGGCGTGTTCTTCCATTGTCGTCGACGATCCCTTCTTTATGGCTGATGTGAAGCCAAAGCGGATCGCACCCTAAACGGGTTGCAGAACAAACAGATCGCCGATGCGGCTTGTTTGTCTACTGCTCCAACGGGTTTACTCGCCGCCGATATGGTGTTTGCCGCGTGAACGGGCGAGATCTTCCTGATGCTGGCGGGCGGCGTAGCGGGCGCGTTGGTTTTCAGTACGCTCGCTCGCACAGGCAGGGCATTGCACGCCTTCGACATAAAGCGCGGAAGCTTTGTCTTCAGCCGAGACGGGGCGGCGGCAGGCGTGACACAGATCATAGGCGCCCGGTTCGAGCCCATGGCGCACGGTAACGCGCTGGTCGAAAACGAAGCATTCGCCTTCCCATTGGCTCTGGGATTCAGGCACTTCTTCCAGATATTTCAGAATGCCGCCCTTGAGGTGATACACATCCTCGACACCTTCGGAGAGGGCGAAAGCGGTCGATTTCTCGCAGCGTATGCCGCCTGTGCAGAACATGGCGATTTTCGGCTTGCGCCCTTCTGCTTCGAGAGCCGCGCGACGGGCGCGGAACCACTCAGGAAATTCACGAAAGCTCTGGATGTCAGGGTCAATGGCGCCTTTGAACGTCCCGACCGCCACTTCATAGTCGTTTCTGGTGTCGATCAGGATCGTATCGGGGTCGGCAATCAGCGCGTTCCACTCGGTAGCCGGGACGTAGTGCCCGACACCGGTGAGCGGATCGATATCGGGTTGACCCATGGTGACGATTTCACGCTTCAGGCGCACTTTCATGCGGTTGAACGGCATGGCGTCATTATAGGAGAGCTTCCATTCGAGCGCGTCGCATCCGGGCAGGGTGCGAATATGCGCGAGAATGGCTTCTATCCCCTCGGAGCTCCCCGCAATGGTGCCGTTGATGCCTTCACGTGCGAGGAGGAGGGTGCCTTTGATACCGTGGGAAAGGCAGGCGTCGAGAAGAGGCCCGCGTATTGCAGCCGGATCGTTGAACGGAGTGAAGCGATAAAGAGCCGCAATGCAGAAGGTGCCTGCGTCATGATAAATCTTCCCGAAGCCTGAAAACCACTTTTGCGGCTCTCTTAGCGCAGAAGCGGGGGCGAGGCCTATCAAGAATGGCCGAGCGATGCTTGAGACCGGGGAAGCAAGCTTTGATTGAGCGGGGACGATCTCTTTTGCAGAAAGGGCAGGGCCGGTGAAAAACCGACCCTGGAATGTCTCAGTAATTCAGACTGATCTGACCGAGGAAGGTGCGGCCAGCAGTGGGTGTGGCCCGGTTCACGAACAGGCTCTGATAGTTCAGGCGGTTGGCAAGATTATAGCCGTTGAGCGCGATCTTCCAGTGCGAGCCCAGCCGGTGAGAGATGACAGCGTCAAAATCTAGATTGGCCGGAACACGGACTGTATTGGGTGTGTTCAGCCACACATGCTGACGCCATGTCAGGCCACCGCCAAACGAGATATTGTAAGGCTTGTTCGGGAAGGCTTCATAAACAGACCAGAGTGTCGCCTGATTATGCGGCACATACTGCACCTGCTTGCCAACGGCCGCAGCGTTGTCGGAGGAAAGCGTCTTGCTGTCGTAGAGGGCGTAGGTCGCCGAAATATTCCAGCCGCGCATGATCATGCCGCCAACCGAGAGTTCGAGCCCCTGGTTGCGCTGCTTGTCACTCGATCCCAGTACCTCACCCGTGACCGGATCGGCGTTGAGGGCGTTATTCTTGTCCAGACGAAACAGCGATGCCGTAAAGCCCATGCGATCATGGAAAGCGCTATATTTCGCTCCAACCTCGTACAGCGTGGCCTTTTCCGGGCTGGCGAAGGAATTGGTGCCCGGGCGGATCGGTACGGAGCCGTTGGTGACGTACATACCGCTTGGCGTCGTCGACGTGGCCCAGGTGAAGTAATAGGTCTGATGCGCGTCGGGCGTCGCAACAAGACTGACATTGGGGTTAAAGACGCTGCTGACCTGATGGTAGTGGATGTCAGGATTGGCTGCGACATTGCCGCCCGTCAGATTGTAGCTCGTTTGCCAACGATCCCAGCGGAAACCGCCTTTGACGGATAGCCAGTTCGTCATCCAGATCTGGTCGTACAGGAACAGGCCGGTATCAAATCCGTAGCCGTTCGAATTGCCCTTGGCGCCGAGCGCGCCAAGGCTGACGAGGCCGCCCGGGTTCATGTCGCCTGGCACGGGGCGCAGATCGCCGACATTGGGGTTCGGATTGACCAGAGAGGCAAAGGGTTTGGCTTCGAGATAGGTCGATTGCGACCGCACGTCATTGACGCGTTCGATATCGAAGCCGGTCACCAGCTGGTGTTTCAGGAAGCCTGTATGAAAATCGGCCACCATCGAGGCCACATTCTGGATTGACCAGCTTGTCTGCTGATAGGGCAGAGGCGCGAGATAGGTGCCGGGCCCTTTACCATTACCCGCGCCACTGGGGCCTGAGCGCGCGACGAGAGCGGAGGCCAGATTGCCGAGGAAGTAGTTATTGACGCAGGTCTTGTCGCAGGTCGCCTTCGATGCGGCGAAATTGCGATAGAACTGCCCGCCACGAAGATCGTCATAGAACTTGATATGGTCGTTGAGTTTGTAGGAGAAACGCGCCGTTTCCATATTATCGTTGGTGGCGTTCTGATCGAAATTCGTGCCGTAAAAATTGGTGCGACGAATGCCGTACTGGGTAATGGGCCCCCCTGTTCTGGCACCGGGGGGCGTGATGACCGGCACGCCGAAATCGGGCACCGAATTCTCCTGCTGGTGCATATATTGCAGGACGAGCGTGGCTTTGCTTCCCAGTCCGAAGGCGATCGACGGTGCGATGCCCCAGCGATGGGAATAGATGGAATCTCGTCCGACGACATTATTCTCGCTCCCCATGCCTGTGATGCGCAGGGCCGTGTGATCGTCGAGTTTTTTGTTGAAATCTAGGACTCCGCGATAGAAGGAGCCCGATCCGCCGTTGAATTCTGCTGAATAATGATCGGTCAGGGTCGGTGTCTTGGTAATCATATTGATGGCGCCACCGGTCGTGCCGTTACCGAAGACTTCGGAAGACGGGCCTTTGATGACCGACACGGTCTCGAGATTGAAGGCATCCCGGCTGTAGACGCCGAAATCGCGCAGCCCATCCTGATAGATATCGTTTTGGGCCTGGAAGCCTCGGATCAGGAACTGATCGCCATTCATGCCCCCCGCACCCTCACCGATGGATGAGGTGACACCCGGTACGTTGCGCATGGCTTCGTCTACCGATTTGACGTTTTGCTGCTTCATCAACATCTGCGGCACGATGTTGATCTGTTGTGGGGTGTGCAGGGCATCCTGCGGCATACGTGAGAGACCGATCGGATCTTTCAGCGTGTTGAAGCCATTGCCGACGACCGTAATCTTCTCATCGGCTTTGTCCTTGTCGCGCTTTTCCGCTTTGCGGTGACGCTGCGGTTTCTTGTCTTTCTGAGTGTCTGGCGTGTCCGTTGCAGCAAAGGCCTGTGTCGATCCGAGAATGATCCCGGTCAGCATCGGCAGGAGAGAAAGGGTTTTGCGCGAGGGGGAACGCATGAGATGCGACACTCCGGTTAGTTGCGAGGGTTTCGCAACTCCTTAATGAAAGCGCGTCTGATTCTCAAACTCTTTGTAAGAAACTATTATTGATTTTTATCTTAGTATTAAAAATGGTAACCAAAACATATTTCCTTTCTCGCCAGATCAGACTGGGAAACCCCTTCGTCACGGTGAGAATTGCTGCGATGAGCGGGTGTCCTGAAGCAGCTTTGCCTCGTGCTTTTCATGGGATCGAGCGCGACCTCAAACCCGGCTCGGAATGGCTTCCGAGGGAGGCTGCGCTGACCGGGCATGACGGGCTTGGTCATGCATGCTCACGAAACAGTCTCTTGATCTGACTGGTTTTTTAGGGAAGCTCGGCGGCGCTCGTGTTCGTTTACCCCTCTTTAAGAGGGAGAGGGCGAAGCTGGGCGAGGGAGCGTATCGATGACATCTGAAAGCCATATCTTTTCCAACGGACGATATACGGCATGCGTGGCCGCCTTGGGGGCCGAGCTCTGTTCGCTGCGTGACGAGACCGGCCGGGAGCTGATGTGGACGGGAAGCACATGGCCTCGCCACTCACCGGTCCTGTTTCCGATTATCGGTCGGCTGCGTGATAATCATGCCGTCATCGATGGGCTCGATTATACCCTCACCCAGCATGGCTTTGCGAGAGACCGTGTGTTTCGCTGGGTCGAGCGCGGCGCAAGCAGCTGCGCGCTCGTGCTTGAGGATGACCCGACGAGCCGGGCCCTTTTTCCGTCGGCGTTTCGTCTGCAGCTGAACTACACGCTCGATGACGAGGGGCTGCATGTGCATTACACATTACGCAATCCTGACACCCGAGACGTGTTGCATGCGTCTTTGGGCGCGCATCCTGCCTTCATCTGGCCGCTCTCCTCCGACACGTCGAAAACAGATTATGTTCTCGAATTCGAGTCAGCTGAGCCCGGACCGTTATCCGCTCTCGATGGCGGATTGATCGTAGGAAACGACCGTCCGAGCCCGGTGAAAGACAACGTGCTCAGGCTGGACGAGGCCTTGTTCGAAAAAGACGCGTTGATTTTTCTGCATCCCGTCAGTCGCTCGATCCGCTTTCGTGATGAGCAGTATGCCGGCCTCGTTTTCTCCTGGCACGGTTTTGAGCAGCTGGGCCTCTGGATGAAACCGGGCTCGGATTTTCTCTGTATCGAGCCCTGGCAAGGCTATGCCAGCCCGGTCGATTTTGAAGGGAGCTTCGAGGAGAAACCCGGTCTCCTGCACCTCAAGCCGTGCGAAAGCTGGCGTGCTGGCTGGTCTGTCCGTCTGGAAGGCTGAGGGTCGGTCGCCCGCCTCACCCTGAGGGGAGACAAGGCCTGTCATCATAACATCCCTTGCAATGCAGCCTTGGCGGTGGAACGTTCGAGCGCTCCCTTCCTGCTCTCGATCAGAGGTTTCATGATCCGACGCTCGTTCTGCGCCGCTTCGGCGCTTTTCACCGTTTCTCTCGGCATGGCCCTGCCGGGGCAGGCTCTTGCCTGGGGGCCTTATGGTCACGCCATTGTCGCCGATATCGCCCAAAGCCGTCTGTCTCCACAGGCGACAACCGAAGTGACGCGCCTTCTCGCTCTCGAAAATCATCAGACGCTCGATCAGGTGGCGTCATGGCCCGACACGATCGGCCACGTCTCGCCTGAGAAAGGCGGGCTGCCCCAGACCCTTGCCTGGCATTACGTCGATACCGATACGAATTTCGCGACCTACGCCAAGCCTCGCGATTGCGGCAACGATTTATGCGTCACGGAGAAACTGCCGGAGATGGAGAAGGTGCTGGCCGACCCGCATGCACCCTCAGCCGAACGGCTGGTGGCGCTGAAATGGATCGTTCATCTTGCCGGTGATCTGCATCAGCCGCTTCATGCTGCGGAACGCGATCACGACAAGGGGGGCAATGCGGTGAAGGTGTCCTATTTCGGTCAGGACCGAAACGGACATGAGAACCTGCATTCGCTGTGGGATGAGGGGATCATGAACCATGAGCGCCATCTCGTGGTGGGACCCCATTACACCATCGATTTTGCCAGGGCGCGCGCGGAGGCCGACCGCCTCAATGCCCAGATTACGCCCGGTCAGGCTGACTTCTGGAGCGGCGCGCTTTCTGCCGACACGGTGCATGACTCTGTCGTGAAATGGACGGATGAGAGCCACGCTCTGGCGCGCGATGTGGTTTACGGCGCGCTTCCCAGCGGCAAGAAAAAAGCGCTGGGCGAGGCCTATACCGCCGTCGCCCTGCCTGTGATTGAGACAAGACTACAACAAGCGGGTGTGCGCCTGGCCGATCTGCTCAACACGGCGCTTACCGCGCCCTGAACTGGAAAACAGTGTTCCGGGGCGTCAGTCAGACACCCCGGGCTCTGCTTTACTGCCCAGCGAAGACACGCTGATAAAAAGCGAGCTCTCTGGAAAAGCTGTCTTTCAGGGTCTGCTCCTGACGAAAGCCATGCCCTTCGCCCTCATAGACATGCAGCTCGGAGTGTCGCCCTAAAGTCAGAAGGCCGTCATGCATGGCCTGAGCCTGAGCAAGCGGGACAACCTTGTCGAGATCGCCGTGAAGGAACAGGACTGGCGCCGTTATTTCTGCCACATGACTTAGAGGGGAGCGCGCCAGATAAAGGGCCTCCTGCTCAGGATAGGGGCCGATCAGCCGGTCGAGATAACGGGACTCGAATTTATGGGTCTCGCCGGCAAGCGCACGCAGATCTGTCACGCCGTAGAGCGAGCATCCCGCAGCGAACACGTCAGACGAGGCGAGAGCTGACAGGACAGTCAGCCCGCCTGCGCTGCTGCCCCGGATAACGCAGCGCTTCGGATCGGCAAGACCCTGTGCTGTGACATGACGTACGGCTGCGATGCAGTCCTGCACGTCCGCAATGCCCCATTGGCCTTCGAGAGCTTCACGATAGGCACGCCCGAACCCGGTCGACCCACGGTAATTGACATCGAGCACGGCGAAGCCGCGGCTGGTCCACCATTGCACCTTGAACGAAAAGGCAGAGTTGGCGCGTGCTGTCGGGCCGCCATGCGCCATCACGACCAGAGGCGGTTGCTCGCCGGGTGCCAGCGCGTGGGTGCGGTTGACTGGCGCGTAATAGAGGGCGTGTGCCGTTTCGCCTGCCTCGGAAGGGAAAGACAGAGCAACGGGGACGGCACAGTCACAGGCGTCGACGCCTTCAGGAAAATCGAAGGACTGTCTGACCTGTCGATTTCGTCCACCGATGACGATGGCGGGTGGCGCGTCGGCTGGGGTGTCGATCCAGGCGAAGGTGTCATCGAAAAGGACAGGCACCTGCGCGGCATCGATCTCGGGGTGGTGCGTCCAGCCGTGACTGTCGAGAATGCCAATCTGGCTGACGCCTTCGGTCACGATCTGGGCCATGAGACGGCCATCGGGCAGCGGGCGAAGGCTACGCTGACCGAAGACCCAATGGGGAAATCCCGTTTCACCACCCGGATCGGGCAGATATTCGGGCTGATGGGTCAGATCTGTCCAGAAACGGCAGGGGCGCCAGGATCCGATTGCGTCGCAGCTTGCCAGAAGTGTTTCGGCGCTTTCCCACACCGGATCGACGGTGCTGCATCGTAAGGTCTCACCGCTCAGCGTCAGAGGCCATCCAGACTGAGGCACGGCGTCGTGCCATGTCAGACGAGACAGAGACAATCTGGTTGCGTCCCATGGCATATCGGGGTGAGACCATGAGATCCAGGCGAGATGCCCGTCATCGGGGGCCGGACGGGGCGCTGCGTAGAAATCATCCCCTTCCACCAGAACGGTCTCGGACTGACGATCCAGCCAGACGATGGCCGCCTTTGCTTCACCTGCTTCGCGCTGATCTTCGCGGACGCAGAAAACGCCGCGCTCGGCACGATCGAACGAGAATTCCGTATAAGCGCAGCCCGGAGTTGAGGCGAAAGCGACCAGAGAGCCATCGTTTCCTCTCAGCCAGACCTGACCGGATTTGCGGTCACTGAATACCACGTGCTGGCCCTGCGACACGCGATAGGCGCCGCCGCCATATTCATGCACGCGCGTTCCCACATCATGAGTGGTTGGCAGTAAATCCTGAGGCGCTTCGTTGCGTTTGAGACTGACAAGGGCCGTACGTCCGCGTTCCTGAGGTCGACCTTCCAGCCAGTAGAGACGATCTCCTTCGGCCTGAAGGTCGGAGAGCGAGACGCTGCGGCCCGCCACGAGATCTGGTGAGACCCAGGAAGGCCAGGAACCGGAAGGGATCGAAGATGGATTCGTCATGGGATTCAGGATAATCCGATGGAAACCATCTGACGAGTTTTCCTGAGAGCGGCTTTCAGGCATCAAGTCGGACTCTTCTTCGTCCCGCCTGCCAAGGATAAGAGCCCTGCTGCATTTTCTGGAACACCTGCTCAGGGAGTATGGCTACGGCATTGTTGGCGTTGTTGTCATGCTTGAAAGCATGGGGCTGCCTTTGCCTGCCGAGAGTCTCCTCATCGGCGCGGCGATCTATGCAGCCACCACCCATCATCTCGAGATCCGGTGGGTGGCCGTGGCTGCTGTCACGGGCGCCATCATGGGGGATAATCTTGGATATCTGATCGGGCGCTCCATCGGCTTCAAGCTTCTGCAGAAGCACGGAGCAAGGTCGGTCTGAGCGACGAACGTCTGCTTCTCGGTCGCTATCTCTTCAAAAAGCATGGGGGAACTGTTGTTTTCCTCGGGCGGTTCCTCGCTATTCTGCGCGTCTTCGTGGCGCTTCTGGCGGGCGCCAATCACATGCCCTGGAAATCATTTCTCTTCTTTAATGCGCTTGGGGGCGTTGTCTGGGCGGGAGGCTACTCGCTCGCCACCTATTTCCTAGGCAAGGAAATCCTCCGTCTCTCAGGACCCCTCGCAATCGGCATCGGCTCGTTGGTCGCTCTCTTCCTCGGGGTCTGTCTTTATTTCCTCAAGAAAAACGAAAAGCGTCTGACCGATGAGGCCCTGAAAGAAGCCAAGGCCGAGGCAGGCCCTGAAAAGGCTGAAGCATGAGAGAGACTCTCTATCGGTCCTGCGCCGGGCAGACTGCAATCGTCACCGGCGCCACTGGCGGCCTCGGCCTTGCAACGGCTATCGGCCTCGCCCGCAAGGGAGCCGAAGTGATCGTCACGGGGCGTAACGCCGAAAAAGGGCGCGAGGCGTTGATCGCGATCGAACAGGCAGTTCCAGGGGCGACACTGCGTTTCGAAGGGCTCGATCTGGCATCGCTCGCCTCCATCGTTCGCTTTGTCGACCGTATGGGCAGTCAGCCTGTGCATATTCTGGTCAATAATGCGGGCGTTATGGCGCCGCCCCAGCGCCGGACGACGCAGGACGGGTTTGAGCTGCAATTCGGGACCAATCATCTGGGGCACTTCGCTCTGACAGGAAAGCTCCTTCCTGCCCTGATTGCCGGAGAGGCGCATGTTGTGACCATTGCCTCGCTTGCCGCCTGGAAGGGGGAAATCCCGTTCGACGATCTCAATGCGACAGAGAGCTACAAGCGCTTCGATCGGTATCGCCAGAGCAAGCTTGCCAATCTGCTGTTCAGCCTTGAGCTCGATCGACGGGTCAAGGCGGCTGGTGCGCCGCTTCATGTACGTGCTGCCCATCCCGGTTGGTCGACCAGCTCGATCATCACCAATAGTGCGGCGCTCGGTGTGTCGAACGCGCCGCTGAGCCGGGTGCTGGCTCTGATTCAGGATCGTCTCGGAAATGTGTTGTTCCGCCTGATGGGACAGGATGTGACCGCTGGCGCGGAGCCGTTTCTCTACGCGGCGCTCTCATCTGAGGCGGAAGATGGCGGCTATTACGGTCCTCAGGGTACCGGCGAGAGACGGGGGCCTCCGGGACCTGCGATCGTTCCTCCGGTTGCGGAGGGGCTTTCCCTTGCGGAAAAGCTCTGGCAGGCTTCGGAGAACATGACCGGTATACGGTTCGAATGGGAGACTGGCCAATGAGCATGACCCTGTCCGTTTTCCAGGAAAGCCTTGAAGATGGCATTCCTCCCCAAGGTCTTTCCCCTGCGCTTCTGGCTTTGTGGTGGGGAGGGCGTTCCGATTGGCCCGCTGTGCATGAGATCGTTCAGGCCAATGAACAGGATCGCGATTGCAACTGGGTGCATGGTTGGCTGCATCGTGTCGAAGGGGACGTCGATAATGCCCGCTACTGGTATCGTCGCGGCGGTCAGGCCATGGGCCACGGTGCGGTGATGGATGAGTGGAAAACCATCGTCATCCGGCTATTGAGCGGTTCTGGATATTAGATGGCGCGGGGCGGTGCCCCGCTGATCCCCACCAGAGAAAGTGTTATCTGAAAATCTGCTGGTTTTGACGTGGGGATGAAAGGGGCCGAGGCCCCTTTGCGTGTCCAGGGACAAGCCCTGGACGAACGCATCAGCCTTCCTGCGTGGGCAGGTTTTCGGCGATGTAAGGCGGTAGGTTGAAGGCGCCGACGTGGATTTCTGGCGACCAGTACCGTGTCGTGCCGAGAATGCCTGCAGCCTCAGCGCGTGCGCGAACGTCTTCGACACTCTGCTTGGTCGGGGTGACGCCCTTGGCAGCAACGCCGAGCGTCATGAAGCCACCGACATAAGTCGGCACGGCGGCAACATAAGCCGAGACATGCGGGAAGAAGTTGGCACGACGCACGCTGGTCTCACGCAGCTCATCGGCTTGCATGAAGGGAACGCCGCACTGATTGACGATCAGACCCTGTGCGGAGAGGATGCGAGCGCAGTCCTTGTAGAAGGCATCGGTGAAGAGCACTTCGCCCACGCCGATCGGGTCGGTCGAGTCGACGATGATGACGTCAAAGGAGCCCTCTTCTGCCTTAGCGACATAATCGATGCCATCGCCGACGATGACTTCGGCGCGCGGGTCGTTCCAGGCGTCACCGGCGATGTTGGGCAGATGCTGCTTGGACAGCTCGATCACGGCGCCGTCGATTTCCACCATGACGGCTTTTTCAACGGTCTTGTGCTGAAGCACGCGACGCAGAACACCGCCATCGCCCGCACCGATGATCAGAACGCGCTTTGCATCAGGATGCGTCAGCAACGGCACATGCGTCAGCATTTCCTGATAGACGAACTCATCACGCTCGGTGATCTGGATGACGCCGTCGAGCACGAGTACACGGCCGTGAAACTCGCTTTCGAAGACGACGATGTCCTGAAAATCGCTTTTGACGCGTGCAAGCTCGCGCGTGACACGAAAACGCTGACCCCAGTCAGGGTACAGGGTTTCGTTGATCCAAGACTCAGACATAGCGTTGCCCCTTTTTCTCGTAAAAAAAGCCGGGCTTTTGGGCCCGGCTTGGTCTGCAATCCGCGCAGATCCGGACTTGTGTCAGGCTGCGTTTGTGATCTTTTCGCGGCCACGACGAACTTCGTCGGAAACAACGCGACCAGCCTGGAACAGACGCTGCATCACCGGAATCGTTAGATTCGGGTCGCAGGCACCGCACATGAAGACGTCCACGGCAGCGAAGTTACGCTCCGGCCAAGTGTGGATCGAGATGTGGCTTTCAGCCAGAACAATCACGCCCGACACGCCGCCATTGGGCGTAAAGTGGTGGAAGTGGCTGTGCAGGATCGTCGCTCCTGCGGTAACCGCGGCTTCGCAAAGCGTGGCGTCGATTGATGCAGGATCGTCCAGATTCTTGGCGTCCCAGAAATCGATCAGCAGGTGGTGGCCGGCAAAGCGTTCACCATCACGCTCAATAAAGTAATCCTTGCACACCTCTTCATGAGATGTGTTCGATGCGACAGTCTGGTTATCTCTCGGGAGTTCCGATACCATCCCCAGTTGAGCAAGTGCGTTCATCACGTACCTCTAAACCAGTAGACAGCCTGTTGGGCAACATGCCCCCTTGGGCCAAGGCCGCCCGATTAAAGAGGATGCCCCCCGGATGCAAGAAGTTTCTGCATCCGGAACCTGTATTGTCATACTCCTGTCAGGAGATGTCCGTCTGACTGCGCACGACGCGAAAAGCCCCGAAAAACTCGACGCTGATGATGAGCGGCCCGCATGCCGAGTCCAGAGCCGCAAAGGCATCTGAATGATCGTTCTTGAAATCGAGATAGGCCTGATAGGAGCTCCATTCATCGATGGCGATGTAGCGCCCGGTCTGCAGGACATCGGCGATGAGTTTTGTGCCCCGGTAAGAGGGCACATTGCGAAATAGTCGGGCCCATGGGCCGTCTGAGCCATAGCTCGACTCGAATGTTTCGATCTGGTTTGGAGCGACCACAAAGCGCCTGACAATTTCGCAAGTCACTGTCTTCATCTCTTCTGGGCGATGGATCTGCCCTTGGAACCCAGATCGGCAAAGGCCTCTTCAAGGCGATCGACGATGCTTTTCTCGCCAACACGGAGCCATTTTCGCGGATCGTAGAATTTCTTGTAGGGCGCGTCCGTCTCGGGATCGATCTGGTGCAGGAACGCCTTCGGATGATCGAGCACATATTGGCCGATTCCGTTGGCAAACGCGAATTGCACGTCAGTATCGATGTTCATCTTGAAAACACCGTAGGAAACAGCTGCCGTGATCTTGTCTTTTTCGGAGCCCGATCCGCCGTGGAAGACGAGAGCCAGCGGCTTGGGACCAAGACCTGTTTTTTCGGCAACATGCTCTTGCGAGTGCAGAAGGATTTCAGGGCGGAGCTGGACGTTGCCCGGCTTGTAAACGCCATGAACATTGCCGAATGAAGCCGCTACGGTCACATGGCCGAGGGGCGACAGGCGGTTCCACGCCACAAGAACATCTTCCGGTTGGGTGTAGAGATGGGCGTTGTCTTCATGATCTTCGAGGTCATGGCCAACGCCGTCCTCTTCTCCGCCCGTGACGCCAAGTTCGATTTCGAGGCTGATCCCGAGTTTCGCCATACGGGGCAGAAGACGGGCGCATTCGGCCAGATTATCGTCAAGCGCCTCGGCGGAGAGATCGAGCATATGCGAGGAAAAGAGAGGAGGACGACCGGCAGCGACCTCGGCCTCGCTCAGTTCAAGAAGACCCTCAACCCAGGGAATGAGCTTGCGATCGGCGTGATCGGTATGAAGAACGACGCAGACGCCATACTCACGGGCCAGAAGATGCACATGATGCGCCATGCTGCAGCACCGAGCACACGGGCTCTGTGCTGATCGGCCAGGCCTTCGCCCGCATAGAAGCGGGCTCCACCATTGGAGCATTGGATGATGACATCCGAGTTGTTCCGGGCTGCCGCTTCGAGGACGGCATTAACGCTGTCTGTGCCGACGACATTGATGGCAGGCAGAGCGTAACCACCCTCCTTGCAGGCCTCGATCAGGGTGAGATAGTCATCACCTGTGACAACGCCCGGGGGCAGAACTCGGTTCGTGCGCGACGTATTCGGGTGTGTAGGGGTCATAAGGATCTCATGTCTCTGATAACGGATCGTCACGCCTATTTTATCGCTATCTGTGACGGTAATGCCTAGACCTTTCATGGACACATTGAAGTCATTCTTGTTTCAGAACGGCTGAATCGGCCCGGTTGTCGCAGTTTGCCCTTGCGCTGATCGACCCGTTCGGTCAGTTTCTGCCCTCTTCTCCACGGCCACCTCGCGTGAATTTCCCGGTCGCTGGATCTGGCATGGATTAACGCAATGAGGGGATGGACCGGTTGAACATGAAAGAAGGGATCTCTTTGCCTGGGGCGGAAGACCGGCAGGAGGAGAGCGTCTCGATCAATGCCAAACGGCGCCAGATTCTGGACGGTGCTGAGGCGATCTTTCTCGAATCCGGTTATGAAGGGGCCTCGATGTCCCAGATTGCGTTTCGCGCCAAGGTCTCGAAGGGCACGCTTTATAATCACTTCGAGAACAAGGCTGCGTTGTTCGGCGCCGTTATCGACGATCTGAGCCGAAGCAAGCTGGCTCCAGCTCTGTGTCAAAGCCAGCTGACCGCCATCACCTGTGTCGAAGCCTTCTCGCAGCTTGCAGAGCGGTTTATCCGCATCCTGCTTCAGCCGGGGCCCTTGCGGCTTTATCGCATCATTGTTTCCGAAGCACCCCATTTCCCGGATCTGGCGGACACGTTCTGGCGCTATGGCTTCGGCAAGACTCTCGATACGGTGACGCAGTGGATCGAGCACTGGATCGACCGTGGGGCCATCGTAACGGATGACCCGGTTTTTGCGGCGGAGCAGTTCATGGCGCTGTGTCAGACGCGGCTTGTGCAACGCAAGCGCTTCGAATTGCCGATCGACAGCAGTGACGAGCAGATCCTTTTCGTGTCAGGGCGTATCGGGCAAGCTTTCGTTGCCATTTATGGACGCGAGACACAGGCACACAAGCCGGCTAAACGCTCTCTTCAGACCTGATGTCATAAAACCGGTATCCAGAGAGTGCCCCATGGTTTCTGTTTTCTCCCGAACAGGTATCGGCCTTTTCGTTAGTGGCCTTCTCTTTTCGGTATCAGGAGTTGTGGCGGCGCAGGATGGCGTGCCGGTGAACAGGGCTCAGATCGTGGCTGTTTTCCCTCATGATCCTGAAGCCTTCACCGAAGGCCTGTTTTACCAGGATGGATATCTTTTCGAGAGCACCGGCCGGGTGGGCCATTCGGAGATCCGGAAGGAGGCCCTCGAAACAGGCAAGATGATCGCTCAGACCTCGCTGCCGGACGGGTATTTCGGCGAAGGGATCGTGGCTTGGCGGAACAGGCTCGTCACGCTGACATGGAGGAGTGAGCGAGGATTTCTCTGGAGCTTCCCCGGTCTGAAAATGCTGGGCAATTTCCGCTACAAGGGTGAGGGCTGGGGGCTGACCCATGATGACAGCTCGCTGATCATGTCAGACGGATCTCCCTGCCTGAAGCGTCTCGACCCTGTCACACTGCGTGTTTTGAGCAGAATATGCGTCAAAGCAGCCGGAGTGCCTGTCAGCAGATTGAATGAGCTCGAATATATCCATGGCGAGATATGGGCCAATATCTGGATGACACCCGAAATAGCGCGGATCGACCAGTAACGGGAGAGGTAAAATCGTGGATCGACCTGACTGGTCTTGCAGAAAAGGTGAATAGCTTCGATCCTGATGCCGTTGCGAATGGGATCGCCTACGACCGGAAGCGCGACAGGATATTCGTTACAGGAAAATACTGGCCTCATTTATATCAGATAAAAATCAACGACTTCAAAAACTGACTTCAAGATTAATAAGAACTCGTCAGGTCTTGATTACATAGATGTGAATGGAAAACGCAGATAACTGCTTAACAGAACGCAAATAACGCTATGAAATGCGCTCGCATCCTTTGTGGATCGCGTTGAACCTTTGGATCGAACGAGACGCTCGCCAGGACATCGAGGCACCGTTCGTGACGAGATGGGAGCGGCACGTGGCATATTCAGATCAAGACTGGCCTCAGGGCACACAGACGCTTGGACGTGGTCTCTCGATTATTCTGGCGATCAAGGCGGGGGTCGACACGCTTTCAGGACTGGCTCTCGAGATCGGTTGCACGCGCAGTACGACACAGCGCTTGACGGCTGCGTTGTTGCAGCAGGGATGGTTACGTCTGAAATCGACGGGGCGTTACGGTCTCGGTGAAAAGCTGATCGCCATGACACCCCGGACGCAGACGGCCTCACCTCTTCTCGGTCTGGCAGCCCCGCTTCTGCATAGTCTGAGCGAAGTCACCGGCAAGACCGTTCAGCTCGCGGTCCGTTCGGACAGTCACGCCATTTGTCTGATGCGGCTGGAAGGCCGTCAACCGCTGCCGATACGCGCACGGACGGATCAGCATGTGCCGCTCGCCCGTACAAGTTCAGGACGGGCTCTCATTCTCGATGACAGCGAGAGCGATTGGGCGCGCGCGTACCGGGTCAGCTATCGCCATGCGCCCGCCGGACTGACGAGCTGGATCAATCGGATGCGTTCCTACCGGGCAGCGGATTGTGTCTTCGATCTGGAGGATGATGAAATCGGGATTCACGGTGTCGCAGCCCCCGTGCGCGATGCGTCGGGAAGCATCGTTGCGGCGATTAGTCTCACAGATCGTGCAGCGGAGATGCCTTTGATGCGGATGAAGGCGCTCGCACCTCAGATCATCCATACGGCGACGCTGCTTTCGGCCAGACTTGGCTGGCATGAATTCAGCGACGTCGCCGATTAGGTACCTCTTTCAGCACCTGCTGGAGCCTCACTCCAGCGGCGCGCCAAGGGCTTCCTTGAGCCCTGCGAATGCGCTTTTCAGCGGTGCGAGGGTAGGACGACCAGAAGCTGGAAGAGAGCTGGGGCGACGATATATCTCAGTCCGAGCAGAACAGCGAGCGGGCTGAGATCGAGCGCACCGAACTGGGGCAGGATCGAGCGCACAGGATTGAGAACCGGCTCGACCATGCGGCTGAGGAAGAGTGCGACATTGTAGACGAAGCGGTTGCTCGGATCGAGGATGCGAAAACCGAGCAGCATGCTGACGACGCAGTACAGGATCAGCGCCCACTCAAAGATCTGAATTAGCATCATCAGGATGTTGAAGAGGGCTAAAAGCGGCAAATCCGGTCTCTCTGTAAAACAATAGGACTGGCCCACCCTAGCGCTGGCAGGGGCCTTGCACAATATCGTCCAGTGAGGCGGGTTTGGGACAGGTGCGTCAATCTTGACTCGCACGACAAACCATGGTGCTTTCGAGCTGTTCCGTGGGGCTGTAGCTCAGATGGGAGAGCGCCTCGTTCGCAATGAGGAGGTCAGGGGTTCGATTCCCCTCAGCTCCACCACGGAACCTTCCCCCCCTTACCGATATCGTCCGTAGCCTGCTCTGCTCAGTAAGCAGTATTAGCGCACCCAGACCTTGCTTGCGCTGAATGAAATCCAGACATCGTGTTGGGCAAACCAGTCAGCACCCAGCAGCATGTCCACATTTTCGCGCATGTCCGAGACGGTCAGCACAGGATCTTTCCAGACGGGATTACCCGTGGCTGGTGTTTCCTCTTCAAGATGCAGCGCGTGAAAACGATGCCAGTGATACCAGCGCGCATTGAGATCGACGCCACTGGTCACCCCACCCTCATCCTTGCGCAGGATGTCGTCCGTAATGCCCATACGATGGGCGAAGCGCCGTGACAGGATGTGAGAGCGCGCCCCGCTATCGATGAGGGCCGTACCCTCATGTCCATCCAGCGTGAAGGACACGCTCAGTCGTGTGCCATCATGCCGCGTCAGCAAAGTGGTGTATCCCACCGGCCATGACGGCGCTGCGACACAATGGGCGCCTTGTTCAGCAGAACGCCACAGCGTGAGACGCTGGTGTGGCACGTCGAATTCGACATCGAAGTTCTGAAGCAGATCGACACCCATGAGCCCTGCGAACGGCGGGGTCAGGTCGGGCAGGCCGGGAAGTGCTCCGAGGGGAATGGAGCGCAGCCCGAATGGGATTGTTCCCAGAGACAAGGCTCGAATCAGCATATTCGGAGCGAGCTGCCCGCGCCCATTGGGGCCCTGAATGACAGTGGCATGAGCCGGTCGGGGGTCAGATGCAGTGCTGTTGCGGCTTCGGGCGTGATGAGACTGCCCTCAGAGCCTGTATCGAGAATAAAGCGCGCCTGCCTCCCGTCGAGTACGACCGGAGCATTGAGAAACAGCCCGTCATTATGCAGCGGCAGAACGGCAATGCGTTCGGGGAAGCACGGATCAGCGATGGCTGCGGAAGGAAAGGCACCGGCCACGATCATGGTCAGGAGAGCAAGAGCGGGACGCAGCACTTTTTCTTATTTCCTTGCGCGTGGGTGGGCCTGCCAGACGGCAAGAAGATGATTTTCATCGGCCAGCGTATAGGTCTGGGTCGTGGAGAGGCTGGCATGACCCAGAAGTTCCTGAATGGCGCGCAGATCGGCACCACCTTCCAGCAGATGGGTCGCAAAGGAATGCCGCAAGGCATGAGGGGTTGCGCTGGAATCGAGGCCGCTTTGCTCGCGCCAGGTCTGCATCACCCGTCGGGCGACAGCGGGTTGCAGCCTCTTGCCTCTCAGTCCGACAAAAAGAGGCGCTTCAGGCGTCGGGCAGGATGGTATTTTCGCCATTCCGCCAGCGCTTTCTGCACGGGGGGAAGAAGTGGAACGAGGCGCTCCTTGCCCCCTTTGCCAGTGACACGCAGCCCGGCCTCGGCAGCACGGTCGACATCGCGGAGCGTAAGAGACAGGGCCTCTCCGATACGCAGACCGGCGCCGTAAAGCAGCGTGAACAGAGCTTCATCGCGCGCAGCGCAAAGCGGGTGATGGGCAAGGGACGCTATTTCGGCAGGTGCGCTGCGAGCCAGGTCACGGGACAGGGGGCGGGGCAGGCGTTTACGGGTTTTGGGCGCACTCAACTGGCGTAGAGCGCTGGCGCTGACGCCGTGATGCAGCGACAGATACTGCATGAACGAGCGGAACGCCGAAACGCGTCTGGCGCGGGAACGGGCGCGGCCATCCTGTGTACCGCGTCCTCTCTCCGCTCTGCCTGCGTCGAAGGCGAGCCAGGCGCGGAAATCGCCGGGACGCAACCCTGCAAAAGCGTTCAGATCGGGTTCCTGTCCCAGATGGTCTGTCAGAAAGACCAGCGCAGCCGTAACGTCATTGCGATAGGCCTGCACCGTATTGGGGCGGGCACGCTTTTCATGAATCAGCCAGTTCAGCCAGTTTTCGAGACATTCATGCATCTGCATGACGGCGAACCTCGTCTCGGTTAAGAGGGCAGGGCAAAAAGGGGCGCTCAGGCAGCATGACAGAACCGAGCTTAGAGAAGCTGACAGCAGAAGGCGAGAGAGAGCGTGTTAGCGTGCTGGTGCCGCTGCCTTTTCCGACCGCGCTGGATTATTTGGCACCAGCCGGCTCAGTGGCTCCGGGCGATCTCGTGAGTGTCCCTCTGGGACGCAGGCAGGAAACGGGGTGCGTCTGGGAAGCGCAAACCGATGTGCCAGCTGATTTCGCACCCGTCACGGGGCGCGCTGTGCCTCTCGCGAGGTTGAAGCCTCTTCTCGGACGACTCGACCTGCCCTCGATTCCGGCCGATCTCCGACGCTTCATCGACTGGCTGGCCGCCTATACGCTTACGCCGCCTGGCCTCGTGCTCGCCATGGCCATTCGGGCGCGTCATACTCAGCCGACCCGTGTGCAACTGGGCTGGATCAGGGGATCTGCCGAGACGACCGGGCTGCGCATGACCGAAGCGCGTCAACGTGTGCTCGATGTCGTGGGTGACGTCCCGCTTTCGACCGCGTCCCTGACGGAAAAGACAGGGGTTTCTGCTGCGGTTCTGCGTGGCCTTGCCGCTGCGGGAGCGTTGCGCGAAATGCCCCTCGTTGTACCTCCGCTTTTTGCACCGCCCGAACCGGGCTTTCACGTGCCTCACCTTTCGATCGAGCAGCAGGAAGCTGCCGATCGTCTTGCCGAGGGTGTGCGGGCGCATCGTTTCAGCGTGACCTTGCTGGAAGGGGTCACCGGCTCCGGCAAGACCGAGGTCTATTTTGAAGCCGTTGCGGCCTGTCTGGCGGCAGGAAAGCAATGTCTGGTTCTCTTGCCCGAGATTGCACTCTCGACCCAATGGACGGACCGGTTTGCCCGTCGGTTCGGCGTCCAGCCTGCTCTGTGGCACTCCGAACTTGGCGGTAAAAAGCGCCGGGAAACCTGGCATGCGATTGCGCAGGGACAGGCCTCTGTCGTGGTCGGCGCGCGCTCGGCCCTATTTCTACCCTTCCCTGATCTCGGCTTGATCATCGTGGATGAAGAGCACGAATCAGCCTTTAAGCAGGAAGAAGGGGTGACCTATCACGGGCGGGACATGGCGATCGTGCGGGCACGACTTTCGGATGTTCCTGCTATTCTCGTCTCGGCGACACCGAGCCTGGAGACTCTGACCAATGTCGAGACCGGCCGTTATGGCCATGTCACGCTGCAGAGTCGTCATGGCAATGCGAAGCTGCCGGAGGTACGGCTCCTCGATATGCGTCGAGCCCCGCCCGAGCGTGGTCAGTTTCTGGCGCCGGAGCTGATCGGCGCCGTTCAGGCCTGTTTCGAGCGTCAGGAACAGGCCATGCTGTTTCTGAATCGTCGTGGGTATGCTCCGTTGACCCTTTGCCGGGCCTGCGGTCATCGCATGGAGTGCCCACATTGCTCGGCATGGCTGGTCGAGCATCGGGCGCGACAGATCCTGACCTGTCACCATTGCGGTTATCACGCAGCTCTGCCCGAGACCTGCCCGTCCTGTGAGGCTGAAGCCAGCCTCGTGGCGATCGGGCCCGGGATCGAGCGGGTTTACGAAGAAGCAAAGCTGCATTTCCCGGAGGCGCGCATTCTGGTCATGGCGTCTGACACGCTCGGTTCGCCTTCTGCGACGGCTGAAGCCGTCCGCCGGATCAGTGAACGTGAGATCGATCTGGTCATCGGGACGCAGATCGTCGCCAAAGGCTGGCATTTTCCCGATCTCACTCTCGTAGGTGTGGTCGATGCCGATCTGGGTCTTGGGGGCGGAGACCTGCGTGCGGCAGAACGGACGGTGCAGTTGCTGCATCAGGTTTCAGGACGTGCGGGCCGGGCGGACAAGCCGGGAACGGTTTTGCTGCAAAGCTATCTCGGCGATCATCCCGTGATGAAGGCGCTCGTCTCGAATGATTATCAGGCTTTCATGGAGCAGGAGTCAGCTCAGAGAAAGCCGGGATTTTGGCCGCCTTACGGGCGTCTCGCGGCACTGATCGTCAGTGCCGATTCCGCTGAGGCAGCCGACAGGCTTGCGGGGCTTCTCGGTGCCAAGGCGCCCGATCTGCCGGGCACACAAGTGCTTGGACCGGCCCCTGCCCCGCTGGCCATTCTCCGTGGTCGCCATCGCCGCCGCTTGCTGCTCCGCACACGGCGCAATGTGGCGGTTCAGCCGATTTTACGAGAATGGCTGGAGGGCGTGAAGCTGACCACGCATGAGCGGATCGACATCGATATCGACCCGATTTCGTTTCTGTAGAGCGAGATAAAGAGATGCTGCCCTGCGCCATCTAAAAGCGCAGGGTAGCATTGACGTGTGCCTAAGTGAGAGAGTGCCGAAAATCAGGCCTTCTTCTCTTCCTTGTTGTCACGCTTGGGCTTGATCGCCTTGACCACGAAAGTGACGATGGAAACGATGGCGAGAATATGCTGAGCGTGCGGGCGAAGCTTCTTGGGGCCGAACATGCTCACAAAGGTCAGGCCGCCGAGAATGGCTTCTTTCGTCTGAGGCTTCGCCGCACAACAGATCTTGCTGAGGCCGCAGCTCTTTTTGGTTTCTTCCGGGTTGGTCAGTTCAGTGACCTTGGCTTTGTTCTTCTTGAACATCGGAGTCTCCTTTGATGTCTCTGTCCTGTTCAAACAACGTAGACGAGACAGAGTTGAGATCGTGGCGCGCTTTAAATCGGGCGTCCATCCATGGCAGTCTGAAGCGCCTTCACACGTTTGGCACCATGTGCTGCCCAGGGATCGACCACGAGCACCTGCTGTGCTGCAGCGAGTGCGGCTTTCATGTCGTGCCGCTCTTCTTCGATCTGCGACAGAAGCTGCCATGAAAGGGGATCGTCAGGATCTTTTTGCAAGGCGACACCCAGATCGCTGATCGCCCCTTCGAAATCGCCAGCAGCATAGCGCACCCGGGCGCGACCACGACGGATGAAGGCCTTGTCGGGTTGAAGAACAAGCGCATTATCCAGCGCGGCCTCAGCTTTGCGGTAGTTATGGTCTTTCAGGCTCAAATCGGCATTTTCCAGCAGCAGGCGTGTGCTGGCCGAGAGCCCTTTCTGGCGAAGGGTTTCAGCGCGTCGTTCCAGGGCGCGTGCCTCGGCCGGAGTTTTCGCGGCGCGCAGGGCGTCGTTGACCTTGGGCAAAGGGTCCGGCTTTGGCTTGGCCGAGGGGGCAGCCTTGCCCGAGACCGAGCTGTGAGTGGCCTGGGGGGAAGGCTCGGAACGGGCCGGGGAAATGGCCAGAACGACAAAAGCCGCGCTGCTGATAAGCAGACACGGCTTGACGACGGCCCGGTAAAGGGCCGTTGACTGCGTCAAAACGGGGCTGAAGCTCCGTCTCGGCATCAGCAGAAAGATTAGCCTGGCGTGCTTTCATACGCGGGTTCTTCTTGTTGATGACATAAACGCGACCGCGACGACGAACGACGCGGCAATCCTTGTCACGGATCTTGGCGGATTTAAGGCTGTTACGGATCTTCATGATAAATTTCTCCCCGGGCCATGCATGACGAACGGGCAGTGCCCGCGAATGGTCGTCGGAATACGCATCGCCATGCCGGGAGTCAACTCTTTGCTGCGTTTCTTCACCCGGAAACGCTGTATTTTGGGCGTTTTCAAAGACTGAAAACGCAATTATCCTGATTCAATGAAGAAAGCTCTGACCGTTTTCGCTACCGTCCTGCTGGGTCTGCCCCTCGCTGCCCAGGCTGCGCCTCATCCAAAGAACGATCCTGCATCGATCCTCAACCGGATTCTCGCCGTTTTGCAGACGGATCCGGACTCCGCGAGTGACGCCTGCGTCGAGGCTCTGAAAGAGCTTCACAAGACGCAGAAGATCGTCGCGGATCAGGATACGGACAGCACCAATTCGGATGCTGCCGTTGCGCGTGACGTGCTCGAATCCGATTTCGAAGAGACGATCGAGGTCTGCGGAACAGATGCCCGCAGATTATGCCGTACCAAAAGCGAGACCCAACCGAAATTGCCAGGGCTTTGTGCGGCGATCCGTCCCCGTCCGCAGAGCGAAGGCGACGACTAGAAACGGCCAGCAACGACCCGGTCTATACCGGGTCGTCAGAGCATGACTCGGTCAGAGGGGACGGCGGGCAATTGCCCAGAGAGCGAAAGCCTGCACATAGGCGACCTCTTCCAGACGTTTAAAGCGGCCCGAAGACCCGCCATGCCCGGCATCCATATTGATGCGGCACAAGAACGGACCGCCCTGAGCGACCTCCCGCAATCTGGCGATCCATTTTGCCGGCTCCCAATAGGTGACACGCGGGTCGGATAATCCGCCCATGGCCAGAACCGGCGGATAGGCTGCGGCCTTGATGTTGTCGTAGGGCGAATAGCTAGCAATCAGGTCATAAGCCTCGGCATCTTCGAGAGGGTTACCCCATTCGGGCCATTCGGGCGGGGTGAGCGGAAGCGTGTCGTCCGACATGGTGTTCAGCACATCGACGAAGGGCACCTGTGCGGCAATTCCGGCAAAAAGATCGGGGGCGAGATTGGCGACAGCTCCCATAAGCAACCCGCCGGCGGAACCACCATGGGCGATAATGCGCCCTTCCTTGCCGTAACCCTGCGAAGCGAGAAAACGTCCGCAGGTGACAAAATCGGTGAAGCTGTTTGGCTTGTGTTTGCCCCGGCCTTGCAGAAACCAGTTCCAGCCTTTTTCCGATCCGCCTCGGATATGAGCGACGGCGTACACCCAGCCTCGATCGACCAGGCTGAAGACCGATGTGCTGAATCCTGACTCCATCGAGATTCCGTACGAACCATATCCATAGAGCAACAAGGGAGCGGTGCCATCGCAGGGCGTGTCGCGACGCTTGAGCACGGTAACCGGAATTTCAGCGCCGTCTTCCGCCCGGGCGAAAAGGCGACGTGTTTCGTACAGGCACGGATCATGGCCCGAGGGGACGTCACGGATTTTTCTGAGGGTCTGCACATCGCTCGTCAGCTCGATGTCGTACCAGTGCGCAGGCGTTGTCGGCGATTCATAGATATAGCGAAGGACGGTATCGCTATATTCCAGAAAGCCGAGCAGTGTGAGGTCGAACGCCTCTTCCTGCATGCCGATGGTCTTTGCATCGGCACGGATATCCCCCGTCGCGCTCTGAGCTGCGACATGGATTTCGATATTGCCGTTGACGCGCTCCGCCCAGGCGAGGTGGCTCTTGCTGGCAGCAGAGCCAAGCAAAAACCGTCCGGGTTCGTGGGGGACGTAAGAGCTCCAGTTCTCACGCGAGGGGCTCTGATCGGAGGTCTGCATGAGCTGGAAATCGATCGCCCCGCCCGTATTGGTGAGAACGATGAAGCGGTCATTCCAATGGGTGAGCGAGTAACGCTCGCCACGAACGAGCGGGGATGCGACTTGTGGCATCTGTGTCGGGTCGCTGGCTGGAATGAGGAGCGTCTCATTGGTGTCGTGGTCGCCGCGCTCGATCAGTATCCACTGGCGCGATGCTGTCACGTTCAGGCTGACGAAGAATCCGGAATCCGGCTCGTCGAATATCAGCACGTCTTCTCCGCCGGCGAGGGGGCGTCGATAAACTCGTGACGGGCGCCCGTTGTCATCGCGATAAATCCAGAACAGCCAGGCGCTATCAGGTGAGATGACGAAGCTTCCTGCAGCGCTCTCGACCGGTGCAGCGTAAGCCTCTCCCGTCGCCAGATCGACGCTATGCAATCGATAGACTTCCGAGCCCTGCGTATCGGCTGCGTAGACAAAAATACGGTGATCGTCGGAGTGGCTTGTCCCCGCGAGGGCGAAATAAGCGTGCTCTTTCGCCAGAGCGTCCACGTCGAGGAGCACCTGTTCGTCGCCCCCATTGCGAGGTCGGCGCAGGTAGACCGGGTGCTGGGCATCCTTCGCAAAACGCGAGAAATAAAGCCAGTCGCCATCCGGCCAGGGAACGGAATCCTCGGCAGGCGGAATCCGGCCGATCATTTCCTTGAGCAGTGTGTCCCTGAGTGCGCCGACGTCGCCCAGCGTGTGTTCCGTATAGGCGTTCTCCTCCTGCAGGGCCTTGGCAATATCGGCGCGCAGCAAGGAGGGATCGCGCAGCACTTTCTGCCAGTTCTCGTCCTTCATCCAGGCATAATCATCCTGTCGGACGCGACCGAGCTGAGTGATGGTATGGGGAACACGCCTGGGGGTAGGGGAGATCATGGCCGGGCCTCGGGGTCTTTGAAAAACAGGAGGCACAGAGTGCGGCAGAACAGGGCGCGTCTCAACAGGCATAAGGCGCTTCTCGGTTGAAGTTTCGGTACGGAAACAAACCTCTCAGTCGCTCAGCTGTTACGAACGGACACGTCCTTCACCCCAGGGCTCTCTCTGGGAGAGTGCGTTTTGGCAGGCTCACCCCTCGAAACAGGGCCTGAAGAAGAGCAGAAAAAAGGATAGGTCTTATGTTGTCACGTACTTGCCTTGGTCTTACCGCGCTGTGCAGCCTTGTTGTTGCCGGTGCCTCCGCCCACGCCCAGCAGGCCCCGGTGCCCTCAGTTCCCTCGGGAACGCAGTCGACCATGATGCCCGCAGGATCGGTTGCGGTGCAGCGTGATGGTGCTCCCGGTGCGGCAAGCACCGTGATGCAGGCCGTTGGCGGTTCTGGTGTGAGCAACACTGTTGCCACCGTCGCGACGCCCGGTGCTCTCGACAGCTATGGTCTGCCGTCTCTCGATTCAGCCAAGGCAGGCAATCTGGCCGGTCTGGCCAGCTATTGCGTGCGCAAGCATCTGGTGCATGGCAACACGCTCCGTGTCATCGGGCGTGATCTGGCAAAGCGTCCGGACGTGAAGACCGACCAGTATTACTCGCTGGGTGGTCAGGGTCTGCTGCAGACCAGCACGAACGTCCCGTTCGACGTTTCCACCCTCGATGCCAGCCACCGCACGCAGCTCTGCGCTCAGGTCGGTCAGCGCGGTAAGGCCATCAAGTAATTCCTTGTTGCCCTGATCAAGAAAAAGGCCAGTCCGTTTGGACTGGCCTTTTTTGTTATGGCAGGCGCAGTGATCTCAGCACTGTCCTGGGGAGGCTATGTGCCCCACCAGAATTCAGTAAGGCAGCGCGAGCACCAGATCGAGGCCTTCTGCACTGCAAAGGACAGCGGCCTTTTCCTGCCGTGTCAGGCTGCCAAGGGCCGCGGCAACCGAGGGTGATTCCTGCAATTTGAGCAGGCCGACAACAAGGTTGGGATCGATCGCGGTACCGGGCTGGCGCGGCGCGGGCAGGGCCCGACGATGCTCCGCTGCCAGATCGGGGTTGCTGCGCAGAGCCGCAAACGCTTCTTTTGGTGCGCGGTTGGGCATGGCTTCAGCCTGGGTGCGACGAAGGTCGTTATCGGCGGCCAGTCTGAGAATGGGCGGGAGATCACTTTCCTCAGGGATAAGCAGAAGTCCCCAGCTCTTCAGCCACAGCCCGACATTCCGGCTGGCTGTCATTGCGGCGAGCGGGATGGCGAGTGCGAGGCCCACCAGAACGGGTGTCATCCAGAGAAACAGCGAGAAGGACACAGACCAGGCCGCAGAGGCCAGGACGACACCGAATGCGGTGTAGATCCAGTAGCCGTCTGCGATCTCTGTAAGCGAGACGCGATCGTCATCGCGGTTCTGGGCATTCCATCCGGAGTCGCGGCCACGAAGAATGGAGATCACGCCCGACGTGTGGATCAGCATGGCGATTGGGGCGATCAGCCCGCCGACCAGCGTCTCAAGCAAAATCGAGGCGACAAGACGCGCGAAACCACCGCAGCTCCGCAACATGGCCCGATCGAACAGGGTTGCGATAAGGGCAAGAATCTTGGGCGCGAGAAGCACAGCCATGGTGCCGATGAACACATATTTGGCCTGTACCGGATCAACTTGCGGCCAGTGGGGATAAAGGGTTTTGGTGTCGCCGAAATACTCCGGTCGGTCAAAATGCGACTGAAGAGAGATCAGGATGCCGAACATCAGAAAGAGCAGCCAGAGCGGTGACGTGATGTAGGCGCCGATGCCGACCATCATGTGCATACGGCTCATCCAGTGGAGACCGCGAGAGAGCACGATTTTGCCGTGCTGTAGATTGCCCTGGCACCAGCGCCGGTCACGGATCGCGACATCGGTAAGCGATGGAGGGCTTTCTTCGTAGGACCGAAAAGGCCGGGGATCATGTGAATGGCCCAGCCGCCGCGACGCATGAGAGCGGCCTCAACGAAATCATGCTGAGAATGCCACCACCGAAAGGCTTGCGACCCGGCAGATGAGGAAGCCCTGCCTGCTCGGCAAAGGCGCGGGTGCGAATGACGGCGTTATGGCCCCAGTAATTGCCTTCGGAGCCATGCCACCAGGCGATGCCATGAGCGATCAGCGGGCCATAAACTCGCCCGGCAAATTGCTGCATCCGCGCAAACAACGTCTTGCCACCGATAATGACGGGCAATGTCTGGATCAGGGCGACCTTCTCGTGCCGCTCCATGGCGGAGACCGTGCGGACGATCAGGCCGCCATCCATGACGGAATCGGCGTCGAGCGTCAGCATTTGCTGATAGGCACCGCCGAAACGCTTGACCCACTCCTCAAGATTGCCGGATTTTCGGTCAATATTCTTGGGTCGACGACGGTAGAAGACCCTGCCCTGACCGTTCACCGCCTCGACAAAAGCAAGATAAGCGCGCTCTTCACGAACCCAGACATCGGGATCCGTCGTGTCGGACAGCATGAAGAAGTCGAACGCGTCGATACGGCCGGTTGCCACCAGACTGTCATGGATCGCGCGCAGCCCGACGAGAACCCGGTCGGGATCCTCATTATAGGTCGGCATGAGCACGGCTGTGCGTGTCATCAGGGCCGGAAGAGGGGTATCGCGGGAAATGCCGAGACCCAGACCGCCATGACGCAGGACGGAGACAAATCCTGCGAGCGACGAGGTGAAAGACAGCGAGATCCACGCGCCCAGAATGACGAAGAGCGCCAGAACGATGATGCCGAGTGTCGATACCCCCATGCTGTTGAGCACGCGGTTCATCTCGAACGCGCCCCATCCTGTCAGCAGGACTGCACCGCCGATCACGAAAAGGCGTCTCAGCCAGAGAAAGGACGGTGTGGTCGGGGGATGGCGGTCACGTCCGAACGTCTCGGGACGCTGACGCAGATTCTGCGTCGGCATCTCGAGGGGCGATTCAGCTGGAAGCAAGTCGAAAGGGGCGATTATGCGAGGAAGGCTGCTCACGGGGTCCAACGATACATCCATTTTTCGGAAATCGGGCCCTGGTCACTGGAGAGCTGGCACTCCAGCTCGGCCAGTTTGGCACTGCCCGGGTAGAATTCGAAGGTTGTGCGCCATCCCTTGAGATTGGGGTTGGGCTCAACCACCACGTTCTTGATCGTGCCTGTCGAGGTCTGGGGCAGCAGGTGGAATGCTGCATTGGGCGGCAGATTTTCAAACGGCTTGCCGGTGAAATCGATCACGAACATGCGGCCATCAGCGTGATCGGTGACAGCGCCGACCCGAGTTGCGCCGATGCGTGCCAGATCGGTCGGCCACGGCGTGTCCCAGCCCCAGTACATACGATAGGTGAAGTTGTATTCGTGTCCCGCCTGCATCGGCTGCTTCGGGCGCCAGAAGGAGACGATGTTGTCGTTGACTTCATTCGGGGTCGGGATTTCGACGAGATCGACGGCACCCTCACCCCAATCGCCGATCGGTTCGATCCAGAGTGAGGGGCGCTTTTCATAGTTCAGCGCCAGATCCTCGAAATCATGGAACGAGCGGCGACGCTGCATCAGGCCGAAACCGTGAGGGCTGGTGTCCTGAAAGGCCGAGAATTGCAGATCGACCGGGTTGTTGAGCGGGCGATAGAGCTGATCGCCGGTGCCGGTCCACATCTGAAGCGCTTCGCTATCATGCGCGCCGGGGCGCCAGTCATCGACATGATTGCGATTATTGGCGTCGAAATAGAACATGCCGGTCAGGGCCGCGACACCGCCTTCGGTGATGGTGGTGCGAGGATAGAAGCTCGACTGGACGTCAAAAACGGTGGTGGCACCCGGACGGATCGTGAAGCGGAAGGCGCCGACGACCGACGGGCTGTCCATCAGGGCGTGGATGACGACGGAATCGACGCCCGGCTTGGGCTTCTCCAGCCAGAATTCACGAAAGAGCGCGAACTCCTCTCCCTTCGGGTCGCCTGTGCCATCCGCAAAGCCGCGCGCGGACAGGCCGTAATTCTGTCCTTTGGACACGGCACGGAAATAGGAGGCACCGAGGAAGACGGCGCATTCTTCCATCACGTTCGGTGTGTTGATGGCGTTGCGCAGACGCAGACCCGAGAATCCCAGATCATCGGTCACGCGCAGCAACGGATCGGGATAGGCAAACATGTCCGGGTCATAAACGATGGGGGTCGACTGCCCATCGACGATCTCGTTCATGTTGATACGGGGACGATACAGGAAGCCGCGTGGGAAGAACTCCACGTCGAAGGCCAGGTTCTGACCGTGCCACAGCGCGCGGTCTTCCTTGTAGGTGATGCCGCGGAACTGGTCGAAATTGAGATTGTCGATCGCACTGGGCAGCGATTGCGGGGGAGCCTTGTAAGCCGATTTCGACATTTTCTGTGCGATCTGTCGCACAGTGTTGTTGTCGAATGCGGTCGGTTGGGGAGCCGCAGCAGGCGCTGCTCTGGCTATCTTGCTGGCCCCGAGAACCGAGAGGCCAGCACCGATTTTAACAAGGTCGCGACGCAGCACTATGACTTTCTCCAGCAGGCCCGGCAATGCGCCGGGTGATGTCTGATTTCCTTAACGCCCTTAAGTTACTTTGGGGCACAGGAAAACTCGCCTGCCCTAGAAATCTGTCATGAGTGCGGCTTACGCGCATTGTTTTCAGGCAGAGAGGGCTGCCTTGACCCCTTTTTCGCGGATAATCTTGCGCAACTCGGTCACTTTTGCGTCAAGCGCTTCGTGATCGAGCTTACGCCAGCCATCGAATGCATGGAGTCCGAACCCTTCGGAAAGCTCCTCGCTGCGGGCGATCTTCCAGGTGTCTTCCGTGAAGGTCGGCTCGATCGGATCGAAGCTCCCTCCCTTCTCATTCTTGCCACGCAGCATCTCGAGATAGGTAGCCAGACCATAGGCAACGCGGTCGAGCGGCAGCTTCTCCTTGAGGAGGTTCTGAATGGTTGCTGTCCAGAAAACCTGCACCTTGGACGCACCATCACTACCGATACGCAGATTCTGATCGGCCATGGCCGGATTCGAGAAGCGCGAGATGACCGATTGCTTGTATTTCTCGAGGTCTTCGCCCGGAGCCGCCTTGAGCGTCGGAATGACGTCGGTGTCGAGATAGGTCTCGACCAGCTTGCGAAGATCGGGGTCGCTGATCGACTCATCGATATGGTCGTAGCCGAGAAGCAGGCCCGAGAACGCCAAGAAGATGTGCGATGCGTTGAGCATGCGGATCTTCATGTATTCGAAGTCAGTCACGTCATCGACCATCTGCACGCCCACTTTTTCAAGAGCAGGGCGCCCATCGGCGAACTCGTCTTCGACAACCCACTGAGTGAAATCCTCGGCGACGAGCGGCAGCAGGTCATCAAGGCCGCTGTCGCGGTTCAGACGCTCTGCGATCGCTGAGGAGACGGTCGGGGTGATTCGATCGACCATCGCGTTGGGGAAGGTTGCATTCGCTTCAATCCAGCTTGCCAGTTCCGGATCACGAGCGCGCGCATACCCGAGGAAAGCCTTGCGGGCGACATTACCGTTATGGCGCAGATTGTCGCAGGACATGATCGTAAAGGCGCGATTGCCAGCATCGCGGCGGCGGCGCAGGCCTTCGATGACGTAACCGAAAATTGTCGAGGGCGTCTCAGGGTTTGCCAAATCCCGTTGAACAGCTTCGCTCTCCAGATTGAACTCGCCCGTGTGCTCGTCGATATTGTAACCGCCTTCAGTGATCGTCATGGAGATGATCTTGATGGCCGGATCTGCAAGCAGATTCAGAACAGCATCGGGCTTTTCCGGCGCAAGAATGTAGTCGCGCATGGCACCGATCACGCTGCGCTGGCTCTGGCCTGAAGGAGCGGTTTCGGTCAGGGAAAAGAGGCAATCCTGCTTCTTGAAGTCGTCAGCCTTCTTTTTCGACCGCTCGCCCGACGTCAGCCCGACGCCGACGATGCCCCACTGGTTTTGGCCGGGAAGGCCGAGAACCTTGTTGATGTAGTAGGCCTCATGGGCGCGAAAGAAGTTGCCCACGCCGAAATGCAGGATTCCGGGCTTGATGTCCTTGAGATCGTAAGACGGAGCTGCCACGCCATTGGGCAGGTTTCGCAGAGTCTCATGGGTGATCATAAGCTTTAATCCTCTTTGGTTTCGTTCAGGCTGTCGTTTTCAGCCCCGAGAGAGCGCGCAAGCGCTTCTCTTTGGTCGGAAAACCGGCCCTCATCCAGGTCATGGCCCCAAGGCGCATTTCTGCCCGATCAACGCCCAAGGACAATCACAAGTTCATCGTGATCGCGTTAACGTCTTATTTTCCGATCATGGCGCGGAGATCCTTCGCCCGGCTCTCCGGTTCGCTCATCAGGACATCGGTTGCACGTCTCAGATCCTGACGCAGCAGGGCGATAACGAAATGCATTTCAGGCAAAGCGTCCTGTCCCAGAGTCGGCAGAGCACTTAGCACATCCTCACGTCCGGGTCGGAAAGGGGTCTCATGGGCCTTGCCTGCTGCGTGGATTTCGCAGCGGCGGGCGAGTGAACGATAGGCGTGGCTAAGTCCGGTATGAAGCCCTGCTACCCCTGAAAAACCGCCCCTGTCCTTGCCAGCATTGATCGCACGGGCAACCAGCATTGTGTCGCTCAACATGCGGCGCATGAGCGCGGGAAGCACACTCAGGATCGGGTGGCGCTTTTCGAGTAAGCCCCAGTTTTCATGATAGGCCTCAGCCACGCAGTCATTGATGACCAGCAATTTGCGCGCACACTGATCGTTGCGGTCTTCAAGCTCGCTCCACATTTCCTCACGTCGCAGGGCTGCCTGAAGCAACTCGTCCATTTCGCGGAACATGCGACTGGCTGTGAGGAAACCGCGGCGTCGGGCGCTGGCGTGCAGCACGACGAAGGAGACGATAAGCGAGACGATGACACCCAGAAAAATGGCTGTCAGGCGTTCGGTCAAAGGCCAGTAGGGATTACTGTCGCGCGCTGGCAGGAGGTAGACGATCATCAACGTCACCCCCGCAAATCTCAGCGAAGGGCGGATGGCCGCCAGATAGGCCAGGGGGGCGAGAGCGATCCAGAAAATGGTCCAATAGGTGCCGATAAAGAGCTGGGCCGTGATGGCTAGTGTGCCAACAACGGCACCGATCACGGTCCCGACAATCTGGTCGCGCGCGGTCGAGACGGTCTGGTCGATGCTCGATTGCGTGACGATCAGGGCCGTAATCAGGGACCAGGTTGTTTCGACAAGGCCGGTCGTCTCGCCGATGATCCAGCAGATCGCGACTGCAACGAATGTTCTGACCATCTGGCGCCAGGGCGCCTCTCCATCCTCACGAGCATTTAGCAGAGAGGCAAACGGCATGCGTCACTCTCCGGAGAGCGGCAGAGGCACCCAGCGCAGACCATCCTGTCCCTGAACGAGAAGCAGTACCGTGTGCTTTTTCTGCTGACGTGCGCGCGTCAGCTCTTTGGAGAGGGCATCGGGCGAATTGACGCCGACCTGCTGCACTTCGGTCACCACATCACCGGCTTGAAGGCCGCGTGTATCGGCTGGTCCGTCACGTGTAATATCGGTGACGACCACACCGCGTTGCGAGTCCGACAGATTGTATTTGGATCGTGTCTCGTCATTGATGGCCGAGAACGTGACGCCCAGATCCGCCAGTGCCAGCTTGCTGGGGCCCTTGGCCTTGGCGTCTGTCGGAGGCATGTCCGGGGCTTCGGGGGAGGCCTTGACCACCAGAGTGACATCGAGGGTCTTGCCCTTGCGCCAGATGCCGAAGCGAGTTGATGTGCCCGGAGTGATTTCTGCGACGAGACGGGGCAAAGCGTGCCCGTCGATCGGTTTGCCATCGAGCGAGATGATGACATCGCCAGTCTGCAGTTTGGCCGCAGCTGCAGGACCTTTGGGGTCGACCCGGCAAGCATCGCGCCTTTTTCGGGCTTGAGACCGATGCTATCGGCAATTTCATGCGTGACGTTCTGGACGCGCACGCCGATCCAGCCGCGCGAGACATGCCCGTCTCGCCGGAGTTGCTCGATGACACCCCGCGCGTCATTGGCCGGGATGGCAAAGCCAATCCCGATCGAGCCGCCGCTCGAGCTGTAGATGGCCGTGTTGATGCCGATCACCTGTCCATCGAGATTGAAGAGCGGGCCGCCCGAATTGCCGCGATTGATGGAGGCGTCAGTCTGGATGTAGTCGTCATACAGCCCGTGATTGATGTCGCGCCCACGAGACGAGACGATACCGCTTGTGACCGTTCCGGAAAGGCCGAAGGGGTTGCCGATGGCGAGAACGCGATCGCCGACGCGCGCCTTGTCGCTGTCGCCAAACTGCACGGTCGGGAACGGGGTCTTGCTCTCGATCTTAATGACACCGAGATCGGTCCGGCTGTCGCGACCGATGATCTTGGCGGGGAGAACCGTGCCGTCCTGAAGGGTGACCGAGACCTTGTCGGCATCCTTGATGACATGATTATTGGTCACGATGTAGCCATCGGGCGAGATGATAAAGCCCGAGCCTAGAGCCTGCATCTTGCGCGGCGGCTCTGACGGTGAGGGCGAGCGGTTCATGTAGTCGTGGAAGAATTTTTCCATCGGCGAACCGGGAGGAAATTGCGGCACCTGCGGCCCGTCATCGGGGCTCGCATCCGGGCCTTCGTCATCATCCTCGTCCTCGCCCGGCTTCAGCGTTGCCGAAATCGAGATGTTCACAACGGCTGGCAGCAACCGCGCTGCCAGATCGGCCAGAGAGTCAGGCGCAGCATGCACGCTTCGCGCTGTCTCGGCCGGACCGACCGCGCCTGCAGGAAGGGTCGGGGCCGGCGCTCCGGGCGACGGTGCAGGCTGGGCAAGGATGGAGGAGCTGGCGGAAACCCAGCCGCCCATCAGCGCGGCAAGAACAAGACGATGTTTCATAATCTTACGCTAACGCACTTCATGGGTTTGCGTCACCTATCTCAGCGCCACGATCTTTTTTCTCTTCTTCTTTCGCTTCCTTGCGCGTCTCACCGGCCATCAGAGCGGCCTGACGGCGATGGCGGTCAAGCCATACGGCCAGAACATAAACGCCCAGAAATCCCAGCACATTGACCAGGATCTGGATAAGCCAGCCATCGCCGAAGCTGTTCATGACCAGACGCGCAAAGAGGTCGAGAATGGTGCCGAAACTGAACACCTCGAGAGAATGACGCCCCAGCAGGGCCAGACCCTGCCCGATCCGTGTTTCCGAGAGTCTCGTTGCTGTCACCGATGACTGCACGAGCAGAAGAATGGCGAGCGCCTCGGTCCAGCGCCAGACGGCGAGATCGGATTTATCTGCCTGAGGAATTTCAGCAAGGGGTCTGAGGCTGGGCAGGTTCCAGCTCTCATAGGGGAAGCATTCCAGCGCCCCGAAAACCAGACAGGCCCCTGCCAGAACTCTGGCCCAGAACGGGCCGGGCAGATTGCCACCGCGCTTGCCCGCCATGATCGCAGCGAACATGCCTAGGGTAAAAATGAACTGCCAGGCGAAGGGATTGAAGTACCAGCCATCCGGATCGAGCCAGTTCGGCAAATTGAGAGTCGGATCGCTGTTGATCAGTCCCCAGAGCGCGAGGCTTGAGCCTGCCAGAAGCCAGGGCGAGATCTTCCAGAGAAAGACCAGAAGCGGGAAGGCCATGAGCAGAACGATGTAAAGGGGCAGGATGTTCAGATTATTGGGCAGGGCCTGAAGCGACAGGACACGCCAGACCCATTCGTGACCGTGCGCCAGTTCGGGCTCGAGAAAATCGACAGGGACCGGAGAATAGTGACGCCATTGCCGGATGGTCATGACCGAGATGAGCAGCATGACCATCTGAAACAGATAAAGCCGCCAGCAGCGACGGACGATGCGTTCGATTCCCATCCCCCAGCCCCCGGTAGGCGCGCCGCGCAGGATCAGGCGGCCATAAGCCAGCCACGACGCATAACCTGCCAGAAGAACGAAGATCTCGGCGGCGTCGGCGAAGCCGAAATTACGCAGGGTAAAGCGGTTGAGCACATCCTGTGGGGCATGATCTGCGAGCATCATCAGGAGCGCGATACCGCGCAGGGCGTCGATGCGGTGGTCGCGCTTCTTGCGTTTCGGGACGACGTCGCTCTTGGCCTCGCTCATTCCAGTCCTGCTTTCCCGCCCGGACAGATCCGGTCCTGTGTCTCAATCGTGCTCTGCTCTTACGCGCAGATGGTTGTGCGATCTACTTCCGGCCATGTTAAACGACAACATATTGGGTACGGCCCCGCCGCCAGAGGACAATCATGACCGATACAGAAAAACCCGCCAATGAAGCTGACCAGCGCAGAATTCTCGAGACTCTGCGTCTTGTCAAAGACGAGGCTGGCACATCGAATGTTCTGAGCTTTGCGTCTCTGGAGGGTATCGCGCTGCGTGACGGCCACGCTCATGTGTCGCTTGCCACCTCGCGTGAAGATGCCGCGCGCATTGAGCCGATGCGCCCACGCGCCGAGGCCGCTCTTGCCGGTCTGCCTGGCATTTCCCGTGCAACGATCATTCTGACGGCCCATCGCCCCCCCGGTCAGGGAGGGCAGCAATCGCAGGGTCATCGTCCTTTCAAGCTCGATCAACCGGCCAATAGTCCCGGCCATCCGCAGCCGACTCGGCCCGATGGCAAGGCGCTGCCCCAGGTGCGTGCGATTATCGCTGTGGCTTCGGGCAAGGGCGGGGTCGGCAAATCGACCACTGCGGTCAATCTTGCCGCCGGTCTGGCAAAGCTCGGTCTCCGAACCGGCATGCTCGATGCCGATATTTATGGCCCGTCCTTGCCGCGGATGCTTGGCCACTCAGCCAAGCCTGCGCTTGAAAATGGCAAGATCATCCCTGTCGAAGCCTGGGGGATGCATGCCATGTCGATCGGTTTTCTGGTCGATGAGCAGCAGGCCATGATCTGGCGTGGCCCTATGGTGATGGGAGCAATCGGACAGTTTCTGGCAGATGTGGCCTGGCCTGAGCTGGATGTTCTCGTGATCGACATGCCCCCCGGAACCGGGGATGCCCAGTTGACGATCGCCCAGAAGCTCAGCCTCCGCGGGGCGGTCATTGTCTCGACCCCGCAGGATATTGCGCTGCTCGACGCCCGCCGTGGTGTAATGATGTTCGAGCGCATGAACGTGCCGTTGCTCGGGGTCGTCGAGAACATGTCCTATTTCTGCTGCCCGAACTGTAATCATCGTACCGAGCTTTTCGGCCATGGTGGTGCGCGTGAAGAGGCAGCGAAAGCGAATGTGCCTTCCTCGGTGAAATTCCGCTTCTTGCCGATATCCGCATGAGTGCCGATGCCGGGACGCCAATCATTATCTCCGCGCCGGAGAGTGAGGCGGCGCAGGCCTATACGCGCCTTGCGCGCGCTGTTGCCGATAGTCTGCGTCTGGAGCCGGGAGCATGAAGCGCCTGATCCTCGCGCTTTTCACGGCTGGTGTCGCGCTCTCAGGATGCGGCCCTCGCACGGTGCCGCATCATGGTTATGCCGCTGACGGATATGGGACCATCGATAATTCGACTCATCTCCCGCCGCCAGATGCGCTCTGGAAGCCAGCCCCGACGACAAAGTGAATGACGGACGGGGCGTTGCCTCGTCCTGTTTCCGTCAGGCCCAATTCTCAGAATCCTGTCTGAGCGAGCCTGACAAAGTGAGGTCGGGTTTTTCTGCGGGGCACCTTGCAGCGCCCCGCGACAGTCTCAGTTTCCGGAAGGAGCGGCCTGCTCCCCCGTTTTTTCCTTTACCGACACTGTGCCATTGACGGTCCGGTTCAGGACAGAAAACGAGACGGCGTCCATCGTCGTCACATCGACGTCATCCCCGGTCTTCAGGCTGTTCAGCAAAGGCAGAAGGGCTTTCTGCTTGACTGTCACCGTACGCGTGATGTCGGCGTGATCGATGATCGTAACCTTATGTGCGGCGGCATCGACGGCAAGAACCTTGACGCGCTGACGCTGGAAGGAAACGAGCGTGCCGTGCGGATGACGCTTGGCGTATCCCTTGGCAGACGAGACGGTCGATTCAGGGAGGGGGCTTCCGGGACGGGCGATATCGGCTGCCATCGTCTGAAAGAAGCGGAGCGAGATGTGATCGCCCGCTTCGAGATGAGGCAGGTCCTTCGCGTCTTTGGGAACCGTGAGGGTAAGCAGCCCCCCCTTCTTGTCCCGAAGAAGAACGGTGCGTGTCTGCATGTCGGCGGTTTCAACCGTCGCATCCATGCTCTGATTGCCCGTGATGACGGCCTGTGCTGCCGCTGGGTGGGCAGTAACGGCAAGGGCTGGTGCCGTCAGAAGAAGGGCAGTCAGTGCGGGGCGCAGAAAACGACGGGTCAGGGGCGCTGTCTTCGAAACCATGGGAACGTTCTTGTCCTTCTTGGATGTCACGCAGAGCAGACAGGGTCGACTGTTCTGGTGTCCTGGTGCGGGTGACCAAGGCCATCAGGCTGCCCCAAGTCGCCCGTCATGAAAAGAGGGCGCCTGACAGGGCGCGCGCGAGTGCGAGGTAAATTTTCCACAGCCTTCAGCTGAACTGCCTCTGTGGGACAGTTCAAAAAACCGAAGATGCAGACAGGACCAAATCAGAAGGTGACAAACGGGTCATTTTACTGTGCAAACGAACCATGTTCTGGAAAATCAAAAGCGGCATTTCTGGCTTTGGTCTTGTGATCCTGGGTGTGCTGACCTTCGGGGGAGAAGAGGCATGCGGGCAGGAACCGCCGCACCGTGAGCAGATACTGGTTCATGGGCATCAGGCCTCCGGGATGAATGCGGCCTATCTGCACGATGAAGCCACTCTGGGGCCGCTTGGGACGCGCAGTCTGCTTGAGACCCCTTTCTCGATCATGACCGTGCCGCATGATGCGATCGTGAACCAGCAGGCGCGTAATGCGAATGATCTGGCCCAGTATCTGCCTTCGGTTCAGCTCGAAATGCGGGGAGATCCCAATACGAGCCGTCCTCAATCACGCGGATTTGAAGCTGATGTCATCGCCAATTCACGCCTCGATGGTCTGAATATGGTGATTACCACCCGTATGCTGCCGAGCAGTTCGACTCGCTTCAGGTGCTGAATGGGCTTTCCGGTGCGCTTTATGGACCGCAAAATCCTGCTGGAACGTTCGATTATGTTCTGAACAGACCGACAGACCAGCCACGCGAGAGAGTTGTTTTTGGCGTCGATTCTCAGGCGCCTCTTGAGTCGCTCGATGCGTCAGGACGTGTCGGAAAGTCGAAATGGTTCGGCTATCGCGTCACGATGCTCAACCAGTCGGGGACGACCTATACGCCGGACGCCCATCTGAGGCGGGGGCTGATCTCGGGCGCCTTCGATTTAAATTTGGACGCCCGGACCCAGATCCAGATCGATGCCAGCCAATACAGCTATGCGCAGCGTGGCTATGCCGGTGGTTTTTCCTACGCAACCGGAATTGCCCTGCCTCAGGCTCCCGATCTTTCGCGCCGAGGCTATGGGCAGGACTTTGCGGGGTACAATGCCTCGACCACAACAGTGCTCGCCAAAATCGTGCATCGGTTCTCTGATGACTGGTCTATGACACTGGGCGGTCTCTATCAGGATGCCTGGCGCAATGTGTTTTCTGTCACCAATACACTGACTGATTCAGCAGGACGCTACAGGACCAGTATTGCTGCCGCGACGACGGCAAATGATTTCAGGGTCTGGTCCAATCTCGCCTATCTGAATGGCCACTTTCATACGGGTCCATTCAGCCATCAGGTTCTGCTGGGCTCCAATGGCTACAGTATGGGGACGTTCAATCCGACAAAAGGGCAGAGTGCTGTGCTCGGTACGGCCCGCATCGGAGAGCCCGTCGTCTTTCAGGGGACGCAGCCTTATTTTTCGGGCAGCTATCAATCTGCGTCCATTGTGTCTCAATCCCTGCTCGCCGGGGATACGATCACGCTCTCGCGCCACTGGTCTGTGATGGGCACCCTGGCCTGGAGCTGGCTCGATACGACCAGCGGCAACACGCTTGGCGTGACGACGGCACGCTATCATGTCGGGCCGGCTTTTACGCCGATGACCAGCCTGATCTACCGGGCCAATGAGCGCACCAGTCTTTATGCAACCTGGGGACGTGCCATTCAGGCGGGGCCAATCGCACCGGCATCGAGTGTAAATGCCAATGAGGTTCTGTCTCCTCTTCAGTCGGAGGAATATGAGGTCGGGATCAAATACCGCCCTGTGCCTGAACTGATGCTGAGTGCTGCGGGCTTTCGGATGACGCGGGGCTTTGCTTTCACCGATCCGTCAACGGGACTGTATCGGGAGGCAGGCGAGCAGAGAAACTATGGCGTGGAAGGCAGATTGCCGGTCGTCTCAACAAGGCGCTGAGCGTTTTCGGGGGCGTAACCTGGCTTGACGCCCAGACGGGTGCGACGGGATCCGTGCTCACATCTCACAAGCAGGTCGTCGGTGTGGCGCCTGTGCAGGTCAGTTTACTGCTTGATTATCATTCTGTCTGGATGAGAGGGGCTGCCGTCAATGCCAGTATCCATGGCGTGAGCCAGCGGGCGGCTGATGTCGAGAACCGAAACTTTGCCGCAGGTTTCACGACGCTCGATCTGGGCGCGCGATATGGTTTCCACCTCTATCACGTGCCGGTTGTGCTGCGCTTTGGTGTGTCGAATGTGACGGATGAGCGCTATTGGGCGTCCGTCTATCCGAGTTCGATCAACGGTGCGGCAAACGCCATGAATTCGGCTGTGGCGGGGATGCCGAGAACCTATCACGCCACCACGGAAATAGAGTTCTGAGCGGGGGCTTTTGCGCGCTGAAACTCAGCTGTGTGAATGCCATCCGTGCACGGTCTCATCGTTCTGCCTGAGCCGGGCAGCACCTTTGGCAACGGCGCTCCAGGCGGCGTTGGCCAGAGCCTTGCGACTGGGGAAATCCTCCGGGGCGAGAGGATGATGCAGCAGAATAGTCGCCCGTTTGTTGCGCTTTTTCAGAAACTGCCAGACATGGGGACCCAGATCCATATCGCCATACCAGGCGAAAACAGCGCGTCGTGTCCGCGTGACGGGGAGTCCCTCAAGCCGGTCATAGACGAGCGAGATAGGCTGGATGAGTGGGGTCAACCCAGCCGGATAGGACGGCATGTCGATCTGCGGTGCGTTTTTGGGGATACGCGGCAATTTCGCGATGGCGAAAAATGTCGACATGAAGGGCAGTACGCGCGAGCCGTCGGATGAGGTGCCCTCTGGGAACAGGATCAGATTATCGCCTGTGGCCAGACGCGTGATCATCTCGTCACGTTCGCGACCGGTCGTGCTCTTGTTGCGACTGACAAAGATCGTGCGCCCGATTTTCGAGACAAGGCCCATGATGGGCCAGCGCTCGATATCGCCCTTGGCGACAAACACCGAATAGATCTTGGTACCCAGAACCGGAATATCGAGCCAGGATGAGTGATTGGCGACATAGATTACCGGACGTTCCCCGCGGTCACGCCCCTTTTGCCCACCGACCGTACCGGCTGGCTGTCCGATCACCTTGATGTCGAGGTCGAGCAGTTTGCACAACACGCCCCAGATGACGCGTGTCCAGCGTATTTTAAGAACGCCCGGTATCGGTAAAAGAAGGGCTTCAAATCCGACCGAGAGCGGCACCCAGACCACCACTCCTGCAAGGCGCAAGCTGGCACAGACGCTCTCACTCCAACGCCTTGCGGGTGTGGCAGGATTCAGGGCGACATGGCCTTGAGGCGCGGAATGCCTCTCAGGGCGGGGCAAGCCTTTTGGAGGGGAGGAACCTTCTCGTCGTGACATCAAGCCGGTGAGTCGGTTTCGAAAGAGTGCGGCGCTCATGACCTGTTCAATACTGTCATGAAGCAATTGTGACAATCGCTCCAGGCAGGGCTTCTGACCGTTATGTCGGCTGGATCTGCGGCGTGCGCGGGCGTTTGCTCGGGAGAGAAGGTGGTTCTTTTCAGCCGCTGGTAGTTGTTCCACGTGAAACAATGATCGCTCTGAGACGTCGATAGGAGAGATGTCACGAGCCCTTGATGTTTCCAGGGGTGCGCGTCGTGCATATGGAAAGAGGAAATGAGTGATGGCTGGTCTTGGTGATTTTCCCGGCCTCCCGCCGATCAACCCGCAGCTCAAGCCCAACTGGTTCATCGGGCTGGGTGTGGTGTTGATCGTTCTGGGTGGGATCGCGTTTGTCGATACTGTCGTGACAACGCTGGCGAGTGTTGTCGTTATCGGCGCGTTGCTGATTTTGACGGGCATCGCTTATCTGATTCAGAGCTTTGCTCATCGCACCGTGGCGGGGTCCCGTTTCTGGATCACCGCGTTGATGGGGTTCCTCTACGCACTGGGCGGTATTCTGCTTATTCAGGAACCTGAGACAGGGTCTCTCTTTATCACGGCGTTTCTGGCTGGGTGTCTCATGGCGTCGGGCCTCATGCGAGGCTTTTGGGCCGCCGGGCATCGCTATGTCGCCAATTGGTGGACGCTTGTTCTCAGTGCTGCTGTGGCATTGCTGACCGGAGTGCTTATTTTCGTTACTCTGCCTTGGTCTGGCCTGTGGTTGATCGGCACCCTGATCGCCGTTGAACTGGTTTTCGGCGGGGTATCGGCTCTGGCCTTCGGCCTCTCGCTCAAGAAAGCCGGTCGGTAATCGACCGTGGTATCTCTGGCATTTCTGGCCAGTTTTTTGGAAAGGGGGCGAGAGACGCCCCCTTTTTTATGACGCGCGGACTGCTTCTGAAATGTCAGCGAGCTGCTTCAGGACGGTTGGTACGGTCGCAGGTGTTGCCTTGCCGTCGTCGAGCGTGGTGGCTAGGGTCGAGATCAGAGCCGAAGCAACCACAGCCGCATCGCCGACCGAAGCGGCCTGAGCCGCTTGCTCAGGCGTGCGGATTCCGAAGCCGATGGCCACAGGCAGAGCGCTGACCGCACGCAGGCGGGGAAGGGCTGCTGCAAGCTCGTCACGACTGGCCGTGCGTGTGCCAGTGATGCCGGTGATGCTGACGTAGTAGATGAACCCGGAAGCCGTCTCGAGAAGATAAGGGAGGCGTGAGTCCGGTGTGTTCGGGGCGACGAGCTGAATGATGTCGAGGCCGTTCTTCTGTGCATCGGTCGCGAGAAGGTCGCTCTCTTCCTTGGGAAGATCGACGATGATCAGACCATCGACACCGGCCACGGCTGCGTCGGCGCAAAAACGGGCCGGACCGTAGCTGTCGATCGGGTTGAGATACCCCATGAGAATAATCGGGGTCTCGTTATCCTGCTCGCGAAAGGCACGCACCATGTCCAGAACGCCAGCGAGCGTCGCTCCGGCTTGCAATCCACGCCGCGCCGCTGCCTGAATGGTCGGGCCGTCCGCAGACGGATCCGAAAAGGGGACGCCGATTTCGATCAGATCGGCTCCGGCTGCTGGCATGCCTTTCAGAAGGGCAAGGGAGGTCTCCAGATCCGGGTCAAAAGCCTGAAGATAGGGAATGAGCGCGCCGCGGCCCTCGGCCTTGAGGGCGTCGAAACGGGCCTTGATACGACTCACAGCGAAACTCCCAGATGCTCGGCAACGGTGAAGATATCCTTGTCACCACGGCCTGACAGATTGAGGATGATGATCTGGTCGCGCGCCATGTCGGGGGCGATTTTCATCACATGGGCGAGCCCATGAGCACATTCGAGCGCTGGAATGATGCCCTCGGTGCGTGTCAGAAGCTGGAAGGCTTCCAGAGCTTCCTTGTCTGTCACGCCGACATATTCGGCGCGACCGATGTCGTTCAGCCAGGAATGCTCTGGCCCGATGCCCGGATAGTCCAACCCCGCACTGATCGAATGCGCCTCGGCAATCTGGCCGAATTCGTCCTGAAGCAGATAGGTCCGGTTGCCATGCAGAACGCCAGAGCGTCCGCGTGAAATGGAGGCTGCGGTCAGGCCGCTATCGAGACCATGACCAGCCGCTTCAACGCCGATCATTCTGACGGCTTCGTCATCGAGGAAGGGGTGGAACAGCCCCATGCGTTCGAGCCGCCGCCGATTGCAGCGATGAGCACGTCGGGAAGACGGCCCTCGACAGCCATGATCTGCTCACGCGTCTCGATGCCGATGATCGACTGGAAGTCGCGCACCATCTCCGGATAGGGGTGCGGCCCGGCGACGGTGCCGACCAGAAAATAGGTGTCATGCACATTGGCGACCCAATCGCGCATGGCTTCGTTCATGGCGTCCTTGAGTGTGCCGGAGCCTGCCGTGACGGGTCTGACCTCGGCACCCAGAAGATGCATGCGAAACACGTTGGGCTTTTGCCGCTCGACATCGACGGCGCCCATATAGACGGTGCATTTCAGCCCGAAAAGTGCGCAGACGGTTGCCGTTGCGACGCCGTGCTGGCCTGCGCCAGTCTCGGCGACGATGCGTGTCTTGCCCATGCGTCGTGCCAGAAGGATCTGGCCCATGACGTTGTTGAGCTTGTGCGAGCCCGTATGGTTGAGCTCCTCACGCTTGAGATAAACCTTCGCGCCGCCGAGTTCTTGACTCAGGCGTTTTGCATGCCATAGCGGGCTTGGGCGGCCGACATAATCGCGGAAATAGTAATCGAGCTCGCGACGAAACTCGGGATCGGCCTTGGCGGTCTGATAGGCATCAGCCAGATCCTGCACCAAAGGCATGAGGGTTTCGGCAACGAACTGGCCCCCGAACGTACCGAAACGGCCACGCTGGTCGGGGCCGTTGCGCAGGCTGTTGAGGCGGGGCGAGACTTCAGAACTCATGCGAGTTGTCCTGTTAGAGGCATGGATCGACACGGCGAGCGGGTTTCTGCGATACCAGAGGGGCGGCGCAACGTCCATTCCCGACCCGCAGGGGAAATCCGCCCAGTCGGAAAGAGAGTTTCGATGTTTCTAGCGCATCCTGTGGGGCGTCCCGTTCATGAGATTATTGCGGTCGAAGATGCGGGAGATGTTTCCTGGCTCGATCTGATCGATCCAAGTGAGGACGAGATCCGTCTTGCCGAGGCTGTGACAGGGCTGACGCTGCCGAGAAGGGAAGCGCTGGAGGAAATCGAAAGTTCGTCACGCCATTACCGGCAGGACGATGTCATTTATCTTTCGACCCCGCTCATCCGCATGGTCGAGGAACAGATGACGACCTATCCGGTCGGAATCGTCGTGTCTCCGCGCTGGCTGATTACGGTGCGCTACGCAAGCTACGCAGCCTTTGAGACCATGAGCCGCGATCTGTCAGCAGCCGATGTCGATGGTGCCTCTCTCGATGTGCCTGAGCTGGCCATTCGATTGCTTGAGACCATCGTCAACCGGTTGGCTGATATTCTCGAGAATGCCGGCCATACCCTCGATGAGATCTCGCGCACGGTTTTTGCCGATAAGCGGTCAAACCGTCGTGTGCGTAACGCCAATGTTCTGCGTCAGACACTCAGAAAACTGGGAGGGAGCGGTGATCTGACCTCGTCCATCAGGGAGAGCCTTCTGGGGGTCGATCGCATCGGGATGTATCTGGGCGATGCGCGTTATTTCGAGTTTCGCGATGCGCTGAAGGGGCGCCTGCGTATTCTGAGCAGGGACGTCGCCTCGCTGAACGACTACGTGGCGCAAATGGCCGTGAAGGTGCAGTTTCTTCTGGATGCGACGCTTGGCTTTATCAGCATCGATCAGAATGACGGGATGAAATTGCTGACGGTTGTCAGCTTTGTCGGCATCACGCCGACCTTGTTGGCGGGCATCTATGGCATGAACTTCAAGCTCATGCCGGAACTCGAATGGCATTACGGCTATTACTATGCGCTGGGCCTGATGGCTCTCTCGGTGCTGCTGCCTTTGTTCATCTTCTGGCGCCGGGGATGGTTTGGAGATCGTTCATCGTGAACAGGTTCGCTCTGTCCTTTTCCCTTCTAGCTCTCGCGTCAGTCGCCTCTCGGGTGCAGGCAGCGCCTGTCTTCCATCCGACGACGCATGAGGCTCAGCAGGTCCTCGATCGTCTGGTGAAGGAGCCTCTGAAATTCGAAGGTGCAAGTGGGCTGCCTCTCGGGTTTCGTCAGGCGGCCGGTAATCGGGGCAGGCAACCGACCCGGGTCCTGATGGGGTACCATTTGAATGGCACGCAGATTTCAGGTGAGTTCGTCGCCCTCGATGCCGAGAACAGGCCCTTGCAGGCGGCATCGCTGAACGGTCGTTTGCTGGATTCAGGCAAGGTCGAGGGACCCGTGTCGTGTCAGGTTGATATCGGTCTGCCGTCGACGCTCCACTTGAGCGGCCTTTGCGGCCCGGCGCAAATTTCGGGCGCCTATACCGAACAGACGCCTGAATCTCCGCTCGTCTTTCTGTTGCCCGGTCTGGGAGAGTCTGAAGGCGCAGCCGGAGAGTACAGGATGATGTCCTGGCGTGGTTGATGCGCAGTGTTGACAGAAACCCGTATTTTTCACTAGATTGCAAAGCAAGCGCCGCTTTTCTGTTCTGCATTGCGGCCTTTTTTCAAGACCTTCCGTCTTCGCTCATCGTCGGGCCCGTCCTGCGGCCCATCTGACGGGGCATCCTTTCACGATCGATCATCTGTCACGGATACGGACTTTGTCTCCAGGGCAGTGGACTATAGCCCATCTAAGGCGCTTTTCATGCATCTTGCTGAACTCAAGAAAAAATCACCTGCCGATTTGCTGGCCTACGCTGAAGAGCTGCAAATCGAGAATGCATCCTCGATGCGCAAGCAGGACATCATGTTCGCCATTCTCAAGACCCTGGCGGACAACGATCAGGCCATTTATGGCGAAGGCACACTGGAAATCCTGTCTGACGGTTTCGGGTATCTTCGCTCCCCCGAAGCCAATTATCTGCCCGGCCCTGACGATATCTACATCTCCCCCGCCCAGGTGCGCCGTTTCGGCCTGCGCCCCGGTGATACGGTCGAAGGTCAGATTCGTGCGCCGCGCGATGGCGAGCGTTATTTCTCGCTGCTCAAGGTCAACTCGATCAACTTCGAAGAGCCTGATTCCGTCCGTCAGCGCATCAACTTTGATAATCTGACGCCGCTCTACCCTGAGCGTCGCCTCCGGATGGAAGTCGAACAGGTCGGTGCTCCTGAGCCCCAGCCGACAGGCAAGGGCAAGAAAGACCAGCGCGATTACACGCCGCGCGTGATCGATCTCGTAGCCCCCATCGGTATGGGACAGCGTGCGCTCATCGTGGCTCCGCCGCGTACGGGTAAGACCGTCATGCTGCAGAGCATTGCGTCTTCCATCAGCGCCAACCATCCTGACGTCTTTCTGATCGTGCTGCTGATCGATGAACGTCCGGAAGAAGTGACCGACATGGCCCGCTCGGTGCGTGGCGAAGTGGTCTCATCGACCTTTGACGAGCCCGCGACCCGACACGTTCAGGTCACCGAAATGGTGCTGGAGAAGGCCAAGCGTCTTGTTGAGCACAAGCGTGACGTCGTGATCCTGCTGGACTCCATCACCCGTTTGGCGCGCGCCTACAACACCGTTGTGCCGTCATCGGGCAAGGTGCTGACCGGTGGTGTGGACGCCAACGCCCTGCAGCGCCCCAAGCGCTTCTTCGGTGCTGCGCGTAACATTGAGGAAGGTGGCTCGCTCACCATCATTGCAACGGCGTTGATCGATACGGGCAGCCGTATGGACGAAGTGATTTTCGAAGAGTTCAAGGGCACGGGTAACTCCGAGCTCATTCTCGATCGTAAGCTCTCGGATAAGCGTACCTTCCCCGCGATCGACATCACCAAGTCGGGTACGCGTAAGGAAGAGCTCCTTGTCGATCGTGCGTCGCTGTCGAAGATGTGGGTGCTGCGCCGTATCCTGTCGCCGATGGGCACCATGGATGCGATGGACTTCCTGCTCGACAAGCTGAAATACAGCAAGACGAACCAGGATTTCTTCGACGCCATGAACAACTGATCTTTCGATCAGCTTGTGACGATCAGCCGCCGGGTGCCCATGGTGCCCGGCGTTTTTTTGTAAGAAGCGTCAGCTCTCGCTTGGGATGAAAGGGGCGCAGCCTCTTTTCGGGGGACGGGGCCCCGCCCCGTGATCCATCTATGTCCGCTCTGTTCGAAAAGCGTTTAAAGCGCGACGCCCTCCAGTCTGAGTAGATAACGCTTGTCGTCCAGTCCGCCTTCGCCGGAGTAGCCGCCGAGATGACTCTTGCCGAGAACGCGATGGCAGGGGATCAGGATCGGGATCGGGTTATGGGACATGGCGCCCCCAATCGACCGGGCGGAACCGCCGGCTTTTGCGGCAAGTTCCGCATAGCTGATCGTCTGGCCGTAGGGCACATGCTGCAGGGCAGCCCAGACGGTTTTGCGATAGGCGGTGCCCCAGGGTGCCAGAGGTAGGTCGAAACTTTCAGGCTCGCCGTCGAAATAACGTTCCAGCATGGTCTGGGCGCGGGTAAGAAGGGGCGTCTTTTCCTGATCGCGTCCCCATCCCCAATCGAGGGCGACGATAGACCCTTCATCTTCGCTGAGGGTCAGGGGGCCAAGGGGAGAGTGTAATGAGAGCTGGGGCATAGAGGATTCACATGGTTGACGCGATGGAAAGCCCGGCAAGACGCAAGGGCGAAGTCATTTTCGCTCTGGCGACCGGTGCCGGGCGGGCGGCGATTGCCATCATGCGCGCAAGTGGTCCCGGCGCTCAAGAGGTGCTTGCCGCCTTGTGTTCGGGGCGTCTGCCTTCGCCGCGTCATGCCAGCCTGCGCGCGCTGCGTCACGAGGGCGAGCATCTGGATGATGCCGTTGTTCTTTGGTTACCCGGTCCGCGCTCCTATACCGGCGAGGACGGCTTTGAACTGCATCTTCACGCAGGACCAGCCGTCATCGATCGGGTCGCGCTCGCGCTGACGGCACTCGGAGCGCGACCTGCTGAGGCAGGGGAGTTTACGCGTCGGGCTGTGCAGGCAGGCCGACTGGATCTGCTTCAGGCCGAGGCGATTGCCGATCTGGTAGAGGCCGAGAGTGACAGCCAGCGTCAGCAGGCGCTGGCTCAGGCAGACGGTGTGCTCAGCCGGCGCTATCACGACTGGAGCGACCGATTGAAAACGCTTCTTGCTCATCAGGAAGCACTGATCGACTTTCCGGATGAAGATCTGCCTGAAGAGGTCGAACAGGCATTGGCTCGCAAACTCGACGGATTGCGCACAGAGTTTCAATCCCACCTTGCTAACAAGCGGGGCGAGATCGTGCGACGCGGGCTGACCGTGGTCATCGCGGGGGCGCCCAATGTTGGTAAGTCGAGTCTGCTGAACTACCTGGCAGGATATGACGCAGCAATCGTCACCCACCGGGCGGGGACGACGCGCGATGTGATTGCGATCGACTGGCTCTTTCATGGGGTTCGACTGCGTCTGGTCGATACAGCAGGGCTTCGGGAGACCGAGGACGAGATCGAGGCAGAAGGCATCAAACGCGCAATGTTTCACGTGGAACATGCCGATCTTGTGCTTCATGTGATGGCAGGCGAGGCAGAAATGCCGCTCCGCCCTGACGCGTTTTTGGTCTGCAACAAGATCGATCTGTATCCGGCTTTGGAAGGCACACTCGGCTTGAGCGTGCAGACGGGCGAGGGAATGTCTGCGCTCGAAGCGCTTCTGGCCGAGCGGATCAAAGCCCTGACAGCAGGCGTCGGCGCGCCTCTGACAAGGGCGCGTCACCGGGCTGGCATCGAAGAGGCGCTGCTCTATCTCGATCAGGCGCGTGCAGCGCCGTGGCCCGAGGTGAGGGGCGAAGCATTGCGACTTGCGATGCGGGCTCTCGGTCGATTGACGGGACAAGTTGATGTCGAGTCCCTGCTGGATGTGATATTTGGACAATTCTGCATTGGTAAATGAGGCATGTGTGAGCGAGTTTGATGTTGTCGTCATAGGCGGGGGGCATGCGGGTTGTGAGGCAGCTGCTGCCTCGGCACGTTTCGGCGCGCGTACGCTTTTGCTGACTCAAAAGCCTGAGATGATCGGTGCGATGTCGTGCAACCCGGCGATCGGGGGGATCGGCAAGGGACATCTCGTCCGCGAGATCGATGCACTTGACGGGTTGATGGGCCGCGCCGCCGACAGGGCGGGAATCCATTTCAAGCTGCTGAACCGCTCCAAAGGGCCTGCCGTCCACGGCCCACGCGCACAGGCCGATCGCTATCTGTATCGGAATGCCATTCAGGCGCTGTTGGTCGAAACGCCCAATCTAACGATTGTGGCGGGTGAGGCGGCTGATCTCGTTGTGCAGGACAAGCGTGTTACCGGGGTCGTGTGTGAAGACGGGCGTGTGTTCAGTGGCGGCGCAGTGGTGGTGACCAGCGGTACGTTTCTGCGTGGTGTGATCCATATCGGGCATAAGCAGGAGCAGGCGGGGCGTATCGGGGAGCGTCCTGCGGCGCGTCTGGGAGAGCGCCTTGAGGCGCTTGGCCTTCGTATGGGGCGGCTCAAGACCGGCACGCCTGCGCGTCTGGCGCGTGACAGCATCGATTGGGAGTCTCTGGCAGAGGATAAGGGCGACGCCGTACCAGAGCCGTTCAGCCGTCTGACCGATCGCATCACCACCGATCAGCTCTCCTGTCGCATCACGACCACGACGCCACAGACGCATCAGATCATCCGGGATAATCTGGCCTTGTCTGCTCTTTATGGCGGTGCAATTGCCGGACGCGGGCCGCGCTATTGCCCGTCGATCGAAGACAAGATTGTCCGGTTCGGTGAGAAAGACGGACATCAGATCTTCCTCGAGCCCGAGGGGCTGCCGGGGAATCCCGGGGGGGATCTGGTCTATCCGAACGGTATTTCCACCAGTCTGCCCGCCGACATTCAGGCATTGATGATGGCGTCCATTCCAGGGCTTGAGAAAGCGCGCATCGTCACGCCCGGCTACGCGGTTGAGTATGATTATGTCGATCCGCGTGAGCTGGCCCCAAGCCTCGCTTTGAAAGCAATGCAGGGTCTTTACCTCGCCGGGCAGATCAATGGCACGACCGGTTATGAAGAGGCGGGGGCTCAGGGCCTTCTGGCGGGTCTGAATGCGGCTCGCTTCGTCGGGGGCAATGAGCCGCTCGTTCTCGGTCGTGATCAGGCCTATCTGGGTGTGATGCTTGACGATCTGACGTTGCAGGGGGTTTCCGAGCCCTATCGCATGTTCACGTCACGGGCCGAATACCGGTTGAGCCTGCGTGCCGATAATGCCGATCTCCGTCTGACGGCGCTCGGGGTCGAGATGGGATGTGTGAGCTCTGAGAGAGCGGCACGTCTTGAGCAGGACGAGCAGGCCATCACGTCGGCGATGGAGCAGGCGCGTGCGGCGCTCTATGCCCCTCAGGATCTCGCAGCGCAGGGCATTACGGTCTCGCAGGACGGTCGTCGGCGCTCCTTGCTCGATGTGCTGTCTGGGCAGGCAGATGAGGCGGCAGCATCACGTCTCGCGCCCTGGTTTGCCGAGCTCCCCTTGCGCGTGCGACGCCATGTCGAGACGGAAGCCCGCTATGGTGGATATCTTCAGCGTCAGGAACGGGAGATCCGTCAGCTCGCGGGAGAGGCGCAGATCTCTCTGCCCGTCGATCTCGATTACACCCGTATCGGCGGCTTGAGCAGCGAGATGAAAGAGCGTCTTTCTCTGGCCCGGCCCGTCAATTTTGCGGCGGCGCAGCGCGTCCCGGGCGTCACACCCGCCGCCATGATCGCACTTCTGGCGCATGTGAGGGCCGTGGCATGACCCCTGTTCCACGTGAAACACGCGAGCGGCTAGAGACTTTCGCGGCTTTGCTCGAAAAATGGAACGCGCGCATCAACCTCGTTAGCCCCCGTGACATGCCCCTTTTATGGGAGCGTCATATCGATGACTCACTCAGGCTTGTACTTCATCGAGCGGGGTGCCCGTGTCATCGATCTGGGGTCTGGCGGCGGCTTTCCCGCGCTCATGATCGGCATCGCCTGTGATGCCGAGATGGTCATGGTGGAGTCAGACCAACGCAAATGCGCCTTTTTGAGAGAGGCGTCACGGGCTTGTGGCGTCAAGGCTCAGATTGTACCCAAGCGCATCGAGCAGGCCGATGTCGATCCTGCCAGCTATGTGACGGCACGTGCCCTGGCTCCGTTGTCGCAGTTGCTGGAATGGAGTGCCCCTTTTCTGCTTCCGCATGGGAAAGCCCTGTTTCTCAAGGGAAAAAATCTGCCGGACGAGTTGACCGAAGCCGAGCGGTGCTGGCACATGCAGCATAGAATTCTGGACAATCGCGCCGCCTCAGGGGGCGCCATCATCGAGATAAGCGATATAAAACGTGTCGACTAACGACACGGGCAAAAAGGCCCGTATTCTCGCCATCACCAACCAGAAGGGGGGTGTGGGCAAGACCACAACAGCAATCAATCTGGCGGCAGCTCTTGCCAGCACGCAGCGCGTTCTGCTGGTCGATATCGACCCGCAGGGCAATGCGTCCACCGGGCTCGGCGTTGATTATAATGCGCGTCAGATCGGTAGCTATGCAGCACTCATGCAAGAGGCTCCACCGGAAAAACTCCCTCGTCCAACCGAAACACCCAATCTCGATGTTATCGTGGCCAATACCGATCTGGCCGGTGCCGAGATTGAGCTGATCGGGAGTGAACGGCGCGAGTTTCGTATCCGCGAGGCACTTATGGCGCTTGCCGATCGTTATGACATCATCCTGATCGACTGCCCGCCCAGCCTCGGTCTGTTGACCCTGAATGCGCTCGTGGCGGCCGATGCAGTGCTGATCCCGCTGCAATGTGAGTTCTTTGCGCTTGAAGGCATCAGTCAGATCGTTCGCACTGTCGATCGTGTGCGCCGGGCGTTCAATGCCGATCTGCACGTGGCGGGTATCATTCTCACCATGTACGATCGACGCAACAACCTGTCTGAACTGGTTGCGGCCGATGCGCGCAATTTCTTCGGGGAGCAGGTTCTGCAAACCCTGATTCCGCGCAATATCAAGATTTCCGAAGCGCAGAGCCACGGGTGCTCGGTGCTGGAGTATGACCGGCGCAGCAGCGGTGCCGCAGCCTATCTGGCTTTGGCAGAAGAAATTGCCCAACGTCTTGGTATCACCCAAAAGAAAGGGGCATCGTCATGAGCAAGAAACCGGCTCCGCGTCTTGGGCGCGGTCTTGCAGCCCTTCTCGGTGACCAGGCACATGATTTGCCGCGTGCACCGTCGCCCAGTCAGGAGGTTGCTCATAACCCTGCAATGCTCGGTGTCGACCTTCTGGCGCCCGGTCCCTTTCAGCCTCGCGTGGATATGGATGAAGGCCGCCTGAATGAGCTGGCGGACTCGATCCGTAGTCGGGGCGTCCTCCAGCCTATCCTGGTTCGACCCGATCCCGAGCAGAAAGGGCGTTACCAGATTATCGCAGGCGAACGTCGCTGGCGTGCGTCGCAGCGGGCTGGTCTGCATGAAGTACCGGTGCATGTGCGCCTGCTTGATGATGCTGATGCCATGGCAGCGGCGCTGGTGGAGAATCTGCAGCGTGCTGATCTGAACGCGATCGAAGAAGCTGAAGGTCTTCAGCGGCTTCTGACCGATTATGCCCTGACACAGGAAGAACTGGCTGGCGCGGTGGGCAAATCCCGTCCGCATATCGGCAATATCCTGCGTCTGCTGAACCTGCCAGAATCTGTGCGTCAGAAGGTGCGTGAGGGGCTTTTGAGCGCCGGTCACGCACGTGCCCTCTTGGCCCATCCTGATCCGGTGGCTGCCGCAGAAATCGTGATCGGACGCGGCCTCAATGTGCGTCAGACCGAGGCGCTTGCTCGTCAGGTGCCCAAAGCCGAACAGGAAGCGTTGAAGCCGCCACGCGACAACGAGCTGGTGCGTCTGGAGCGGGATCTGGCGTCGCGGCTGGGGCTCAAGGTGAAGATCGACTTCAATGGCAAAGGGGGGTCGCTCCGCCTTGACTATAACAGTCTCGATCAGTTCGACACGCTCATGCGCCTGTTATCGCCAGAGAAATCCGCAAAGTAGTTTCGAATGCGGAATAGTGCATTTTTCCTCTTGCTGCCTGTTCCGCCCCCTGTTAGAAGCCCTCTCACCGGAGCGGGGCTATGGGCACATAGCTCAGTTGGTAGAGCAGCTGACTCTTAATCAGCGGGTCCAAGGTTCGAGCCCTTGTGTGCCCACCATCGCCCCGCCGGTACCTTCCAAGACATTATGCAGATCACCAAGCGTCAAAGTATGACGCTTTTTGTGTTATCTGATCGTCCCGTGTGGTGTTCACAGGGTATGGCTAGGAGAGAGCGCGCTTACTGCGCTCGCTCTGCGTTCAGAGGCTAAATGGAAGCTTTACGCCTGTGCATCCGAGCTGATGCTCTCTCCCGATGCGGAGGACGGCGACAGCTCTATGGCTTCTTCAAAAGGAAGCACGCAAAGGATTTGATTTTAGGAAAAACGCTGGCTGGGATGGGAGGGATCGAACCTCCGAATGGCGGAATCAAAATCCGCTGCCTTACCGCTTGGCTACATCCCATCGCGTGTGACGGCTTTTAATCTGCCTCATGGCAGACGTAAAGCCATTATGTTTCGAGTTCGAGCGAATGGTCAGGGATTCCCGTCTGACGGGTCGCTTCCTCCAGCAACCGGTTCGGCGACGGCTTCAGAGCGCCATAACGTTCAGCCTTGTCGAGGGCCTGATCGAGCGCTGCCATGGTTTGCGCGAGATCGGGGCTGTCATCCTTTTCCCATGCGCGCAGAGCAAAACCCCAGGCTCCCGCAAGACCGTTGAGACGCAGCGCACCGGTAATGCCGGCGCAGTCGACACCGGCCAGATCGCCCATCCAGCGCATCGTATCGAGTGTTGCGGCACCGAGAAGCACCGCGAGACCCGGTCCGTGGGCAGGGCCTGAAGTACCGCGCGAATGCCTTCGCGATATTGCTGAAACACGTCGAAGCGACGCATGAAGAGATCGAAGACGCGCTCGCGCACGGATCCATTCAGGCCGTCATCACGAAAGGCCGATTCATCGGCAAGGCGACCCAGCCGCATGAGAAGACTGTGACGGAAGGGAAAGCGTCCGCGCACCTCGTCAATCGGGAGGCCTGCCTGTTGGGCCGCCTCAACCAGCGAGAAGCGCGGCCAGCCTTTATCGGCGGCAAGAGAAAATCCTGCCTCCAGAAGCGCCAGATCAAACTCTTCGCGATCGATACTCGTCATAAACCTGTTCCTGTCTTTCTGAGGCCGATCATACCCTATGGGCGTTTGGTGACAATTGAATGACAGGTCAGGATCCGTGTTTTCTGTCAGGATGCCATCTCACGGGCGCGTGCCATGGCCTGATCGACGGCCTTTGTCATGGCTTCGGGCCAAGCGGGAGGGGCCATTAGCACGTCGAGTGCCTTGGCCGTGACGCCATTGGGGCTGGTGACGTTCTGGCGCAGAACGGCGCTTTCCTCTTCAGACGCCGCGATCAGAGCGCCTGCACCCGATACAGTGCCTCTGGCGATCAGCCGTGCGGTATCTGACGGAAGGCCGACTCGCAGCGCCTCTTTTTCAAGAAGCTCGGCCAGCAGGAAGACATAAGCGGGTCCACAGCCGGAAATCGGGGTCAGGGCTTCGAGCTGTGGCTCGTCGTCGACCCAGGCCACCACACCGACGGCGGAGAGCAGCGTCGTGCAGAGTTCACGTTCGGACGCGTCGAGGTCGGGACTGCAAACGCCCGTTACGCCCTGGCCAATAGCGGCCGGTGTGTTGGGCATGGCACGAACGATCTTGGTGCGCGCGCCCTGACAGGCAGCACGCAGACTTTCGACCGTGCGGGCTGCGAGCATGGAGATGACGATCGTGTCGTCGAGCCAGGGACGCAAAGACGCCAGCGCTGTTTCCATCCCGGCCGGTTTTACTGCCAGAATGATGATATCCGGTTTGAAATCCTGCGGAATTTCCTCGGCACTGCGGACCACATGATGAGGTGCAGGCGGCGCCGGGCAGCGCCGGTCAAGAATGACGGATGAGGCAACGCCCCGGTCCAGCCATCCCTGCCAGAGCGCACCGCCCATTTTTCCGCAGCCAACGAGAAGCAGAGAAGGCAGGCTCATGCTTCACCCATACAGTCGAGCATGGCGGCTTCGAGCGCTTCGACCGGCGTCTTGCCGCTCCACAGCGTGAACTGAAATGCGGGGTAAAAACGCTCGCATTCCGTAATGGCGATATCGATCATGTCTTCCATGCTTTCTGCAGCAAGGCTGGTGGCACCGCGCAGCAGAACCGAGTGACGGAAAACCGGCGTGCCCGTTTCGAGATCGAGGCTGAAATGGCCGATCCAGAGACGCTCATTGGCAAGCGCGATGAGCTCATAGAGGGCTTTGCGACGGTTGGCGGGGGCCCGCAGGTCGAACGTGCAGGTAAAATTCATGGCGGCGATTTCGCGGGACCATGAAAAATAGAGACCGTAATCGCACCATTTTCCGGGTGCTTCGGCCGCCATTTCCGAATCGGTGCGACGGTCGAACGCCCAGTCATGGCCGCAGACGATCTGCTCCATGACGTCGAGCGGATTGGTATCCTGATGTGAGGAGGAGGAGACGGATAGAGCAGGCATTCGGGACTCCCTGGGCCGGTGACGCGCGGGGCGAAGCGACGCGCATCAGGATGTCTGCAACGATATGAAAATTCGCAGTTTTTGGGCCGCGAATCGTCATATCAGGTCACGTTAAGGATGCCGCGCCTCACTTGCAAGGACGCAGACATTCCTGCCTCTCAAGAGGAAGAGGCGGGGGTGGTGAGTGCCTTTTCCAGATCGGAGAGACGCTCTTCGATACGGGCCAGTCGCGCATCGGCATCTTCCTGTGCGATGCGTGCCCGTGTTGCGAGTTCGCGGGCCACGTCCAGTTCGTCACGGCGTACGAGATCGAGCGAGGAAAGCACTTCGTCGATGCGCGCGCGCACCACGGCGTGAAGTTCTTCGCGCAATCCAGTCAGGGCCGAAAACGCGCCTCCGGCGGCGCCTGCGAGATCATCGAAAAAACGGGGCCGGTCTGCCATGGCTTTATCCTTGCTGTCCTGACGTCCGGTCGTGAAACCGGGCGGGTTAGAGGCCCCCGTGCGGCCAGCAGGGGCGATGCGGCGCCCAGACTGACTTTCACCTCTGCCGAGAGCAACGTGACACGGGGCGTTGGGATGCCAGGGTCACGTTTTTCTCCAGCGGGTGTGGCTTGGAGGTTGCGTTTGGGCGTCTTATACAGATTCCATGATGATCGTCACCGGCGGCGCCGGATTTATTGGCTCGTGCCTGGTCGCAGCGCTCAAGGCGCGTGGTGAGGCTGTCGCGGTTGTGGACCGCCTGCGCGATCAGGGGAAGTGGCGAAACCTTGCCAAGCACCCGCCGGATCTGCTGATCGATCCTGATGCGCTCGATACCTTTCTGGCGAATTCTACCGATATTCGAGCCGTCTTTCACATGGGGGCGATCAGCAGCACCACGGCCAGAGATGGCGATCTGGTGTGGCGCACCAATGTCGATCTTTCGGAAACCCTGCTTGACTGGTGCACAGCGCGCGACGTCCCGTTTTTCTATGCGTCCTCGGCAGCAACCTATGGCGCTGCAGACAGGCCCGAGCAGTTTTCGGATTCACCGGCCTCGCTCGCAACCCTGAAACCGCTGAACCTGTATGGCTGGTCGAAACACGTCTTCGATCAGCATCTGACAGCGCGTCTGAAAACAGGAGGAATGATGCCGCGCCAATGGGCAGGCCTCAAATTCTTCAATGTCTATGGACCCAACGAATACCATAAAGGGTCGATGATCTCGGTCGTGAAGGTCAAATATGACGAGGTCAAGCGTGGTGAGCCAGCACGGCTCTTCCGGTCCGACCGGCCCGATTTGGCCGATGGGGCGCAGGCGCGTGATTTCATTTGGGTGGGCGATCTGGTCGATATCATGCTCTGGCTGTTCGATCATCCGAAGGTAAGCGGGCTGTTCAATTGCGGCACAGGCACGGCACGCAGCTATGTCGACCTTGCCAATGCGGTCTGCGATGCCGCTGGCATGTCCCGTCGTATCGAGTTCATCGATATGCCCGATGCGTTGCAGGGCCAGTATCAATCCTATACCTGCGCTGACATGACGCGCTTGCGTGAAGCGGGGTATGACCGTCCCTTCACCTCTCTTGAAGAGGGCGTCACGCGCTATGTGCGCGAGTATCTCGCAACGTCAGACCCCTATCTGTAAAGGCTGCCATGCAAGCCCACCCGATCATCCTGCCCCAGTTCGATCCGATTGCCTTTCGTCTGGGGCCGTTGGCTGTGCACTGGTACGCGCTGGCCTATATTCTCTCGATCCTGATCGGCTGGAAAATTGCCATCCGGCTCTGCGGTCTGGCGCCACGTGCCGCAACCCGGGAGCAGGTGGATGATTTTGCCTTCTGGGCCATGCTCGGTGTCGTGCTGGGGGGGCGGCTTGGTTACATCCTCTTCTACAAGCCGGGATTTTACCTGACTCATCCTCTCTCCATCCTGCAGGTCTGGCAGGGCGGCATGTCGTTTCATGGGGGAGCTCTGGGCGTAATTCTGGCGCTTGCGTGGTTCACTTGGCGCAACGGGCTCAACTTTCTGTCTTTTTCGGACCGCATCACCATTATTGTCCCGCTGGGCCTTGGGCTCGGTCGCTGCGCGAATTTCGTCAACGGAGAGTTGTGGGGTCGCGCTGCGCCGGAATGGCTGCCTTGGGCGATGGTTTTCCCCACGGGAGGGCCGATCGCCCGTCACCCGTCCCAGCTTTATGAAGCCCTGACTGAAGGGGCTCTGTTGCTGGGTGTGATGCTTGTTGCTGCGAGCCGTCCCTGGGCGCGGATGCGTTACGGGTTTCTCTCCGGACTTTTTCTTTTTGGCTATGCTGCGGCGCGCAGCTTTTGTGAGCTGTTCCGGGAGCCCGATTCATTCATCGGCTTCCTGCCCTTCGGCGTGACAATGGGGCAGGTTCTCTGCGTCCCGATGGCACTGGCCGGGCTCTGGCTCATGATGTACGGCATACGCCATCCGCATACGCTCGAAGGGGAGAAAGCCTATGGCTGAGTCTGCTCCGCGTGGTTGGGCGCTTCAGGCCGACTCTCTGGCTTTTATGCGTCATGGCTTCTTCACCCGTCTTGGAGGGGTCTCTCCCGCGCCGTTCAATTCGCTCAATTGCTCTCTGGCCTCATCGGACCGACCCGAGAACATTGCGGAGAACCGCAGCCGCGTCGCCCGATTTCTCGGGGTAGACGCTCCCTCGTTGCTGGGCCTGACTCAAACGCATTCGGTCGATGTCGTGACGCTGACACGCGAGACGCCGCTCTGGCAGACTGGGCGTGGTCCGCGCGCCGATGCGTTGGTGAGTGATCGTGACGATCTGGCGCTAGGCGTGATCACGGCTGATTGCGGGCCGGTTCTCTTTGCCAGCCTCGATGGCCGTGTTGCGGGGGCGGCTCATGCAGGGTGGCGCGGCGCCGTGGGTGGGGTGCTCGAGGCCACGCTCTCGGCAATGGCTGCTCTCGGGGCTGGCGATGTTGTGGCGTGTGTCGGCCCCTGCATCCGTCAGGACAGTTATGAAGTTGGGGCCGAGATGCGTGAATCTGTGCTCGATGCCTCGCCCGAAGCCGCGTTCTGTTTCATGCCAGCCGGGCGCGATAATCATTTCCTTTTCGATCTGCCGGGGTATTGCCTGCACAGATTGCGCCGCGCCGGCTTACGTTACGTTTCGATGATAGGGCTCGATACATGCCCTGATGTGCGTCGCTTTTTCAGCCATCGTCGGCGCACGCTCGCCGGAGGCGGAGCGATCGGGCATCAGATTTCAGTAATCAGGGCAGGAAGACAGTCATGAGATCGAGCATGAAGACCGTGATCGGATTGCTGGGAAGCATGGCTCTTCTGGCGGGATGTGTGGATATGCCGCATCCATTTGGCGATCCCGGGCCGGAAGGGCGCCGTCTCGCCCTGACAACGCCGCCGCCACGCCTCGCTGTCCCGACACCCCCAGACTCCCTGCTCGATAATGCAGCGTCAGCGCTTTGGGCCAGAGAGGTCGCGACCCAGTTGGTCGATCAGTCCCTGCCAGCTGTCGCGCAATCCGCGAAGCCGGGCGATTGGTGGCTCAGGCTCTCGGCCACGATGCAGGGGGATCAGGTGGTCCCGCATTATGTGGTCATGATGCCGACAGGTGAGGCGCGTGGTCATTGGGATGCCGCGCCGATTCCGGCTTCTGTCTGGGCACAGGGGCAAAAGCCGGTTTTGACGACACTTGCTGCCGCCTCGGCTCCGCAGATCAGCAATGTCCTGACCGGTATTCAGGCTGCCATGATGCAGGCTGACCCCCACAGCCTCAAGCGCCGTCCGGCGAAAGTCTTTTTCAAGGGCGTGAAAGGGGCGCCGGGAGATGGGAATGTCTCGCTGGCGCGCGCCTTTGTCGCGAGCTTTCCCGATCAGCACGACAAGCTGGAAAGCAACGTCAAGAATGCGGATTACAGCGTTGAGACGACAGTGACGTTGAGCGATGGCCCGGCCGGGATGACTGGACATCCGACCCAGCACATCGAGATCATCTGGCGTACGGTTGCAGCAGACGGCAAGGAAGCAGGGGCGGCTACCCAGCTTCATGACATCGATGCCCATTCACTCGATGGCGCCTGGGGCGATGTGGCGATGGCGGCTGCTTCTGAAGCGGCGGGTGGTGTGCATCAGATCATCACCAATTACTCGGGACGCGATCATAAACCGCTCCCGCCCGAACAGGCCGCGGCGAAGAAATAGACAGGAGACGGTGCGTTCAGGTCAGGCTGCGCACTGCTTTGACGATTTTGGCGGCGAGGCCTTCGGGATCGGTAATGACATACCGATTGGGATCGATTTCTTCTCGTTTCAGGAAGAAATCGACATCCAGGTAGAGCGCTTTATGGTGGCAGCTCTCGTCAATCATGCGTTGCGTACCGAAAATATAGCCGTCATGATTCAGGACGATGATCGTCTTTCCCTGGAAGAACGCCGCATTCATGAAGGCCGAGCCAGAGAAACCGATGAAAGTCGAATGGCTGGCCCAAAGCTTGAGTTGTTCTTCAATCGAGAGGCTTTCCGGGTAGCAGAGTTCAATACCCAGCTTTTCAAGCACAGCACCCAGCGCGTCTTCACCGTCATAGCGGCGCGTGGTTGAGGCAGCGCGGTGTCGGGAGAGAAAGACGGGGCGATGGTGTTCTGTGCCTGAATATTTTCCCAGAATGCGCTGCCCGATATCGCGCATGAAATGGCTCCAGACATCGTAGCAATGGGAGTTTTCGATAAAAGAAGGCTCGGCAACGTCGATATTTTTGAGAAGTGAATTCTCCGGGAGAGAGAGAATTTGGCTTCGGTCGATTTTGAGGCTGTCCAGAATTTTGACGATGAAGCCCCCTTCATCATGGAAGCTCCGATAATTGGGCGCGATATACCCCGCATAGCGTCGCTTATGATGACGCAGATACCACAAGCGTTGCAGCGTGCTGGTCAGGAAATGGCCGAAATGGTCGTGGAAGTAACCCAGCCAGAAGCAGTCTGCCGGACCTTCTGTGGGGGGGTGGTCGAGAAAGACGGTTCGCGGTGCATATACGTGATAATGAAAAGCGCCCTGCAGATTTTCCCCTGCGCAGTAAGTAGAGTTTTCGACAAGGACCCCACCCAGGGTATAGAGAGAGTCGTGAAGAAGAATAGAATTGTTGTGGTGAGAAAAAGAAGGTTCTCCCCTAAGAATCAATGATCTACCAAATGTATTTCTGCATATAAAACTCTGATTTATCATCATTACTACAAGATGATAGTAGTTAACGAAAATTTTCAACCTAAGATTGGGTGATCGACATCACCACTGTGGAGATATCTAAAACCATTTATCTGTCTCAAACTGGTTATTCTCTGAAAATTAGTATTGGTATCGATGTGGTCCAGTATCAAATGTGAAGAAAATGAGACAATTTGAGAATTGATTAACTATTAACAATTTCATTGCCGGAAAAACTTGTGCAATAAAGTCGGGGTAACGCGCTCTTTCAGAAGAATAGCAGAACCAGGGGGTCAATTTTGGTGCACGTAAAAAGCCTAGTCTTCGGGGTTCTCTCTTCAGCCTTGCTGCTCGGTGGCTGTGCCACCGAGTCTTCTCGTACGTTGCCTGTGCCGCCCGTGCAGGTGTCGCAAACGGCGTATAATGGCCCGCGCGTCGCCATCGCAGCGGGGAAGTTTGCCAACCGCTCCAATTACATGAACGGTATTTTTTCTGACGGAGTCGATCGTCTCGGCAATCAGGCCCGTGTCATTCTGCTGACGCGCTTGCAGCAGACGGGTCGTTTTTCCGTCATGGATCGTGACAATCTCGCTGAGGGAAAGCAGGAGGCGGGTTTTCTCGGTCAGGGACAGGCGATCAAGGGCGCACATTACCTTGTAAGCGGCGATGTCACGGCCTTTGGTCGTAAGGATGTGGGTGACATGCAGCTTTTCGGCATCGCAGGGCGGGGTCACAGCCAGATCGCCTATGCCAAGGTGAGTCTGCAGATCGTCAATCCGCTGACATCACAGATTGTGGCGACAAGCGAAGGCGCTGCGGAATACAGCCTGTCCGACCGTGAAGTCATCGGTTTTGGCAGCACCGCCGCGTACGATTCGACGCTGAATGGCAAGGTGCTCGATCTGGCAATTCAGGATGCTGTGAACCATTTCGCTCAGGACGTTGATTCGGGGCAGATTCGCTAATCTCCCCCACCGCGTTTTTTTAAACCGAGAGACGGATTTCGAAATCATGACACGTTACGCGAAAGTTTTGGCAGGGCTTGCTCTGTCAGGCATTCTCGCTGGCTGCTCAGGGCAGTCAACGCCGCCCCTCTATAGCTGGCGGAGCTTTCAGGCACAGCAATACATCTATCTGCAGGGTAAGACCGATCCGCAGGCACAGATTGCGGTGCTGGAAAAGGATATGGAAAAGGCCCGTGGCAAGGGGCTGTCCGTTCCCCCTGGCTTTCATGCCCATCTCGGACTGCTTTACGCAACTCAGGGCAAGACCGATCTGGCCCAGCAGGAATTCACTCAGGAGAAGACCCTGTTTCCTGAAGCCGCGACCTATATGGACTTTCTCCTGAAAAACATGGGCCAAAGCACGAGCACGAGCACGAGCACGAGCACGAGCCAGACTGCGAAGCGTCGTCATGAAGAGCGTTTCTGTCATGCGCCGCGTTGCCGGACTGGCGCTCTGTCTTGCCGTAACGGCCTGTGCGTCACAGGGCCAAGCCCCGGACTATACGGCCTTCAAGGCAGCGAAGCCTCGTACCATTCTGGTCCTGCCGCCGGTCAATCATACGCCAGACGTCAATGCGACCAATGGGCTTTTGTCGCAGATGACCCTGCCTCTGGCGGAAGGGGGCTATTACGTCGTTCCCGTCACGCTTGAGACCGAAACCTTTCGGCAGAACGGGCTGAGCGCCCCTGACGAGATCATTCAGGCACCTGCCGAAAAGCTGCGGACGACCTTCGGTGCGGATGCTGCGCTTTACACGACGATTACGGCTTATGGCTCAGTTTACCATGTGATCGACAGCAACACCATTGTGACGGCCAGTGCGAAGCTGGTTGATCTGAAGAGCGGTTCAGTCCTGTGGACCGGCATAGGGTCGGCTGCGAGCTCTGAGAAACGTCAGAACTCGGGTGGTGGGATCGTCGGTATCCTCGTGAGTGCGGCGATGAACCAGGTGATCGATAATCTGACGGATGAAAGTCTTGCCGAAGCAGGAACTGCGGCAAACCGCCTCCTAAAGGTTGGGCCGCCGAACGGGCTGCTCTACGGACCACGCTCGGTGAAATACGGTACCGACTGATTGTACCGATTAACCTCGTCCCGCAGCGCCGGGACGAGGTCAGGGTGTTACACCCACTTTGGTGGAAACCTCGTTCTGCCAGTTCGGGCAGGTGGTGCGCTTGAACATAACGGGCCCTTTTCGGACCGGTGATTAGTCCTGGGCACCTTTCCCCACATAGCGTCTCAGTTCACTCCCGGTGAGAGTATTTGGGGCGTCGAGAATCCCCTGAGCCGGGCCAGAATACATGATCTGGCCGCCATCGCCGCCTGCTTCAGGCCCCAGATCGACGATCCAGTCAGCGGCGAGCATGGCGTCGAGGTTGTGCTCGACCATCACGACGGTTTTTCCTTGTTCGACAAGGGTGTCGAGCAAGGCCAGCAAGCGGGACACATCGGCCCCGTGCAGGCCGGTTGTCGGTTCGTCCAGAATCAGCGTGTCGGGCGAATCGCCCAGACGGGTTGCGAGTTTAACGCGCTGTCTCTCACCGCCTGACAGGGTGGCGGTTGCGCGCCCGATCGCCAGATGGCCGAGCCCGACATGGTCAAGCTGCTCGAAGAGTGTCGCAATTTCGGCGGTGCGCGACGAAAAGAACCGTGCTGCCCTGCTTGCCGGCATGTCGAGAATTTCAGCGATCGTGTGATTATCCAGCCGATAGCTGAGAGCCGTTTCGTTGAAACCAGTGCCGCCGCAGGCTTCGCAAACCGTCTCGGTGCTGTCGAGAAAGGCGAGTTCCGTGACGAGGATGCCGCGGCCTTTGCAGGTCGGACAGGCTCCCTGAGCGGCATTGGTAAACCAGCTGCGTGACACACGGTTGGTACGGGCCATGAGATCGCGGATACGATCCATCGCTCCGGTATAGGTGGCGACAGTCGATGTGCTGCTTCCCCTCAAGGGGCTCTGGTCGATCAGATGTGCGGAGGGTTCAGCGGCGAGGATCTCCTGCACCAGCGAACTTTTCCCCGATCCTGCGACCCCGGTCAGGGCGATGAGAAGGCCGCGGGGGATATCGATATCGATGTTGCGCAGATTGTTGCGGCACGCCTTGCGGATCCGGATCGGCGCACCTTCAGGGGCGCGTGCGGACGTAAAAACACGTGGTGCGCGCAAAGAGTGCCCCGTCGGTGTGTCCGACGCGCGCAGACCCGGAAGATCGCCGGAAAACAGAACTCTGCCTCCCGCTTCGCCGGGTCCCGGTCCCATATCGATGACGGCATCAGCGATATCGATCAGATCAGGATCGTGTTCGACGAGCAGGACCGTATTGCCCTTGTCGCGCAGGCGCTGAAGGATGAGGCCCAGATGGCGTACATCGCGGGGATGCAGCCCGGTCGAGGGTTCGTCGAGGATATAGGTGAAGCGACTCAGAGAACTGCGAGATGGCGCACCATCTTGATGCGCTGGGCTTCGCCACCCGACAGGCTGGGTGTCGTGCGACCGAGCTGGAGATAACCCAGACCGAGATCGATGAGCGTACGAAGCTGCCCGATCAGATTTTCGAGGGCTGGCGCGACCTCGGGCATGGTCCATGTTTCTGCCAAGGCAAGCAGATCGGCAATCGAGAGGCGACTGAGATCGTCGATGTTGCGTCCGTCGATCCGGCAGCTCAGAGCGGCCTGGTTCAACCGGGCTCCCTTGCATTCCGGGCAGGTCGTGCGGTGAATGATCCGTGCCAGATCACGGGCGGTCTGCCCTTTATGGGTATCGCGCACGCCGTCGGGATAGGTCCTGCGAAAGCGATGGACGACACCTTCGTATTTGGCGGTCGCATACCAGTCAGGGGGAGGGTTTTTCAGAGGCTGCGGCTCTGCATAGAGTAGCAGATCAAGATCTTCTTTCGAGTAGTCCCTGAGCTTGCAGTCTGCATCGAAGAGTCGGGTCAGCTTATACCATTTCCAGTACCAGGTTCCCGGGGCGTAGGCGCTGAATTTGAAGGCGCCTTCGTTGATCGACTTGTCGAGATCGATCAGCTCCCTTTCGTCAATATCGACGGCTTCACCCACTCCTTCGCATCGAGGGCACATTCCCGCAGGATCGTTGAAGGAAAAGACGTGCGAATAACCGACGAAGGGGCGTCCCATCCGTGAAACAATCAGGCGAAGGAGAGGGGACGCATCGGTTGCTGTGCCAACTGTCGACCGACGGCTGGTACCGATCGCTTTCTGGTCGATGATGATAGCGGTGGACAGACCGGTTATCTGATCGACATGAGGGATCCCCCTCTGGGGAGACGATTACGCACATAGGTCGGATAGGTGAAATTGAGCTGACGCTGTGATTCAGCGGCGAGAACGCCGAAGACAAGGGAAGACTTTCCGGAGCCGGACGCCCCCGTAAAGACGGTGATCTTACCGACCGGATGGTGATCGAGACACCTTGCAGATTATTCTGCGTGGCATTCGAGACCTTGATCAATTCCATCATAATGCCCTTACCTGACTGAACCCTGCCGACAGGCCGGGGGCCATCAGGAACGATCAAGTATCTGTGAAGTTTCGGATCATGAGGGCCTGCCCGGCGAACCGGATGAGAGGGCGGTTCGGTTTCTGAACAGGGATCCTAGCTTACCATCGGTCTGGCAACGGATCGGCTGGGAGGAGGCTGATCCTGCTGAGTCGGCGGCTTTGTCCGCGCGTGTATCCAACCCAAGAGGAAAAAGGTTGCCCGACACAGGGGTATCAACGAGCTGTCGTTGCCGAAAAAAGTCTGCCTGTCTGGCTGGAAAGCTTTGAGTTAATGACAGCGCGCTGCGGCATTGTTAGAAGGCCGCGTTTGCTGCCGTCCCGGACCGGAGTCTTTTCCTGATGAAGATCGTCGCCTGTAACAGTAACCTGCCTCTGGCGCGAGCCGTGGCGCAGGAACTGCGCCTGCCCTTGTGCAAGGTATCGGTGCGGCGCTTTGCCGATGCCGAAGTCTTCGTTGAAATCCAGGAAAATGTGCGTGGCGAGGATGTCTTCGTCATTCAGAGCACCTGCTCGCCGACCAATGACAATCTGATGGAATTGCTGATCATGCTCGACGCCCTGCGTCGCGGGTCAGCCCGTCGTGTCACGGCGGTCATGCCGTATTTCGGTTACGCCCGTCAGGATCGCAAATCCGGTCCGCGGACGCCGATCAGCGCCAAGCTGGTAGCGAATCTTCTGGTCGAAGCAGGGGCCAACCGTATTCTGACGATGGATCTGCACGCCATGCAGATTCAGGGTTTCTTCGATATTCCGGTCGATAACCTCTACGCCGCGCCCTTGTTCAAGCGCGACATCATTGCACGTCATCAGAATGAGAATCTGATGATTGTCTCGCCCGATGTGGGCGGTGTGGTGCGCGCGCGTCAATTGGCGCAGCGTCTGAACACCGATCTTGCCATCATCGACAAGCGTCGTGAGCGTGCGGGCGTGTCCGAGGTCATGAACGTGATTGGCGACGTCGCCGGGCGTTACTGCATTCTCGTCGATGACATCGTCGATAGCGGTGGCTCGCTGTGTAACGCAGCCGAGGCCCTGATGAAGCACGGGGCGATCGGGGTAGAGGCCTATGTGACCCACGGCGTTCTGACCGGGACGGCTGTGGAGCGTATCACTGCGTCGCCTCTGAAGATGCTGACCCTGACGGACAGTATTCCTGCGACTGACGCCATGGAAGAATCGCCCAATATCCGCCAGATCAGCACGGCTAATCTTCTGGCGCGTGCCATGAGTGCTGTGGCAGATGAAAGCTCTGTCTCTTCGCTCTTCGACTAAGGACCGGATTTTATGCTGCTTCGTCGCCCCTTCTGGTATTTGCGCCACGGTCAGACCGACTGGAATGCCCAAAATCTTTCGCAGGGCCGGACAGATATTCCGCTGAATGCCACGGGACGCGAGCAGGCGGTGAAAGCCGGAGACTCGCTCTCCCGTCACTGGCGCGATGGCGCCTCACCGATTGCCCGGGTTATCTCTTCACCGCTGACACGCGCCTATGACACTGCTCTGGCGGCTCAGGAAGCCATTGCCGTTTCCAGCGGCGTTACTTTGCCTCTCTCCACTGACCGCGATCTTGAAGAGGTCTGCTTCGGTGTGATGGAGGGAGAGCCGATGGGAGACTGGTACGATCCCTGGATTGCAGGCGAGTTCACCCCTGAAGGCTGCGAGACGTTCGAAGGTCTCAAGACCCGTGCTTCCGGCGCTGTCAATCGTGCGCTCGAACAGGACGGCATTCCCATGATCGTGGCGCATGGTGCGCTCTTCCGTGCCCTGCGTGCGGCGATGGACCTGCCGATCAATGTACGATTGGCCAACGCTGTGCCGCTTTATTGTGACCCGACCGAAAACGGCTGGGTGCTCACCGCTTACGAGTAAGCAGGACGGCGCGTCGTGCGTCATCCCTTGCTTGAGGGTGAAATGCCGCAGGCAAGCAGCGCACGGCCACTTCAGCTGGCCGTGTGAAGCCTTCACAAGATTACCCCACCGAATCCCGAAGAACATTGCGTTAAGGCGTCAATTCCGCTAAGGCGCCCCTTCACTCAGGCACCCCTGGAGGCCGTGAGTGCAATGAATTTGGGAGAATACCGTGACAAATATGACGTCCCTCGAAGTCTCTACGCGCGCGAAGGCTGGTAAGGGGGCAGCGCGCGCAACGAGACGTGCCGGTCTGGTGCCGGGTGTTGTGTATGGTGGCAAGCAGGAGCCGGCTCTGATCCAGGTCGATCCGCGCATCATCCACAAGGAAATGGTCCGTGGTGGCTGGCGCTCACGCCTGTTCGAACTTCCGTTGGAAGGCGGCACCGTGCGCGCTCTGCTTCGCGAAGTGCAGCTGCACCCTGTGACCGATGCGCCGATCCATGTCGATTTCCAGCGTCTGGCTGCTGGCGAGAAGGTCCACGTGACCGTCGCCATCCACGTGACCGGTGAAGACAAGGCTCCTGGCATCAAGCGCGGCGGCGTGCTGAACCTGGTCCGTCACACGGTAGACGTCATGGCTGACGTGGACAGCATCCCGTCCAGCTTCACGGTTGATCTGAGCGCGCTCGACATCCACGACAACGTGCGTTGGGACGACCTGACCGGCACCGAGAACGTGACGCCGGTTCTGCAGGCACCGAACTTCGTCATCGCTACCATCGCTCCGCCGACGGTCGATGCCGAGATGGAAGCTGAAGCTGCTGCCAAGGCTGCTGCCGAGGCCGCTGCTGCTCCTGCGAAGAAGAAGTAAGACCGCTCAGGGTGGCCGCAATGCTACTCTGGACCGGGCTCGGTAATCCCGAGCCCGGCATGCGTCGACAGCGCCATAATATCGGGTTCATGGCTGTCGACCGTATTGCCGAGCATTACCGTTTTTCGCCCTGGCGTTCGCGCTTCAAGGGAGAGACGGCTGAGGGCAGCATTGAGGGACAGAAAGTCCTTCTGCTCAAGCCCATGACTTACATGAATTTATCCGGCGAGAGCGTGCAGCAGGCTGCGCGGTTCTTCAAGATTCCGGTTGCCGACATCACCGCGCTTCATGACGAACTGGATCTTGCGTTTTGCAAGGTACGTGTCAAACGCGGGGGCGGGGCTGCAGGCCATAACGGATTGCGCTCGATGGACAGGATGCTGGGCGACCAGAATTACCAGCGTGTGCGTCTGGGCATCGGTCATCCCGGTCACAAGGACCGTGTGACGGGCCATGTGCTGGGCGATTTCGCCAAGGCCGAACAGAATGAACTCGAAGAGCTTCTCGATGCCGTCTCGACGGCATCGCCCCTTTGGCCAAAGGGGAGCCGGAAGCCTATATGACCAAAATCGCCATGCTGTGCGGGGAGAAACGCTGATGGGCTTCAATTGTGGCATCGTGGGGCTTCCCAATGTGGGCAAATCCACCCTGTTCAACGCGCTGACCGAAACGGCAGCGGCTCAGGCGGCGAATTATCCGTTCTGCACTATCGAGCCCAATGTCGGTCGTGTAGGCGTGCCTGACTCGCGTCTGGACAATCTGGCCCGGATCGGCAAGTCGCAGAAGATCCTGCCGACCAGTCTCGAATTTGTCGATATCGCCGGGCTTGTGCGCGGTGCGTCGCGTGGCGAAGGTCTGGGTAACCAGTTTCTCGCCAATATCCGCGAAGTGGATGCCATCATTCACGTACTGCGCTGCTTCGTCGATGATGACATCACCCATGTCGAAGGCGGTGTGGATCCGGTCCGCGATGCGGAGATTATCGAGACCGAGCTGATGCTGGCCGATCTCGACTCGCTGGAAAAGCGTCAGGTTTCCCTTCAGAAGCGCGCTCGTGGCAATGACCGTGAAGCACAGCAGCAGCTTGCAATCATGGACCCGATCATCGCGGCGCTGCGTGACGGTAAGCCTGCCCGCACCGCTGTGCCAGTCGGTGAAGAGGAAACAGCACGTCGCCTGCAGCTCATGACCACCAAGCCGGTGCTCTATGTCTGCAATGTCGAGGAGGGTTCAGCTGCGACCGGTAACAGCCATTCCGACGCCGTGCGTCAACGTGCCGAGGCAGAAGGGGCGGCCGTGGTGGTGGTTTCGGCTGCGATCGAGGCAGAGGTCAGCCAGCTTCCGCAGGAGGAGCGTGCAGAGTTTCTTGAAGGTCTTGGGCTGAGCAATTCCGGTCTGGATCGCGTCATTGCCGCTGGATACGGCCTGCTGGGTTTGAGCACCTATTTCACGGTCGGTCCGAAAGAGACCCGTGCCTGGACGATCACCAAGGGGACGAAGGCGCCTCAGGCCGCTGCAGTCATTCATAATGATTTCGAACGCGGCTTTATCGCCTGTGAAACCGTGGCCTATGACGATTACATCGCCTGTGGTGGTGAGTCCGGTGCCAAGGAAGCGGGCAAGCTGCGCATCGAAGGCAAGGAATATGTCGTGCAGGACGGCGACGTGCTGCTGTTCCGCTTTAACGTCTGAGACGCTCCTTTTTCTCAAGCGTCAGGAAATTTTCACGAGAGCAGGTTGGACGGTACTTGACCGACCTGCGTGACACGCAAGAATGGTCTCTCGACACTGGAGAGGGTTATGGAAATTCTTGTCGCTTGTGATTCCTTCAAGGAGAGTCTGACCGCAGAGGCCGTTGTTGAGGCCATCATCAGCGGCTTTTCGGAAATCTTCCCTGCGGCGCGTTACCATTCTTTCCCCATGGCGGATGGCGGGGAAGGAACAGCAGCCATTACCGCACGAACCCTCAAGGGTCATCTTGTGACGCACACGGTTACGGGGCCCTCGGGGTTCCGGTAACAGCAGATTTTGCTGTGCTGAAAGAGGGTCAGACCGCTGTCATCGAGTTGGCTGAGGCGGCGGGTCTCGCTCAGGTACCGCCCGAGTCACGGTCTCCCCTGTTCACGACGACCTACGGCGTCGGGCAATTGATCGCGGCAGCACTCGATCTTGGTTGTCGTCATCTTGTTCTTGCCTTGGGAGGCAGCGCTACCTGTGATGGAGGCGCTGGTCTGCTTCAGGCGCTTGGAGTTTCGTTACGCGATCTGCATGGTCAGGAAATCGCACAGGGAGGGGGACCGCTGGGAGGCGTGTTCTCTCTGGATGTTCAGGGGCTCGATCCCCGACTCACAGACTGTTCGATCGACATATTATGCGATGTCACAGCTCCCTTGCTCGGCGATACCGGGGCTGCCGCCGTATTCGGGCCGCAAAAGGGGGCAACGCCTCCCATGATTCCGATCCTCAACGCCTCTCTTGCGCGTCTCGCGAGTCTGCTCGAAGCGCATGCTGGGCGTGACCTGACAACGCTTTCCGGCATAGGGGCGGCCGGAGGGGCTGCGCTTGGCCTCGTTGCACTGTGCGGGGCAAAGCTTGTCCCGGGGGCCGATGCCATGGCCCGATTGCTCGGGATAGATCGGGTGATGAACCAGGTCGATCTTGTGATCACGGGCGAGGGGCGTCTCGACGGTCAGACGGCGTGCGGCAAGGCGCCTCAGGCGATTGCGAATTTGGCCAGGCAAGCGGGGAAACCGGTCTTTGCCTTTGCGGGTACGCTAGGCGCCGGGAGCGAGCGGCTGCATGCGGAAGGGTTCGATGCGCTCTTTAGCAGCCTCGATCGTCCCTGCACGCTGGAAGAGGCAATTGCGAACGCGGCGCCTGCCTTGCGTCGATGTGCACGTAATGTTGCATCGGCTCTCGCGGTAGGACGATCTTTTCAAGCTGCGTAGGAGTGATACATAGCCTTGCACGTTCCTTCCCACCGTATGGTGGGAGAGAGCCGTTGCATGGAAGACAGGAGAATGCAGGATGGAAGCCGTTACACCTCAGTTCGACTTCAAGGCCCTGACCCGACCAGCTCGCGCGGCTGCCCGCATTCTCGCCATTGCTCCGGAAAGCCAGCGCAATGAGGCCCTGCGTGCGGCAGCGGCGGCTCTACGGGAGCATTCAGCCGATCTTCTCGTTGCCAATGCGCGCGATGTCGCGTCATCGAAGGCAAGTGCAGCCTTCATCGATCGTCTGACCCTTACTCCCGCTCGGATAGAAGCGATGGCCAAAGGGCTCGAGGCGATCGTCCAGCTTCCCGATCCTGTTGGTCGCACGCTTTCGGAATGGACGCGTCCCAATGGCTTGCTCATCCGGCGAGTCGCAACGCCGCTCGGCGTGATCGGCATGATCTATGAAAGCCGTCCTAATGTCGGAGCCGACGCTGCAGGACTCTGCATCAAATCGGGGAATGCCGTGATTCTGCGCGGCGGATCTGAAAGTCTGCATTCGGCCCGGTGCATTCAGAGCTGTATTCAAAGCGGTTTGGAGAAAGCGGGCTTGCCGGGCGCATGTGTCCAGATCGTGCCTGACTCGGATCGTGCCCATGTGACCGCCATGTTGAGTGCCTCTGGAGAGATCGACATGATCATCCCTCGCGGAGGCAAATCCCTGGTGGAACGTGTGCAGCGTGAGGCCCGCGTGCCTGTGCTCGCCCATGCTGACGGGCTCTGTCACACTTACATCCATCAGGACGCGGATTTTGAGATGGCGCGCGAAATCCTGGCCAATGCCAAGATGCGACGCACGGGAGTCTGCGGAGCGACAGAGACGCTCTTGATTGATCGGAAAATTGCTGCCGATCTGCTTCCACTGCTTGTGAAGGATCTGCACGCTTTGGGGTGCGCCATTCTGGGCGATGAGGCGGCGCGTGGCATCGTCGATGATCTCGAGGCGGCAAGTCCGGACGATTTTGCGACGGAATGGCTGGATGCACGGCTTTCAGTTGCCGTGGTCGATGGGGTCGGGGCGGCTTTGGCGCATATCACGCGCTTCGGCAGCGGACATACCGAAGCCATCATCACAGCCAATGCTGAAGTCGCCGAGCATTTTCTGAACGGAACAGACAGTGCTGTCGTGATGTGGAATGCGTCTACCCAGTTTTGCGATGGCGGCGAATTCGGCTTTGGGGCGGAAATCGGCATCGCCACGGGCAAGATCCATGCACGCGGCCCGGTCGGGCTCGAACAGCTCACGACCTTCCGGTACGAAGTTCGTGGCGCGGGTCAGACGCGACCCTGAGGCGGTGCAGATTCCGAAATTCGGGGATAATCGAGCGATCTCCATCGGCTTGCTGGGTGGGTCGTTCAATCCCGCCCATGCAGGACATCTCCAGCTCGCTCGCTATGCGCTGTCACATCTAAGGCTCGATCAGGTGTGGCTGATGGTCTCCCCCGGTAATCCGCTCAAGCCGCGACTTGGAATGGCCCCTTTCGATTCGCGTCTGGAGTCGGCGCGTGCGCTGGCAGATGGGCGACGCATCATTGCGACCGATATCGAGGCACGCCTGAACAAGCGGTACACGGTCGAGACCATAGCGCTGCTGCGCCTGCGTTTTCCGAACGCCCGATTCGTCTGGCTCATGGGGGCAGACAGTCTGGCCACACTGACGCGGTGGAGAAGATGGCGGGAGATCGCGCTTCATATTCCGATGGCGGTTGTCCCTCGTCCTGGCAGCAACAGGACTGCGCTCGGTGGGCAGGCCACCCATGCACTCAGCCATTTACGTGTGCCTTCGCGGCAGGGTCCGATCATGGCTCTGTCGAAAGGTGGTGTCTGGGCTTTTCTTCCGGCGCCGCAAAACGGTATATCAGCGACAGCGTTGAGGGATTCTGGAAACTATCCCGCGGCGCGCTCTCTAATGAACTGACCGGAGTGTCGAGCCATCGCCAGAAAACCGTCCGACGAGACGACCACCCCAGCCCGTCGCAGCCGCGCGTCTGCTGGTGAGACAAAAACGCAGCCTGCCACGGGTGAGGCGACAGCAATTCTGAAACCGGCAGCAACGCCGCGCAAGAAGGCTTCAGTGGCCGGTCCGCGCAAAACGCGTACGGCTCCAAAGGCGGGTGCAGAGCGTGATCTTGTCGAGAAAGCTCTTGTTGTCATCACCACCAGCCTGGATGAGGACAAGGCCGAAGATATCGTCACGCTCGATCTGCGTGGGCGCGCCAGCTTCGCCGATCATATGGTGATTGCCACCGGTATTGTTGATCGTCAGATCGCAGCGATGGCTACGCATATCGAAGACAAGCTGAACGAAATCGGTATCAAGAGAATCACCATCGAAGGTGCCAATGGTACCGATTGGGTTCTCCTCGATACCGGCGATATCGTCGTTCATCTCTTCAAGCCCGAAAGCCGCGCGCTGTACGCTCTTGAGCGCATGTGGGGCAAGGATCTGGACGATTCGGCTACCGACGATACGGATACGACGGATCTCTGATCCGGCATGATTCGTATTGTTGCGGTTGGTCGCCTCAAAAGAGGGCCCGAGCGGGAACTGTTCGATCGTTATGTCGAGCGTACCCGCCCAAAGGTCGAGCTGCTCGAGATACCCGAATCGCGAGGCAGCGCCCTTGAGATCCGCCGCAAGGATGCAGCGGCAATTCTCGCGGCCTGCCCTGACGGGACGATTATGGTCGCTCTCGACGAGGGGGGGAGTTCTCCTGACTCGCAGCAATTCTCGACCTTGCTGGAGGGCTGGCTTGCTACCGGAAAGCAGGTCTCTTTCGTGATTGGTGGTGCGGAAGGCCTCGAAGCGAGTGTCGTCGATAGAGCCGATGCACGCATTTCATTCGGCCGTATGACCTGGCCCCATATGATTGTGCGCCTTTTGCTTGCCGAGCAGATCTACCGGGCGCGCGCGATCAGCGCAGGGCATCCCTATCATCGCGCTGCGCGTCCCTGATCAATAACCCGGATAGCGTTTTCGACCCGTCCAGATTTGTCTTCAGGTTTCCTCTTCTGCTTTCCAGGCAGGAGCTGAAGCATCGCAGGCAATAAAAAAGGCGATCCGTTTCCGGACCGCCTTCTGGGTGTGACGTGAGGAAAGCTTAGCGAAGGTTGCGGCTTGGCCCTTCGAGACCGAAAGCGTCGTCTGGAGCTTCAGCCACCTCGGTCGAGGAAACAGGATGCTTGAGGGCATCGAACGATGCTGTCGACATGGTACGGGAGTGAGCCGAATTCGCCGCAGGGGTGGCGCTATTATTGGCCATCATCACCCCGTTATCAGGACGACCATAGATGAAACCGTATGTCGGATAGATGCTGCCGAAAGTTTCTGTCCGGCTGTTGAGCGCGACGCGTACAGCAGACCAGTCATTCTTCGGGGAAACATCGATGACACGCACATTTTTCGCGACGCCATTCTGGCCCCAATGGGACTGATCGATGACAATCGTACGGTTGTCTTCCACAGAGCGTACGACAGCAACATGACCATAGGGCATGCGGCGAATTGCGCGGAAATTCAGGACGGAGCCGGGCTCGGGCGCTGAGCCGCGTGCGTAGACGCCGCGGGAGTTTTCCCACCAGTCGCGAGCGTTACCACTCAACACGACATCGGAAGCAGCTTTTGCATAGGCAACACATTGGATCACATGACCACCAGAACGGTGACGACGTGTCGTGAAGCGCGTGTGGTGCAGGGCGCCATGACGTGTCGTGACATGAGAGCTGCTATGCGCTGTATGCGTAGCTGATTTGTGTGTCGGCCTTTGGCGGGCTTCAGCCTTCGGAGAGAAAACTGAAGCGCCAACCAGGATAGACAGGGCAGTCAGAGACGAAAAAAACGGCCTGCGGAGAAGTCTGAGGCAACTTTTCTGTCTCAAGTTCATTGATCTGATATCCGCCCATCATGTGTTGCATCTAGGTAACTGTGTTCACCTTGAATTTGCAACCCGTGTAGAGTGGAGTCATGGCGAATTTATGAATTTTCTCTGAGAAAGTTTTGTGTCACCCAGAGAAAGTTCAAGACGGCTCATTTTGTCGTGATCAGCATGATCTCAACAAGCATACGCGGGTCGACCATCACCGCCTCTACGCAGGCACGCGCGGGTGCTGCGCCCTCAGGGAGCCAGGCGCCCCATTGCTTGTTCAATGCGTCGCGATCAGCGACATTTTTCAGCCAGATCTGAGCCTGTAGAATGCGGGTGTTGTCCGTGCCGTGGAGTTCGAGCAGGGCATCGAGTTGCTGCAGGACGTCAGCGGTCTGCGCGTCGAAATCGGCATCGAGGTTACGAGCGACGACGCCCTGGGTGAAAACGAAGCCGTGGTATTCAACGGTTTTGGACATAACGGCGTTGGGTTCTGTACGGATAATGCGGGCCATGATCGTCTCCTGAAAATCTTGTAATGCCGGTCAGATGTTTTGTTGCCGGGAAGCCCCGACTCTGATCCGGGTACTGCGTCTGGTCAATCCTGTCTCGAGAGATGATAGCTTGCTTGCACGGCGAGCGCGCTGTATCGCGCCTTAAGGCCCGTAGACGGCCCCGATCTTCCTATTCGATCGTCAAGGAGAAGCCGGATTTGCGCGCTCGCACTGTGAAGGTCACCCCTCTGCGCCAGAACTGCACGGTGCTGGAGAAGTTGGAAACCGGCCGGGCTGTCGTTGTCGATCCGGGAGGCGATGTTCCAGAACTGCTCCGCCAGCTGGATGGTCTGACCGTCGATGCAATTTTGCTCACCCACGGACATTTCGACCATGTGGGCGGTGCAGACTCCCTGCGATCCGCGCTGAATCGACGTCAGAAGACACCTGTATGTCTTATCGGGCCCGACGAGCGTGATGCGTTTTTATTGAACTCGGTGACTCTCCAAGCTGAGGCGTTTGGTCTGTTCGACCTGCATGATGCGCATCCGGATCAGTTCGTCGTGGATGGTGAGGTCCTCGATCTTCCTGAGATCAGGTTCGAAGTCGCACATTGCCCAGGTCATACGCCGGGTCACGTCGTTTATATAAGCCGCGAGGATAAGCTGGCGATTGTGGGTGATACCCTGTTTCGTGGTGTTGTTGGTCGTACGGATTTCGCTTATGGCGACCATGAGGGCCTGATTGCCGGAATAAAGCGCACGCTGCTTTCCTTGCCTGACGATTTTGTTGTTTTGCCGGGGCATGGCTTGCCGACCACGATCGGTGAAGAACGACAGAACAATCCTTTTCTGATCTGAAAGCCGGGAGTGCAGACATGAAGAACATTTGGCGTAACGGTCTGCTGTTGTCAGGCTTGGCTTTCGGTGCGCTAGCACCCCTGGCGCATGCTGATGACAAGGCTCAGGCCGCGGCGCAGAAGCCGCTGGAAAAAGCGCCTTTGACGATTACAGACCGGCAGAGTCACCGACACGATTTCACGATAGAAATTGCGCGGACCGAAAAGGAGAAGGAGGCGGGAGAGAGCCTTCGCAAGGAGGTTCCCGAAGGGACTGGAATGCTCTTCCTGTTCACGCCACCGGAGGCAGCCAGTATCTGGATGCGTGATACACCGGTTTCGCTCGATATTGCGTTCATCGGTGCTGACGGCAAGATTCAGGCGATTGAGGAAAAGACCGTGCCGTTCAGTGAGCGACGTCTCGGCGGCAAAGATGCCTCTGCGGCGGTCCTTGAGCTCGCTGCGGGTACGATGGAGAAAGCTGGCATCGTTGTGGGCGACCTGGTCTCGTCCAAAGCGCTGGCAGCGGCCCGCTGAAGGCGATGAAGGTTTTTCTGACAGGAGTAGCCGGCTTCGTTGGCTATCATGTCGCCGAGCACCTGCTTCGCCTTGGGCATACAGTCGTTGGTATCGACTCGCTCAATGCCTATTACAGCGTTCAGCTGAAGAAAGATCGTCTGGCCCAGCTTTTGCCGAAAGCAGGCTTCACCTTTTTTCAGGCAGATCTGAGCAATCGTGAGAGTGTCGACGCGATCCTGTCTGAGCACTCCGACGTCACGCATATCGTTCACCTGGCTGCGCAGGCTGGTGTTCGTTATTCGATGATCGATCCCGGCGCTTATGTGACAGCTAATATGATGGGACATGTCGTGTTGCTTGAAGCGGCACGCCGTCTCTCCGGGCTTCGCCATATCGTCTATGCGTCATCGTCATCCGTCTATGGTCTGAACGAGGCGATGCCGTTTCGCGAAAGCGATGCGGTCAATCGGCCTGGCTCATTTTATGCAGTGACCAAGCGCGCAGGTGAGCTGACAGCCCATGCTTACGCGCATCTCTATGGTTTGAGACAGACAGGGCTCCGCTTTTTTACAGCTTATGGTCCCTGGGGCCGTCCTGACATGGCCTGCTATAAATTTGCGCGGGCGATCGTCGATGGTGCGCCGCTCACTTTGTATGAAGGTGAAGGTCTGGCACGAGATTTTACTTACATCGACGATATCGTTTCCGGCGTCGTGGCGTCCCTCGAGCACGAGCCAGCCCAAGGTATGTCCCGCCTGCTTAATCTGGGTAGCGACTCCCCGACCCCAGTCAGCCGTTTGGTTGCGTTGCTTGAGCAGGAGTTGGGGTGCAAGGCTGTTATCGAAGCGCGACGTCGACCGCTTTCCGATGTCGAGGCAACCTGGTCTTCTCATGAGGAGATGACGGCGCTCACCGGATGGCGTCCTGTCGTCAGTCTTGAAGAGGGTGTGAAGCGCTTCGTATCGTGGTTTCGCGCTTACGACCTGAAAGGCGAGAGCCTTGAGAAGGCGTCGGGCAGCTGAGGCCAGAGCCTGAGATCATAGGTTGAGGTTCAAAAGCCTCTCTTTTTTCACCCTTCTGTCATTTTTTTGAAATTTAGTGATTGACGGTGTGTGGTGTGGGGCGTAAAAGCCCGTTCACCGCAGCGGAACACGCTGAGTGATT
>NZ_BAJT01000003.1 GCF_000613845.1 Asaia astilbis JCM 15831
GGTCGCGGTTTTCTGTCTGGCGCTGGTTGCGAGCGCCGCGATCCTTGCCGCGTCTCTCGCGGCGGTCGGGCTGCTCACCTTCCTGCTCCGGATCGGCCCAAGGCAGGGTTTCGATGCCCTCGATCTCAATCACAGGGATCGCGGCATGCTTCAGCTTTTCAATTGCTTCGGCCAGCTGCTTCTGGCGCGGGGTGGCCATACTATAGGCGTGGCCAGTTTTGCCAGCACGTCCGGTGCGTCCGATGCGATGGATATAATCTTCCGCATTGAACGGCAGATCGAAATTGAAGACGTGCGACAGACCGCCGATATCGATGCCGCGTGCTGCGACGTCGGAGCATACCAGAATTTGAACTTCGCCGGTCTTGAACCGCTCGAGGGTCTTGAAGCGTAGCGACTGAGCCAGATCCCCGTGAAGATGGCCGACAGAAAATCCGTGCTTGTGCAGGGATTTGTAAAGCTCATCTACATCGCGCTTGCGGTTGCAGAACACGATGGCGTTCTGAACGGCTTCCCGCTTCAAGAGCTTGCGGAGCACCCGGCGCTTTTCGGTCTCATCAACCACGAGAAGCGCTTCTTCGATCGTCGTAGCGACGGAAGAGGGGCGTGACACCGTGATCTCTTCCGGCAGGCGCAGGAACTGATCGGCGAGGGTGCGGATCTCTGGAGCCATGGTGGCTGAGAAAAGCAGCGTCTGGCGTTGCGCGGGCAGCAGCGAAACAATGCGCGTGATATCGGGGATGAACCCCATATCGAGCATGCGGTCAGCCTCATCCACAACCAGAATGCTGGTCTGAGTCAGCAACAGGCCACCACGATCGAACAGATCCATCAGACGACCCGGGGTCGCGATCAGGATATCGACGCCCTGATTGAGCACGGCGCGCTGGTCGGCCATGCTTTCTCCGCCAATCAGCAGGGCATGGTTCAAACGCAGATGCTTGCCGTAGAGCGTCAGATTCTCAGCAACCTGAAGCGCGAGCTCACGTGTCGGCTCGAGGATAAGCGAGCGAGGCATCCGGGCGCGGGCACGTGATCCGGCCAGACGCTCAAGCATGGGCAGGGTAAAGGAGGCTGTCTTGCCTGTACCGGTCTGGGCAACGCCAAGCACATCCTGTCCCCCGAGCACGACGGGGATAGCGCGTGCCTGAATCGGCGTTGGATGCTCGTAGCCCATTTCCTCAATGGCGCGCATGATCGGCGCCGAGAGGCCCAGCTCTGAGAACAGCGGCTTCGGGGATTCTGTTTCACTTATCGCAGTCGCAGCAGGCTCGCTCTTCGTCGGCACGGTCTCGGCCGCAATAGCTTGTTCGCTCTGAGCAGATGGGGCGACGCGCTTGCGACGACCGCGTTTTGGAGCGGGCTGCACGATGTCTTCGGCGACACTCGGTGCTGGGACAGGGGCGTTTTCCTGTGCAGCCACTTTTGCTTTTGCTGTTGTGACAGCGCGTTTCCGCGTGGCTTTGGGCGTCGAACCGACAGCATTGTCGTCAGCAGCGATCGTAATTGCCTGAGTGGTTTCAGACTTCTTCGCCGCAGCAGATTTGGAAGCGGTTGAGCTTCTGCTGCGTGTGGTCTTGCCTTTGGTATCAGCCACCACATCGACGCTTTGAGTCTCAGCCGTTTCGGTAATCGTTGCAGCAAGCGGAGTCTTGCGAGGGCGGCCACGTCCGCGCTTAACGGGTGGCGCTTCGGCAGGTGCTGCTTGCGGCGTTTCCTCAGCTTCCGATTTCGTGGCTGTCGTCCGGGTGCGTGACACTTTTACAGCGCCTGATTTCACACCAGTCTTGACGACGGTGGCACGCGGCTTACGGGCAGACGATGCCTTGACCTGAGCGTCGACGGCAGGTGCGTCAGGCTCTGCGTCCCGGGTCTGGGATCCCGTTACGGTCTCCACCACAGCGTTTTCCGTTTTTGAGGAGGAACGTTTTTTTCGGGTGGGGGAGGTTTTTGCGGAACCTGCGGTCGATTTTGCGGTCAAACTGCTCTCTGATAACTATGAAGGTCTAGAAATAATGCGAGGCTCAGGCATCGCATGATTACAGATGGGCCAACGCAGAGTGTTGGCCAACTGCCAGTGCGTTATCGTGAAATCCTGCAAAAGGCAAGAATTTCCGGGTCTCTCTGCGTTGCTCCGACGCAAGCGCGGGTGTTTATCGGTTCTGGCTACGGAGTCGACACGCTTTGTTGTCAGACGCCTCCGCCCATAGCGGCGAAGAACACGGTCAGGACGCCGAGTGCGACCATCAGAATGACGCGCTGTCTTACCTTGTTGAAGAGGGCGGGCTGCGGGCGAATGGCGCGGCGAAGAGCCTGGAAAGGGCCGAAATAGCTGCTTACGAAAAGTAGCGCCATGATGAGCGCCAGGCCCTGCATGATATTGATCGGCAGGCTCATGACACCGAACCCACCCATATGGATGACCAGCAGCCAGCCCGTCACAAGCGCTGTGGGTACGATGTGGAGCAGCGTGCGGAAATAGCGCGCGATGAGCTGGATCTGGATATTCTGTCGCTGGGCGGGCTCAAGAAGTGCGACGGTGCTGCGGCTGACGATCGCCGCATAGAGGCCGCCACCGATCCAGTAGGCCATGCACAGGAGGTGGAGCGCGAGGATGACGCTCCAGAGATACGGGTTCGACATGTCTTCTCCACGTAAAATAGCCGCTCCTGAAAACATCGCAGCTTCAAAAGCAGGGGATCCGGGATACCGGTGGTTTCTGGGACGTTCCCTAGCACCATGCGCGGAATCATCAACAGGGGATTGAAACGATCATGAAGCCAGAGCTGCAGTTCGCCTTGCTCACGGCGGCGCAATGCGCCGTCATGGATCGAAAAGCCAGCGAGACCATCGGGATCGCTGGCTTGATGGATCGCGCCGGGTGGGCGGTGGCGCAGGCCGTGCGTGCGCGCTTTACACCCCGTCGCGTACTGGTGCTGTGCGGACCCGGAAATAACGGCGGCGATGGGTATGTTGCGGCGCGCTATCTTGAGCGTGCGGGTTGGCCGGTGCAGGTGGCTGCTCTTTCCCCTCCGCGCGAGGGAAGTGCTGCAGGCGAGGCTAGCAGGCAGTTTCGAGGGCTAAGAACCGGGTTTTCTGCACAGAATGCGGCGCGTGCTGACCTTGTGATCGACGCAGTCTTTGGCGCTGGGCTGGATCGACCGCCGTCGGAAGAGGTTATGAGTGTGTTGCGTGCGGCAAAAGCACTCGTTGCCATCGATCTGCCGAGCGGGGTCGATGGGACGACAGGCGCGCTTCTGGCTGATGGCCCGGACTATCGGATGAGTGTCACATTCGTTCGCCCCAAGCCGGGGCATGTGCTTTATCCTGCGCGCGCGAAGTGTGGCGAGACGATATGTGCGGATATCGGCATGCCTGAAGAATGTGTTTCTCATGCTGCGCCCGATATCTGGCTGAATGTCCCCGGGCTTTGGCGCATCCCTGCGATGACCCCGCAGGATCATAAATACACTCGCGGCGTCGTCAGCCTCTGTGCCGGGCGTGTCATGCCCGGTGCGACACGACTTGCTGCGGCTGGTGCACGGGCAAGTGGGGCGGGCCTCGTTAGGATCAATGCAGGGGAGGGAGCCGATTCTTACCGTCTCGGGGCACCCGGTCTTGTTGTTGATGACGCATCACTTGTTTCCTTACTCGAAGACAAGAGAAGAGCCGTCTGGCTTTGCGGTCCGGGTTTGACCCCTGAAGAGGTTGATGCCTGCCTGCCGCTCCTGCTGGCTGCAGATAAGATCGTCCTCGCCGATGCCAGCGCGCTGGGCTGGGCGGGGAATGAGCCTGAGAGGCTGCGTGGTGTCTCCGTGATCACGCCCCATATCGGAGAATTCACCCGGCTCTTTGGTCCACCAGATGACGATTCTGTCTCTGCCGCGCGCAGGGCTGCGGCAGAACTCGGGGCCGTGGTAGTTCTCAAGGGGGCGGTCAGTGTGATCGCTGCACCAGATGGGCACGTCGCCTTGAACGATCATGCGAGTCCGGCTTTGGCGACAGCGGGATCGGGCGACACGCTTGCCGGGGTCATTGGTACGATGCTCGCTGCAGGAATGCCCCCGTGGGAAGCAGCCTGCGCGGGCGTCTGGGTTCACGGGGAGGCGGGCTTGCAGGCGGGGCACTGGCCGATTGCAGAAGCGCTCGACGCGCATTTGGGGGATGCGCGCGCCAAGGCCATCGAGCTGGCTTGTGGAACCGGTGAACTTGCTGTAAAGCGGCGCGCTTGACGGACTGGCTTCGGCTGGACCGCGTGTGCGGGCGTGGTGGAATTGGTAGACACGCCAGATTTAGGTTCTGGTGGCGCAAGTCGTGGGGGTTCAAGTCCCTCCGCCCGTACCAAAAATTTTCTCCTTAGTCGGGGCTTTCCGCCTTGCCTGTGCTGCGATGAAGCCGGGCGCGGGGCCCCGATGGCAACCCGGTCAATAGAGGATCGCCTGACAGATGCAGGTTACCCAAACGCAATCCGAAGGTCTGAAGCGCGGCTTTACCGTCACTGTGCCGGCTGGCGATCTGGAGGCGCGCCGTAACGCTCGTCTCGCCGAGCTCGGCCGTACGATCAACGTCCCTGGCTTCCGTCCGGGCAAGGTGCCCGCATCGCTCGTCAAGCAGCGCTACGGCGCCGCGCTGAACGGCGAGATCATGGAGCAGGCTGTCAACGAAGCGACCAACAAGGTCCTCGACGACAACAAGCTGCGTCCAGCGGTTCAGCCGAAGGTCGATCTCGTGTCTGGTGGCGAAGGCGAAGGCGATCTCGAATTCAAGATCGAACTCGAAGTCCTTCCTGAAATTGCGGTTCCGGATCTGTCCGGTCTCGAGCTGACCCGTCTGACGGCCAAGCCGGCTGACGAGACGATCGACAAGGCTCTTGCCGAGCTGGCCAAGCGTCAGCGCAGCTTCGAGGCGATTGAGGAAGACCGCGCAGCCCGTACGGGTGATGTCGTCAACTGCGACTTCGTGGGCAAGCTCGATGGCACGCCGTTCGATGGCGGTACCGCGCAGGACGTCAATGTCGAGATCGGCGGCGATGGCTTCATTCCCGGTTTTGCCGAGCAGCTCGAAGGCATCAAGGCTGGTGACGAGAAGGTCATCACCGTAACGTTCCCCGCCGAATATCAGGCCAAGGAACTGGCCGGCAAGGAAGCGACCTTCGACATCAAGGCGAATGCGCTGAAGACGCCGGTTGACCCCACGCTCGATGACGAGCTGGCCAAGAAGATCGGTTTCGAAAACATCGCCCAGGTGCGCGACATCATCGTCAAGCAGGCTGAGAACGAGTACGTGCAGCTGTCACGTCTTCGCATCAAGCGTGAACTGCTCGATGCTCTCTCCAGCAAGACGGATTTCGAAGCGCCTGAGAGCATGGTCGAGAGCGAGTTCGGTCAGATCTGGCAGCGTGTCGAGCAGGACCGCGCATCCGGTGAGATGGACGAGGAAGACGCAGGCAAGGACGAAGAGACCCTTCGCGCCGATTATCGCAAGATTGCCGAGCGCCGCGTGAAGCTCGGACTGCTGCTTGCAGAAATCGGCCGCACGAAGGAAATCACCGTGTCGCGTGAAGAGCTGATGCAGGCCGTCCGTCAGGAAGCCATGCGTTATCAGGGCCAGGAACAGGCCGTGTTCGAGTTCTTCACCAAGAACCCGCAGGCAGCTGACGGTCTTCGCGGCCCGATTCTGGAGAACAAGGTCGTCGATTATCTGATCGAGCTGGCCAAGGTCACAGAAAAGGAAGTGACGCCGGAAGAGCTGGCAGAGATTCCGCCGGCCGACCTCTGATCATCTGATTCGCGCTGCGACTCTTGGAGTCCGTTCGTTTTTTGACGGACGGGCTCTAGGCGTTCATGGTGACGATACCAAGATGAAAGAAGTCATTCACCGGCCCCGTCAGGGCCGGTGACAGTTAGGAACGGAAATGCTCATGAGAGATCGCGATCCCGTCGAGGTCTTCAATAATGCGCTCGTGCCGATGGTCGTCGAGCAGACGTCACGCGGCGAACGGGCTTTCGATATCTATTCCCGTCTCCTGCAGGAGCGGATTATCTTCCTGACCGGCCCTGTCTATGATCAGGTGGCTGCGGTGATCTCGGCTCAGCTTCTCTATCTGGAGAGCGTCAATCCGAGCAAGGAAATCTCCTTTTACATCAACAGTCCTGGCGGTGTGGTCTCGGCTGGCTTGGCCATGTACGACACGATGCAGTATATCCGCTGCCCCGTAAGCACGGTCTGCATCGGTCAGGCCGCATCGATGGGCTCTCTCCTGCTCGCCGCTGGCGAGAAGGGACGTCGTTTCTGCCTGCCAAATGCTCGCGTGATGGTGCACCAGCCCTCAGGCGGCGCTCAGGGGCAGGCTTCCGACATCGAGATTCAGGCACGCGAAATTCTACTGATCCGTCAGCGTCTGAACGAGATCTATCGTCATCACACGGGACGTACGCTTGAAGAAATCGAGCAGAAGCTCGAGCGCGACAGCTACCTTTCGGCTGATGAAGCTCAGGCCTTCGGTCTTGTTGACGAGGTTGTGCAGGCGCGTCCCAAGAGCGTTTCCGAACAGGCTTGACCTTGTTCCCGGTTGTGAGGTCCGGCCCTCTCGCCGGACCTTGAGCGGGGTCGCTGTTGGCGGCGCCGCGAACAGGGCCGAAAGGTCCTTTTTTTGCCTCTGGCCGGAGGGGCTTGCCGGGCTCTCATCGCCTGGCTTAAGTTTGGAATTCCCCCTGTCGTGGTCCGGTCGTATGGCCGATCCGATCGGGGAGGAGGAGCAGCGATGAATAACAAGACCGGCGATTCGAAAAATACCCTTTACTGCTCGTTCTGCGGCAAATCGCAGCATGAGGTGCGAAAGCTCATTGCCGGTCCTACCGTTTTCATCTGCGATGAATGCGTCGAGCTGTGCATGGATATTATCCGTGAAGAGCACAAAACCCACCTTGTGAAGTCGCGCGACGGTGTGCCGACGCCTAAGGAAATCTGCAAGGTTCTCGATGATTATGTGATCGGCCAGTTCATCGCCAAGCGTGCGTTGTCGGTGGCTGTGCATAATCACTACAAGCGTCTCGCTCACTCCCAGAAGAGCAACGAGATCGAGATTGCGAAGTCCAACATCATGCTTGTCGGACCGACCGGTTCAGGCAAGACGCTGCTCGCCCAGACATTGGCGCGTATTCTCGATGTGCCTTTCACGATGGCCGATGCAACGACGCTGACCGAAGCAGGGTATGTGGGTGAAGATGTCGAAAACATCATCCTAAAACTGCTTCAGGCCGCCGATTACAATGTCGAGCGTGCTCAGCGTGGCATCGTTTATATCGACGAAATCGACAAGATTTCGCGCAAATCGGACAACCCCTCGATCACGCGCGATGTGAGTGGTGAAGGTGTGCAGCAGGCGCTGCTCAAGCTGATGGAAGGCACGGTTGCCTCTGTTCCGCCTCAGGGCGGACGCAAGCATCCTCAGCAGGAATTCCTGCAGGTCGATACGACCAATATGCTTTTCATCTGCGGTGGCGCTTTTGCCGGTCTCGATAAGATTATTTCGGCTCGCGGCAAGGGATCGGGGATCGGCTTTGGCGCGGACGTCAAAAATCCCGATGACCGCCGTCTCGGAGCTGTGCTGCATGATGTCGAGCCAGAAGATTTGCTGAAATTCGGTCTGATTCCCGAGTTCATCGGGCGTCTTCCGGTCGTCGCGACGCTGGAAGATCTGGACGAGGAGGCGCTCGTTGCCATTCTGTCCAAGCCCAAGAACGCGCTGGTGAAGCAGTATCAGCGTCTGTTCCAGATGGAAGGCGTCGACCTGACCTTCACGGATGATGCGCTGGTCCAGATCGCTCAGCGTGCCATCGCCCGCAAGACGGGTGCCCGTGGCTTGCGGTCGATCATGGAAGCGATCCTTCTTGGGACGATGTTCGATCTGCCCGGCCTCGAAGGGGTGGAAGAAGTCGTGATTAACAAGGATGTCGCAGAAAACCGGGCCACGCCTGTCTACGTTTATGGCAAGGGCAAAACGGCCGAACCTGCAGAGCAGTCCGCCTGAAAGAATGAAATGAGAACGAAGGGCTGACTTGCTGCACCGTCCCCTCGTTCTCATATGAAGAGAATCCTGCTGAGCTAGGCAGAACAGACGCGGCGTCGATCACGCCATATTTCGGGTGACATCGCCGAGATCGTCCTTAAGGAGATCAGAGTTTTATGAGTGAAAAAAAGAGGAAGACTGCAGCGAGCAAGACCGGCGCGGCAGCGAAGGCAGGGCAAGCCAAGGCAACCCAGACCAAGTCGAAGCAGAACGAGACCATCGCAGTCCTGCCTCTGCGCGATATTGTTGTTTTTCCCCATATGATTGTGCCGCTCTTTGTTGGGCGTGAGAAATCAGTGCGCGCGCTTGAGGCAGTGACGCGGGATAACAAGCAGATTCTGCTCGTTGCTCAGAAAAACGCGTCGCAGGATGACCCGCCGGCCGATGACATCTATCGTTTCGGAACCGTCTCCACGATCTTACAGCTTCTGAAGCTGCCTGATGGCACGGTGAAGGTGCTCGTCGAGGGTGTCCGTCGCGCGCGCATTAAGGAATTCCATGATGTCGACGGGCATTTCGAGGCGGAAATCGACGAGGTCGCAGACGCCCCGGAAACCGGTAAGGAAGTCGAGGCGCTCGGCCGCACGGCAATTTCCCAGTTCGAGCAATATATCAAGCTCAACAAGAAAATTGCGCCGGAAGTCATGGTGTCGCTCAACCAGATCGAGGATCTCTCGAAGCTGGCCGATACGATTGCGAGCCATCTGAATCTCAAGATTTCGGAGAAGCAGGATATTCTCGAGGGCGGCTCGGTGAGTCAGCGCCTTGAGCAGGTTTTTGCTCATATGGAGCAGGAAATCGGCGTCCTGCAGGTCGAAAAGAAGATCCGCAACCGCGTCAAACGCCAGATGGAGAAGACGCAGCGCGAGTATTATCTGAACGAGCAGCTCAAGGCGATCCAGAAGGAGCTCGGCGAGGGTGAGGACGGACGTGACGAGACCGCCGAAATTGAAGAGCGCATCGTCAAGACCCGTCTGAGCAAGGAAGCTCGTGAGAAAGCTCTGGGCGAACTGCGCAAGCTGCGTGGCATGAGTCCTATGTCGGCTGAATCGACGGTCGTTCGGAACTATCTCGACTGGATTCTCAGCATCCCCTGGAAAAAGCGCTCGAAGGTCTCGCGTGATTTCGCCGCGGCTGAAGGAGTTCTTGAGGCTGAGCATTACGGGCTCGATAAGGTCAAGGAACGGATCCTCGAATATCTGGCTGTGCAGACGCGCTCGCAGAAACTCAAGGGCCCAATTCTGTGCCTCGTCGGTCCGCCGGGTGTTGGCAAGACCTCGCTGGCGCGCTCCATCGCCAAAGCGACAGGTCGCCAATATGTGCGCATGTCGCTTGGTGGTGTGCATGACGAGTCCGAAATCCGCGGACATCGCCGTACCTATATCGGGTCCATGCCGGGCAAGATCGTGCAGGGCATGAAGAAGGCGAAGACGTCCAACCCGCTTTTCCTGCTCGATGAAATCGACAAGCTCGGATCGGACTGGCGCGGTGATCCGTCTTCAGCTCTGCTTGAGGTGCTCGATCCAGAACAGAACAGCACCTTCAACGATCATTATCTTGAGGTTGATTACGACCTGTCGGATGTCATGTTCGTGACGACGGCCAACAGCCTCAACATGCCCCAGCCTTTGCTGGATCGCATGGAGGTGATCCGTCTCTCCGGGTATACGGAAGACGAAAAGGTCGAGATCGCGCGTCAGCATCTGGTCGGCAAGCAGGCTGAGGCTCACAATCTCAAGCCGCATGAGTGGTCGATCAGTGATGACGCATTGCGCAGCCTGATTCAGCACTACACCCGCGAAGCCGGTGTGCGTAGCCTTGAGCGTGAGATCGCCAAGATCGCGCGCCGTGTGGTCAAGCGCCTCGTCACGACGTCTGTGGAAACCATTGCGGTTACTGCGGAAAATCTGGGAGATTTCTCGGGTGTGCGTCGTTTCAAGCATGGCGAAACCGAGACGGAAGACCTGGTTGGCATGGTGTCTGGCCTCGCCTGGACCGAGGTTGGGGGCGAAATTCTGACGATCGAAAGCGTGTTGCTCCCGGGCAAGGGTCAGGTGAAGGCAACCGGTAAGCTTGGCGAGGTCATGCAGGAGAGTGTGTCTGCGGCTGTCTCTTATGTTCGGTCCCGTTCACAGTCTTTCGGTATCAAGCCTTCGATCTTCGAGAAGCGCGATATCCATGTGCACGTTCCCGAAGGCGCAACACCCAAAGACGGTCCGTCCGCAGGTGTCGCCATGGCCACGTCGATCGTCAGTGTGATGACGGGTATTCCCATCCGTCGCGACGTTGCGATGACCGGAGAAATCACGCTGAGAGGACGTGTGCTCGAGATTGGCGGTTTGAAGGAAAAGCTGCTCGCAGCGACCCGCGCCGGGATCAGCACGGTTTTCATTCCCAAGGATAATGAGAAGGATCTCGCCGAGATTCCGACTAACGTCAAACAAGCATTGACGATTATCCCAGTCTCCCATGTCGATCAGGTTCTGGCTGCCGCTTTGGTACGACCGCCAGAAGCCATCGAGTGGGAGGAAGAGGAAGACGTTCCTGCTGGTCGAGAGGCTGACAAGCCCAGCAATCAACTGCCACATTGATGTTGCCCGGTCTGTGTCACTAAGCCGGGCCGACGCCCACAGACACAGGCCGAGTAGTGACGCATTTGACCTGAAGTAAAGAGAGAAGGGGCACTCCACATGGGGTGCCCCTTTTTGTCAGGCATGGCAGGAAAGACGCAGCCCTTATTAAAGCGTTAAATACCGTCGTTTTGACGCAGTCTCTTCGGTTGACTTGAAGAATAGCGGCTCCATAGTGCCTTGAGAACATGTCGTGAGGTCGGCAGCAGGCCGGATCGTAGGGATTTTCGTGAGGGAACGAGATGGATAAGCCGCTTAACAAACAAGAGCTGATCGCAACGGTCGCGGAAAAAGCAGACCTCCCGAAGGCAAAAGCTGGGGATGTCGTCGAGGCAGTCTTTGCAAGTATTGAAGAAGCTCTGGCGCGCAAGCAGGAAGTAAGACTGGTTGGCTTTGGTTCGTTCGCCACGACGACGCGCAAGGCAGCCAAGGGCCGTAATCCGCGTACGGGTGAGGAAATCGACATCCCCGCATCGGTTTCCGTGCGGTTTCGTCCCGGTAAGGGCTTGAAGGATTCCGTGAGTTAACGTATCCCCACTTTCACGACAGGCAGCGATTCGACGCTTCCTGTCCTGAGGGCGATTAGCTCAGCGGTAGAGCGTCTCGTTTACACCGAGAGGGTCGGCGGTTCAATCCCGTCATCGCCCACCATTCCTCAGTTTTTGGAAGAGTCATGAGCTTCCCCTGGTCCCTGACGTGTTACGATACACTTGGGTCGACCTCAGATTTCTGCAAATTGCAAGCTGAGAACGGAGCCTCCAACGGAACGGCTGTTTTAGCTTTTCGTCAAAGTGCTGGGCGTGGAACACGTGGCCGCGTCTGGGCTGCGCCGGAGGGTAACCTCTCCTTTTCTTTCCTTTGCCGATATCCGCGCAGAGACGCACTCATGCAGGTTCTGCCTTTCATTATTGCACTATCGGCGCATGAGGCACTGACCTGCGTACTGCCAGACGCGCCGCTGCGGTTGAAATGGCCTAATGATATCATCTGCCATGATGCGAAGCTCTGCGGCGTCCTGATCGAGAGCGGTGGCTCGGCAGAAGATGCCTGGATCGTTGTCGGGATTGGAGCCAATTTGCAGTCAGCGCCCGTTATCGAAGGGCGCAAAACCGTCTCTGTGGCTGCGCTTGGGGGTGTTGCGGCTCCTGAGCCTCTGGCCAGAAGCATTCTCGATCAGTTCTCGCTCTGGCTGAGCCGGTGGGAGAGGGGGGGCTTTGAGCCGATCCGGACTGCCTGGCTCGACCGGGCGCACGCGCGGGTTCCCGGCTTGCGGTTCAGAGGGGGGAGAACTATATTGAGGGTTTCTTCGCAGGGCTCGATCTGACCGGTCGACTTCTGCTTCAAACCGACCAGGGCGAGATACAGACGTTCGCGGCGGGAGATATTCTACTGCTTGGGTGAAGGACGGTCTGTGCTCCTCGTTGTCGACGCTGGTAATACCAATATCGTTTTCGCCGTGCATGACGGCAGAGAATGGCGTGGCACTTGGCGCATTTCGACCAATGACCAGCGCACGTCCGACGAGTATGCTGTCTGGCTCTTGGGTCTGATCGAGCGCTCCGGCCTCCAGCCCAAAGACGTCTCACGAGCGATTATCGGGACCGTTGTTCCTGCGGCGTTGTACCACCTTCGCCGGCTTTGCCGCGAATGGCTCGGCGTCGAGCCTTTGATCGCGAATACCTCTCTGGATTGGGGGTATCCTCTCAAGGTCGATACGCCCTCTGAAGTCGGCGTCGATCGTCGCCTCAACGGTCTGGCAGCCCAGCACTTCTTCGGCGGCCCTTTGGTGGTCGTCGATTTCGGAACGGCCACGACATTCGACGTTGTCGATCAGGATGGTGCCTTTTGCGGCGGTGCGATCGCGCCTGGTGTCAATCTCTCGCTCGAAGCGTTGCATCAGGCAGCGGCACGCTTGCCGAGGATCAGCGTTGGTCGTCCGTCTTCAGCGATTGGACGCAATACGTCGGTCGCGATGCGTTCTGGCCTGTTCTGGGGTTATGTCGGTCTGGTCGAAGGGATCGTTTCGCGCATTGCGCTTGAGATGGTCACGCCGATCAAAGTGATTGCGACTGGGGGGCTCGCCCCTCTGTTTTCCGAAGGAACAAATCTGTTCCAGCATGTTGCTCCTACTCTCACGCTCGATGGGCTGCGCCTTTTGGCTGCGCGCAATTCGTTGAGCGAATTTATTCCGGCACCGGGATGATGGTGTGTGTACTTTGTATGTTTTTAGGATTTTTGAATGTCAGTGACTGAAAAGGGTCTCGCTTTCCTGCCTCTCGGCGGGACGGGTGAGATCGGTATGAATTTCAACCTCTATTGCCTCGATGGCAAATGGCTCGCGATCGATTGCGGTATCGGATTTTCGGGGAACGACACCCCCGAAGCAGAGATTCTGATGCCGGATCCGCTCTTCATCGCAGAGCGCCACAAGAGCCTCTGTGGTCTCGTTATTACCCACGCGCATGAAGATCACCTTGGAGCCGTGGCTCATCTGTGGCCGCAGCTTCGCTGCCCGATCTATGCCACACCTTTTGCGGCGGCCGTGCTGCGTCGCAAGCTGGGTGAGGCCCATCTGCTGCCTCAGGTGACGATCCACACCATTCCGATGGGCGGTCGTTTCGATGTCGGTCCGTTTGATCTGCAGTTCATCAACGTGACGCATTCCGTTCCCGAGGCGCAGTCTCTGGTGTTGCGCACGCCTTATGGCACCATCGTGCATACGGGTGATCTCAAGCTCGACAACGAGCCCGTCGTCGGCCCTCTGACCGATCTTGAAGCCTTCCGCGCACTTGGCGACGAAGGCGTTCTGGCCATGGTCTGCGACAGCACCAACGTTTTCCGCGAGGGCATCTCGGGCACTGAAGGCCAGGTGCGTGACTCCATGGCCGGGCTGATCAAGACCCTTCATGGTCGTGTAGCGGTCACCTGCTTCGCGAGTAACGTTGCGCGTGTGGAATCCATTGCGCGTGCGGCAAAGGCCGCGGGGCGTCAGGTCATGGTTGTCGGGCGTTCGCTGCGTAACCTCGAAGTAGCAGCGCGTGAATGCGGCTATCTTCAGGATATACCGCCCTTTCTTGATGAGCGTGAAGCCAACTCGGTTCCCGATAACCGTCTGCTGATGATCATCACTGGCAGCCAGGGGGAACCGCGCTCCGCGCTCTCGCGCATCGCGTCTGATGTGCATCCGAATATCGCGCTGGGTGAGGGGGATACGGTGATCTATTCTTCGCGAATGATCCCCGGCAACGAGCAGGCCGTGATGGCAGTGCAGGATAACCTGACCCGCCGTGGCGCCACGGTGCTGACCGACAAGGACCATCTCGTCCATGTGTCTGGCCACGCAACGTCTGATGATCTGCGTCATCTTTACAGCCTTGTCCGCCCGAAACTGAGTGTGCCGACTCATGGCGAATGGCGTCATCTTACGGCCCATGCAGCGCTTGCGCGCGATACAGGGGCGGAAGCGATCCTTCTGGAAGACGGCGATTTGTTGCGCCTGGGCCCGGATCATGCCGAAGTTGTCGACACCGCACCGACGGGACGATTGGCTCTTGACGGTGGACGTCTGCTTCCCATGACCGGGGGCGTTCTGGCGGCGCGCCGCAAGATGCTGTTCAATGGCATGGTCATTGCGAGCTTCGCCGTCGATGACGAAGGCTATGTGATCGGTATGCCCAAGATCAGCGCGCCTGGTCTGCTGGAGGCTGAAGATCCGGAAAGCACGCGGATTTCGGAAGAATTCGCCGACGCAATCGACGAAATTCCCGATGATCTGCGTCGTGATGACACGACGTTCCGTGAAGCGGCTAAGACGGCGCTGCGTCGCGCTTTGGGGCGCAAATTGCAAAAGCGCCCCTTGGTGGATGTTCATCTGCTGCGGGTCTGATTCCGCAGCAAAAAGCCCATGAACGCGCCCCTGGCGGCGCGTAATGTTATTCTAGAATGGTTCAAGCCTGATGCGTCTGTCCCGCGGTTTCCTGCCCACTCTTAAAGAAGTCCCAGCCGAGGCGCAGATTGCCTCGCATCGCCTGATGCTGCGCGCCGGGCTGGTGCGTCAAACCTCTGCCGGTATCTATGCCTGGCTGCCCGCTGGCCTGCGTCTGCTCCGTAATATCGAGCAGATCGTGCGGGAAGAGCAGAATGCGATAGGCGCTCAGGAACTGCTCATGCCGACCGTGCAGTCTTCCGAGCTGTGGCGCCGCTCGGGGCGCTACGATGCTTATGGACCGGAGATGCTGCGTATTCGCGATCGTCAGGACCGCGAGTTGCTTTATGGACCGACCAATGAGGAAATGATCACCGATCTCTTCGGTCAGGTCGTTAAATCGTATCGCGAGCTGCCTCAGGCTCTGTATCACGTCCAGTGGAAATTCCGCGATGAGCTTCGCCCGCGCTTTGGCGTGATGCGCGGCCGCGAGTTCTTCATGAAGGATGCCTATTCCTTCGATGCGTCTTATGAAGATGCTGTGGCGGCCTATCGCCGCATGATGCTGGCCTATCTGCGGACGTTCCAGCGGCTGGGTGTGCGCGCCGTGCCGATGAAGGCAGATACGGGGCCGATTGGCGGTGATCTGAGCCATGAATTTCTAGTTCTGGCTCCGACTGGTGAGAGCGGTGTGTTTTTCGATGCGGCGCTCGAGGAGCAGGATTGGCTCAAGGAAACGGTCGACATTAACGACCATGCGAGCCTGGAGAGCTTCTTCAGCGGTGTTACCAAGTTCTATGCCGCGACCGATGAGATGCATGACGAAAAAGCATGGGATGACGTGCCTGCCGATCGTCGTCGCGAAGGCCGCGGTATCGAAGTCGGGCATATTTTCTATTTCGGCACGAAATACACTGAATCGATGGGGATTTCGGTCAGTGGCGCGGATGGCAACCAGTTCTTCCCCGAAATGGGGTCTTACGGCATTGGCGTTTCCCGTCTGGCAGGCGCCATCATCGAAGCCAGCCACGACGAGGCCGGGATCATCTGGCCGGATGCAGTCGCGCCCTATCGAGCAGCCATTCTCAGCCTCAAGCCGGGCGACGAAGCCGTCGATACCCTGTGTGAGAAGCTCTATGCGGCGGCGCCCGATGCGTTCCTCTATGATGACCGTGGCGAGCGCGCCGGGGTGAAGTTCAACGATGCCGATCTTATGGGCCATCCCTGGCAGATGATTGTCGGACCTCGCGGTGCCAAGGACGGCAAGGTTGAGCTCAAGCGTCGCGCAACTGGCGAGCGTTTCGAGTTGTCGGCTGAGGAAGCGCTGGCGAAGGTGCTGGGCAAGGAAGTCGCCTGATCATGTTCAATCGCTTCGAGCGCGTGGTGGCAGGGCGCTATCTGCGCGCCCGTCGCGGTGAACGTTTCGTCTCCATCATCGCCATTTTTTCGCTGATCGGGATTGCGCTTGGCGTTGCGACTCTCATCATCGTCATGGCGGTGATGAACGGGTTTCGTGCCGATCTGATGGGCCGCGTGCTCGGGCTCAATGGCGATCTGAACATCTTCAGCGCCGGTCACAGCATCACGAATTATCAGGACGATGTCGTGGCCATCAAGGGCGTGAAAAACGTCACCCGTGTCACCCCTATGGCTGAGGGTACCGTGCTGATCGACGCCGGGAGCTATTCCACAGGTGGGGTGGTTCGGGGCATCGCCCCTGACGATCTGCGCGATCTGCATGCGCTGAGTGATACTGTGATCGACGGCAAGCTTTCTGATTTTCAGGGCGATGACGCTGTTGCAGTCGGTGCCACCCTGGCAGCACGCGCCGGTTTGAGCGTCGGGAGCAAGGTCACTCTTCTTTCACCGCAAGGTCGCGCGACACCGTTCGGCACGATGCCGCGGGTTCGCGCCTACCGCGTGGCGTTGGTATTCGATGCAGGTGTGAACGATTACGACACCAGCGTTGTCCTTATGCCTATGGAAGCCGCCCAGCGTTTTCTGATGATGCCGAATGCGGTCTCGCTCATTCAGGTCGCCACGAAAGATGCTCTGGAAGTGACACCCGTTACGCGTGCCATTGCCCAGCGTCTGGACGATCCGAGATTGCGGGTGATGGACTGGACGCAGAGCAATAACGCGTTTCTGGGTGCGCTGACCGTCCAGCAGAACGTGATGTTCCTGATCCTGACGCTCATCATTCTTGTCGCAGCCTTTAATGTGATTTCGTCCATGATCATGATGGTCAAGGACAAGACGCGCGATATCGCAGTCTTGCGCACGCTAGGCGCGAGCCGGGGCGCCATCATGCGTATCTTCCTGATGTGCGGTGCGTCGGTCGGGGTGTCCGGCACGTTGATCGGGTTTGGGATAGGTGTGGTTTTCTGCCTTAATATCGAGCGCATTCAGCACGGGGTCGAACATCTGACCCATACCAGTCTGTTTAATCCGGAATTCTATTATCTCGAGCATCTGCCGGCAAAGCTGGTCTGGTCTCAGGTCATCGAGGTGATGGTCATGTCTCTGGCACTGTCCTTCCTCGCCACACTTTATCCGTCCTGGCGTGCAGCCAAGACCGATCCGATCGAGGCTCTGCGCCATGAGTGATACGCCTGTTTTGAGCCTTGGGGGTGTCACCAGACGATTTAGGTCAGGCGACGAGACGCTGGAGATCCTCAAGGGAGCGTCATTCGATCTATACCCGGGTGAAATTGTGGCCCTTGTGGCCCCGAGTGGCACGGGTAAATCGACCCTTCTTCATATCGCGGGACTTCTTGAATCACCGCAGGACGGGGCTGTGCGGATTGCAGGTCGCGAAACACGAAATCTCAGCGACACGGCGAGGACGCAGATCAGGCGCGACGAAATCGGTTTCGTCTATCAATTCCATCACCTGCTGGCCGAATTTTCAGCGCTGGAAATGTGATGCTGCCCCAGCATGTGGCGGGGGTGACAGCGCGAGACGCGAAGGCGAGGGCGACCGATCTGCTGACACGTTTTGGCCTGGCGCATCGTTTGCAGAATCTTCCTGGCAAGCTCTCAGGCGGGGAAAAACAGCGTGTGGCGATTGCCCGTGCCTTGGCCAATCGTCCGAAACTGCTCCTGGCAGATGAACCGACCGGCAATCTCGATGTGCATACCTCCGATACTGTGTTTGACGAGCTGCTTCATGCCGTGCGCAGCGAAGGCGTCGGCGCGCTGATCGCGACCCATAATGAAGAGCTAGCTTCGCGGATGGACCGGGTTGTGACGCTGCGGGATGGCAGATCATCGCGAAATAAAGAAAGGGATGTCGCCACGGAGCGGGTCTGATACATCCTGCTTCATGTCACACGCCCGCTTCGTTCATCTGCGTAATCACTCTGCTTATTCGCTGAGTCAGGGGGCGATCCGTATCCCTGATCTGGTGGCACTTGCCGCCGAATCGGCAATGCCGGCGGTCGGACTGACCGATACGGGCAATCTCTTTGGCGCGTTGGAATTTTCGCAATACTGCACTGGCAAGGGCGTGCAGCCGATCATTGGCTGCCAGTTGGCTCTGCCGTCCCGAAGTGACAAGCCGGGTGCGCCCTCCGAGCCGATGGTCGCTCTCGCACGAAACGAAACCGGGCTCGCCAATCTTCAGTTTCTCTCCTCGGAAGGATTTCTGAAAGGGGATCCCTCAGATCCGGCAGTTCTGCTCGAAACGCTTTGCGCGCATGCTGACGGGCTCTTCCTGCTGACAGGAGGAACGCGCGGGCCTCTTTTCCGTCTGTTGGCCGAAGGTCAGGAAGATCAGGCCATGGAGCTTTTGCGCGCGCTGCAGGGGAGTTTTGGCGACCATATGGCCGTCGAATTGCATCGTCACGGCCTGCCGGAAGAAGCTGCCGTCGAACCGGGCATGATCGCTGCTGCCGATCGTCTCGGCCTCCCGCTGGTTGCGACCAATGAGTGCTTCTTCTCCAAGCCTGCGATGCATGAAGCCCATGATGCTCTGCTGTGCATTGCGCAGGGCCGCACGATGGCGGAGCAGGAGCGCTGGCGGGTCACGCCGGAACACTGGTTCAAGACGCCGGATGCCATGCGAGCCCTTTTCGCAGACCTGCCTGAGGCGTGCGACAACACGCTCATGATCGCGCAGCGCTGCGCGGTGAAGGTCTCCACGCGCCCGCCGCTTCTGCCTGTCTGCCCCAAGGTCAATGAGGGAGCGACGGAAGAAGAGACACTACGTGCCATGTCGCAGGACGGGTTGCGTCTGCGCCTCGAGCGCATGCAAGCGGACGACGAGACGCGCGAGCGCTACGAAGCCCGTCTGGAGATGGAGCTCGGTATTATCGCCGGTATGGGCTTTCCCGGTTACTTCTTAATTGTTGCCGACTTCATCCAATGGGCGAAGGAACATGATATTCCGGTAGGGCCGGGGCGTGGATCGGGTGCGGGTTCCTGGTGGCCTGGGCACTGACCATTACCGATATCGACCCCTTGCCATTCAATCTGCTGTTCGAACGCTTTCTGAATCCGGAACGTGTATCGATGCCTGACTTCGATATCGATTTCTGTCAGGACCGTCGGGACGAAGTGATCCGCTATGTGCGGACTGAATATGGTGGCGAGCGTGTCGCCCAGATTATTACCTTCGGAAAGCTTCAGGCCCGTGCCGCCGTACGCGATGTGGGCCGCGTGCTGGGTCTGCCTTTCGGCATGGTCAACCGCGTCGCCGAGCTGATCCCCAACAATCCGGCAAAGCCTGTCACGCTCAAACAGGCGATCGATGGGGAAGCGCGCCTGCAGGAAATGCGCGATAACGACGAGGCTCTGCGTCGTCTCATGGAAATCGCGCTTCAGCTCGAGGGGCTTTATCGCCACGCTTCGACCCATGCGGCCGGTGTGGTGATCGGTGACCGGTCGTTGGTGGAGCTTGTGCCGCTCTATCGCGATCCCAAGAGCGACATGCTGGTCACGCAATACAACATGAAATTCGTCGAGCAGGCGGGACTGGTGAAGTTCGACTTCCTCGGCCTCACAACGCTGACGATCCTCAAGCGCGGTATCGGGTTTATTGCGCAACAGGGCATTGAGGTCGATCTGGCGACATTGCCGCTGGATGACGCGCCGACCTACGACATGCTCGCACGGGGAGATGCGGGCGGCGTGTTCCAGTTCGAAGGCGCGGGAATGCGCGATGTCCTCAAGCAGATGCGTCCGACGCGGCTTGAGGATCTCATCGCCGCCGTGGCCCTTTATCGTCCCGGGCCGATGGCGAATATTCCCGATTACTGTGCCCGCAAACACGGCGCCGCATGGGAGCCGCCTCACGAGGAAATTCGAGAGATTCTGTCAGAGACCTACGGCATCATGGTCTATCAGGAACAGGTGATGCAGATCGCGCAGAAGATGGCCGGGTACAGCCTCGGCGGCGCCGATCTACTGCGTCGCGCCATGGGCAAGAAGATCCGTGCCGAAATGGACACGCAGCGCGAGATCTTCGTCAAAGGAGCGACAGGACGCGGTATCACGCCGGAAAAGGCGGCTGAAGTCTTCGACCTTATGGCGCGCTTTGCCGATTACGGCTTCAACAAATCCCACGCTGCCGCCTATGCGCTGGTTTCGTATCAAACGGCCTGGATGAAGGCGAACCATCCTGTTGCTTTCCTTGCGGGCTGCATGTCTCTGGCGCGCGAAAAGACCGACAAGCTTGCGGCGCTGTGTCAGGAAGCGCGCCGTATGAAAATCAAGGTGCTTCCGGTCGACATTAATCGGTCGAAAGCCGATTTTTCGCTTGAGAAGCAGGACGATGGGAGCTGGGCTATCCGTTACGCCCTCGCTGCGGTCAAGCGGGTGGGCTTTTCGGCCATGCAGGCGATTGTCGAGGCGCGCGGCGACAAGCCTTTCACCAGCCTTGCCGATCTGGCCTCACGGTGTGACGCCAGACAGCTCAACAAGATTCAGATCGAAAATCTGGCCAAAGCCGGGGGCTTCGACTCTCTCGGTAAGGAGCGCCATGTGGTGTTTGCTAGTGCCGAAATCATCATGCGTCGCGCTCAGTCAGATGCTCAGCAGGCAGCTTCAGGCCAGATCGGCCTGTTCGGTGCGGCTGCCGAACCTGAAGAACTGCGTCTGGCCGATGCCCCCTACTGGCCGGAGTTCGAGCGTCTGGCCGCAGAAGCCGAGGCCATCGGATTCCATATGTCGGCTCATCCGCTCGATGCATATCGTTCTGTGCTGCGCCGCGCCAATGTGCTGACCTCGCAGAATCTGATGACAGCTGCCGAAAACGGCTCGTATCGCGTGCGCATTGCTGGATGCGTCGTCGATAAAAAGGAGCGCCCGACCAAGAGCGGAAGCAAGATGGCCTGGGTGCGCCTGTCTGACGCAACAGGTGGGTGCGAGGTCACTCTCTTTTCCGAAGTCCTGTCGCGTTGCCGCGATCTTCTGGTCGCCGGTCAGGCGGTCATGGTAACCGCCGATCTCAAATTGGAAGGCGATGCGCTGCGCATTACCGCCACTGATGTGACGGATCTCGAAAAGGCTGCTGCACAGGAGAGTTCAGAGATGCGCGTCTGGATCAGTGAGAGCTCAGCCGTCGGACAGGTGCGTGATCTGCTCCATAAACAGGGGGGAGGGCGCGGCAAGATCGTACTGGTGCCTGCAGTCGACGAGACCAAGGCCGTGGAAGTCACGTTGCGTGGTACTTTCCCAGTGACGCCGCGCCTCGGTGAGCGTCTGCGGACGATCCACGGTGTCTCTCGCATCGACCATTTCTAAGGCCGATTGAGAGGGAATCTCCTCCAAAAAAATGTGGTCGCGTAGGGGAGGATGAGATAACGTCTCGCGCAACGAAATCGCCCCTATGTGATGGGAGAGTTGTCTCTGAACGTTCCGAAGAATAGTCCACTTGTAGTCGATCTTGATCGTACTCTTGTGTTGACTGATACGTTGGTTGAACACTTTTTGTTGCTCTTCTTGCGCTCTCCGTGGCAAGCGATACTGTGCCTGTTTCAACTCATCAAAGGTAAGGCGGCTTTTAAAGAGCTGTCGCCGAATCTGTTGACCTGTACAGAGGCGCCCTCCTCTTCAATCCTGAGTTGCTTGCCTATCTGCGCGAGCAGAAACTCAAGGGGCGTGCCCTTCATCTCGTTACAGCCTCCAATCAGAAAATGGCCGATCTGGCTGCGGCTGCAGCGGGAGTTTTCGACAGTGCCACTGGCACGTCGTCGGCCATCAACCTGAAAGGGAAGAACAAGCTCGCGCATTTGCAGAAAGTCTTCCCGGAAGGCTTTTGCTATGCGGGCGATTGCTCTGCCGATCTGGTTATCTGGGAGCAGTCTGATGCTGCTGTCGTCGTCGGAGCGGACCGTTCCACCCGGGAAGCACTGTCACGGCTTTCCTGCCCGATTGAATTGAGCATTGACCGCAGCAAGGGCACCTTCCGTGATTGGCGTCGGTTGCTGCGCGTGCATCAATGGTCCAAGAATGTCCTTCTTCTTGTGCCGCTATTGCTCGGACACAAGTATTTCGACCTTCCCTCGATACTGTCCGTATTAGTAGGGTTCATTGCGATGGGGCTCGTCGCGTCGGGTACTTATATCATCAATGATATCAATGACCTGATTGCTGATCGTGCGCATGCAACCAAGCGGCGGCGGCCGGTTGCCAGTGGCGTTATCGAGGCTGGACCTGCTGCTGTCGTGGCTGTGGCGCTTGTCCTGGGCGGTCTGATCGTCATGGCGTCACTGTCAGTTTCGGCTGCCGGGTGGTTGCTTTTGTACCTCGTTGCAACGCTTTCCTATTCCTGCATCTTCAAGCGCCAGCCGATGATCGACGTCTTCATCCTTGGTGGCTTGTATACGTTGCGGCTGGTGATCGGTGCGTGCCTTGCCGGAGCCGAGCAGTCTCATTGGCTGCTGATGTTTTCGTTCTTCTTCTTCTTTTCCCTCTCAATGGCCAAGCGCCATGTGGAAATCGTCAAGGCTGTGGAAAGCAGCAACGGTTCGGCTGTCATCAAGGGGCGCGGCTATCGGACGTCTGACGTTCCGCTCACCCTCGCTTTCGGTGTAGGTACTTGTCTGGTGGCCGTTCTTATTCTCGGCCTTTACGTTGCCTTCGATATTAACCCGCAGAAACTCTACCGTGATCCGGAGTGGTTGTGGGGCGTCGTCGTCCTCGTGATGGTCTGGTCGTCACGTATCTGGCTGTTGAGTCATCGTGGTGTATTGGATGACGATCCGGTTTCTTTTGCAATCCGGGACCGTATCAGCCTTCTGATAGGACTGGTTGTTGTTGTCCTGTTTGCATTGTCCATCGCATGACCGACCTTGATTTCCGTCTCGATTACACGTCTTGGGGACGTGTCGTACGCGCACCGCACCATGTCCTGAAGCCGCGCTTCGTCGATACAGTGCCTCGGCTCACTGATTCCGAGGGGTCGTTTCTTCCGGTAGGAATGCGTCGCTCCTACGGTGACTCGGTCATAAATTCCTGCAACCACCTTATCGATATGACCGGCGTCGACCGTTTTCATTCTTTCGACGAGGAGACGGGTATCCTGCATTGCGATGCGGGGGTCACTCTGGACGCGGTTTTGCGCTTCTCAGTACCGCGTGGCTGGTTTTTGGCGACGACACCAGGGACGCGTTTTGTGACCCTGGGCGGGGCATTGGCCAACGACGTGCACGGCAAAAATCATCACCGCGCTGGTACGTTCGGATGTTCTGTCAGAAGTTTTGGCCTGATACGCAGTGACGGGCCGCCGCAGCGCGTCGAGCGAGGAGGCCCGCTTTTCGAGGCAACCCTCGGAGGGCTGGGTCTCACCGGCATTATCACCGATGTCGAGATTGAGCTTGTTCGTGTCGAGAGTGCTTACCTCAACATAGAACGGATCGCTTACGGGAATATTCGTGAGTTCTTTGCGCTCGCACATGAGAGTGGCGACCGGTTTGAGCATACCGTCTCCTGGATCGATTGTGCGAATGGTGGTGACGCCCTCGGGAGGGGTATTTTCCAGCGAGCGAACTGGTGTCGTGACGGGCGATTGATCCCGCATGGTACCAAGAGCGGAGCTGTCATGCCTTTCGATATGCCTGTTCGCCTGCTTAACGGCACGACCGTTCGACTATTCAATACGTTTTATAACGCGCTGCAAAAACGTGGTCCGAGAGTGCAGGAAACGCATTACGCGCCTTTCTTCTACCCCCTGGACTCTATTCGGGACTGGAACCGGATGTACGGCGGCGCTGGCCTTTACCAGTATCAATGTGTCATCCCCTCGATCAATGCAGAAGACGCGATCGAGGCTTTGATCCGTCGGATCGCTCGGTCAGGCGCAGGATCTTTTCTGGCGGTCTTGAAAACTTTCGGTGAGCGCCAGTCCGGCGGTTGTCTTTCTTTCCCCTTTGAGGGAGCAACGCTGGCTCTTGACTTTGCCAATCGCAAGGCAGAGACACTCAGCCTGATGGCGCAGCTCGATCAGATCGTCGAAGACGCGGGCGGGCGCCTTTACCCTGCCAAAGACGGACGTATGTCGGCGGGGATGTTCCAGCAGGGCTATCCAGACTGGATGCGCCTAAGGGAACTTAAAGATCCGACAATTACTTCAGATTTTTGGCAAAGGGTTTCCTATTGTTGAAGCGCAACATCATCATTCTCGGCGCACTCTCTGCGATAGCTGAGGAGACAGCCCGTCTTTACGCGGCAAAGGGCGCCAATCTGGTTCTCGCAGGTCGCAACGAGGAGCGGCTCAATCAGCTAGCTGCGGATCTCAAAATCCGCGGTGCCGCGCAATGCGATGTCGTCGCCATGGATCTCTCACACGAGGAATTGGTTGCGTCAACGTTTGCGGAAATGACGAGCGCCCTGAATGGCAAAGCCGATGGCGTCTATCTTTTTTACGGTCTGCTCGGCGACCAGCGGCAGGAAGAAGGCGATATCACGGCCGCTCTTCGAAACATAAATGTCAATTTCACCAGTGCCGCTGCATGGTGTCTTGCTGCAGCCAATCAGCTTGAACGTCAGGCTTCAGGAGTTCTGATTGCCGTGAGTTCGGTTGCCGGAGATCGCGGGCGACAGTCCAACTATATCTATGGCGCGGGGAAGGCTGGGCTGACAGTTCTGGTGCAGGGCATTGCGCACAGACTGGCCCCGAAGGGCGCTCGCGCAGTCGTAGCCAAGCTTGGCTTCGTCGATACGCCGATGACCGCCCATATCGCCAAGAAGGGCCTGCTGTGGGCGAAACCTGCCGCAGTTGCTGCGAGACTGGTCGCCGCTGCCGAGAAGCCCAGTCTGCCGGTTGTGTATGTGCCCGGCTTCTGGCGCGTGATCATGACGATCATCTGCATCGTGCCCGCCAAGATCTTTCACAAGACGAAACTCTAAACGACGTGGTTGGATCGCAGAGGCGGGGACAAAACTCCCTCAACGATCCACCATTTTACTTAGCACTCTCAAGGATCGACCGGCGTCAATGGGCAGCGTAACAGAGAAAAAACCCGCCACTTCGCAATTTTTGAAGTTCCTTATAACGGGTGGTATTTCTGCTCTGGTTAACCTCGCTAGTCGTTATGTGCTTAATTACTTTCTGCCGTTCAGTTGGTCGGTGATTTTTGCCTACACGTTGGGCATGTTGACAGCCTATAATCTCTTCCGGATTTACGTCTTTGCCCCATCAGGACGTAAAGCGAGCTCAGAGGCCTGGCGCTTCGTTCTGGTGAATATAGTCTCATTGGGGATAGTTTGGGGTGTCAGCATGGTACTCAACTACGTCCTCTTCCCGAAGATCAATTTCGCATGGCACCGCGAGGCAATTTCTCACTTCATCGGAGTTCTTTCTCCGGCTGTGCCAAGTTTCATTGGACATAAGTTTTTTCGTTTAAAGAAGAGAACGAAAAGCCTTCTGATCCGTGAGTCGTTCCTTAGTCATGTTTGGAGGCGTGTCTCCTTCAGAGGGCCGGGTTTCAGTTGCTTCGCCAGCAGGGCCCCAATGCCAAGTACGGGCGGCGTGACGCACGCTCACCCTTGTTGGTGATCGCATCGTTAATTCTACCCTCTTACCATCGCGCTCAGCTCAAGCCACAACATCAATTGTAAGGCTTCCCTTTGTGTTGTTCGTATCTTTGTGACTTGATCGGACTTGGGTTGGACTCTCACGTCGCGTGGGCGAGAGAATTGAGGGCTTGTAACCAGGTCTTCTCTTGCCTTTATCGGTAAAAAGGGCGATACCGCCCACGCCTGATCCTCCTCGATCTTCGACCAGAGGGAGAGAAGGGCAATTCGCACGTATGACGACAGACTATCTGGTGTCGGCTTCAGGGCTGGCGGAGTCATACGGAGGCACAACCAGAAGATTAGGAATTTGCATCATGGCGATGCCAGAATTCACCATGCGTCAGCTGCTCGAAGCAGGCGTCCATTTCGGTCACCACACGCGCCGCTGGAACCCGGCAATGGCGCCGTATCTGTTCGGTATCCGCAACCAGGTCCACATCATCGACCTGCAGCAGACCGTTCCGATGCTCGATCGCGCCCTGCAGGCCGTTCGCAACACGGTTGCCGGTGGTGGTCGCGTGCTGTTCGTCGGCACCAAGCGCGCTGCTGCCGAGCATGTTGCTGAAGCAGCAACCCGTTGCGGCCAGTACTACGTCAACCATCGCTGGCTCGGCGGCATGCTGACCAACTGGAAGACCATCACGGGTTCGATCAAGCGTCTGCGCCAGATCGACGAGATGCTCTCCGGCGACACGCATGGTCTGACGAAGAAGGAAATTCTCGACATCACCCGTGACCGTGAGAAGCTTGAGCGTTCGCTCGGCGGCATCAAGGAAATGGGCGGCCTGCCGGACATCCTGTTCGTAATCGACACGAACAAGGAAAAGCTGGCTGTCGAAGAAGCTAACAAGCTCGGCATTCCGGTTATTGCTGTTCTCGACAGCAACTCCGATCCGGCTGGCGTGACCTACCCGATCCCGGGCAATGACGACGCGATCCGCGCCATCACCACCTATTGCGATCTCGTGGCGCAGTCGGTTCTGGACGGTATCTCTGCTGAAATGGCCGCTTCGGGCGTCGATTTCGGTGCGTCTGAAGACCTGCCGGTCGAGACGGTTGTCGAAGAGACGACGGCAGAAGCTCCGGCGGAAGCCCCTGCTGCAGCTCCGGCCGAGGCCTGATCTGCATGTGGAGAGCTCTCGGGCTCTCCCTGCACTGACTATTATGGGCGTGCCCGGCTGGAAGGCTGCGGCACGCCGTTTCATTCCTGAAGGAGTATGGAACATGGCGGAAATCACAGCTGCCCTCGTTCGTGACCTGCGCGAAAAGACCGGCGCCGGCATGATGGACTGCAAAAAGGCTCTCACCGAAGCTGCTGGCGACATGGATGCAGCCATCGACTGGCTGCGCGCCAAGGGCCTTTCTCAGGCTGCCAAGAAGTCTGGCCGCACCACGCTGAAGGCCTCGTGGCCGTTGCCTCGGGCAAGAACAAGGCCGCCATGGTCGAAGTCAACGCCGAGACCGATTTCGTGGGTCGTAACGAAGCTTTCCAGGGCTTTGTTGAATCCGTTGCCCATGCCGCTCTCGAAGTTGGCGACAATCTCGAAATTCTGTCCCAGGCGAAGCTGCCCACGGGCCGCACGGTTGCAGAAGAGCTGACCCACCTGATCGCCACGATCGGTGAGAACATGTCCCTGCGTCGCGCCAAGGTTCTGACGGTTCCGTCAGGCATCGTCGCTTCCTATGTTCATGGCGCACTGCGTCCGGGCATTGGCAAGATCGGTGTTCTGGCTGCTGTCGAAGCGCCCTCAGAGAGCGACGCTCTGCTGACACTGGTCGCCAGATCGGCATGCATGTTGCAGCAACCCGTCCCGCAGCTCTCGAAGTTGCCAGCGTCGATCCGGAAGCTCTGGAGCGTGAGCGCCAGGTTCTGATCGAGCAGGCTCGTGAGTCCGGCAAGCCGGAAGCCATCATCGAGAAGATGATCGAAGGCCGTATCCGCAAGTTCTACGAAGAAGTCGTTCTTCTAGAGCAGGTCTGGGTGCATGACGGCGAAACGCGCGTTGGCAAGGTTGTCGAGAAGGCCGGTGCCAAGCTGGTGGCGTTCGATCGCTTCCAGCTCGGTGAAGGCATCGAGAAGGAAACCAGCGATTTCGCTGCTGAAGTGGCTGCCGCCGCTGGCAACTGATCGTTCTCACGATCGTCAAATCGAGAGCGGCGCATGAATTTCGAATGTGCCGCGATCGTCCTCTCCGCCCGCCGCTACGGCGAGGGCGGGGCGGTGGTCCATCTCTTTACTGAAGAGCATGGACGCATTGCCGGTCTGGTGCGTGGCGGTTCGTCACGCAGACAGGCCGCGCTCTGGCAGCCGGGCAATCTCATTCTCGCCCGATATGCATCGCGCCTTTCCGACCAGCTCGGTCATCTGAGCGGTGAAATGGTGCAGGAGACCGCAGTCAGACTTCTTGACCGGCCTTTGCAGCTTGCCCTTGTTCAGGCAGCTGCCGAACTGACCGATGCGGCCCTGCCGGATCGCGAACCCCACCCGGATTTCTTTTTGCGTACCATCCGTGATCTCACGGCTTTCTGCGTACTGGCCGATCCTGCCCCGGTTGTGGATTATGTCCGTTGGGAAATCGCGCTGCTTACGACGCTCGGTTACGGGCTCACTCTCAATTCCTGCGCGGTGACGGGTGAGATCGAGAATCTGGCCTATGTTTCGCCTAAAACCGGTCGAGCCGTGAGCGAGAACGCAGCGGGGAAATGGGCGGACAGGCTTCTTCATCTGCCGGTTTATCTGCGTCCCGACGGGGACGATGAGGGCGTGGGCGACCCTGTTCTCTGGTCTCAGGGTCTGACGCTGACCGGTGTTTTTCTCTCCAGACATCTTTTCGGTTCCCGGCACCGCCCGGTACCCGCGTCGCGCGAGCGGCTTGAGGCACGAATTAGGGCCATGGTCGAAGCGATGTCAGATACCGATGAGGGTGACCGGCTTCCCTGACCCTAAGTGCAGCGCCCTTGATGTCCATCTCAGCCAAAGATCGAATATCATGTGCGGCAGGGTCAGCGCGGCCAGAAGCTGGAAGGTTATCTCGAGCAGTCTTTGATCAGGTGACGCAGTGTAGAGCGGCCACAAAGCCATGCCGATCATCAGGCTCGCGATTGTCAGAGGCAGAGCAAGCTTCAGGGCCGTCCGCAAGGAGACGAGGCGCTTCCATCTGGGATCATGCACCAGAGCGGCAATATGTGCCGGGGCATGAATGAAAATAAAATACACCATGAAGGCTTTGAGAGGCTCAAAAACCCAGAACACAATGAGTGTCGTTGCGATCAGGGCAAAATGCTTGATCCTTAATAAAGGGGGGCTGAGCGCGATCAGAAAGATGACGGCGCATCCCCAGATCGGTGACAGCCATAAAAGCCATTCCGGGGGGTGAGAAAGCTGTGTCGGAGCGATCATGCCGCTGAGAAGCGCGGCAGTCTGCGCTGGCTGCAACGCGCAGGGCAGGATCAACGGAGCGCCTCCAAGCACGAACGCACTCAGCAGAGGGTGAGATCCGTCTGACAGTTCTTGTCCGAAATGCAGGAGCGAGAAAAGCAGAAACAGGTTGAGCGTCCATATCGGTGCGATATGCCAGCACGCCAGAACACAGGCGATCAATGTCAAATAGGGCAGGGCAAAAACAGGAAACCAGCCCCGCCCAAAACGGGGGAGAAGGATTTGCCTTGCCAGCTCGCCATCGAGCGCCCCATGCGGAAGACCGAACGTAATGATAACGATCAGGGCGATGACACTGTCATGGCTCCACAGGGCGAGGCCCGCGCAAAGAAGGGCACAGGCTCCGTAGACCAAGTCGAAAGGCGAGAGGGCTGTGGCCAGACGTTGCACGTTCACCACGGCCCCCTTTTCTTTCAGACGTTCGTCAGTTTCCGGTCATCGGAGAGGCTCAGGAAACCGAACCCGACTTTGGCGAGGACATCCGTGATGGCGAGAACCAGAACGCTTGTTGCATCAGAGGCGATCCCGAGCCCATCGGGGGAGAGCGCCAGAATGATGGGGTAGACCATCCAGAGCACCGAGAGCACCGCCGCGCTGCGGATATAGGCACGCTGCACGGCTGGTGTCTCCTGTCTGCTGGCTTCGAGCTGAGAGACCCAGATCACGTAATAAACGCCAAGGAATGCGAGGCATGAGAGCACAAACCAGATCCAACGACTGACGACGTTTTCCGAAGCGCTGAAGGCGAACGCCGTGATGACCATGATCACATCGGCAGTGATCGCACCAAGGAGAAGATCGAAGCGCTTGCGCCCGCTGAACATGCCCAGATAGCCGAGGCCGAGGAGCAGAAGGGGTGTCGTGAAGACCCAGTCGATATAACGGCCGAACCACAGGGTGCGCGTCGTCGCCGCGGCACCGGCAAGCGTCGCGTCCGTTGGCAGCATAAGTACACCTTGGCCTGTCGCCATTGCGACATAGAGACAGCCGGCGATGATGGGAACGATGCCATGGGCGAGACTCATCACTCCTTCGGTCTCTGTACGACGTTTGCCGAGCAGGAGAAGAGCTGTCCCTCCAGCGAACATGATGAGAGCGGTGAGCCAAAGAACGGTCTGGGTCATTGTTAAATTCTCTCCACTTAAAAGGATGATCCCAAAACGGCCGTTGACACAAAAAGTTGTAAATGGCCCGGAGCGAAAAAATCTCTCTTGCACGAAATCACGAGAGAAGCGGCGATGACCCGCTCAGGCAGGCTGCTCATCTTTTGGGATGCCAGACCGGAGGCATGAGAACAAAAACGGGGTGTTTACTCTGGACATCCTGCGCCGTGCGGCCTTATCTGCCCTGAAACGAAAGGGCGCAGGATGAGTCAGGATCTCGCAGGTCATATCGAGGATACGAAGCTCGCCGATGCATTGAGCGAGCGGTATATCGCGTATGCGATGTCGACCATCATGGCGCGTTCCTTGCCCGACGTGCGCGACGGCATGAAGCCGGTTCATCGACGCATTCTGTATGCCATGCAGCAATTGAAGCTGGATCCGAGTTCAGGCTTCAAAAAATGCGCCCGCGTGGTCGGTGACGTGATCGGTAAATTCCATCCTCATGGCGATGCCGCCGTCTACGAGGCCCTCGTACGTCTGGCTCAGGATTTCGCAGTGCGTTATCCGCTGGTCGAAGGGCAGGGCAATTTCGGCTCGATCGACGGCGATAACGCTGCCGCCATGCGATATACGGAATCCCGTCTGACCGAAGTTGCCAAGGCCTTGCTCGAGGGGATCGAGGATGACGCCGTCGATTTTCGACCCACTTACGATAATGAGGATTCCGAGCCGGTCGTCCTGCCCGGTGCTTTCCCGAACCTTCTGGCCAATGGTGCAGCAGGCATTGCTGTTGGTATGGCGACGAGCATCCCGCCGCATAATGCTGCCGAGATCTGCCTTGCCGCACGGCATCTGATCGACAATCCGCAAGCCTCGGTCGAGGCGTTGATGCAGTTCATGCCCGGTCCGGATTTCCCCACGGGCGGCGTGCTGATCGAAGATCCGGCAAGCATGCGGACAGCCTATGAAACGGGCCGTGGTAGTTTTCGCACGCGTGCGCTCTGGGAGGTCGAACAGGGGCGCTTCGGTACCTGGACGGTGATTGTCACCGAAATTCCGTATCAGATGCAGAAATCGCGACTGATCGAGCAGATCGCCGAGTTGATGGAGCAGAAGAAGCTGCCGCTTCTTGCCGACATCCGCGACGAAAGCACGACCGATATCCGTCTGGTGCTGGAACCGAAGAGCAAGAGCATCGAGCCTGAAGTGCTCATGGAGACGCTGTTCCGCGCCAAGGTTCTCGAAAGCGCGTTCAACCTCAACATGAACGTGCTGGACGCCAACTGCGTGCCGCGTGTGATGGGACTGCGTGAGGTCATTCAGTCCTGGCTCGATCATCGTCAGATCGTGCTGGTTCGGCGTTCGCAGCATCGCCTGACAGCTGTCGAGCGCCGCCTGGAGATTCTGGAAGGCTTTTTGGCGGTCTACCTCAATCTTGACGAGGTGATCCGCATCATCCGTGAGAGCGACGAGCCCAAGCCGGAATTGATGCGCGTGTTCAGCCTGACCGATCTTCAGGCCGAATATGTTCTGAACATGCGTCTTCGTTCGCTGCGCAGGCTGGAAGAAATCGAGCTCCGCAAGGAGCGTGATACTCTTCTCAAGGAGAAGGCCGGACTCGAGGGCCTACTGGGCAGTGAGCGCAAGCGCTGGACCCGCATCGGCAAGGAGCTGGAAGCAACGGCATCCCGTTTCGGCGAAGGCGCGCTTGGCCTGCGTCGCACCCGCATTGCGGCTCCGCCGGCACCGATCGATCTGAGCATGGCCATTCAGGTGGATCGTGAGTCACTGACGGTGCTGCTTTCGCGTGAAGGATGGGTGCGAGCGATCAAGGGCCACGGGATCGATCCGGAGAGCCATAAATTCAAGGAAGGCGACGCATTCGGTCTGTCGCTGGAATGCCAGAGCACCGAGCGTTTGTGTCTTCTGGTCAGCGGGGGACGTGCCTTCACGCTTAAGGCCGCGGAACTCCCGCGTGGGCGTGGTTTCGGCCAGCCGATCCGTGTTCTGGCCGATCTGCCGCAGGATGAGGACATCGTTGCGTTCTTCGTCATCGACGAGAAGGGCAGCCATGTTCTGGCCAGCGAGTCCGGACGTGGTCTGGTTGTGCGCGATGTCGACATGGCGGCGGAAAAGCGCACGGGCAAGCAGGTTCTGACCTTGCGTGAGGGCGATCGCGCGGCGTTCTGTGTCGCTGTGACGGGCGATCAGCTTGTGACGATGGCGAGCAATCGCAAGGCGCTATCTTTCGCCGTTTCGGCCTTGCCAGAAATGTCCAAAGGTATGGGCGTCACGATCCAGAAGCTGCCACCCGGGCAGAAGCTGGTCGATCTCCGTGTCTTCCCAAGCGAGACCGGGCTTGTCTGGCATGAGGGACAGAAGCCGCGCAGCGATGCCGATATAGCGACAATCATCGGCAAGAGAGCGGATCAGGGCAAGGCGGCGCCACAATGGATGACGCGCAAGCCCGCGTCACGCGGATAGGCCGGATCTCAACGTGGAGCGCTTTCCGGTGTGAGGCGCTTCCATTGACCTGCCCTGAGGATTTCTGCAGGGCGGAAGCGTGATTTATAGCTCATCTTCGGGCTGCCCGGCACCCAATAGCCGAGATAGAGATGGGTCTTTCCCCGGCGAGCCGTCTCTTCAAGCAGCCAGAGGATCGAGGTGGTGCCATAAGAGCGCTGCGGGTTGTCGATGCTATAGAAAGTATAGACTGCCGAGAGCCCATCCGAGAGCATATCCACAAGCGACACGCAGACCAGTTTCCCGTCGGGCGTGCGGAATTCAAAGAGGCTTGTTTCGATGGGGCTCGTTTCGATCATCGCCTGATAATCGTCCAATCCCATAAGTGCCATGTCGCCGTCGTTATGGCGGCGCTCCTGATAGGCCTGAAAGAGCTCGTACTGCTCCATCGTTGCGATGATCGGGCGTTCGCTGACGCTCAGATCACCCAGGCTGCGTTGCAGGCGGCGCATCGTGCGATCTGGCTCGAACTCGGCGACCGGAATACGGATCGGAATGCAGGCCTGACATCCGTTGCAGACAGGCGCGTAAACGATGCCATGGCTACGCCGAAAACCTGCGCGCGAAAGACGATCGTGAAGGTCGTCCGCTTCGAGGCCGCTTAGTTCGGTAATCACCTTGCGCTCGAGGCGGTCGGTAGATACGGACAGGGAGAGGGCTCGGTCGTGTAGAAGAGTTGCGGACGGTGGGCGGACATAACCATCCTCTTGCTCTCCTTTGTGCGCGTCGGGTTCCAGGAGAGATATTCCTCCAAGCTTTCATATTTTACGATGATTTTACCAGTTGCAAGATGCGGCACCTTGAAATTCAGCCGAATACGGTAACGTAATAAACAATGAGCTGGCCTGTAACGCTTTTCGATTTCACCCTTCTGGCCCTTCGGGTTTGTCTTTCAGTGGCAGTCACCCTTCACGTTCTGAGGACGAAACAGAATACAGCGGCCTGTGCGGGATGGATCGGGGTGAGCTGGCTCATGCCGTTTTGCGGGGCGCTGCTCTATCTCATGTTCGGCATCAATCGCGTGCGGCGCCTTGCCCGTCGGTTGGCCAGCGATCATCGCTGGAGAGGGCGCGGGCTGGCCTATCAGGCGCAGCATCGGATGAAGGGCGATTTCGAGCCGCTTGCCCGGATGATCAGCAAGCTGACCGAGCGCCCTCTTCTGGGCGGCAATTCGGTCACCACGTTGCATGATGGCGATACGATTTATCCAAGAATGCTCGAGGATATTGCCTCGGCTCAGGTGTCTGTCCTGCTCTGTTCCTATATTTTCAGAGCTGACCGGATCGGTAACCAGTTTGTCGAGGCGCTGGCCACAGCTCAGGCACGCGGCGTTGCGGTACGGGTGCTCGTCGACGGAATTGGAGCAGGGTATTTTTCCTGCGGAATTGAAAAATCCCTGCGGCGTCGGGGGATCGTCTGTCAGCGTTTCATGCATTCGCTCCAGCCCTGGAAAATGCCGTTTATCAATCTGCGAAATCACCGCAAGATCCTGATCATCGATGGTCGGATCGGGTTTATGGGCGGTCTTAATATCGGTGAGGAAAATCTGCGTCGTCTCCGTACCAAACATCCCGTTGCCGACACGCATTTCCGCCTCGAAGGGCCGGTGGTGCATCAGCTGACCGAGGCTTTCGCGCGCGACTGGTCGTTTACTTGTGGCGAGCAACTCGATGGTGAGACCTATTTCCCCGATCTGGAGCGTCAGGGAGATATTCCGATGCGGGTGGTGACATCGGGGCCGGATAACGATCTGGAGAAAATCGAATTCTCCATGCTGCAGGCCATCGCGCTTTCGAGGCGCCATGTTCGGCTCATGACCCCCTATTTCCTGCCAAATGAACGGCTTGTTTCCGAGCTTTGCCTCGCTGCGCTCAGGGGGGTGACAATCGATATCATCGTGCCCAAGCGCAGCAATCATCGCCTGATCGATTATGCGCGTGATGCCAGTCTGGCCCCGTTCCTAAAGGCAGGATGTCATGTCTGGATGAGCAGCCCCCCATTCAACCACGCCAAGCTTCTTGTGGTCGATGAGGCCTGGTCTTTCGTCGGCAGCAGCAATATCGATGCGCGCAGCCTCAGGCTGAATTTCGAGATCAATCTGGAGATCTACAGCGAGTCTGTGGCGCAGGAGCTCAATGCTTTCATGGAGCGCCACCGTACCCGTCGCCTGACGCATCACGCACTCGACAGTATCAGCGCGGTTCGCAAGGTCCGGAACGCATCGGTCAGGCTCTTCAGCCCTTACCTTTGAGACTTTGCCTGTCTTTGAACTTCTGGAAAAAACTCCGATGCCGATCCGGGGCTTCGAGCTGGAGTGTCACGCGGATTGGGTGATGGTCGGAACTTTGATTGGGGAGAACCGCCGTCCCAAGGGGGGTCATGCCGCGCACGAGGCATCGATCGATCCGGATCGGGAGCATGTCCGCCATACGATGTGTCGCCGCCCTAGGGCCGACATCGTTAAAGCCAGGGAGAAGGGTTGGGCCGACCAGATTGAAGTCGCCCATCACGAGCGCATGGTGTCGCAGCATGGGGGCGATGCGACGAAGCTGGCGCCGGTTGAGAATCTGTCCGTGCGAGAGATGGACATTCGCGATCGAGAATGAGCTGAAATCGATGAGCTGCGCGGTGCGACGGACCATGAGACCCGAGGGGAGCGCACAGGAGACAGGCGCGCGGTTGAAGGGAAAGCGGCTCCAGCACGCGGTGCCGTGAATACGGTCGGGCAGGGGGATGCGGGCATAATGCCCTCCCAGAATCTCGGGCAGGCGGTCGAAGGTATCCACGGCTTCCTGCATCAGGAAGATGTCGGGCTGAACGCTCCTTGCGAGCTCGACGACTTCATCGAGGGGGGCGCCGACTGCACGCAGGAGGTTCCAGCTGAGGATGGTGAAGCTCTCGCCGATCTGTGGAACGGCGTGTTTTTCCGTCATTTTTGCAGAAGAAGAGGAGGATTCCTGTAGGGAGGAGGAGCTCATTGCTGAAGTTTCTTTTCGGTTTGATAGGCGCCACGAGCGAATTCGGTGGTCAGAGTATAGCCAACCCCCAGCAGTACCGGTCCCAGAAAGATTCCCAGGCCCCCAAGCGTGACGACGCCTCCCAGCACGCCTAGCACGGTAAGCAGATAGGGAAGTTGTGCGCCTCGCGCGATGAAAGCGGGCCGAATGATGTGATCGGCGCCCGAGATGAAGATGATACCGTATCCGGCGAGAAACAGACCCCAGCCGAGGTGATGATGCAAAGCCAGCCAGATCGCTGCGGGAGCCAGACGAGTGGGGCGCCGACAGGAAAGACAGCGACGAAGGCGGCAAACCCGCCGAGGAGGACGGGGGCAGGTACGCCTGAGATGAAAAGGCCGATCGAGGTCAGGACGCCCTGAACGATGGCCGTCCCCAGAATGCCGTAGACGGTGCCGCGTATCACGCTCCCGATGATTGTGATCAGCCGATCCGCATAGGTGCCGGTAATCCGGGTCAGGACGGCGTGGATGATTTTCCCCAGAGAATCGCCGCTGATCCAGAAAAACAGGGCGATGAAGAGCGCCATGACGAGTTCAGCAAGGCCACTCGCCATCTGCATCAGCGCCTTGAGCGCATAATGGGCGATCTGCCGGCATAGGGGTGGAGTGCCTCGCTCAGTCCGCTGACGTCGTGGTTCCAGTGAAGATAGGCGCTGGCAAGCTGCGGCCCGACTCCCGGGACGGAGGCCAGCCAGCCCGGCGCAGGATGGGTGCGGCTGAGGGCTTCGATCTCGGTGTTGATGCCGTCGATGATGAGCGGAAGGTCGGCGAGTCCTGTCGAGGTGAGCAGGGCGAGGGGCATGACGATGGCAATGGCACTGCCGATCATCATGATGACTGCCGCAAGCGCCGGACGCATGTGGCGTCTCAGTCTCTTGAAGAGCGGCCATGTGGTGAAAGTGAGGATGGCCCCCCACAGAATGGCAGAGAGAAACGGCCAGAGGACGACGCCGCAGCCATAGGCAACGCCTACCAGAAGCAAACCCAGCATGATGCGTTCGGTCGTCACAAAATCTCCTGTGGCCGCGTCTGACGCCAGTTGACCGGATGGTCCTTCTGACTGCTATCGTGCGGTTCTTAACCCGTTCCCGCAAGGTCCGTTCATGACGCTGCCTCCCCTCATCGACGTTTCGACCCTGATGGCACTTCCCGAAGCAGTATCGCTATCTCGACGCGTCGATCCTTCTTCCCGGACAGGAGGGTAACCCTGACGCGGCTTTTCATGAATTAGCGCTTCCCGACGCAAATCGTTTCCGCATCGACGAGATAAGCGAAGCGGCGGATACGCTCCCTCATATGGTTCCCGGAGCAGCCGTCTTTGCAGGGTTCATGACGCAGCTCGGGATTGAGCGAGAGACTGGTCTCGTCTTCTACGACCAGAAGGGCAGTGTCGGCGCCTGCCGGGCTCACTGGATGGCGTCTCTTTTCGGTCATGAGCGCGCTCATGTGCTCGATGGCGGGCTGGCGGCTCTGACTGAGGCGGGGGTTCTGCCTGACGCCCTTCCAAAGGCCGCATCGCCTTCAGATCGGCCGTATCTTACGCGACCCGTCTATGCCCTTTTGGCTGGCAAAGGCGACGTGCTGGCAGCATTGGACGACCCAGCGGCTCTCATCCTCGATGCGCGGAGCGCGGCGCGGTTTCATGCAAAGGTGCCAGAGCCGCGTCCCAATATGCGTGGTGGCCACATGCCGGGTGCCGCCAATCTGCCGTTTACCGCCGTATTGGACGAAGGAGGGCATTTTCTGGCCTCGCAGACGCTCTTTGACCTTTTGGGCGGTCTCGGTGCACGGGAGCGCCGGGTTATCGCGAGCTGCGGCTCGGGGCTGACCGCAGCCACGCTGACAATGGCGCTGCGTGTGGCAGGGCTCCCCGCAGGGCAATTATATGACGGCTCATGGGCTGAGTGGGGCAGCGATCCGACAACGCCCGTAACGGCCTCTTAGGAGACAAGATAGAGTGGACAATTCTGCAAAGCAGGTCACTTTCGGCTGGAAGCGCCTGTCCTCCCTGCTGGTACAGGGTGGTCGACCCGATCCCACACCCGAAGAAGGGGGCTTCGTCAACGGTCCTGTCACGAGAGGGTCCACCGTGCTCTTCCCCTCGCTCGAGGCGATGAACGAGCAGGGGCAGCGTACCTATGATCATGCTGCGATCTATGGTGCCATGGGCACACCGGTTCAGCACGAGCTTGAAAAACTCATCGCGCAGATCGAGGGAGGCTTGCACACGCAGGTGGTCTCTTCAGGGCTTGCGGCTTGTACTCTGCCGCTTCTGGCCTTTCTGAGCGCGGGCGACCATCTCCTGCTGCCTGACTCGGTCTATGGACCGACACGGCGCTTTGCGAGCACCATGCTGGCACGGATGGGTATTGAAACGACCTATTACGCACCGCTTGCCGATGAAGCGACGGTGACCGGGCTGATGCGCGAAAACACCCGCGTGGTCTTTGCCGAGAGTCCGGGCAGCCATACTTTCGAGGTTCAGGACGTGCCGATGCTCGCGCGTATCGCTCATGAGCGCGATGCGTTGCTCATGCTCGATAACACATGGGGTATCGGCATTTTTCAGCCCTTCCGTCACGGGGTCGATGTGTCGATCCAGGCATTGACGAAATATCCTGCCGGACATTCCGATGTCATTGCCGGTGCCATCACCGTCGCCGATGGCGCCCATTGGAAAGATCTGCGCGATTCAGCCATCCAGTTGGGTCAGCTCGCAGGCCCGGACGAGTGCTGGCTGACTCTGCGCGGACTTCGCACGATGGCAGTGCGCCTCGAGCGCCAGTCGCAATCGGCCTTGCTGGTGGCGCAATGGCTGCGTGGCCGCCCGGAAGTTGCCCGCGTCCTGCATCCGGCTTTCGAGGAATGCCCGGGTCACGAATTCTGGCGACGCGATTTCGAGGGGGCCAGCTCGCTTTTCGGGGTCGAATTGCGGGCCGATCTCACGGTGGGTGCCATGCGTGACATGATCGATGCTCTGGCGCTCTTCGGCATCGGGGCCTCCTGGGGCGGGTATGAAAGCCTCGTTCTGCCGACGACGGGTGGCGTGAGACGCTCCTTGCCCAATGCAATGCCGGAAGGGCCGACATTCAGGCTCCATATCGGTCTCGAAGATCCGAATGACCTGATCGGCGATCTTGAAGGCGGGTTTGAAGTCTTGCGCGCCTCGCTCGCCGGTTGAGCTGGCGGGGCTAGCGGAGCCTGAAGCCAAGCGCCTCACGCAGATGCAAGGCGCTGACGGCTTCAGCTGCATCGAGATCGGCAATACTGCGTGAGACACGGAGCAGACGCGTGAGGCCGCGGGCGGAAAGACGCAGCTTTTCGCCCGCTTCGCTCACAAGATTTCGAGCGTCGTGTTCGAGTGTGATCGAAGTCGCGCTGACCTGAGCATTCGGAACGCCCTGGCGTGCGATCTGTCTCGATCTGGCGGCGCAAACGCGGTTGCGCACAACGGCGCTCGGTTCACCTGCCGGGGCAGTCATCATGTCGAGTGGTGGGACGGGGGTCACGAAAAGCGAGAGGTCGATGCGGTCGAGCATCGGGCCGGAAATACGCGAGAGATAGTCTTCTCCGCATTGCGGTGCTTTACGGCAGGCTCGGCTGGCATCGCCGAGATAGCCGCAACGGCAGGGATTCATGGCCGCGATAAACTGAAAACGTGAGGGATACAGCACCGTCTGTTTGGCGCGCGCCACGGTAATTGCCCCAGTTTCCAGCGGCTGACGCAGGGATTCGAGGCAGGCACGCGAGAATTCGGGCAATTCGTCCAAAAACAGCACACCGTTATGGGCGAGGCTCACCTCGCCCGGTCGGGAGCGGGTACCCCCACCGACGAGAGCGGGAAGGGTGGTCGAATGATGGGGGGCGCGAAAGGGAGGCTGGGTGACCAGAAGACTGCCACTGGCCTGACCGCCGAGACTATGTATGCGACTACATTGCAGGATCTGCTCATGGGTCAGATCGGGCAGGATCGATGGCAGGCACTGGGCAAGCATGGATTTTCCTGCACCGGGAGGCCCCGTCATGAGCAGGGAATGGGCGCCACAGGCAGCGATTTCGAGGGCGCGACGACCCATCTCCAATCCTCTGATCTCTGAGAGATCGGCCAGAGGAGGCGGCGCGTCTATCCTTTCGAGTTCAGGTGGCGACAGGACATGATCGCCATTGAAATGGGCGAGCAGGGCACGCAGCGTGTCAGGTGCCAGGATATCCAATGCATCGCTGGCCCATCGCGCTTCCTGCGCCTGCTGCTTCGGGCAGATCAGCCGAGTTGCAGGGTGAGAGTCTCAAGTGCGGCGGAGAGCACGCCGCCTGTCGCCTGCAGGCGACCATCGAGCGAGAGTTCACCGATGGCGGCATAAGCGGCGATGGCTTCATGCGAGAAAATCCCCATCGCCGTCATGATCGCCAGCGCGATGGGCAGGTCGAAATGCGAGCCTTCCTTGGGCAGGTCGGCTGGTACCAGATTGATGAGGATACGCTTGGGAGGCAGAGCCAGGCCCAGAGCGGCGAGGGCAGCGCGGACACGCTCACGTGCCTCGCCGACGGTCTTGTCAGGCAAGCCGACAATGATAAAGGCCGGGAGGCCGGACGAGATCTGAATCTCGACCGTGACAGGTATTGCGTCGATCCCCGCGAAGGCGAAGCTCTGAACTCTGGCGATCGACGAAGAAAAAGAGGACACGGCACCCACTAATGTCAGGAACAGACCTCTCTGTTCCTAACGATTACCGGGGTTTCGTCAATAATTCATTAACCTGTTCAGCGTTGATAGATCAGGCGTGCGCGCATTGTACCGTCGAGGTCCCGCAGACGTGACAGCAGACGGGTTTCGAGTTCGCCATCCGGTCCGGAATCGATCTCGACGACCACATAGCCAACTTCGCCGTCAGTCTGGAGATATTGTGCGACGATGTTGCACTCTTCGCTCGAGAAGATCTCGTTGATCTGACGCAGAATTCCGGGGCGGTTTTCATGGACATGCATGAAGCGCGTGCCACGGGGCCGCTCAGGCAGCTGCACGGGAGGGAAATTGACGGCGCCGAGGGTCGAGCCAACGTCGGAATATTCGACGAAGCGCTTGGCGACTTCAACGCCAATGCGTTCCTGCGCTTCCATGGTCGAGCCGCCGATATGCGGGGTCAGCAGAACATTGGGCAGGCCCTGCAGGGGCGAGACAAAGCTCTCACCGGCGCCTTTCGGCTCCTTGGGGAATACATCGACGGCGGCACCCATCAGATGGCCGTCGCGCAGTGCAGCGGCGAGGGCATCGATCTCGACTACCGTCCGCGTGCGTTGTTGAGCAGGATCGAATTCGGCTTCATGGCGCGGATTTCAGCCTCGCCGATCATGTTCCGGGTCTCATCCGTCTGGGGAACGTGCAGACTGACAATGTCAGACTGTCCGAGAAGGTCCTGAAGCGTTGCGACCGGTGTCGCATTGCCGTGCGGAAGCTTGTCCATCGTGTCGTAATAAATGACGCGCAGACCGAAGGCTTCTGCCAAAACGGAAAGCTGCGAGCCGATCGACCCATAACCGACGATACCGAGCGTCTTGCCGCGCACTTCCCACGCATTGACAGCCGATTTGTCCCAGCCGCCGGCATGGCATTGCTCGGAGCGTGAGGGGATGCGGCGCAGCAGCATCACAATCTCGCCCATGACGAGCTCGGCGACCGAGCGCGTGTTGCTGAAGGGAGCGTTGAAAACCGGGATGCCTGCCATGCGCGCCGCATTGAGATCGACCTGGTTGGTGCCAATGCAGAAGCAGCCAATCGCCATCAGGCGGTCAGCCGCCTCGATGACCGGTGCGGTGAGCTGGGTGCGGGAGCGGATCCCCACCATATGGACGCCCTTGAGCGCCTCTGTCAGGGCCTCGCCTTCGAGCGCTGTCTTGACACGGGTAACCTGACGATAACCCTGCGCGGCAAGATGCTGCGCTGCGCTCTCGTGGATCCCTTCGAGCAGAAGGATCCGAATGCGGTCTTTGGGGAGAGAAAACGAGGCTTCCATGTCTGGCTCCTGTCAGCGGCGCAAATCCGAAGAGCGGTGCTAGCCTATCCTCAGGTCAGGGGGAAGGGCGAAGGCTTGTGATCGCGGCCTCCAGCAGCCCCTTGTGACCGCATGCCAGAACCGTTCCATCGCTCTCCAGCGTCAGCGGTGCGCCCTGCCAGTCACTCATGACACCTCCGGCGCCTGTGACGACCGGTACCAGAGCACCCCAATCCCACGGTTTCATCGTGCATTCGGCAATCAGGTCGATCTGTCCCAGAGCAAGCAGACCATAACCATAAGCGTCGCCGCCCCAGCTCGTGCGTCGCGTGGCAGCCTTCAAACGGGCAAAACGGGCATCATAGGGCGCGATCAGCATGTCTGGCGACGTGCAGGAGAGCTCAGCATCTGCCAGAGTCGCGCAGGCGCGCGTGCCGATCCTGCCCGGCATCGCCGTCGATTCAAAGCGGGTCGGTAGGCCGTCGACCCCGATCCAGCGCTCCTGCGTGAAGGGTTGATCGATGATCCCGATGACCGGTCTGCCTTTGTGAAAAAGGGACACGAGAGTCGCAAAGCTCGGACGGCCTGTGATGAAGGCGCGGGTCCATCGATGGGGTCGATCACCCAGACCCAGTCTCCCGTAACGCCGGAGAAGCCAAACTCCTCTCCTATGATCGCATGATCGGAATGCCGCGTTGCGATCAACGTCCTAATGGCGGTTTCCGCCTCCCTATCGGCGCGCGTGACAGGACTCTCGTCGTTCTTGTCGTCAACGGTGAGGCCGGAACGGAAATGGGGGGCAACAGCCTGCCGGGCATGGTCGGCGCAGAGCAGCGCGGTTTGAAGGCAGGTGGTGAGCTCGGGCTGGGAAGGCATGGGCATGATCCGGGGCAGAAGGGACGCTGGAGGACGTGAGTGACGGGAAGATTGACGCATCAGGGGGGGTGCGGCATGTCTCAACCTGCTTTGCAGCCCTCACCAGATTAAGTGGAAAGCCTGCTTTTACCTTATGAACCCGATTATCGTCATCCCATCGCGTCTCGCCTCGACGCGTCTGCCTAACAAGCCTTTGGCGGAGATCGATGGCAAGCCCATGATTCTTCACGTGGCCTTGCGGGCGAAAGCGGCTCAGCTTGGGCCCGTGCTTGTCGCCTCGGGGGATTCAGCCATTCTGGACGCCCTTTCTGGCCATGACATCAAGGGCGTGTTGACCGACCCGGCGCTGCCGAGCGGGTCTGACAGGTTCATGCCGCGTTGCAGGATTTCGATCCGGACGGCTATCATGATGTGGTGATCAACCTGCAGGGAGATTTGCCCCTGATCGATCCGGACAGTCTTGCTCGTGCCCTTCGCCCGGTGACGGAAGCGTCTTACGATATCGGGACACTTGTCGCACCCGTCGAGACCGAGGAAGAGGCCAACCGGGAGTCGGTGGTCAAGGCAGCGTGCAGCTTTGCCGGGGAGGGCGATGTGGCCCGGGCTCTTTATTTCTCGCGCCGGGCCATCCCTTGGGGAGCAGGGCCGCTCTGGCATCATGTCGGGGTTTACGTCTGGCGCCGTGAGGCTCTGGCGCGTTTTGTCTCTCTTGATCCGTCGCCTCTCGAAAAGCGTGAGTCGCTGGAGCAGCTGCGTGCTCTGGAAGCCGGGATGACAATCGGGTGCGTCGCGATTGACGAGGCCCCTCTGGGCGTCGATACGCCGGAAGATCTAATTCGAGTACGTCAGGCTCTTTCGCTTTCATGACCCAAATCATTGCTTTCCAGGGACGCCCGGGCGCCTATTCCGACCTCGCGTGCCGAACGGCACGTCCCGGCTGGCAGACTCTGCCTTGCCCCAGCTTTCAGGCGGCCATCGATGCGGTGCGCGAGGGGCGGGCGACCGTTGGTATGCTGGCCTGCGAGAATTCGCTCGCCGGACGCGTGCCGGAAATTCATGCCCTGCTGCCCGAAGCGGGGTTGCCGATTATCGGCGAGCATTTTGAGCGCGTTGAGCATTGTCTGGTCGCGTTGCCGGGAACCAGAATTGAGGATCTGCGCCGTATCCACACCCATCCAGTCGCGCTGGGTCAGATACGCCAGTTGATCAGCGAGCTCGGGATCGAGGCATGTTCAGCCTTCGATACGGCCGGTGCCGCTGAAATGGTTGTGAAATGGCAGTCCCGCGAGGATGGAGCGGTTGCTTCCTCACTCGCAGCAGAGCTGAACGGGCTTGAGATCCTGCGTGCCAATGTCGAAGACGCTGCCCACAACACGACACGGTTCTACCTCGTCGCGCGGGAGGCTGTCTGGCCATCCGCAGATGCAGAGCGTGTCATGACCACGCTGGTCTTCCGCGTGCTCAACCGGCCTGGAGCGCTTTACGAAGCTCTTGGCGGCTTTGCGGAGAACGGCGTGAATATGACGCGCCTCGAAAGTTACATGAGCCCCGGGACCCTCACGGCGACGGGGTTTCTGCTCGATGTTGAAGGGCATCCTGAACAGCCCGCTTTGAAACGGGCTCTCTCGGTCCTGCAGGGATGCAGCGAGAATATTTCGGTTCTGGGCGTCTATCCGGGTAGCCCCTCACGATATCCTGAATAGTGAGGGGCTGAATGGCGAGTAATGCGGCGTTATCCATTTGACAGCGCTGTGCAGAGTTCTATTTAGCAGCAGGTTTGTTGAAGACGGCAGGTGGGGGCCATGGCACGGAACAAGGATTTCAACGGGTCTCTGACCGCGCTGCTGACGCCCTTTCGCGATGACGGAACGGTCGATCTCGCCGCGCTGGAACGGTTCATTGACTGGCAAATCGATCAGGGAACGGCAGGTCTCATCCCGGCGGGGACGACGGGCGAAAGCCCGACCCTGACGCATGATGAACACGCTCTGGTTGTAGCTCATACGGTCAAGATATCGGGTGGTCGTGTGCCAGTGATGGCTGGAGCTGGCTCGAACAGCACGCACGAAGCGATTGGTATGGCTCGCCATGCCAAGGCCGTGGGGGCCGATGCTCTGTTGGTGGTGGCACCCTATTACAACAAACCGACACAGGAAGGGCTCTACCGGCACTTCATGCTTGTCGCCGATGCGACGGATCTGCCGCTCTACGTTTATAATGTTCCCGGGCGTTCGGTCGTGGAAATTCTGCCCGAAACCATGGCGCGTCTCGCGCAGCACCCCAATATCGTCGGAACCAAGGATGCCACAGCCAATCTGTCGCGTCCGCTTCAGCTTCGACAGCTCCTGGGAGACCAGCCTTCACATTGCTGACGGGCGATGACGGGACAACGGTGTCGTTCCTCGCAACTGGCGGGCATGGCTGCATCAGCGTGACGGCGAATATCGCGCCGCGACTCTGTGCCGATATGCATGAGCCTGGCAGGCTGGTGACGCGGCCAAAGCTATGGAAATCCAGCAGAAGCTGACGCCTTTGCATGACGCCATGTTCTGTGAGAGCAATCCCGGCCCAGTCAAATACGCGGCGTCGCGTCTGGGGCTTTGCACCCCTACTGTTCGCTTGCCTCTGTGCGAACCGGGCGACGCTTCGCGCGCTTTCATTGATGAGGCCCTTAAGAAGACGGGTCTGTCAGGATAAATTGTGGCTGAAAAGAAAAAATCCGGTCTGATTTCGCATGGCATCGCCTCGCAAAACAGAAAAGGCCGGTTCAACTATTCCATTCTCGAGACTGTCGAAGCGGGGATCGTCCTCAAGGGTCCTGAGGTCAAAAGCCTCCGCATGGGCCGGGCAACGATCAATGAAGCCTATGCTGGCGAGCGCAACGGCGAAATCTGGCTTCTGAATTCCTATATTCCTGAATATCAGGGCGGGGTTCTCTCCCGGTTCGACACGCGTGCGCCGCGCAAGCTTCTTCTGCACAAGAAACAGGTCGACCACCTTCTGGGTGCTGTGTCGCGGTCAGGGGCGTCTCTGGTCCCGCTCGATATTCATTTCAACAAGCGGGGCGTTGCCAAGCTGACGCTTGGGCTGGGTCAGGGACGGAAGAAGGAAGACAAACGTCACGCGATTGCCGAGCGTGACTGGCAGCGCGACAAGGCGCGCCTCCTGAGAAGCAAAGGCAAGGATTACTGAGAAGAGTCTGGCGTTTCAGTGGCCGACCCAGTTCCAGGAATTTCGAGGTTTCCCGAAAGCCATGCTGTCACGCAGCATGGCTTTTTTTATACAATTTCTCGGATAATTTGTCTTCCGTAACGATGCTCGCGACACCTGTCGCAGGCATTAGCCTACGTTTTTATCGGCAGTCTTCGCCGGAAAAAGGCCACAAAAAACCCGGCACAAAGGCCGGGTTTTCTCGGAAATCAGCGCGCCGATCAGGCGAGGTTGATGTCGGCAGCCTCGGGGCCCTTCTGGCCCTGAACAACCTTGACATCGACAGCCTGGCCTTCGTTGAGGCTGGACAGACCCGAACGCTCCAGAGCGGAAGCGTGGATGAAGATGTCCTTGCCGCCGTTTTCCGGCGTGATGAAGCCGAAGCCCTTTGTGGAGTTGTACCACTTCACGATGCCACGCAGCTCCTGAGCGTGCGACAGGTCAGGGGCCGGACGAGCCGGACGTCCACCGCCACCGAAAGCAGGGCGCGGGCCAGCCGGGTTGAAGGCAGCGCGCGGACGCGGGGCTTCTTCGGTGCTCGTATCGACCGTGAGAACCTCAGCAACCTGACGGCCCTTGGGGCCCTGGCCGATGCGGACGTTCAGCGTGGCGCCAGGATTGACGCTGGTATGGCCTGCGCTGGACAATGCGTTTGCGTGAAGGAAAACGTCACCTGATCCATCAGACAGCTCGACAAAGCCGAAGCCCTTTTCGCTGTTGAACCATTTGACGCTGGCGCCGACTTCAGGGCCTGACGCCAGAACCTGGGGGCCGCCCGAAGGGGGACGACGATTTTGTACTCCGCCGCGATCCGCGCCGAAGGAGGGGGTCATGAAATCGTCATCGAATCCGCCGCGGCGCGGGGAACGTGGGCTGCGGTCGGTACGGTTGCTTCTCAACGGTCTAATCCCGGGATCTAAACGGTGATTCATCTGCGTGAGAATCACCAGTGTTGTAAGTCGAAACGATGTGCACAGCCTCGCCGCGAATATCGGAGAGGCTTTTGTCCACAAGGGGTTTCATGCAAAGCCTAACACGGTTTTTTCAAACTATGCCACTGGAAAACGTGGCTGATTACAACGATTTTCTTTAGATCGCTTTTTTATGAGCAGAACCTCTTCTCGAAGCCTGTCATCACTGTTTTCTGATAGGCGGAATGAGCTAAGGTGGTAACCTAGTATTTCAGAAAGGGATGGAATTGCGCTGTTCAAAGTCGCGCTGGCCAAATGCCAGGCAGGTCACGACAGGATCGCTCTCGGCTCTCGGAGTCGTGCTCGCTGGCGCTTCTGCGGCCCACGCAACCCCGAAGCAGGATCCCTACGGGACCTGGACACTCCAGGGTGAAAACGATGCGGTTTCGACGCTCAAGGGAACGTCGGACCAGTATTATACCTCTGGTCTTCGTTTCAACTGGACATCGGGGACGGATAATCTTCCCAAGCCTTTCGCCGATGTGAACCGCTTCCTGCTGGGCGAGGGTATGCAGCGCATCAGCTCGGGGTGCAGCAGATCATCAACACGCCTCGCGATACCCAGAGTGCGTCGCTGCCCGCAGGGGATCGCCCTTATTCCGGTCTGCTGCTTGGGACGGTCAATTTCATCAATGACACGGATCTTTCCCGGAGCGTTGCCGGTATCCAGTTCGGCGTGATGGGACCTGCCGGTCTTGGCCGTCAGCTTCAGAACGGGTTCCACGGCGCCATCGGCGATACGAAAAATCGCGGCTGGGGCACACAGCTGGCCAACCAGCCGATCTTTCAGATTCAGGCAGGACGCATCTGGCGTCTTCCGGTTGTGAATCTCTACGGGATCAGTGCCGATGTGCTGCCCGCCGTCTCGGGTGCAGCGGGTGATTACCGCACCTATGCCGATGTCGCAGGAACGTTCCGCATCGGTCAGGGTCTGGATAGCGATTTCGGTAACTCGACAATCGGGCCGGGCTTGATGGGACAGATGCTTATGTCGCGACCAGACCCGTCGCCTGGTATCTCTATGGGGGTGTCGAAGGTCAGGCTGTCGCTTATGATGCGACCCTTCAGGGTAATACGCTGCGGAGCAATTCACCGCATGTCAGCAAAAACTGGGATGTCGGTATGATCCACGCCGGCGTTGCCGTGATGTGGCATGGCGTCCGCCTGTCCTATAGCCAGAACTGGCAGACGGCTCAATTCAACACAGCCAAGGCCGGTCTCTTCAACTACGGATCGCTGAAGCTCTCGGTCAAGTTCTGAGAGCGCGCAGCGACCTGCGACTTATTGACCAAAACCTGACTGCATCATGCGGTTAGACATCGTCGAAAACCCCATGCATTCTCGAGGGAAGCATGGGGTTTTGATTCGCCTGAGTTTTTACAGGTAATCCTCTGTCGGCACGCCGAGGAGATAACCCTGCACCTCTTCACATCCGTAAGAGTCGAGGAAGGCCATCTGACGCTCCGTCTCGACGCCCTTGGCGCAGCAGGAAATACCGAGTCGCCGCGCCATCTGGATCGTCTGCCCCATGACCTCATTGACGCGGCGATCGTCATTCAGGCGCTGCATGAATGAGCGATCGAACTTGATCTGATCGACCGGGAAATTCGCCAGACGCTCAAGCGAAGAATAACCAGCACCAAAATCGTCAAGAGCGACATGGACGCCGAGTGCGCGTAGACGTGACAGCTCCTGATAGGCGATGTCACGTGGGCCGAACGGTCGCTTTTCGGAGAGTTCGATCTGAAGTCGTTCTGGTGCGAGACCTGTTTGTTGCAGAATTGCCTCGACCATGCCTGAGAGATGACGTTTTGCGAGCCAGGTAGGAGAGATATTGACGCACACGCGAAGTGGGTGACTCCACTCGACCGCAGTCCGACACGCTGTTTCAAGGCTCCACTGATCGATTTTCTCAATGAGTCCGCCATTTTCGGCGCATTGAATGAACATATCCGGTGGCACCTGCCCACTGCCGGGACGCTCCCACCGAAGAAGGGCCTCAAGGGCGACCACTGTCTGAGTGCCGGACGCGATAATCGGCATCCAGTTAAGAGAAAGTTCGTTACGGTCGATTGCTTGCATGAGGTCGCGCTCAAGACCTGACGTCCCGACAAGAGCCGCGATACTGGTCAGGCTTGCCCGTCTTTCATGTGCGCCACCGTGTTGCCGAACCTCTGCCATGCAGCGTCGACAGCTTGCAAAAGGGCTGCCGTAGACGCGCCATCATCAGGGTAAAGAGCCCAACCGATGGAAAACGACGCCTGGATCTCAGTGTCGTCGACCTTGATGGACACGGCTAATGCCTGGCGGATGGTGGCAATAAGAGTGCGGGATGTCACCAGAGAAAGGCCTGGTGGCGAGACCACCAAAAAGTTGCCGCCACCCGCATAACTCAGAAAGGCCTGACGCGGCAGCACATCCTGGATACGGCCGATGGCTTCGTCGATAATAAAATTGGACGTTTCCCACCCATGTTGCAGATTCAGGGTGCTCAGATGGTCGAGGTCGATCTTCATGACCGCAAAGCTTGTTTTGCGGATCTCGGCCGCTCCAGACTCGATCATATGTTCGATGTGAGCGGCGCAGAGCCCGCGGTCGGGAAGATCGGGGCGGCGGGTTTGCTGCGGTTGATTGCGGAAAATCGTGCGGGCGCAGACGGCCAGGTAGTGAGCGAGCTCGCGCAATTCCCTCTCATTCTGGTTCGGTGGGAGAGTCGCAGAAAGCCTCAGTTCATCATCGAGCGCGAGATCGAATTCATAGCCGTTATCGGTTCGCGTCAGAGAAAAAGGATGCTCGTTATCGCGGTTCGCGTCGGACGCCGGTGACAGGCCTGTTCCGGCGTCTGGTCCTTCTTGCGTGATGTCCACAAGGGTGTTCGACCCGTCATGGCCGCTGACGCGGATCGATGAGGCGCTTAACAGCCGGCGCGCGATTTCAAGTATCGCTGTTTGCGGCTGAAGCTGTTTGGATAGTGACATAACGCCTCTCTTCAACAGGGATATCCGCTTATGAAAGACAAAGCAGGCTGGGGCAATCATGACCCTAACGCGGCGGGGAATTCAATCACCCTGTTATTTCATATATTTAAATAAGAGGGTGATTTTTCGGTCATCAACAGTTTATCCCGAACGATTGATACGTTTCATGTCATGGCGGTCGAAAATCTGTAATAAGATTGGTAATTCTGGTCTCAGAGTAGTCAATGTTTTTGATTTTTCTGTAATCATCAAGGTATCGCGATGAGCTTCTTGCAGAAGAAGTTCTGCATTGACGCCTTCTGTGAGGCGGAATAGCGGAAGGCCGGATTGACGGTTCCCCGCGAGATCGCCACCGCCTCGCACCGAAAAGTCCCGTTCTGCAATCAAAAAGCCGTCTTCAGTCTCTCGCAGAAGGGACAGACGCTCCTTACCGGTCGCCCCGGTCGCATCATCATAGATCAGCAGGCAGTAAGAGGCGGTCGCTCCGCGGCCGACTCTTCCGCGAAGCTGATGCAGTTGGGCGAGGCCGAAACGTTCCGCATGCTCGATGACCATGACCGAGGCATTGGGGATGTCGACGCCGACTTCAATGACGGTTGTGGCAACGAGGAGGCGTGTCTCACCCAGTCTGAACCTGTCCAGTTCTGTCTGTCTTTGTGCAATTTCCTGTCTGCCATGGGCCAGCCCGACTGGGACGGAGAGGCGTTGCGCAAGGTCGCCCCAGCGCGCTTCCGCAGCCGCGACGTCGAGCACGTCGCTTTCTTCGACCAAAGGACAGACCCAGAAGACCTGCGCACCTCGTTGCAGAATGCGCGTAATGCCCGAGATCACCTCTTCCAGCGTGGAGAGTGGATGAAGCGACGTCTGAATGGGCTTTCTGCCTGGAGGTTTCTCGTCCAGGCGGCTTACGCTCAGATCGCCCCACTGGGTCAGGAGCAGGGTACGGGGAATCGGTGTGGCAGTCATGACGAGGATATCGGTCTGACTGCCTTTGAGCCCAGCATCGTCCGTTGAGCGACACCAAAACGGTGTTGCTCATCGATGACGGCCAGAGCCAGATCCTGAAACACCACTTTTTCCTGAAACAGGGCGTGGGTTCCCACGATGAGTCGGGCGGTGCCGTCGGCAATGGAGTCGAGGGCAAGCCGGCGCGCCTTTCCTTTGACGCTGCCAGAAAGATAGACGCATTCAACACCCGACAGGCGGGAGAGCGTCTCGAAATGCTGGCTGGCAAGAATTTCAGTCGGTGCCATCAGTGCTGCTTGTGCGCCACATTCCACGGCGCGCAGCATGGCCATCAGAGCGACGAGTGTCTTGCCCGAGCCGACATCGCCTTGGAGCAGGCGCATCATGGGAATAGGGGCAGCAAGGTCGGTATCGATTTCAGCCAGAGCCCGGGATTGTGCGCCGGTGGGCTTGTGGCCGAAGCGCTCCAGCGCCGCCTTTCGCAGTGACCCATCGCCCGTCAGCGCTCGCCCTGTCTGGGTGCGGGCTTCGAGCCGCGCCATGGCGAGGGCGAGCTGATCGGCAAGGCATTCGTCATAGGCAAGACGCTCGCGCGCCAGCAAAGCCTTGCCTGACCAGCTTGCATCGCTGCTTTCAGGAGGGCGGTGCAGCATGTTCAGCGCAGCGCCAAACCCCGGCCAGTCGTGATGGACCAGACGTTCGGGAGAAATCCACTCAGGGAGCGGCGGGATCAGATCCAGCGCCTTATGCATGGCGCGTCGCATTACGGAGGTGAACAGCCCTGCTGTGAGGGGCCAGACCGGATCGATTGCCGGGATTGAGCTGCGCCGTGCCCAGCCGACCATATAATCGGGATGCGGCATGGTCAGAGAAAGACCGTAGCGTTCAAGCTTGCCGGAGACGGCCAGTTCGTCGCCGATGGCGACCGAGCGGATGAAGGCCTGATGGAAAAACAGAATGTCGACTTCATCTGTGTCGTCACAGGCGCGGATGCGGAAGGGCTGGCGCGAGCGAGTGGGGGAGGTGATGTCGAGCACACGCAGTTTTGCCGTCAATGTAGCGCCGGGCACGAGGTTCTGGCGTGCTTCACGCAGGGTAAGAACCGTGCGCCTGTCGGTGTAGCTCGTCGGCAGCGTGAACAGGAGATCGATCACGCGAGGGCCCAGCGCGACCTTTCGCAGCAGATCGGCGTAGCGGGGGCCAATGCCGGGCAGTGTCGCCAGCGGGGCCAGAAGGGGAGAAATCCTCGTTAACTCTGGGGACATGACCTTCGCGCAACATGGGCTGACATCGGGATACGCAGAGGCTATAGGATAGAATTGTCATGGAACAAAACGAAACCATCGCCTGGCAGCCCGACTGCATTATGGCGCGCGTGCTTTGGATTTCTGGATGACCGATACCCCCACCTGGCCGATCCTCTGGGGCGTGCCGGAAGCCTATACCGCCTTCTTGCTGCGTCGCCGTCTCGGCGAGCATGATGGCGCCCTGATCCATGTCGCGCGTGACGATGCCGCCGTGGCCGCCCTTGCGGACATGTTGGCCTATGTCGAGCCGGACGTCACCGTGCTGCGCTTTCCGGCATGGGACTGCCTTCCCTATGATCGGGTCTCTCCGAACCCGACCATCACGGCCGAGCGTGCTGCGACACTGACACGTCTGCTCGAGCCTGCGGGGAAGACGCGGCGCATCGTGCTGACGACTGTGCACGCCCTCGTTCAGCGCGTGCCCCCCAGGCAAGCTTTTCGCGATCAGTCGATCTCGGTGAAAAAAGGCGAGGCGCTCGATCAGGCGATGCTCATCGAGCTTCTGGTGGCAAGTGGCTATACCCGCACCGATACGGTGATGGAGGCAGGCGAATTCGCCACTCGCGGCGGTATCTTCGATCTCTATCCGGCGGGCGAGAGCGAACCGATCCGACTCGATCTGTTCGGGGACGAGGTCGATAACATCCGCCGTTTCGATGTCGCCAGTCAGCTTTCGACCGACACGCTCGATGCGTTCAAGCTGCGGCCCGTTTCCGAATATGCGCTCAGCCCCGAAGCGATCAGCCATTTTCGCTCAGCCTGGCGTGACCTCTTTGGTCCGTCCTCGGCATCGGATGTTCTGTACGAGCATGTGAGTGATGCCAGACGCTTCCCCGGTCTCGAGCATTATATACCGCTCTTTCATGAGCAGATGGAGACATTGATCGACTATCTGCCGGATGCCTCGGTAAGTTTCGACCATCAGGTGCCTGATATTCTCAAGGCACGGCTGGAGATGATCGCCGATCATTTCGAAGCCAGAAAAGCGCCTGCGCGGGAAGGGGAGGCCATCTATCGCGCCTTGCCGTCCCATCTCCTTTATCTCAACCGGAACGGATGGGATGCGATGCTGGCGCGCGTGCCCAGCATCGCGCTCAATCCGTTTGCCAAACCCGACACCGTTCAGGGGCTGGATGCCGGGGGGCGACCCGGACCGATTTTCGTGCGGGGCAAGGATGGCACACGTGAGGGGGCGTTCGATGCGCTGCGTACCCAGCTTGAGGCTTGGGAGAAAGCAGGGCGACGGTGCTATGTCACGGCCTGGAGCAGGGGATCGCGCGAGCGCATCGCCTCGCTGCTCAAGGAACACCGCTTTACGACAGAGATGCATGATAGCTGGGCCTCGGCGGCAGGAATCGCCCCGGGGACGGTCGGTCTTATCCTGCTCGGGCTGGAACGCGGTTTTGTGGCCGATCGCATGGCCTTCATCTCGGAGCAGGATTTGCTGGGCGAGCGGATTGCCCGTCCCCCACGGCGAAAGCGTCGTGCCGAGCAGTTCATCACCGAGGCGTCAGAGATCGCCGAGGGCGATCTGGTCGTTCACGCCGAGTACGGCATTGGACGCTATGAGGGGCTGGAGACCGTCAGCGATGGTGTGGCGCCGCATGACTGCCTGAGACTACTTTATGACGGCGCGCAGAAACTGTTTCTGCCGGTCGAGAATATCGAGCTTCTGAGCCGTTTCGGATCGGAGCAGGGCGGTGTTGCGCTCGACAAGCTGGGCGGACAGGCCTGGCAGGCGCGCAAGGCCAAGATGAAGGAACGCATCCGCGATATGGCGGGTGAGTTGATTCGTACCGCGGCCGGACGCGCCATGAGAGAGGCGCCCTCGCTCATTCCTGCAGAGGGCATGTGGGATGAGTTCTGCGCCCGGTTCCCGTTTGTCGAGACGGAAGATCAGTCGCGCGCTATTGCAGATGTGCTGGAAGATCTGACATCCGGTCGTCCGATGGATCGACTGGTCTGCGGCGACGTCGGCTTCGGCAAGACGGAAGTGGCGTTGCGGGCGGCGTTCGTTGCCGCGCTCTCTGGTGTTCAGGTCGCTGTCGTCGTGCCGACAACACTTCTGGCGCGTCAGCATTTCCGCAGCTTCTCAACACGCTTCGAGGGCTTTCCCGTGCGGATTGCGCAGCTCTCGCGCCTTGTTACCGCCAAGGAGGCGGCTGAAACGCGCCGTGCGCTCGAAGAGGGGCAGGTCGATATTGTGGTCGGCACCCATGCGCTGATTGCGAAATCGGTCGGGTTTGCCAATCTGGGTCTTCTGATTATCGATGAGGAGCAGCATTTCGGCGTTGCACACAAGGAACGTCTGAAATCCCTGCGCGAGGACGTTCATGTACTGACGTTGTCCGCCACGCCGCTGCCCCGTACGCTTCAGCTCTCGCTGACGGGCGTACGCGAGATGAGTCTCATCGCCACACCCCCGACAGACAGGTTGGCAGTACGGACGTTCATCACGCCTTTCGATAGCGTCATGATCCGCGAGGCGATCCAGCGCGAGCGTTTTCGTGGAGGGCAGATTTTCTGTGTCGTGCCTCGTATCGAGGATATGGATCGCATGGCCGAGCGTCTGCGCGACATCGTGCCCGACGCCAAGACGGTTCAGGCCCATGGGCGTCTGACGCCTGCCGAACTTGAGCGCGTCATGACCGAGTTCTCCGACGGGCGTTACGATATTCTCTTATCGACCAATATCGTCGAGAGTGGTCTCGACATGCCTGCGGTGAACACGCTGATCATCCATCGCGCAGATCTGTTCGGTCTCGGGCAACTCTATCAGCTTCGCGGTCGCGTCGGGCGTGGCAAGCAGCGCGGTTATGCCTATCTGACCTGGCCGCAGAGCCATCGCCTGTCTCCGGCATCTGAAAAGCGGCTTGAGATCATGCAGACCCTCGACACGCTCGGGGCAGGCTTCACGCTGGCATCGCATGATCTCGATTTGCGTGGTGCGGGCAATTTGCTCGGTGACGAACAGTCAGGTCATATCAAGGAAGTCGGCATCGAGCTTTATCAGCAGATGCTTGAAGACGCTGTGACGACCATGCGCCTGCAGAAGGATCAGAAGCGCGAGGAAGACAAGGACTGGACACCGAATATCATTCTGGGCCTGCCGGTTCTGATCCCGGAGGCCTATGTGCGCGATCTCCCGGTGCGTCTCGGCCTCTATCGGCGTATTGCGCGACTGGAGGGAGAGGCAGAGCTTGAAGCGATGCGCGCCGAGATGGTGGATCGCTTCGGATCGCTCCCTCAGGAAGTGGAAAATCTGCTCGACGTCGTCGTGATCAAGCGCCTGTGCAGTGCGGCTGGGGTGGATCGACTGGAGGCTGGACCGAAAGGAATGGTGATCCAGTTCCGTAACCGCAAATTCCGCAACCCGATGGGGCTGCTGAAATGGGTCGAGCGTCATAAGGATCAGGGTGTCAAACTCCGCCCGGATCAGAAGCTGGCCGTCGTGCGGGAAATGACGAATGCCCAGCGTATTACCATGGCGCGCAAAGTGATGAGCGCCATGAAGAAGCTAGCGGAGAAAGATAACAGCTGAGAGGTCAAAAGTGCAGGCGAAAATTTTGTAAGATGCAAAGACGTTTGAGATACGCTGGCTTATAGAGCGGGAGGACGAATTTCGCATAGTGCGAGCGCGATGCTGAGGGTGAAGGCGGCAGTAGCCAAGCGCTAAACACGGAAGATCATGTCCGGCGTTGTGCGAGCACGAAGCTTCCTGCAAATTGAGCGAGAATGAGATTAGCTGGCGATGATCTGCGGCCAATGAACGCTGCTTTACTTTCAGCTTAGTTTGCCGATCAATCTTGATGGAGCTTGGGTTGATGCTCTCCGATTTATCCGTGTGCGCCATTTTTCCGTTTAGGAATTTTTCCAAGTAAAGGCTATTCCTAGCATCAATGTTTTTATTTTAGATTGAGATACAGGATGATTAACTTTCGGAAGGATCGAAAGGAGGTGGCGGTGGTAAAAGCGCTCAGATAGGCTGGGTTCTATATTTTTGAAATTCTTTCGCTCGAGAGAGATCAATTTTACACTATTATTCATTTATTTATTGGTAGAGATTATCAATAGATACGATAATTGTCCTATTAAAAACGTTAGGGGTTCAATATAGTGATTGACAAAAGCGAAATCAAAGCAAATTCTTTGTTTGCAAATAAACGCGTACTTCTATCATCTCCAGAAAGAGAATGTGTAGAAATTAACGATACTAAATCCGGAAGAATCTGGAAGAGTATCCCTGGTGGCCACAAATGGCTGGATTATTTTAAAATATATGATAGAGAATTTTCTTATTTTGTTAATAAAAGCCCCAAAATACTTGAAATTGGCGTCTATAAAGGGGCTTCCTTAAAATTATGGAAAGAGTTTTTCGGAGAGGGGTGTAAAATTGTCGGCATTGATATCGATCCAGTCTGTCTTTCGTACCACAGTCCGGAGAATAATATTTTTGTGGAGATAGGATTGCAGGGAGATGACGCGTTCCTCAGCCACGTTATTGACCAGCACGGTCCCTTCGATATCATTATTGATGATGGCAGCCACAAAGCCTCCGACCAGATTAAATCTTTTATTTCTCTTTTTGAGCATGGATTGCGGTCAGAAGGGTTGTATTTAGTCGAGGATCTTGAGTGTATGTATTGGGGGAATACGGACGAGTACAGAGACGTAAAGTCTACTTCAGTGGATTTTTTCAAGTCTCTGGTCGATATGCAAAATGAAGTATTTTCTCGATATTCCTACAATGAACTCAGTATGCATGGTGAAAATTTCGCAAAATCCCTCGATATTTATGGAATAAGTACTTTTCTTCTTTCGATTAGGTTCTATCAAGGAATCGTTGTTTTGGAGAAGGGGATCAAGGGGCCTCCTAAGACTCTCCATTTGTGAAGTGCCTGAGCGGCTTCGTCTTTCCTTCGGCTACTGAGCTATGCGGCATCCCAAATCCCTAAGGGGCGCTGCAAGAGTCAGGTGCGATATCGACGGACTATCTGGCGGACGCTTCACCATTTAGCTTTTTGGAGTCTGGCGCTGACGATCGATGTGCAAATTCAGTGAACATCATTCCGGAAAACTGAGAAGGGCTGCTGCTGGAAGGTGTCAAGGCGGCCTTGCTTAATCGAAAGGAATTGGAATGGAATTGACCTTGAGGATGTCACTTCCGAGTGTCAGATCCCGCAACACCTGTTTGCAGTTGTGACGCGCCTCCAGTCCTTGGGCCTTCCGAACATGATTTCGTTACGATTGCGGCGCCGATATTTGCGTTTGTCGCAACTCACGGGCGTCTTGCGGGATTTACGTCCCGTGATGCAGGACTTGCTCCCTTGTTCTCCCAGCCTGTCCCTGTCCGTTACCGCGTGCAGTTCGGTGTTCATGCGCCCTCTGGTCCGCCCGATCAGGCGGTCTAAACCCCCTTTTTTACCCGTGGACTCGAGGCCGTGCGGTAGGCCTTGAGATAGGTCGCGTCGATCATAATTATCTGGCGATTCGATCAGGCCGCGGACAGGCCATTCATTATTTGAGCAAAAACCCCTGCAGCACCCTGATGGTTCCAGCTATCATCGAGTGTCTTGTGCGGGCCGTACTCCCGTAGAGCATCTGCCAGCGCAACCCGTTGCGGTTCACCAAGAAGATCCCGCTCAGCTCGCGCCTCCTGCTCGTTCGTCAGCCATTATAGATCGCTCATCTTCAGTCTGCTCGCAGAGCTTGAATCAGATTTTCATATCCAGATCTCTGGCCCCAGAGCCTGACTTGTATTCGGGAGTGATGACCTATTGCGAGCATTGAAGAAATGACTTTCGTGCCACGTTGAGAGGCAGAGACGTCATCACGAGAAGCGGGTGAATTTGTCGAAGATAAATCCATTCGGAGTCGGAAATTTGCCGATTGAGGCAGCGCGTCAAGTACAAGCGTCATGGCCTGGAACGCTCATCGTTGATCAAAGCGCTTCAGCCGGGCAATCATCGAAATCAGAAAGCGTGTGGAATGCAGCGATCACTTTGAGCAAAATATTCGATATAAACTACCCATATAAAGAACTAGTTACTTATAATATCGACTCATATAATTATCTATAATAAATCTCCAGAAAAATTTACTTGATTCTGCATTGATTCTGCCGATTTTTGTTACAATAAGTAACGGGAATTATCAGCCATGTCCGAGACGCACTCCCTCATATCCAGTCATCGCCCTGACGTCTTATTTCCTCTTTCGGCAAGCGATGAGCTGATACGCCCTATCGGCAGCGGCATGTCAGGTGCTGAAACGAGTACGGTATCGCTCCCTGCATCGGGATCTTTTTCGCAGACAGGATATCTCTTTTCGGATCACAACGCAGGGCGTGTCCAGGATCGTCTCATAGGTCAGCAGGCGCAGGGGAAAGACGTGCAGGCGTTGGTTGATCAGCTTTTAGTTAAGGCTGACGCAGACGCTGTGTCCGACGTGCATGCGCTACAGGGCACAAAGCAGGCAGTGGCCCTTCCTCAGGGCGGAGAACAAGTTGCTCAACATTTCGCAAAGCAAATTGCTGAGCAACAGGCTCTTTCTACGGATGGGGCGACAGGTGCACCTCCGCTGAAGTTCCTGAGTGCGTCTACAGCTTTGATGGTGGAGCCGAGGGTCTTTTCAGCGAGCATGGAAGAGCAGTTGAAAGAGATGATCGGAACTGTTCAAGGACGTCCCCTCACTCCGGGTGATGACGATTGGGTCAGGGATAAAGCTGAGAAGATCTCCAGCGGAGCATTGAAGCTAGAGCAGGCTCGACAGGATCTCGCACACTGGACTGCTAATGACGGGCAATATGACCAGATCTTCCGCGATGTCCATGGTAGGGATCCCGGCCCTCAGGACCGCGACTATGCGGGCAATATGATTGGTGGGGGATGGTCCAAGCAGGATTATCGCTGGCACGAAGCGCATAGTGCGTCTTCCTATGACCAGTTGGAGAACATGATTCCGACGATCATGGGGCATCCTTACTGGGCGGAACACAACCAACCATGGCGTGATGCGACGGCGAATTCGATTGGGGCTGGGAACTACGATATCAGCCGTGCACGCATGGACCTTGCTCATTATCCCGAGGCGCTGAACGCTCTGGAGAACATGATTCCGACGATCATGGGGCATCCTTATTGGGCGGAACACAACCAACCATGGCGCGACGCGACGGCGAATTCGATTGGGGCTGGGAACTACGATATCAGCCGTGCACGCATGGACCTTGCTCATTATCCCGAGGCTTATGACGCCATTGTTCGAGCGGGGCGGGAGGTACTAGGACGAGAGCTTACCTCGTCTGAGATTTCCGCTTATCAATTTGAGATCGGCAAAGGACGCACCATCTCAGATTTACGTGACAGTAAATTCGCGCCGATGTTTGAGAATATCTTGTCCAATCCGAGTGTGGATGGTCCAAATCTCAAGATGAACACGCAAGGCGTGGTCAACGGAGCTCCTCAATATAATGACAGGCTTCCGGCGTTAGCGGGGGGAAGCTCTCCTGATTGGGGTGTGATTCAATGGAACGGTCAGTCGCCGCTTGATCCTGCGGCTGGGACGTCATCGCAGGCTTGGGATAAGAGATACGGCGCTTCCATTGGTCACTGGACACAAGGATCAGCCACATCGTCAGCCGGCAAGACTGACTACACAGTGTTCCGCGACCCTAAGGATGGGCATTATGTCTATCAAATGGCCGCTCAGGGCGGAAAGTTTCTCGATGTGCAGCTGTCGAGCGTTAGAGATATAGATCGTAAATATTCATTCGATCATCAGATAACGGCGTCCTTCGAGCAGGGGATTAGCGATTATAATAGGGGTAATACAGGTAATTTTCAGGCAGGAATAAATTTTACCATCAATTATCATAGTGCCAATATGAGTTTTGGTATCTTCTTGCAGTTTCAAATGGTTGATTCTCGAGGCGCTCCCCCGCCTTACGCGATGATACCGTATACGCTGGGCGGTTCCATTTATAACGTTAATGGTGGTTCGGGCTCGTATATTAATCCTCAATCGTCATCCAACGATGGGGTGATGTACAAGACGACGATCGACGTGAACAAAGGGTTGATGGCTGCCATTAGAGCGATGTCGACTGTACGCCCCGATCTTCGTGGGGAGCTCAGTAACCTCAGTAACTGGTATATGGCAGGAAATTATATTGGGGTTGAGACAACTGCTGGTAGGGGATCTCAGAATGATGTCACTGCCAAGTACACGGTAAAAGATCCGACAATTACCTATGACAGATCGAAAAATATCAATTATCAAGACTCCGTAAACACGTCTTCAATTGTATCGATGTCCTGAAATCGTCGTTCGGCGTGAGCAGCCAGCGGCGCCTCGTGCGAAATCGCATGACGCGCCAGTTCCGGTTCGGTCCTTTGGTGATGGAGATGTCGGCCAAAGGGCATTTGATGGTCCTGTAACCCTGCCTCGATGCGACAAACATCAACTCTGAATCACTCATGTAAGGTTGAATAGGTTCGGATTGATATCTCGGTCTGGTCGCGCTTGCCGGGGTCCTCGGGCCAAAGAAGGCAGGCGCGACAGCGACAACACGGATAATGTATGGTCGATGCCTGCTTCTGGTTGCTGCGTTCCTACCAGTTCCAGACGTCTTTTTCCTGCTCGCGGATTTTCTCCTCCAGGTCGCGGGGGAGAATGTTGCGAAAGCGCGAGGTTGGGTCGAGCGTGATGTCCGCCATGGTCTCGATGTCCTGATCGGCCTTGTACTGTGGCAGCGGGAACTTCAGATCACTGTAATCGAAGAGATCTTTCTCACTTTTCCAGTAACGGGGACCCTCCATGATGAGATCATTGAAGTTCGTCTGATACGGACCGGGATTGATGGTCGCAATCGTCACGTCGCGTTCAGCGAATTCCTGGTGAAGCGACTGCGCTACTGATTCAAGAGCGTGCTTGGAACCGCAATAGGCGCCGCCGAAAGGGAGGGTGACGATACCCGCGATTGAAGAGATGAAAATGACGCGGGTCGGACCGGCGTCTCGCCTTGCGTGCAGATAGTCGCGTGTGAGAGCGACCGTCCCGAAAAGATTGACCTCGAATTGGCGACGAAGCACCTCATCCGGCATGTCGGCCAAAGAGCCGCCTTCACCGATGCCCGCATTATTGACGAGGATGTCGTATTTCTCGCGCAGGGCGTGAGCCCGGTCCAGAGGGGAGGTGATGTCGAGGCGGAAAATCTCCAGATCGACCCCTTGCTGTTCGGCATCCCGGCGGAGTGCGCCCACCTGAGACGTGAGTTCGACGCTGGCGTGGACGCGATGGCCGCGGCGTGCAAGCGAGAAAGCAAGAAGGCGGCCAAATCCTGTGCCTGCGCCGGTGATGAGGATTTTGCTCATGATCTTCTCTCCTGTGAGGTGAGGGCTTTGGCCGCATCGAGCGCAGCCTGATGGTCCAGCTCGGGTCGATCGGTGGATAGACCGAGATAAAGGGGGTGGCCTGACGGGTCATGAAACATGACCCCGCCTGCGAGGAAGCAGAACCGCGTGTCCTTGATGGCGGTGACAAGCCCGTCCTCGCCTGCGAATTCCACTGTGTTACGCTGAAACGCGTAGGCCGTGAGTGCTTGGCGTGAGCGAGCGTCTCGCTGGCAGCCAGGATCTTATTGCTTCTGAAGAACATGAGTTCCTCACCTGCTGAGTTGAGGAGGCAGCAACAGTAGCGGCTATTCAAATTTGTCAGGATGCTATGTGCGGCGCCTATCCGGTTATAAAGCGGGTTCATGCTCCATCTCTCTCAAATGTGAAGGCGCAGAATATCGCTTGCTGTGAGACGATCTATCCTCATAAATCCGCCTATCCGGCTCATTGCGCCGAAATGGTGCGAAATTGAACGACGACGAGTGAGAGGAGGGAGAGGTGGATCTTCTGAGTAAAGTCTTCGCCTCGGTGAGGACCCGAGGGGAGATCTGGGGACGGGTGACGCTTTCCGGGCGCTATGGAATCCGTTTTCCGAGACAGCACGGAGCGTTCCTGGCTGTGACAGAAGGCAAGTGCTGGTTGAGCCTCGAAGGCGAGCAGCCCCTTGCTCTGGAGAGGGGAGACTTTGTCTTTCTTCCCCTGCCTTCTCCTTTCTATTTGCGCAGTGACCCGACCATAGATGAGACGCTTGAGCTTGAAGAGTGGCAGGTCGCTCATTGGCGTGCGACGAGCTCGTTAGATCTGGGCGAGACCACCAGCCTTCCTTTTACGGACGATGCGGTCTCGCTTTTGGTCGGGTGCTTTACGTTTCCATCGGCGGAGGCTCCGCTCTTGATCCGCGAATTGCCAGCGCTTTTGCACGGATCGTCTCGTCAGGGAGAGTCTTCGACCCGTCACATCATGGACATGATGCGTGAGGAAATTGCACGTGAAGCTCCCGGCGCAGGCGGGATTGTCGACAGGCTGGCCGAAATACTCCTGATGCAGACCATCCGGCGTTCGGTCGATGCAGCAGATAAGTCACGGGCTACCGGATGGCTCCGCGCGATGTCAGATCAGAAAATTCATGCGGCTCTGAAAGTCATGCACGGCAATATTGCCTGCCCATGGACGGTTGCCCGGATCGCTCGTGAGATCGGCATGTCGCGCTCGGCCTTCGCGAGCCGTTTCCGGGAGCGTGTGGGCCAGACGCCCCTGGAGCACCTTACGGCATGGCGGATGGCGCGTGCTGCGGATCTGCTGCGTCACAGTCCTTCGATGAAAACTGAAAGTATCGCAGTTGCGGTGGGTTACAAATCGGAGCGGGCCTTTCGGGCTGTTTTCGCGAAGCATATGAAATGTCCCCCCGGGGCTTACCGCCGACCTGTCGCGTCAAAAGAGCATGCGGCGGCAGCCGAAGTTTGATGGCAATTGGTCTGTAACTTGGCGCTTTAAGCCGATAAAAAGCCGTTTTAGTCATTTATCGTCCCAATACGATCGACGATAAGGAACCAAACAAGGAGATGAAGTGATGACTTTGATCGATAACCTGAAATGGCGCCACGCGGCGAAGAGCATGAACGGCGCTCCGATCGCGCGCGAGGCGCTGGATCGTATTCTCGAGGCTGTCAGGCTGACGGCAACATCGAGTGGTTTGCAGCCCTTCGAATTACGTGTGATTTCAACGGCGGATCTGAAAGCGCAGATCCGGCCGATTGCCATGAATCAACGTCAGGTTGAGGAATGCGCCCATCTGCTCGTCTTTGCCGCTTGGGATCGTTTCACCCCGGAGCGCATCGATTACATGTTCGACCTGACCAACACCGAGCGGGGTGGGGCTAATGCCGGTCTCGAGGCCTACAGAGCCTATCTGCATCAGCGCTTTGCGGAAATGGACGAGGAAGCCCATTTCGTTCAGGCCGCAAAGCAGGTCTACATCGCTTTGGGAAGCGCGTTGATTGCAGCAGCGGAGGAGCGGATCGACTCAACCCCGATGGAGGGGTTCGATAATGAGGCCCTCGACGCTCTTCTCGACCTGCGAGCACAGGGTCTACGCAGTGTTGCCCTGTTACCGCTGGGCTATCGCGACGCCGAGCATGACTGGAATGCAGGTCTGGTGAAAGTCCGCCGTCCAATGGACGAGCTGGTTCATTTCATCGATTGAGCCAGATCACCCGGTCTCCAGAGGGCGAGCAAGTGGCGCCCTCGGAGTCTCTTCAATTGACAGGAATGGGGATGGAATTGACCTTGAGGATGCCGCTCTCGAGTGTCAGATCCCATAAAACCTGATTACCGTTGCGATGCCCCATAAACTGGGCGATTGAAAGCGCAGTCGTAATGCCTGCCGGAACCACTGGGCGGATAGTCGTCAGCAGGTCTCCGAGATCGGTAATCGCCAGATGGAGGGCGCCACTGCTGCTGGCCGCGTTATGGCCGATTGTCGCCCAGCCTGATCCATCCAGACGCCCCTTGGCCCAGAGCGCTTCAAGCGACGAGATGGTGATTTTCCCTGACGGAGCATTCGGATTTTCGAGCGTTTGCTCAGGGATCGTCAGCGTGGCTCGCAGGCTGTTCGGCAGAGCAGAGCCTCCTGGGGCAGAAAGCCCGGTCGAGGTCACAGCAAGGTCGATACTGCCCGGGGCCTGCCCTGCATGCAGCGTGACGGTGATCTGTTTTGCTGAATACTGTTTGTTCCCCTCCGAAACGGCCACGTCGTTCCAGATCATTTCTGCTACTGCCCCTTGATGCAGGGCATCGCGAAGGGTGTGCAGGGCAGGGCGTCCCTCGACGCTACGACAACTCGCTGGGGCGCTGTTATGAACCAGCTTGAGCACGCCCAAAGAAACAAGGCCGTTCGCATCGCGAAGATTCGATAACGTCAGATGACCCTGTTTATCCCGTGCCGTGACCTGCTGCACATGCAGGCGCGCTCCGGTTTCGGCGAGGCGGGCCGAGTAGCCTGTCATGGTGAGACTGGAAGCACCCATGACTCGCGACGCTGAGTCAGTGCTCAGGCAAGTGGCCGGTATGGCATCAGCACGTGCTATCTGCGGGAGGGCCCCCATTGCGAGCACGGTTAGGAGAGAGGCTGTGGCGTATTTCATGGGCGTCACGATGAGGCTGTTCATTCCGTTAGACAACTGCCTTTTTGCGGCAGGAGTGGGGCGTAGCGGAGGGAGATAAGCGGGGGAGAGGAGTGGACTTCTTGCCCTGATCGTTTCGGAGCTCGATAAGGTCGCGACAACAAGGCAGGCTTCATGAGATGCCAAGATGCTGCCAGAGGGATGAGAGCAATGAGTGGACTGGACCCGGAAGATTTTGCGCCGCTGCGTGCGCTCGCTCATCGGATGCTCGACGATGTGTTCGATCGTGCAGAGCAGATGGGCGACGGGCCGGTCTGGCAGCCCATGCCTCAACAGGCTCGCGATGCGTTCAACCTGGATCTGCCGGAGAAAGGACAGGACGCAGAAGCGCTTTATGGGCAATTTCTAGATCAGATCCGTCCCTATTCCAACGGAAACCCCCATCCGGGGTTTATGGGCTGGGTACAGGGTGCAGGAACGCCAATCGGCATCTTAGCAGAGCTTCTCTCGGCCAGCCTCAACGATAATTGCGGCGGGAGGGATCACGCCGCTATCGAAGTCGAGCGTCAGGTGATTCGATGGGCCGCCGAGATGGTCGGGATGCCGAAAGAGGCGTCTGGCTGTCTCGTCACGGGTTCCTCTTTGGCTAATTTCATTGGTGTCATCACGGCCAGCCGTGTGGTCTCACCTGAGCTACGCCGGGAAGGGCTCTCGGGCCGGAAACTGGTCGGTTATGCCGCTGAGACGGCTCATGGCTGCGTCAGTCGGGCTTTCGATCTTGCGGGGCTCGGCAGCGATGCCCTGCGCCTCATCCCGGTCGATGAGCTGCATCGTATGGACGACCTCGCGCTTGCTCAGCGTATCCGTGAGGATCGCGAAGCCGGTTATCATCCCTTCATCATCATCGGCACGGCGGGGAGTGTGGATTGCGGGGCTGTCGATCCACTTGAGGCTCTGGCCGATATCGCGCAGGCGGAAAAATGCTGGTTTCATGTCGATGGGGCCTTCGGGGCGTTTGCCCGGCTTTCGCCCGAACATGCGATCATGCTCGATGGGATCGAAAGAGCAGACAGCCTTGCGCTCGATTTCCACAAATGGGGTCAGGTGCCTACGACGCGGGCTGTGTGCTAGTGCGGGACCGCGCCGCGCACGCTCAGGCCTTTGCCCAGTCTCTGAGCTATCTGACCCGTGCCGATCGCGGGCTTGCTGGTAATGCTCCCTGGCCCTGCGATTTTGGGCCGGACTTGTCACGGGGTTTCCGGGCGCTCAAGGTTTGGATGACACTTGCGCATTACGGCACAAATCGTCTGGGCGAAATGGTTGCAACATGCTGCGACGTCGCCCGCTACCTGGCCGAGCGGATTGAAAACGATGCGCGATATCTGCTGATGGCGCCGGTTGCGCTTAACATCGTGTGCTTCACCCTTGTCGATCTTGAGGATGAGGCGGTCGATGAGCTAGTGAAAGATCTGCATGAAAGCGGCGTGGCCGCGCCTCAACCACGCGGATCGAGGGACGGCTGGTGATCCGGGCGGCAATCGTCAACCACCGCACAACACGTCGTACGATCGACGCGATGCTGGATCAGATTACGAAGCTCGCCGAAAAACACGCACCGTGACGAAAGGTAGGACGCGCATCGATCCTTACAGATCGGGATGCGCGTCCAGAAAGAATTCAGCGCGCGATAAACAGGTCTGAGAGCTGTTTGATCATCGTGCCGCCTAGCTCCTCGGCGTTGGTGAGCGTGACTGAATTGCGATAATAGCGCGTCACGTCATGGCCAATCCCGATGGCAAGCAGCTCAGTCTCAGGAGCACCTTCGATACGGGCGATGACCGATCGCAGATGGTCTTCCAGATACGAGCTTGGATTGGTCGAAAACGTGCTGTCATCGACCGGGGCACCATCGGAAATCACCATCAGGATACGACGATGCTCGGGTCGGCGGCGCAGGCGTTTCCAGGCCCAGAGCAGCGCCTCACCATCGATATTTTCCTTGAGCAGCCCTTCGCGCAGCATCAATCCAAGATTATCGCGCGCCCGTCGAAGCGGTGTGTCCGCGTCCTTGTAAATGATGTGACGCAGATCGTTCAGGCGCCCGGGATCGGTGGGGCGTCCGGCAGTGACCCAGCGCTCACGGCTCTGTCCGCCCTTCCAGGCGCGCGTCGTAAAGCCGAGAACTTCGGTTTTGACGCCGCAGCGTTCGAGCGTGCGCGCAAGGATGTCGCCGCACATCGCAGCGACCGAGATCGGCCGTCCGCGCATCGAGCCGGAATTATCGATCAGAAGTGTCACCACCGTATCGCGGAATTCAGCCTGACGCTCTGTCTTGTAGGACAAGGTGAGGGTCGGGTTGGCGACCACGCGCGCAAGCCGCGCCGCGTCGAGAATGCCCTCTTCCTGATCGAATGCCCAGGAGCGCTGCTGCTGCGCCATCAGTTTGCGTTGCAGACGATGGGCGAGGCGGGAGACCACCCCTTGCAGGCTGCTCAATTGCTGATCGAGCTGTTGTCTCAGCCGTGCCAGCTCCTCCGGGTCGCATAGCTCGGCGGCGTCGGCCTCCTCATCGAAAGCCGTGCTGAACACTTTATAGGCAGGTGGCGCTGCCCCAGCCTCGTCTTCTTCCCCGTCCTTGTCGTCGAGCGATCCTGCAGGTTGTTCCGCGCCCTCATCCTGGAAGTCGGAATCGCTCGCATCGCTGCTGTCAGGCTGCTCGGTCGGCTCAGGCTGAAAACCGTTCGTTTCGCTGTCGTCCTGCTCCTGCTGGGAGGGCTCGTCCTCAGGCTGATCGGTGTCAATCTGGCTGTCATCATCCTGATCGGGATCGTCAGCGTCGCTCTGCTCGTTCTGTTCCGGCTCTTCGGTCAGGTCGAATGCCTTGAACAGCCCCGAGCAGGCATCGGCAAAACGCTTCTGGTCCGTCTGGGAGGATGCAAGCTTCTGCAGGGCACGCTGCGCGTCGGGGGTCAGCGTTTCGCGCCATGCCTTGAGAGCTTTACCGGCTTGTGAAGGCGAGGGAGTGCCCGAGAGCGCTTCACGCACGAGAAGCGGCAAAGCGGCTGAGGCAGGCATATCATCGCGTGCGCTCATGCGGCTGAAGCCGCTTTCCTGACATTCCTGCACCAGCTTCTGATGCAAATTGGCCTGCACGCCTGCCATGTGGCGCGATCCGAAGACTTCGCAACGTACCTGCTCAAGAGCGTCGTAAAGCGGTCTCGTCTCGGCCGTATCGGCGCTTTGCGGCAAAGGGGCGAGGGCCGAGTTGTGATGTTTCAGCCGTAATGCCGCTGCATCGGCCGCGCCACGCACACGCTGCATCTCCGCAGGGGTGAGGGCGCGCGATACATAAGGAAGCTGAACGCCCTTGCCCTGCTTTGCCGCAGCAGAAGCAGCAAAACTAATTTCGGTTTCGGGTTCGCCGGAGATCGCGCGCAGAGCCGCCGTGGTCGCGCGTCTGAAAGCGTCGGTACGCTCACTGCCCGGCAGAGCGAGATCGGTCGCGTTCCTGTCAGGCGCCTTCGGTCTGGGGGAAGCCATGGACCCGCCCCCTTCAGGTGTTCAGTGGCGAATGATTGAAGCAGCGCTGGTAATACTCTGCGACGATGCCGCGCTCGGCCTCGTCGCATTTGTTCAGGAAGGTCAAGCGGAACGCAAAGGCCAGATTGCCGAAGATGCGTTCGTTCTCCGCCCATGTGATCACGGCGCGAGGGGACATGACTGTCGAGATATCCCCAGCCATGAATCCGGCGCGCGTCAGATTGGCAAGCGCAACCATGCTTTCGAGTTTCTTGGTCACAGCGGCTTCGTCGCCCAGTTTCAGCTTCGATCGTACGATGCCCACTTCCTGCTCCAGTGGCAGGTAGTTGAGCGACGCCACGATATTCCAGCGGTCCATCTGACCCTGATTGATCTGCTGGGTGCCGTGATAGAGCCCGGTCGTATCGCCAAGTCCGACCGTGTTGGCCGTCGCAAACAAGCGAAAGCCTGAGTGAGGACGAAGGACACGGTTCTGGTCGAGCAGTGTGAGATGGCCTTCGGCCTCAAGCACGCGCTGGATGACGAACATCACATCCGGGCGACCCGCATCGTATTCATCGAAAATGAGGGCGCAGGGATGTTGCAGACACCAGGGGAGCAATCCCTCGCGGAACTCGGTGATCTGCTTGCCGTCGCGCAGAACGATGGCGTCCTTGCCGATTAGATCGATACGCGAAATATGGCTATCCAGATTGATACGTACTGTCGGCCAGTTCAGTCGGGCCGCAATCTGCTCGATATGCGAGGATTTCCCGGTACCGTGGAAGCCTTGCACCATCACGCGGCGGTTATGCGCGAACCCGGCTAGGATCGCTCGCGTGGTGTCGCAATCGAATTGATAGCTCGGGTCGATATCGGGGACATGTTCGGTGCGGATGGAAAAGGCAGGCACTTCCATATCGCAGTCGATCCCGAAGACGTCACGGGCAGAGACGATCCGATCGGGCGCGCCAAGGACATGGGTCGGCACCGCGTTCTGCTCGGCGCTGACAACTGTTTCCGGTGCGTCGATGGAGGCGAGATCGCTCATGGTATGAATCCGTCTTTCACTCGATCTGGCGAGGTTCTGTCATGTCTGGTTCTGGCCGAGGATATGGTCATGTTCCATTCGATGGCCAGAGGGAAACGCGCATTAAAAATGGCTAAAGATTGGTGAGATGGGCGCGAATCGCACTATAGGCGACGCTCACCGTCTTGAAACGCTCCTCGGCCGAGAGGTCTCCCGCGTTGGCGTCCGGGTGGTGCTTTCGCGCCAGTTCCTTGTAGCGGGCCTTCAGCGTATCGACTGTCACAGGCCAGTCGAGCGCAAGCGCCTGAAGATGGTCGCGCAGGGCCGGAGGGACGGATTCACGCGCCTGCTGATGACGCTGTTTGGCCGCCTGGGCGCGTCGCGCGCGGGTTGAAGAGAGGATATCGAGCGGGTCGAGCACCTCCTCTTCATCGAATTGTTGGCCGCCTCGTGTGCCGAGTTTCCAGGATGGGCGTTGCCAGGAGACGTCAGCGCGCAATTGCGCCTCGATCTGGCCCGCGCTCATACCCTTATAGAAATCCCAGCGTGCATTGTACTGGCGCACATGCCCAAGGCAGAACCAGAAATACTGGCGCAGTTGCGTACGGTCTTTGGGAGCACGATATCCTGCATGCTCGGTGCAGCCGGGCATATCGCAATAGCGCTCCGGGGCGTCTGGATCCGGGTCAAAGGCCCTATGTTTTGTGGATTTGCGCTGCATGATCGGGTTTATGTGCGTCCTAAGACACGCTGATGCAAGAAGGGAGTGACCATGACTGATCTAAAGGAACGTGCCGCGCGCATGAAGGCGGTATTGGAGAGCGAATTGCAGCCTGTCACCCTGACCATACGCGATGACAGCAAGCGGCACGCCCATCACGCCGGTCGCAATGGCGTGGAAGGCGATGAGACCCATTTCACGATGACCGTTGTGAGTACCCGCTTCGAGGGATTGAACCGGGTCGCCCGTCATCGACTGGTCAATGAGATCCTCAAGCCAGAGTTTTCGACGGGGCTTCACGCGCTCTCCTTGACGCTTTCCGCACCTGCAGACGCATGAGCGCCCGGCTTCGCTTCGTCTCCGCGCTCGCTTCTGTTTTCGTGCTTGCTGGCTGTGCCGTAAGTGGAACTGACGGGCTCTCTGCAACCCAGAGAAGCGAGGCTCACCGTGTCGAGGAGGCCCTCAATCGTTCGGGCACGCTTGAGGGGCATTTCGTTCAGGTCGGCCCCGGACGAAACGGTGGAGCAGGTCATTTTACCTACCGTCCCGGCGCCCTCTCTCTCGATTATGTGACCCCGCATGTGATGACGCTGCGCGCCGCGGGCACACATCTCGTGCTCGACGATTCGCAGACCGGGGCCGTCACGCGGGTCAGTCTGGCACGTCACCCTTTAGGTCTGCTGCTGCACGTCCCTGTGCGCTTTGTCGGCGCAATCCGGGTGACGGATCTGCAGACTACACCGGGTGCGACGCAGATCTCCCTCGCGGAAGCTAATAATCCGTCTCAGGGCCTTCTGACACTGAGATTGAAGGATGAAGGCGATCGACTTCAGCTTTCGTCACTCGACGGTGTCGACGCCCGCGGTAACAGAATCGAGCTCTCACTCTCTGACGTGATGCAAACAGGGGACGCACCGAAAAACTGAGGCCAAGTGGAAATCAGTGCCCGGTCCAGATCGTCCATGGTCAGGTCCGGGTTGAACCGCTTAAGGCTTGTGACGCCGTACTCCCTGATTCCGCAGGGAATGATTCCGTCGAAGTCGCTCAGCCGCGGATCGAGATTGATCGAGATGCCGTGCCACGAAACCCAGCGGCTCACTCTGATGCCGATTGCAGCGATTTTTGTTTCCAGACCCGTCTGAGGGTCATCGACCCAGACGCCAATGCGGCCGCATTCTATGCGGCTTGCGACGCCGAGCGATGCAAGGCTCGCAATAATCCAGCGCTCCAGGCTTTGCACGAAGGCGCGCAGATCGCGGGGCGGCGTGGGGCCGTGGGAGCGATGCAAATCGAGCATCACATAGACAATTCTCTGTCCGGGGCCGTGATAGGTCCATTGTCCGCCCCTACCTGCGTCGTAGGTAGGCAGGTTGTCCGGATTCAACAGGTCTGACGGTTTTGCTGAAGTTCCGGCCGTATAGAGGCGAGGGTGTTCGAGAAACCATAGACGCTCCTCGGCATCACCCGTTCGAATGGCAGCGGCCCTGTTTTGCATCTCTGCAAAGGCGCGTTCGTAAGGAACCAGCTCTTTTTCCTTTTTCCAGAATATTTTGTCGAAAATCGCCTTTTCGGCGATTGCCTGCTCATCAGTCATCGGCTATAGCCCCCTTCACACGAGCGGTATCGCCCAGAGCGGGCCGCTTGTCACGATGCGGTCGTGGCGGAATGGTAGACGCGCAAGCTTGAGGTGCTTGTGGGGGCAACCCCGTGGAAGTTCGAGTCTTCTCGACCGCACCATCGGAACTGGAAGCACCCCCTAACGGGGGTGCCAGTCCACCAAAAAAACCTAAAAATTGAAACAAAACGAACTTGTTGCAGCAATCTTGCTTGTGACTGCCGATGCGTTTTGTGAAGATTTAAGTGCGTGCCATCACTTTGCCGAAGTTTTGCTGCCAGATGGTGGAAGTGAAACTGGTCTCGTGCAATCTGGGGTGCGGTCTGAGGGTTTTCTCAGAACCACAGTGTTTCAGATTGCGCAGCATACTCTTAATAAGGTCAAAAGGTCGGATATCGTGATCAAGCCGCTCAGAAAAGCCGTTCTCCCCGTTGCTGGAATGGGAACACGCTTTCTCCCAGCTACCAAGGCAATGCCAAAAGAGATGCTTCCGGTCGTGGATCGCCCTCTTATTCAGTATGCGATCGACGAAGCGCGCAAAGCCGGTATCGACCAGTTCTGCCTGATTACCGGTCGCGGCAAAGATAGCCTGATCGATTATTTCGACGTGGCCTTCGAACTTGAGACAACGCTGCGTGAGCGTGGCAAGAACTCCCTTCTCGAGACGCTGCAGCCAAGCACGATCGAAGCGGGCTCGCTCGCTGCTGTGCGCCAGCAGGAACCTCTCGGGCTTGGTCATGCCATCTGGTGCGCGCGCTCCTTCATCGGGGATGACCCTTTTGCAATTCTTCTCCCTGACGATATCGTTCAGGGAGAAAAGGGATGCGTGGCCCAGCTCGTTGACGTTTACAACCAGACCGGCGGTAACGTCGTCGCGGTTTCGGAGGTGCCCAAGGAGCACACCAATCGTTACGGCATTCTCGATGTCGGCAAGGATGACGGAAAGCTGGTCGAAGTAAAGGGACTGGTCGAAAAGCCAAACCCGGAAGACGCACCTTCCAATCTTTCCATCATCGGTCGATACGTGCTGTTGCCGGAAATCATGACCCATCTCTCCAAGCTGGAGCGTGGGGCTGGTGGTGAAGTCCAGCTGACGGACGCGATGGCCAAGATGATCGGTCATACGCCGTTCCACGGACTGCGCTACGAAGGCACGCGTTACGATTGCGGTGACAAGGCCGGTTATCTGGAGGCGCAGATTGCGTTTGCTCTCGAGCGTCCCGATCTGCGCGAGGCCATGCGCGGGTTCATCAAGAAATATGCCGATGCCTGATGGATACTCTGTTTCGGCATGAGTTCCATCCGTCGATCCTGCGGGAATATGATATCCGTGGGATCGTCGGCGAGACGCTTTTCGAGAACGACGCCCGAGCTTTGGGCGTCGTTTTTTCGTCTGTGCTGCGAGAGCTGGGGAAAAACGACGTTGTGATCGGTCACGACGGGCGGCTGTCTTCCCCCGCGCTGGAGCAGGCGTTGCTCGAAGGGCTTCTTTCGGGGGGGATGAGCGTGACGCGTCTTGGGTGCTGCCCCACTCCGGAGCTTTATTTTACGTCTGTCGCGCGAAAGGCGTCGGGCGCGATCATGGTAACGGGAAGCCACAACCCGATCGGTATAATGGTTTCAAGATCATGCTCGAAAACCAGCCTTTTTTCGGCAAAGCCTTGCAGGAGCTCGCGTGTCAGGCGCGTCAGGGTGTTGCTGAAGAACCAAAGCGCGGAGGAGCTGAAACGCTCTCACGCCAGGCGAGGGCATCCTACGAAGAGGCTCTGGCCGACGGGCTGAGCGCGGGGACACGCCCGTTGCGTATTGTCTGGGACAATAGTCATTCCTCAGCCGGAGAGGTGCTGGCCCGTCTGGTTGAGCGTCTTCCCGGTGTTCATCTTGTTCTGAACGGGGCTGTGGACGGGCTGTTTCCCGCGCATCATCCGGACCCGACCCTACCCGAAAACATGGTGCAGCTTCAGTGCGCGGTGAGAGAGAGGCACGCGGATATCGGCTTCGCCTTCGATGGAGATGCCGATCGTCTTGGTGTCGTCGATGAGAAAGGAGCCATCATCTGCGGACAGGCTCAGCCTGCTGCTGGCGCGCGCCATCATCGCCGATAATCCGGATGCCGTGATTCTTGCAGATGTGAAGATGTCTCAGACCCTGTTCGATGGCGTCGTGGACGCCGGGGGGAAGGTAGACATGTGTCCAAGCGGGCATTCTGAAGTCAAGCGCGCGATGCGGAGAGCAGGGGCCTCTTTTGCGGGAGAAATGTCCGGTCACTTCTTCTTTGCCGATCGGTGGTCGGGTTTTGATGATGGACTCTACGCCGCGATCAGGGTGATGGATTTCCTGTCTCGACAGGAGCGTCCACTCTCGGAGTTGTGTGACGCGCTCCCCCAGCTTGTCGCGACACCAGAGATCCGCTTCGAGTGTGCGGACGAACAGAAATTCTCGGTGATCGAGAGGGTTACCGCCCGCTGCGCCGCGTCGGGCGAGGACATGACAACGATCGACGGCATAAGGGTCAGAGAGAAAGGGGGGTGGTGGTTGCTGAGAGCCTCGAACACCCAGCCTGCTCTTGTTGCCCGTGCCGAAGGTCGAGATCATGAGACCTGCGGTGCACTGATCGCGCGGATTGCCGCGCTTCTGGAAGAAGAGGGTCTTTTCTTGCCGCAAATCGAAGGGTTTCCGATCAGGTCGCAGGGCAGCGATCCCGTGCAAGTTGCCGGGACAATTGTATGAGAGCGCCCAGCAGTTTTTTTGAGCCCGGTCAGTTCGTGACCCATCCTGATTGCCCCGACTGGGGCGTGGGCCAGATTCAGAGCGTGACCGGAGATCGTGTCACGATCAATTTTGAGAATCAGGGTAAGGTCCTGGTGAATACTCTGCGTGTTGATCTGATCGTGTTGGAGTGAAGCGAGGCCACGTCTATGGCAAGTGGAGTGCGGGTCTATGCCGCTTTGCGCTTGACTGGGTCTTTCCACCCATCTGCCTTGCCTGCGGTTCGGAAAGTAGCGAAACGGGGCTGGTCTGCGTGTCTTGTTTCCGTGATCTGGCGACGATTATCTTGTCCTGCACCCATTGTGCGATGCCTTTGCCCTCCAGCGATTACGCCGATGCCGAGGCAGATGCTCTCAATGCACGGCTTTGCCCTATCCCTGGCAGGAGGCAAAAGCGGCTTTTGTTTATGAAGGCACGGCACGTCGCCTGATTCTGGGTCTCAAATATGGAGATCGGTTGGAGAACGCGCCGTTCCTGGCTCGGGCGATGAGTGCTGTCGCCTCGGGTATGCTTTCGAAAGCCGATCTCCTCGTGCCAGTACCGTTGCATTTCCGCAGGTTCTGGCATCGGCGCTTCAATCAGGCTTCTATCCTGGCGAAGCAAATTGCCCGATCCCATGCGGGGTTGGCTTGGGTGCCGATGCCCTGACCCGTCGTTATCCCACCCGGACACTCGCGACACTTTTCAAAAGCCAACGCGCTGCGGCCCTTGAGAATGCTTTCGACATCACAGAGGCACAGAGACACCGAATCGTCGATCGGCATGTCGTTCTGATCGACGATATCTTGACCACGGGCGCAACCGCCTCCATTTGCGCAAGGCACCTGAGACGGGCGGGAGCAAAGCGCGTGGACCTTCTGGTCGCGGCTCGGACCGTAAAGCTGGCGGAAGGTTCCGGCGTTTCCGGTGATATTTCTGAATAGACGCGAGGGACAAAGTGCAGAAAGTCGAAATCTACACCCAGCCGGGTTGCCCGTACTGCGTACGCGCCGTGCAAATTCTGTCGTCCAAGGACGTCTCTTTCTCCGAGATCAATGCGCCACATGGCACGCAGGAGCGTGAAGATGCGATCAGGCGTTCGGGTGGTGGCCGCACTGTGCCGCAAATCTTCATCGACGATCGCTGTGTTGGAGGCTGCACCGATCTGATGCAGCTCGATTCAAGCGGAGAGCTCGACCGAATTCTGGGCAAGAAATGATTTGCTACCAATTGCGGTGCTCTGCGGGGCACCCTTTTGAGGGCTGGTTTCCCAATTCTACCTCCTATGACCAGCAGCAGGATTCAGGGCTCGTTTCCTGTCCTCAATGCGGCGTGACCGAGGTCGAAAAAAGCCTTATGGCGCCTGCTCTTTCCACCAGAGCCGCGCAGAAAACGCTGCCACCGGACGAACAGGTCAGAATGGCTCTGCGGGCTTTCAGAAAAGTTGTGGAAACGCAATGTGATGACGTAGGCGACCGATTTGCCGAGGAAGCGATGAAGCGTCATGATGCGCAGCTCGAGGGGGAGCGCCAGTCGGAACGTGGCATCTATGGCACAATGAGCGACTCCGAGAAGGAAAGGCTCGAAGATGAAGGCGTGGATTTTACCCCGGTCCCCTGGATCGATCGCTCGGACTCATGAGAGACGCGTGAAACATTTTGTTGCAGGCAGTCTGATGAGTGTTGCGATGGCTCTTGCCACGCTGCTGGCTTTCCTTCCGATCGGAGCGTTAGCGCAAAACGCCGGAACGCCGCCTGTCGCGGAAGAAGGATTATGGCTTGCGCAGGATCACGACGGTGTCTTTCTCATCGGACATTGTGGCGACACGCTCTGCGGTCGACTGATCGGCATGCAATATGACGGTCCTGTTCCCAAGGATGTGTGGGGTCGGTCACAATGTGGGCTGGTCATGCTGACCGATTTCCGACTAAGCAAGGACGAAGACGTGTGGCGGGGGCATATCCTCGACCCGGAGACCGGGCGTACTTATGACGCTCGTATCCATGCCGAGTCACCGGAGGTGCTGAAGCTGCGCGGTTTTATTCTTGGAATACCCCTTTTCGGCAAGACACAGACCTGGACCCGTTATCGTGGAACAATTGGCCCAGAGTGCAAATTGCCCTGAGCTGGACGTTCGCCTGAGGAGCTTGAGATCAAATCATGAAGACTTCCCTTTCCCGTCGCAGTTTTGCGTTGGGTACCCTCGGCCTGATCGGCTGCGGCACTGCAAACGCACAGGACGTAGCAGGCAAGGCGCCTGCAACGCCGCCGCCGCCGCCGAAGGCGGTCTCCAAGACGATCTGCTTTGTTGGTGGCTATACCAAGCATGCGCCTGCCGGTGGCGCTGGCAATGGCGAGGGGATCGCGGTCTTCGAGATGGATCGCCAAAGCGGCGTGTTGACGCCGGTCACAACCTTTACCGATATCGCCAGCCCGTCCTTCATCACGCTCTCGCATGACAAGCGTTTTCTCTACGCTTTGAGTGAGATCGACGATTTCAACAAGGACGGCGATGGCTCCGTGACGGCTTTTGCGGTCGACCGGAAGACGGGCTCGCTCAAGAAGCTCAATGCGGTGAGCTCAGGCGGTGCCGTCCCTGCTCATCTGAGCGTGCATCACTCAGGCCGCTATGTGTTGGTAGCCAATTATATGGGCGGCTCTGTCGGCGTGATTCCGATCCGTCCGGATGGATCGCTCGGCCCCGCAACCGACGTGGTGCATAATTCCGGGCCGCGCCAGCCAGAACGCGCTGCCGACAACCCGCAGGGTAACTTTGCCGTCTCCGATCATTCCGGATCGCACCCGCACATGATTCAGAGCGACCCGAGCGGTCGCTTCGTGATCGCCGACGATGCAGGTCTCGATCGGGTCTATGTCTGGACGCTCAATCTCCAGACCGGCAAGCTCGTCCCGGCTAAGGTGCCCTATTACGACATGACGCCGGGCAGCGCGCCGCGTCACTTCCAGTTCAACCGTTCTGGCAAGCTGATGTACAATCTGTGCGAGCAGGATTCGAAGATCGTTGTCAGCGCCTTCGACCCGCAGACGGGCGCAATCAACAATTTGCAATCCGTCAGCACGGTGACGTCGCATTTCCGTGGCAGCACCCTGGCCGCCGAAATCCTGATCTCGGCGGATGACCGCTTTGTCTACGCGTCGAATCGCCTTGGTGACTCGCTCGCAGTGTTCAAGGTCGGTGAAGACGGAACGCTGACGCTGCAGGATGAAGCGTGGATGCACGCCGATTACGGCCGCGCGATGATGTTCGATCCGTCGGGCAACTTCCTGTTCTGCGCCAACCAGCGCAGTGACGCCGTCACGTCGTTCCGAGTGGACAAGTCCAGCGGGCAGCTCGGCTTTACCGAGAACTTCACTCCGGTCGGAAGCCCGACCACCTTTGCTTTCATGGATACGGAAGTCTGAGGAAAGAAAAGGGCGGTCTCTCGCGAGACCGCCCTTTTTCATTGGGGTGAACAGTCGAAGAGATGCTTTAGCGCATCTGCTTCAACTTAGTCTGCAGCGTCGCGTCAATCGCGAACGAACATGGCGATGTAGTTGATGCTGGTATCGCGCGTCAGGCGCCAGTGGAACGGGCGATAGCTCATTCCGGACACGTCAATCATACGCAGTCCCACCGCACCGCCCATCTGGCGCAATTCCTCAGGTTTGATGAATTTCTGCCAGTCATGCGTGCCGATCGGCAGGAGGCGCGCGATATACTCAGCGCCAATCTTAGCGACCGCCAGAGAGCGCAGTGTCCGATTGAGAGTGGAGACGGCAATCAGTCCTCCGGGCTTTGTGAGTGAGCGAAGGAGCGATAGAAATTCCTGAGGATCGTTCACATGCTCAATGACTTCGAGTGCTGAGATGGCATCGAAGCTTTTGCCTTCCCGAACCAGTTCCTCCGCGCTGCTTTTGCGATAGGTGAGTGCGCCCGCACCCGGCGCGAGAGGATGGGCCGCGAAATGAGCCTCTGCCGCACGTATTCCTTCCGGTGAAGCATCCAGGCCAAGCACGTCGTGGCCCATGCGCGCGAAAGCCTCGCTCGCCAGCCCGGCACCACAACCGATATCAAGCAGGGAGAGCGTGCCGCCCCGCAGATTATGCAGACGCTTGAGATGGGCGTTCACCCATTCGGTGCGCATGGGATTCATGTCATGCAGGGGCTTCATCGGCCCGTTCGGATCCCACCAGGTTGCGGCCAGCTGGTCGAAATGGGCAATTTCGCGGTCAGAGACGGAAGAAGCTGCGTGATCTGGCATTGTGGTTCCAAAAAGACAGTTGTGAGGCCGTTTTACCAGAGTATCTGGACGGCGCGGGCTGGACTTAGTATGTGACCGGCCTTTCCTTGCGCAACATCGCAGGCTGGAAAATCCGATCCCGGCGCTCTGTGATTGACCGCTTTCTGCTACGTACGGAGCCAGGTGCACCATTATGACGTCATCAGACCAGCGCCCAACCCGGATCGTCATGAAGTTCGGCGGAACCTCGGTAGGCGATCTGGACCGCATACGCGCTGTCGCCGAGCGCGTCCGTATTGAGCGCGACAAAGGCCATCAGGTTGCAGTTGTCGTGTCGGCGATGGCTGGTGTGACCAATCAGATGGTCGGCTATGTGCAGGCCCTCGATCCCATGGCTGACGCGCGTGAATACGATGCGGTCGTGGCCAGCGGTGAGCAGGTGACTAGCGGTCTGACAGCCATCGCGCTTCAGGCTCTCGGTGTGCCGGCACGCTCCTGGCAGGGATGGCAAATTCCTTTCCGTACTGACGATGCGCATGGCAAAGCGCGCATTGAGGCTGTCGAAGGCGCTGCGCTCATCGCGTGCATGGAGCGGGGTGAGGTGCCTGTTGTCGCCGGGTTCCAGGGTGTTGCAGCGCAAGACAGGATCAGCACGCTGGGGCGTGGAGGATCGGATACGTCTGCAGTCGCCGTTGCGGCAGCCGTCAAGGCTGACCGGTGCGATATCTACACCGACGTCGATGGAATCTACACCACCGACCCGCGTATCGTGAAAAAGGCCCGCAAGCTGGATCGCATCACCTTTGAGGAGATGCTGGAGCTGGCTTCGGTGGGCGCAAAAGTACTCCAGACCCGCTCGGTCGGGCTGGCGATGAAAGAAAAAGTGCGCGTGCGCGTGTTGTCGAGTTTTGAGCCTGAGACGGAGCTCTCAGGATCACTGGTGGTGGATGAGGACGAGATGATGGAAAAGGAACTGGTGACGGGGATCGCCTATTCCCTGGACGAAGCGAAAATCTCGGTTAGCCGGATTCCGGACCGTCCGGGCATCGCTGCTGCTATTTTCAGCCCTCTGACAGAGGCACGGCTCAATGTGGACATGATTGTCCAGAGTGTTGGGTCCGACGGCTCGACCAACATGACGTTTACCGTTCCCAAGGGCGATCAGGCGCGTGCTCTGGCAGCGCTTGAGGCTGCGCGTGGGGATATCCAGTATGGTGAAATCCATACTGCCAACAATGTCGTGAAAATCAGCGTGGTCGGCATTGGCATGCGGTCCCATTCGGGGATGGCCAGTACCATGTTCCAGACCCTGGCCGACCGTGGAATCAACGTTCAGGTCATCTCAACGAGCGAGATCAAGATTTCGGTTTTGATTGACGCTGAATATATGGAGCTCGCCATGCGCGCTCTGCACACTGCTTATGGACTGGACGCGGAATAAACATGACCAACACCGATCAGGCACGGCTTAAGGCTCGCGCGACACTGGACCGCCTCTGGGCGCGGATGTGCCTTTCTGGGTACGCCTACCGCGATCCTGGGCGGAGCCATGTCCTGGGTGAGCGAGCGTCACCTTGTTTCGGCAATTTCCAATGCCGGTGGCTTTGGCGTGATTGCCTGCGGAGCGATGATGCCGGACCGTCTGGCAGAAGAGATCGCTGCGACCCAGGCGCTGACGGACAAGCCGTTTGGCGTGAACCTGATTACCATGCATCCTGAGCTCGATAAGCTGGTCGATGTGTGCCTCGAACACAAGGTCGGGCATATTGTGCTTGCCGGTGGCGTGCCGAGCGGCGCGATCATCAAGCAGGTTCGTGATGGTGGTGCGCGTGCCATCGGGTTCGCGCCCGCGCTGGCTCTGGGCAAGCGTCTGGTCAAGCAGGGCATTGAAGCACTCGTGATCGAAGGGTCGGAAGCCGGGGGACATGTCGGCCCGGTTTCGCTCAATGTTCTGGCGCAGGAAATTCTGCCTCACATCGATAACGTACCGGTCTTTGTTGCAGGTGGGCTGGCGCGTGGTGACGCGGTTCTGGGCTTTCTTGAGCAGGGCGCATCGGGTGCGCAGCTAGGCACGCTGTTTGCGGCCAGCAGCGAGAGCATCGCGCATGAGTCTTTCAAGAAGGCTTTCGTGCGGGCGTCGGCGCGCGATGCGGTGACGTCGAACCAGATCGACGAGCGCTTTCCGGTTATTCCGGTCCGTGGTTTGAGCAATGCGGGCACACGGCGCTTCATGGCTCACCAGGCTGCGACGCTGACGCGCTTCACATCCGGCGAAATGACCAAGGAAGAAGCGCAGCTCGAAATCGAACATTTCTGGGCTGGCGCGTTGCGTCGTGCGGTCATCGATGGCGACGTCGAGGAAGGCTCAGTCATGGCCGGTCAATCGGTCGGCATGGTCAAGGCCATTCGACCGGTTGCGGAAATCCTGCATGACCTCGTCGAGCAGGCTGTCGACGCATTGGTTGCAAGAGAAGCGCGGACCGGGCATCCTTTAACTTCTGAGACCGCAATCGGATAGATAGGCCACAGATGACGACAGATCGGATCCCGGGGGAGCAGGGTAAAGTTGCGGAGGGCGCCCGCGGTTTGGGCGCAGATCTGCGCGCCCGGCGAGAAGAGCTCGGTTGGGCTCTGCCTGATCTGGCGGAATGGCTGCGCATCCGCGAAAGCTACCTTCGAGCGCTCGAAGAGGGCAACACGGGCATTTTCCCCGGAAGCGCCTACGCGCTGGGGTTTCTGCGCAGCTACGCACAAGCGCTTGGGATGGATCCGGACCAGGCGGTTGCGCGGTTTCGACGTGACACTCGGGGCGCGCTTGATCGCAAGCCGGAGCTGACATTTCCTGAACCCGTTTCGGAGCGCGGCGTGCCGGTGGGCCTGTGGGTCGGTGCCGGTCTGGCGGTTCTTGTCGGTACTTATATCGGGTATTATCATTTTGCCGGTTCCGATCCTGCGCCGACGCATCAGATGCCACCCGTGGCCGAGATCATGCCGGGCGTCACACAAAAAGGCACGACATCCCCGCAAATCGCGGCAGTGATGCCTGAACGTGGACTGGCCCCTTCGCCACAAAAAGCGCCTCCAGCCCCTGCACCGCAAGCGGTCCCATCGAGCCCGATTTCTGGCAAGGCACCGCAGGCCGCCTCTGTGGCTGAAACATCGACATCCTCGCAGCCTGCGGCGCTTTCGCCCGTAACCGAGACGCAAAACGGGCCAATCCCGCCAGCGTCTTCAGCGCCCGACCAGATTTCTCACGCATCTTCGGATTCATCCGCTGCACAGACAGGGACGGCCCAGCCACCCTTGCCAACAGAGGCAACTCAGCCGCCCTTGCCGAGTGCTGTTCAGACTGCCACGCCTGCGCCGACCGGCCCTGCAGCAGCGGTTACGCCTGCGAATATGATCGTGCTTCATGCCGGTTCTGATGCCTGGGTATCGATCAAGGACAAGGCTGGCGCGACGGTGTTCAGTCGTGTGTTGAAGACGGGTGAGACCTGGCAGGGCCCGGAAGATGCCGGTCCCTATCGTATGACGCTTGGTAATGCAGGCGGTCTTACGCTCAGCTCTGGTGATGTCACCACATCGGCACTTGGCCGGGCAGGCGCCGTGCGCCGAGGGCTGATCGTGACGGCCGAGGCCATTCGCACTGGGCAGCTCGGTCAGGAGAGCAGCGGAGCACCAGCGGTGCCATCTTCTGCAACGCCAGCATTGCCTGCTTCTGCGCCTGTCACGACCGGAGCTGCCTCGACCGCACAGAATGGGACAGACGCCTTGAAAAAGGCTCCTGCCGCCCCAAGAAATAGAGTTTCGACGCATGATAATGCAGATCATGAGTCAGAAACTGATCGGTTGAACGCACGCCAACTGGAACAGACGGCGCAACCGCGCTAAAGCGTCACCCGGTCGGCATGATCTGTTCGACCGGAGCCTGTTGGTTCGAGAAGCAATGACGAGGCGTGTGGTGCGAGATCCTTCGGGATCTATCCCATGCTTTGGAGAGAATGGGCAGGGCGCCGCCCCTCGAAGGGGAGGGCGGTCTGGCCAGCATGACATAGACACGGGGTGACGAAACGGGACAAGGTTCCGTCGGTACCCTCGGAAGGCGAGGCAGGTCAGGCTTCGCCCTCCGTTACGGAGACGAGATTATGAGCGGATATCGCCCTTACCAGTATATTGAACGTCGCAAATCCCGTCAGATTCATGTTGGCAAAGTTGCGGTCGGTGGGGACGCACCGATTTCGGTTCAGACCATGACCAACACGCTCACCTCTGACGCCAAGGCCACCATCGAACAGATCCGTCTGTCTGAAATCGCGGGCGTGGATATCGTGCGCGTCTCGTGCCCCGATGAGGAAAGCACGGCGGCGCTTGCCGAAATCGTGCGTGAAGTGAACGTGCCGATCGTGGCCGATATTCACTTCCACTACAAACGCGCCATTGAGGCAGCCAAGGCAGGCGCGGCCTGTCTGCGGATTAACCCCGGCAATATCGGCAGTGCCGAGCGTGTGCGTGAGGTGGTCAATGCAGCGCGCGATTACGGCTGTTCGATCCGTATCGGTGTGAATGCGGGCTCGCTGGAAAAACATCTTCTTGAGAAATACGGCGAGCCTAACCCCGAAGCGCTGGTCGAGAGCGCTTTGGAGCATGCGAAGATCCTTCAGGATCATGATTTCCACGAATTCAAGATCAGCGTGAAGGCATCTGATGTCTTCATGGCGGTTGCTGCCTATCAGCAGCTGGCCGAAGTCTGTGATCATCCACTCCATATCGGGATCACCGAAGCAGGATCGAAGCGTGCCGGCACCGTCAAATCCTCGATCGGTCTGGGCAATCTGCTCTGGGCCGGTGTGGGCGATACGATGCGCGTCTCGCTTTCTGCCCCTCCGGAAGAAGAAGTCCTTGTGGGTTGGGATATTCTTAAGTCACTCGGCCTGCGTCATCGCGGTGTGAAGATCATTTCCTGCCCCTCCTGTGCCCGTCAGGGCTTCAATGTGGTCGAGACGGTGCAGACGCTTGAAGATCGTCTGCAGCACATCAAGACCCCGCTGACGCTTTCGATCATCGGCTGCGTCGTGAATGGTCCGGGTGAGGCGCTGATGACCGATCTCGGTGTGACCGGCGGAGGTGCCGGACGTCACATGGTGTATTCTGCAGGCAAGCAGGATCATCGCCTGAACGAAGGCCAGAACATGATCGAACATATTGTCGATCTGGTCGAAGAGCGCGTCGCGAAAATCGAGGCCGAGAAGGCTGAGCAGGAGGCCGTTCTGCAGGCCGAAGCCACACTTGCTGCGGTTGGCGTCTGATCTCATGAGTCAGCTTCAACCGGTTCGCGGGACGCATGATCTCATCGGCGAGACGGCGCGTCGTCATGCTCATGTCGTCAAGACCGCGCGCGATGTGACGCGTCGCTACGGTTACGAAGAATGGTCCACGCCGATTTTCGAAGATACGCGCGTCTTTTCGCGCACCCTTGGTGACACCTCCGATGTCGTCACCAAAGAGATGTACACGTTCGAAGATCGTGGCGGGGATAGCCTGACCCTCAGACCTGAGGGCACGGCAGCAATCTGCCGGGCTTTCGTGACAAACGGGCTGACGCAGTCGCTGCCACAACGTGTTTTCTATCAGGGACCGATGTTTCGGTACGAGCGTCCTCAGAAAGGGCGCTTTCGCCAGTTTCACCAGATCGGTGCAGAACTTTTAGGCGCGACCGATCCGCTGATGGATGCCGAGACCATTGCAATGGCACATGCCATTCTCAAGGCTTTGGGCCTTGGTGATGCCGTCACGCTCGAAATCAACACGCTGGGTGATCTGGAAAGCCGTCAGGCCTGGCGCGAGGCACTTGTCGCCTATTTCCAGTCTCATGCTGAGTCTCTTTCGGAAGAGAGCAGGGCGCGTCTCGAAGCCAATCCCTTGCGCATCCTCGATAGTAAATCGCCGCAGGATCGTTTGCTGCTCGACGAAGCACCCAAATTTGCGTCCTATCTGAACGAGACGTCGCGCTCGTTCTGGGATGACCTTCGTCGCAAGCTCGATCTCTTCGGGGTCGGTTTTATCGAAAATCCGCATATCGTGCGCGGACTCGATTATTACAGCCATACGGCGTTTGAATTCGTGACAGATCGCCTCGGCGCTCAGGGTACGGTTCTCGCCGGTGGTCGTTATGAGGGTCTTGTGGCGCAGATGGGTGGCCCCGCAACGCCCGCCATAGGCTGGGCTGGCGGCATTGAGCGTCTGGCGCTTCTCATCGATGGCGCGCCCGAGCGGCCCCGACCGATTGCAGTTCTGCCGACTGGCGAGACGACACTCTCTGCTTCGATCACGGCTGTTCAGGCGCTGCGCAACGCAGGCTTGCCTGCTGAGATGGAAACGCGGTCTTCGCTCAAGAAGCGTATGGAGCGCGTGGTCAAATCCGGTGCGGCCCATATGGTGCTGGTTGGTGAAGACGAACTGGCACGCGGTGCGGTAACGGTTCGGGATCTGGCCAAACGCGAACAGACCGAGATCGCTCTCGATTCTCTTGCGGATCATTTCCTGAAAGCTGTCTGATCGTGGCGTTAGACGACAGGCTGGAGCGTATCGTCGCCCGGTCGGATGAATTGCAGGCCCTGATGTCCAGCGGCGAGATGCAGGGCGAGGAGTTCGTGCGGGCTTCACGCGAATACGCTGAGCTGGAGCCTGTCGTATCGTCCATTCTGGCCTATCGTCAGGCAGAAACAGCGCGAGAAGACGCGCAGGCCCTGCTGGACGATCCGGAGATGCGCGATCTCGCCCTGGGCGAGATCGAGGAAATCGATAGCCAGCTCGAAAGCCTGCAGCAGAAGGTGCGTCTGGCTCTTCTGCCCCGTGACGAAGCTGATGAGCGTAGCGCCATTCTCGAAATTCGCCCTGCAGCAGGTGGAGATGAAGCCGCTCTTTTCGCCGCCGAGCTTTTCGGCGCCTATAAGCGCTTTTCCGACCTGCATGGCTGGCGTTTCGAGATCATGGAATATGATGAGAGCGATCTCTCAGGCCTGCGCGAGGGTGTCGCGACGATCTCCGGACGGTCTGTTTTCGCCCGGCTGAAATATGAATCCGGCGTGCATCGTGTGCAGCGCGTCCCGGCGACTGAAAGCCAGGGGCGTATTCATACCTCGACCGTGACTGTGGCGGTCTTGCCAGAAGCTGAAGAGGTCGATGTTGCAATCGACGAGGGCGATCTGCGTATCGACGTCTATCGCGCCTCCGGCGCTGGCGGTCAGCACGTCAACAAGACTGAGAGTGCTGTTCGCGTGACGCATATGCCGAGTGGCATTGTCGTGGCGATGCAGGAAGAAAAAAGCCAGCACAAGAACAAGGCCAAGGCCATGAAGATTCTGCGTGCGCGGCTTTATGAAAGGCAGCGTGCGGAGGCTCATGCTCACCGCGCCGCCGATCGCAAGTCACAGGTCGGCACGGGTGACCGATCCGAGCGGATCCGTACCTATAATTTTCCACAGGGGCGTGTCACCGATCACCGGATCAATCTGACACTTCACAAGATCGATCGTGTCATGTTGGGTGAGTTTGACGAAATCGTCGATGCGCTGGCTCAGGAGGAGCAGACGGCGCTCCTCGCAGCAGAAGGACTGGCCTGAGCAGTCCTGCCGCCGTGCCGTTCTGACTAGCTGACGGGCGAAGCGCAGATTTCCGCATGGCCGGGGTGATGCTTCGCAACGTTGGGGTCTGTCGGATCGCGCAGGAAGAAATCGGTGAATCCTTCATCGCCGAGAGCGACCAGATGATGACCTGCGGGGCTGGAAAGCGTCCCTGCGCTACTCACCTGATGTGTTTCGGCTCGGCCTTCTGCATTGAGCACTGTAATCTGCCCGCAGAGCGCGTAGTCATGATTGACCCGACCGAGGGGGATTTCGACCGTCTTGGTGAGACTTGGCGTCTTCTCATCGAGACGGAATGTGGCGGCAAGCGTGCCATCGATATAAAGACGCGACACTTCGGACACCTCGATGGGCGCGCGGTCATCGGTGACGGTGAAGCTCTCAGCCAGAGCAGCCGTAGGGCAGGCGGCACTCAGGGCCGCAAGCAGGACGAACATCTTTCTCATGCGTGTTTTATAGAAGGTTCGGGAGAAACAGGTGAGTGGTAATCGACGCCCCCTCAAAGATGTGCTGATCGAGACAGCGTCAGCGCTTGAGAAAGCAGGCATCGAAGCACCTCGTATGGAGGCGCGTCGTCTGCTTTGCTGGGCAATAGGCTGCGAGGCTTCCGGGCTTTTGACGCGTGATGATATGCCCGAAGAGGTTATGACGCGTCTTGCCTCCGGGCTCGACCAACGCTGCGCGCGTCGGCCTCTGGCGTTGATTGAGGGCGAAACCGGTTTCTGGTCCCTGACACTCTCGGTCTCCCCGGACACGCTGATCCCGCGGGTGATAGCGAGACACTGATCGAGGTACTGCTTTCGTTACGCCCGAAGCGGGAAGAAATCAGATCCGTTCTCGATCTCGGCACCGGGACAGGCTGCCTGCTGCTGGCCGCGCTGAGTGAATATCAGGAGGCGTTCGGGGTCGGGGTTGATCTTTCTCCAGCCGCCGCAGCTCTCGCCTGCGAAAATGCATCGCGAAATGCCCTCGCCGAGCGCTGTGCGTTTCTCGCAGGAAACTGGTTTTCTGCTCTCAGGGGGCAGTTCGATGTCATCCTGAGTAATCCCCCTTACATCAGGGCGACGGATCTCGACGGATTGATGCCGGAAGTGCGGGATCATGAGCCAGAGCGTGCGCTGATCGGTGGTGAGGACGGGCTTGATGATTATCGGCGTCTCCTGGCCCAGGCTAAAGCGCATCTCGCGCCTCAGGGCATCATGATCTTCGAGATCGGGCGAGGGCAGGAGCCGGACGTTAGAGCTCTGGCGGAAGAAGCAGGGTTCACGCTGCGTGAGGCGCGCGCAGATCTCGCCGGTATCGTCAGGGCGCTCTGTTTTGAACATGCTTCAGCGCGTTTATGTGTGCAAAGCTGAAAAACCATTGGCACAATGCGGTAAAGTTGCTAGCTTCCGCAGATCGGCTTGTCGCGGTTAAAGATGCACGCATCCACACGACAAGACGTCTTCCGCGTTTTCGCAGTGATCGTGATGATCGGGCTGAGCGGAGCGAAGGCTGATCTTGTAATCCGGCCAACCAGAGACAAACCATAGGGTCATTCAGTCCCTGCAATTGCTCGTATCCCGCATCAGGCAGATCGAGATTGCGAATACGAAAGTGCTACGCGAATCCATGAACATGAAACGTATGAGAAGCCGTCATCATCGTCCCAGCAGTGGTGGTGGAGCGCGCCACTCCAATGGGCAGACGCCTCTGAACCGCAACCATGTGTTCGATAGCAATGGTCCCGATATGCGGGTGCGCGGGACCGCTCAGCAGCTTTTCGAGAAGTATCTTCAGTTGGGACGCGATGCGACCGGTACGGGCGACCGTATTCTGGCCGAAGCGTATTTCCAGCACGCGGAACATTATTTCCGCATTCTGAATGCCATGGCTCAGGCTGCCCAGCAGAGCCAGATGGAGCGTCAGGAGCGTAACCAGCAGCGCGCCCGCAGCCAGCAGGAGCATGATGACCGACGTCAGGGTGACGATACTCACCCAGAGTCCGAAAGAGACGAGCAGGTCGAAGAAACGGCCGAGTAAAGCGGCCTAAAACAGGCCCTCGAAGCGATCGGGTAGCAGCCAAAGTCGATTGCCGGACAGGGAGAGATCGATCGGGTAGGAATCTCCTGCCCGGTCCTTTCCCTCCTGTGTCACCCGATCACGCCATGAGCTGAGGACGTGATCGTTTTCCATAAGAGTTGAGTCCTCAATCTCCAGACCTGCCATGGCCTCCAGCATTTCCTGCCAGGCCGTGTCAGTCATGCGTTGATGTGCGCCAGCGTCGCTATTGCACCAGGGTTGGGCCCGCGTGCGTGCCAGTCTCTCCAGTCCATAATCCAAGTCGCTATAGCGCAGATGAAACAGCATCAGCGCCGGATCCGGCTGTGGAAGAAGCCCCTCTATGCTGTGAAAGCCTGGGGACCACGTGACGGGCGCCCGTATAATGCAGGGCTTGCACATGGCTGCCGAGAACCGCAGCAGTTGTCTCTGACGCGTCAAAGGGGCTGAAAAGTCCAGAGAAGGTTCGCTCCGTACGTGATGAAGCAGGTCGAAACCCGTTGCCGTTAGGCAGGCGCTCTGACGGGTCTGTGCCAGTGCCTTGAGCGAGGGGAAGCAGGCCGGATCGGCAATCAGGATTTCATCGACGTCGCAATAAAGAACAGTCTCGTACCACTCCAGCAGCCCCGCACAAAACGCGTTAAGGGCGCGAGTGCGTCTGGCATCGTCTTGCGGGGAGCGGGGAATTCGGATGCGGTTACAGGGCAGAGACTCTGTCGACCCGTCATCAGAGCCATGGTCGATGACGTAGCAGCGTTCCATGCCGACGGCCGGAGCGTAGTGACGTAGCCAGACAGGCAGGAAGACCGCCTCGTTATAGACCATCGTGACTGCGGCAAGAGGCGCTTTCATGAGCGTTTCTTACGTCTGACGAACAAGCTTGTCTATGTGAGGGATAACCGGTCGGATGGTAGCGGCGGACGGATTTGAACCGCCGACCAAGGGATTATGATTCCCCTGCTCTACCGCTGAGCTACGCCGCCATCGCGACCGGTGGGCGTGGAATTAAAAGGGTTGGGCGGATGTGTCAACACTCTGTCAGGAGGTTTTTATGCAGGCCATGTTTTTGAGCCATTGGCACTCTGTGGCATTGTGCGGCAAAGGCTAGCCTAATGCGTTTCATGAGGTGCCTGTTGTACCTCATCCCTCTCAAGGATCCGGATTTCCGACTTGAAGCAGCACTTTCTCAGTTCTCTCTTCGCCCTGCGGTCGTATTTCGACTGGTTGCCTGCCCAGCTGGTCTCCATCCTCATGCTGCTGGCGCTTGCAACGGTCGCTTTCTACGCGAGTAAGCTCGTCTCGCTGATCATTCTTCGTATTTTCGGCAATCGCGAAGGGGCCGTGCTGCGAACGATCATCCTGGCGATGCGTCGACCGGTCAGGGTGATGGTGGTGCTTGCCGTGCTCCTCTCTGCGCTGCCGGCGGCCTCAGGGTTCACCTGGGAGACGACCCAGCTCCTGCAAAAGCTGCTGCTCTTCTTCGGCATTCTGATGGTGGGGTATGCGGCGATCGTCGCCTTCCGCATCACGACAGAGGCGTATTTGCAGCGGATCACATCGCGGGACCACACCGACGACATCATGATCCGGACGCATCAGACCCAGATCAGGGTCTTGCGGCGCCTGACCGAAATTCTCGTGGCCCTTGTCACCGTGGCGACGGCGCTCATGACATTCGACTCTGTGCGACAATATGGCGTGTCGCTTTTCGCCTCTGCCGGAGCGGCGTCACTGATCGTCGGCCTGTCAGCGCGGGGCTTGCTCACCAATCTTCTGGCAGGCGTACAGATTGCCATTACCCAGCCTATCCGCATGGAAGATCTGATTATTATCAATGGGGACTGGGCATGGGTTGAGGAAATCACCTCCACCTATGTCGTTCTGCGTGTGTGGGACTGGCGTCGCCATATCGTCCCGATCTCGTTCTTTCTGGAAAACAGGTTCGAAAACTGGACGCATAATTCTGCGGCGATCATCGGTGTCGTGTTTCTCTATGTCGATTATGAAGCACCGATGGACACGATCAGGGGATATTTGAACGAAATCATCAAAACCTGTCCGCTTTGGGACGGGAAGGTCTTCGATTGCCAGGTTGCCGATTGCGACGCCCAAACAATGAAGATCCGTATCATCGCGAGTGCACGCAATGCGTTGCAAAGCTGGGATCTGCGCTGCGATATCCGTGAAAAGATTATTCTGCGTATGAGGGCCGACTGTCCGGAAGCCTTGCCGCGCTCGCGCTTCGCAGTGGTCCCGCCGCGACCCGGCGAGGGAGCCTGGCCGAGCGCAGAGGCGATCTCTCCGACCATTGATCGTCCGCCGCCGGGCTCTTACATGGGACCGGGGAGCGTTATGCCACGTGGGGGAGTTGATCTTTAAGGAAGAGGCCCTTCACCCAGTTTTTTACGCCGCGCCAGTGTAATTCGAAAATTGTCATTCTTGCTTTCTCCTGAGGGGAGAGTGTTACCCAAACTCTGGCACGAATGTGGTAAAAATTTCACCTACCTGTCATGTTTTGGCGAAGATGCCAGCGTGATCGGACGGTTTCTCTCCGGCAGCTGCTTTTGGAGCCGCTCGTGAGACATCGCTTCAAAATGTTTGAATTCTCCCCGGCAGTGTCGATCTGGCGGGCAATAGAGCTTTGCAGGAGTCCTCAGGCTTGACCACTTATCTCGTCGTTTATGAGAAGACCGCAGGGAACGATTATGATGCCATCGAGCAGAAGCTCGCGGCATTCAGCGATGTGTTTCATGAGATCGATAATTTCTGGATCATCACATCCAATCTGATCATCTCGGACCTGCGCGATGTTCTCGCGAAGCTTTTGCCTGAGGGCGCGAAGCTTATGGTCACGAAATATGTGCCCCATAACAGCATGGAGATGGGCGCAGCGGCCTGGCATGGTTTTTCGGTGCCGCAGGAAGGCTGGCTGGCGGGGCGTCTCTAAGCGTTAGGGAGGAAACCGCCAGTCATTCGATCTTGTCCGAGAATCTCCCGGGCAAGGTAAGTTCTCACTGCGGAGCATGCTCGTTGAGATAACGCGCATAGAGCGCGCCGATGGCGGCGGAAGCCAGCCGAGCCGTTGCGTCGTCAGCGCGGCTTGTGAGCAGAACAGGCACTTTAGCGCCCATGACAATGCCTGAGGTTGAGGCCTTGCCCAGAAAGGCAAGGGCTTTGACGAGGATGTTGCCGGCCTCCAGGTCTGGCGCGATCAGAATCTGGGCGCGCCCTGCGACCGGTGACTCCACGCCCTTGATTTGAGCAGACTCGCGGCTGACGGCGACATCCAGAGCCAGAGGGCCATCAAGGATGCCGTTCACGATCTCTTTTCGATCGGCCATTTTGCACAGGCTCGCCGCGTCGAGAGTGCCTGAATTTTCGTGTTGATCGTCTCGACAGCCGAGAGCAAGGCCACTCGCGGTGTGCCAAGTCCCAGAGCATGATGAAGATCGATGCTGTTCTGCACGATGTCGCGTTTCGTGATCAGATCCGGCTCGATATTGATGGCTGCGTCCGAGACAAGGAGAAGGTCAGGATAATCGGGCACTGCGATGCAGAACACATGGCTCATGCGGCGTCGGGTCCGGAGACCGCTCTCCTGCTTGATTATTCCCGCCATAAATGTGTCGGTATGCAGGCTGCCCTTCGTGATCCCGGCAACTTCGCCCGAATGGACCAACGCGACGGCGTGTTTGACAGCGCTCGCCGGATCGCTGGCCTGCTCGATGCGCATCCCGGTGATATCCAGATCGGCTTCAAGGGCTGTTTTCTCGATAGCGGAGCGATCGCCGACCAGAACTGGTTGAATGATACCATGACGAGCAGCTTCGACCGCGCCGCCCAGCGCATGAGTGCTGCAAGGCCAGACGATTGCGTAAGGCACGGGTCCAAGTTGAGAGGCCTTTGCGACGATGTCTCTCATCAAGGCGTGAGGCTCAGGAAATAAGTGTGAGAGTTCGGCGTCCTGAGCGGATGGTTGCGTCGGGGCATGGCTCTCTTGCATGGGCAAGTCTCTCCTCTCTCGCGTCGAACGCCTGAACGCCATAGGCGGCGATGGAACGTGCTCGATGTGAGCGAGCTGGACGCGTCTTGTGTGACGTCACCTTAACAGAGGGAACGCTCTATCGAAGGATCAGCATTACTTGAACGCCGTAACGTTTTACGACGCAGGTCGAAGCAGCCAGATTAAGTTATTCATGCCGTGTAGGCGTTTCTCATTGTTTTGAGGCCTGCCCTCTGAGGACTTTCGCTGCCGAAATAACTCAGCGCAGCGAACGTCTACCTTCAAGCGGACGCACGATGCCGAGCAGTGCGCGTGCGAACACCATGAGCATGCCGAGAATGAACAAGGCTTCTCCTATGAGATCGAGCGCATCGATAATCTGCGTGCTGATGAGTGGGAAGATCACGCTCGTAGCGGAGGAAAATGCCCAGACGAAGAGAGCCACAAGAAGAGGGATTGAAGTTTTTAACATCTTACCTAAACATAAGTTAATAAATATCACGAATGAGTGTAATTTACTAACGTCGATTAACTATAGATGTTCGGGCCCTGTCGTCAGTTAAATATTTTGTCTTTTTTGAAACTCTCGCAAGACGTATCTTGGCAGTGTCTTCCTTGTCGAAAACGAAAGAGATCTCTCTTTCCAGATGATGCTCTGACGCACACCTAGAGCATGTGCGGAACTCATGAGGATATTGAGAAGAGCCGCCGTGATCGTGCACTCGGTTCGTAATGCAGTTTGATCTCTGACGTCGTTGAACCATCGGGTTTTCGGTGAGCCCACGCCTGCGTTCTGGAATGAGTTGAATGCCTCAGTGAGCGCTCACTCAGTCTCGGTCTGAAGAGTTGGGATTTACGGCTTATCTCGCAGGCGAGTCAGGAGGGGCACGTTCAAGTCTCGTTATCGCGCCGTCGAGCAATTCAGATGTCAGAGCCTGTTCGTCGAGATCCAGCACCATATAGGACAGGCCGCGACGTGACGCGATCACGTAAAAACAGTTCCTCAGATGCGACTGCCCGTCGAGTTGTCGGTTGAGCTCGAGGATTTTCGTGCCTGGCGAGAAAATGCCAGGTTAGCGAGGCCCGCGCCATGTGGCGCCAGTATACACTCAGCCTGTCGGAAAAGCGCGATTTGAGTCTCAAGATCCAGGGTCTCAAGGTAGATTTTTTGGAATCCTTTGCCTTCTAGAACAGGGTCTATCTGGTTTTGTTCCTCCGGACTGATGCGGCTATCATGTCCCCCTTCGCGTGTGACGTAAAAGCGTGAGGCAGATCGTGCCTCACAGGCACTGCCATCGTATCGAAATGGCGGTGAGGCTCAGGAAAGTTCAGATACAGCTCGGGCATTGTAGGACTGTGCCAGAGGAAATGAAGTTTTTTGGCTCTGTGCACGCCGTCTGAAGCGCGGAAAATACGATCCTGAATATTTGCCAGGCGAAGAGATGTTTCGAAGGTTTCTGGAGCGAAAGCGGGCCGTCGGGTAGCTTCCGCTTTCGGCATGTCTGGTACAATAAAACGGGTCTGCGGAGGAAGATAGGTCTTGGCAAGCTGCATTTTGGACACACCGTAGAGTATCCAGTGGTAGTAGTTCCGCCAGGCTGCATCGAACCCCAGGAATACCTCATCCTGCTCTTCATGCTCTTGCATGTCCGGTAGGCGTTGGTTGGATTGGTACATGCCGTGCTGGCAAAAGCACGAGGCTCGATGATCATACGGTGTTGCTGATCGATGATCATGCCGTCCAGGCCCGGATGTAGCACGAAGCGGGCATTTTCCAGGGTGAACAGGAAAAGCTGGTTGAGCGGCGTCTCTATCGTCTTGTCCGCTGCACCGTAACGTGCGCCGTAGAGTGAAAGTCCTCTGGCGAATCCCTGATCAGGTTGCTCGTCATAGGCCGGGATCGGTGACGGCTGTGCTTGAGGCGCCATAAGCGATATGGGTTGGCTCGGTATGCCGTCGAACGCGGAGCAGTCATGCAAGACTAAGAGAGCGTCCTGTTTTCCTGACATCCTGCGGCCTTCCTGAAAAGCAATGGAGGTCCGTTAGTAAATCACGCTTCCTGCATGATCTAGGCATGTGCCGAAAATTCCTCGGACTTCGGTGAAAGGCTCGGGAAGTTTTGGAGTTCGGACTCCGTTCTTTTTGAGATAAATATCCTGCTTTCCGGCGGTCTCGCTGTTTGGACTTCGGAGTTATCCAGGAAGCGGAGCGGCCTCATGCTTCGCGTTCTGGTGTAAGGGCAGGGCGCCTGAACTTCACCGATGTTCGACGGGAACGTGTCTGCGCGACTCAGTGGCGTGATCGAAACTCGCTGCGACAGGCTTTGAGGGTTCTGTGCACATAGACCGGCTCGCCAATGTCAGCCGGGACGATACCAGATCGTGGTGCTATCAAGAAACGCCTGTCGCGCTTAGTGCAAAGCTTCTGGACGCTGATATATACAAATTTTTTCGGGGGTTTCTACGGACCGGATGGTGGGCGCAACAGGGATTGAACCTGTGACCCCTACCATGTCAAGGTAGTGCTCTACCGCTGAGCTATGCGCCCATCCGGTCCGTGAGCGGCGTTTTAGCGGGCGTTGACGGGGCTGGCAAGATAGGTTTTCTAAAAAAAACACCAAAGCGGAAAAAAAATGACATCAGGCGATCCGGTGGAGCCAAAGCTCTGTCTTTCAAAGAGTTTTTTGCTGCGGGACGTCTCTGAGCCTGTCGCACCGATCGTTCTGGCCTCGCCGCATTCAGGACGGGATTACCCCGAAGCGTTCCTCAGGCTGTCGCGCCTCGATCTGCTATCGTTGCGTCGCAGTGAGGATGCCTATGTCGATCAGCTCTTCGAAGCGGCGCCAGACTCAGGCTTACCGCTTTTGAGCGCCCAATTTCCGAGATCGTATTGTGACGTGAATCGATATGCCTGGGAGCTGGACCCCGGCATGTTCCGCGAGAGCCTCCCGCAAGGCAGTCTGATCAAAACCGAGAAGGTGCGGAACGGGCTCGGCATGATGGCGCGCATTGCAGGCGCGGGGAAGGGGATCTATCGGCATCAATTGCCCGTGTCCGAGGCTTACGAGCGGATCGAAACGTGCTGGCTCCCTTATCACGAGGCGCTGGAGGCCTTGATAAGTCGCTGCGTGGCGCGCTTTGGGATGTGTCTGCTGATCGACCTGCACTCGATGCCCAGTTTGTCCCATCTGCGCCTGCCGCAAATCGTGTTGGGCGACCTCCACGGTAAAAGCTGTGCACCGGAATTGATAGAGGGTGTGGCGGCGAGTCTTGCGAGCTGGGTTTTTCAATCGGACGCAATCGCCCCTATGCCGGGGGATATATAACGGCGCATCATGGGGCTCCTGCGCAAAACGTCCATGTCATCCAGATGGAAATCGCGCGCGGGCTCTATCTGGATGAGCTGGCAGTTGAACCATCTACGGGATTTGCCGAGCTCAAGGCCAAGCTTGACGCATTTTTGCTGCAAGTCAGCGCGTTGGCGAACGCGTTCTCGTGCGCAGACAAGGCGAGTGCCTGCGCCTGACGCGATCAACTCCGGCTGATTCCGGGCCGAAAGGGCTCGATTGATGCTAGCAAGCTGTGTTTCAAAGGACGTCTGGTCTGCCGTCCGCATGATGCGGGCCCCGGCGTACCAAAGATGTTCAAAAGACTAGGAAGAGCTGCCTCATGTCCAAGACCTGCCAAGAGCGCCCGGATATTGTCCTGATTGGTGCTGGTGTCATGAGTGCCAGTTTCGCCGCTCTCATCCGCTCGCTCGACCCGAGTCTGACAATCAGTGTCTTCGAGACACTGGATGCCTGCGCGAAGGAGAGCTCGGAGGCGTGGAATAACGCAGGCACAGGTCATGCTGCCTATTGCGAACTGAATTACACAACCAAGCGCAAGGATGGCAGCATCGATATCGCCAAGGCGCTCGATGTTAACACGGAGTTCGACCTGTCGCGTCAGCTCTGGTCGCATCTGGTTGAAACCGGGTGGATCGAAAAGCCGGATGCGTTCATTCGCAATTGTCCGCATATGAGCTTCGTGCGCGGGGAAGAAAACGTCGCGTTTTTGCGCGCGCGCTATGACGCCATGGTCAGCCATCATTGCTTCGACAGCATGAGCTATACCGAAGATCCCGCGCTTATCGCGGAATGGGCACCTCTCATGATGGCGCGTCGGAACCCGAGCGAGAAAGTGGCAGCGACGCGGGTGACGGAAGGGACGGATGTCGATTTCGGCTCGCTGACACGAGTCCTGTTTTCGCGCCTGTCGCAGGAAAACGGGGTCGAGCTTCATTACCGCCATAAGGTGACAGCTCTTGATCGCCAGCGCGATGGACGCTGGCAGGTCAGTGTGCGCGACGGTGAAACCGGAGGGGTGAAAACCGTCTCGGCCGGGTTCGTTTTTGTCGGGGCTGGTGGCGCGGCGCTGGATCTGCTCAAGCGCGCTCACGTGCCTGAAGCCCATGGCTATGCGGGTTTCCCGGTGAGTGGTTTATTCCTGCATGCGGATACGCTGGATCTTTGTCAGCGTCACACAGCAAAGGTTTATGGCAAGGCTGCCGTTGGGTCGCCGCCCATGTCGGTGCCCCATCTCGACACCCGCGTGATCGGCGGGCGGCCCTATCTGCTCTTCGGGCCTTATGCCGGGTTTACAACCAAGTTTCTAAAATCAGGCAGCTGGATGGATCTTCCACGGTCGATCACCAAAGATAATGCCAAGGCGATGCTCGACGTTGCGATGGATAATCATGACCTCGTGCGCTACCTCATCGGTCAGGTTTTGCAGAGGCCCTCTTCACGCTTTGCGGCGCTGAAGGATTTTTACCCGTCTGCACGCGAGCAGGACTGGAAGGTCGCTGTGGCTGGGCAGCGCGTGCAGATTATCAAGAGAGAGAAGGGGCGCGGCACCCTTAAATTCGGCACGGAAGTTCTCGCGACGGAAGATCATAGCCTCGCCGCCGTGCTCGGGGCATCTCCGGGCGCTTCCATTGCCGCATCTGTGGCTTTGCAAGTGGTGCAGAAGAACTTTGCGCATCGTCTGCCTGAATGGCAGGAGCGGCTCCAGACCATCATTCCAAGTTTCGGTGTCGATTTGCGCGAGGATGAGGCGCTTTGCCGGTCAATCCGCGCGCATACAGCGAGCGTGCTTGGTATCTGAGCACTTTCCGTCACCTTATCAGAGTGACGGTCGCGGCGGCTAGATCGGGTTTGCGCCGGGGGCAATAGTCATTCTGCCATCGGGGCTGGCATGGGATCACTCTTTGATCGTTGCATCCAGCCAGGATTGAAGCGTGTAGGCGGCAGCCATTTTGTCCACGACTTCGGCGCGCCTTTTGCGCGTCATGTCGGCCTCCTGAATGAGAAAGCGGTTTACGGCGCTCGACGATAGTCGCTCGTCCCAGCAGCAGGCTGGAAGCTCGAGACGTTCGGAGAGTTCAGTCATCCAATCCTGAGCGGAGCGGGCTGCCGGGCCGAAAGAGCCATCGAGGGAGAGAGGCAGTCCGCAGATAAGGCCGCCGATACCCTCTTTATGCGCAATCTTTGCAAGTTCCTGCGCTGTTTCGCCAAATTTACCGCGTTTCAGGCTCTGATAGGGCGAGGCCAGCATGAGGGTGACATCGCTCAGCGCGATGCCAATGGTTTTTTTCCCCGGGTCCAGTCCGAGCAGTCGGGAACCGGGGGGGAGGGCGTCGCGCAAGGCGTATGGATTGAACAGACTCATGGGAAGGCGTTATGATCTCTCAAAATTCTCGACCGTCGGGATTATCCGCTCACTTTCAGGAAAGTCGATCCTTTATGTCGTTGGAAACGCGCACTGTCAGGCGCATAGCAAAACTGGCCCGAATTGGCCTGAGCGATCAGGAATGCGAAGCCATGCGTCAGGAGCTAGATGGCATCCTGGGTTGGGTCGACCAACTGAATGAAGTCGATGTCACCGATGTGCCGCCAATGATCGGGACCGGTCTGGCTGTTCCGCGCCTGCGCGCCGATTTCGTGACCGATGGCGACAAGCGCGACGCCGTGCTGGCCAATGCTCCCGATAGCGCTGGTCCCTATTTCACTGTTCCCAAGGTTGTTGAGTGATGCATGATCTGACCCTCGCCTCCGCGCGAAAGGCTCTCAGAGAGCGCCGTCTCTCCGCTGTTGAACTGACCGATCATTTCCTGTCTTCGATCAAGAATCTGGATGGTGACATCAACAGCTTCGTGACCGTGACAGAAGATCAGGCACGTGCGTCTGCCCGTGCCGCCGACGCGCTTCTGGCGACTGAAAATGCGCCGTCCCTCTGTGGCATCCCGCTGGGCATCAAGGATCTGTTCTGTACCAATGGTGTCCGCACCACGGCATCGAGCAACATCCTGCGCAATTTCGTACCGCCCTATGAGAGCACGGTGACGTCGAATCTTCTGGCCGATGGGGCAATTTTCCTCGGCAAGATGAATCTCGATGAGTTCGCGATGGGCTCGACGAACATGACGTCTGCTTTCGGTCCGGTCACCAATCCGTGGCGTCGTAAGGGCTCTGACGTCAAGCTCGTGCCGGGCGGATCTTCGGGTGGCTCGGCTGCTGCTGTGGCTGCTGGCCTTGCTCTAGGAACGACCGGTACGGACACCGGCGGGTCAATCCGCCAGCCTGCGGCCTTCTGCGGTATTACGGGTATCAAGCCGACCTATGGTCGTTGCTCGCGTTTTGGCACGATTGCTTTTGCAAGCTCGCTCGATCAGGCCGGCCCGATGGCGCGTACCATGGAAGATTGCGCCATCATGCTGGAATCCATGGCCGGTTTTGACGCCAAGGACAGCACTTCGGTCGATCGCGTCGTCCCGCGTTATGAAGACGCGCTTGAGCGTGGTGTGAAGGGGATGAAAGTCGGTATCCCTCGCGAATATCGCCCCGACACCTTGCCCGCTGATATTGCGGCACTCTGGGATCAGGGTATTGCCTGGCTGCGCGACGCCGGAGCTGAAATCGTCGATGTGTCGCTTCCGCATACGAAATACGGTTTGCCGACTTACTACATCGTGGCGCTGGCCGAAGCTTCGTCCAATCTCGCCCGCTATGACGGTGTGCGGTTCGGTGAGCGCGTCAACGCCGACAGCCTGGATGAGCTGTACGAAGCCACCCGTCATGCAGGGTTTGGTGAGGAAGTACGCCGTCGTATCCTGATGGGCACGTATGTGCTGTCGTCCGGATATTACGACGCCTATTATCTGCGCGCTCAGAAAGTACGGACGCTGATCCAGCGTGACTTCCTGAATGCGTTCGAGAATGTCGACGTTCTGCTGACACCGACCGCACCTTCGGCCGCTTTCGCGCATTCCGAACGGCCGACCGATCCTGTGCAGATTTATCTCAACGATATCTTCACTGTCCCGGCCAGCATGGCTGGTGTTCCGGCGCTTTCGCTCCCCGCCGGGCTCGACCATGACGGTCTGCCGCTGGGTCTGCAGCTGATCGGTCGCTATTTTGAGGAAGAGACATTGTTCGCCGCCGGACGTGTCATGGAAAAAGCAGCGGGCTTCACGCACAGACCCGCCCTGCATGCGGGAGCGATCGCATGAGTAGCTATCATATCGAAGGCAGCACTGGCACCTGGGAGATCGTTGTCGGTCTCGAGGTGCACGCGCAGGTCATCAGCCATGCCAAGTTGTTTTCCGGCGCATCTGCCGAATATGGCGGTGAGCCGAATACTCATGTCAGCCTGATCGATGCCGGTTTTCCGGGCATGCTGCCTGTCATCAATGCTGAATGCGTTGCCCAGGCCGTTCGTACGGGTCTCGGTCTGAACGCCCAGATCCATCTGATGAGCCGCTTCGATCGCAAGAACTATTTCTATGCCGATCTGCCGCAGGGCTATCAGATCAGTCAGTTCGCTCACCCGATTGTGGGCGAGGGAAAGGTCGAGATCGAGCTCGCCGATGGTTCGGTTCGGCATATCGGCGTGACTCGTCTGCATCTGGAGCAGGATGCCGGCAAGTCAATGCACGATCAGGATCCTGCACGATCCTTCATTGATTTGAACCGTGCCGGTGTAGCGCTGATGGAAATCGTCAGTGAGCCCGATATCCGCTCACCTGAAGAAGCAGGGGCCTATCTGCGCAAGCTTCGCCAGATCCTGCGATATCTCGGCACCTGCGACGGCAATATGGATGAAGGCTCGATGCGTGCTGACGTCAATGTGTCGGTGCGCAAGGCGGGTGAAGACTATCGGACGCGCTGCGAGATCAAGAACGTCAACTCGATCCGCTTTGTCATGCAGGCGATCGAGGTTGAGGCACAGCGTCAGGTCGAGATCTGGGAGGCTGGCGGCACGGTCGATCAGGAAACGCGTCTGTTCGATCATGTGCGGAGCGAGACACGCTCGCTGCGTTCCAAGGAAGATGCACATGATTACCGCTACTTCCCCGATCCTGATCTTTTGCCGCTTCTGCTTGAACAGGATTGGGTGGATGGTCTGCGCGCGGCTCTTCCGGAGCTGCCTGAAGCCAAGCGTGCACGTCTCGAGAAGACTTATGGCATCTCACGCTATGAATCGGGTGTGCTGACTGTGGAGCAGGCCATTGCCGATTTCTACGAGACGGTAGCGAAAGGCAGCGATCCGCGCCTTGCCGTGACCTGGATGTTGGGTGATTTCTTCGGCGCACTGAACCGCATCGGGGCAACCATCGAGACCAGCCCGGTCAAGGCTGAGGGCCTCATGGAACTGCTTGCGCTCATCACCGATTCGACGATCAACGGTAAGATCGCCAAGGAAGTGCTTGAGGACATGTTCGAGACCGGGGAGTCTGCCTCCGCGATCGTTGAGCGTAAGGGGCTGCGTCAGGTCACCGATACAGGCGCGATTGAAGCTGAGATCCGTGGCATCCTTCAGGCCCATGCCGATAAGCTGGCTGAATACAAAAGTGGCAAGGACAAGCTGTTCGGGTTCTTCGTCGGACAGACGATGAAAGCCATGAAAGGCAAGGCCAATCCGGCCATGGTCAACGAACTGCTGCAAAAGCTTCTAGCAGAATAAAAATCTGCAAAAGGGGGGTTTGACGCCTGAGCCAAATCCCCCTAGAAGCAGTTCTGCAAACGCCGTGAAAACTGCGTCCCTCAAGGCGGAGGGGTGGCCGAGAGGCTGAAGGCGGCGGTTTGCTAAACCGTTGTACGATGTCAAGTCGTACCGTGGGTTCGAATCCCATCCCCTCCGCCACTTTTTCCAAGAAAAAAATAGTTACTGTCGTATCGTGCTGGTCCTTTGGACTCGGTTCGTCCCTCACGCAGGCAATGTCTTAACTGAGACCGTGCGAGGGTTTTCCGTCAGCGCGGCGTTGGTGACATCCGCAGGTCGCCCTCTGAAAGAGACAGGCCTTTGTTGCAGCTGACGGTAGATCCTTTCCTACGCGACGGACGGGCCGAAATCTGACTGGATGAGAGACGAACGAGGCACGCCTTCTTTGATCCGGGGACTCAGCAGGTAGGGCGTCAATCGGTAAAACTATCCCGAAGGAGTCTCGTCAGACCAATTCCTTCATGGCGAGACCCGGATCACCATCGATGCGATCTAGAGGGCGATATTCGCGGCGAAGTTTGTGGCAATCACCCTCTTCGTGATGTCTCCAATTTGCGGGAAGTCGGAAACGACAACTCCGCCCATTGCATGGGTATTAGCAATATAGGCTGCCAGCTCCGGGTTCTTGTCCTTCGCATAGGCCCGTGTCGAGGTGAAACGATAGGCGGCGATGCTGGTAAAATTGATGGTGAGCCACCCTTTCACTGAATTCGCTGTCGCGAAGTCCCACGCTGCCTTGATGGCCTTGCCCTTCAGCACTTCGTCGCGCTGCTCGTATTCGTCCTGCACGTGAAGTCGTCCATCAGATTCGAATGTCTGATTGTCAGGCCAATGACTGGCGTCGATGCCGTTCGAGCCAGCAAAACGGCGGAACAGGACAATTTTACCTCGTACTTCGGCAAGCTGGGGAAATCTGTCCTCGGTGAACCACTGTGTTGGATCCAGATAGTCGGCGAGGAAGGTGTCATTAAAGCTGCGCGTGCAATTCTGAGAAGTATATTCTTCCTTGACCGAGAGAAGAATGAACTCCTGAGGATTTTCTCTGAGGAATTTGTAGCAGTCCGCAAGAATGTCTGAAAAATTCAGATTCAAGAAGAAGCGGTCGTGATGGATCGCGAACGAATTATTGATGTGTCGACATCTGATGTCGAGAAATCGAACGCCATTGTTCAATTGCTCGGTGATCGACTCATCCTGCGTTTTAATCCAGGTGCTGAGGATCGAAAATTTCCCCACCGTATAGGTCCCTGAATCATGGGTGCCCGGCAGCGAAATCTGATTGATTGGGGTGGCGTCATCAAGATAGCCAAGCCAGTTCTTTGTAGAAAGAAGCCCGTCGAGTGTCCGGCTTTTCATTGTCGTGTAAAGATTGAGTTCTTTCAAAAAAATTTCCTTGTTTTGTTGGAATTTGGTTGCTCAGGCGACGGACAAGAGACGTCTGCCGGTGATGGACCGGACGACGTAGCCATTCCGAATTTCGCTGATTGTTGTGCTTTATCGATCGCCTCGACTTTTTTTGCGCCGAAGGAATGTAACAGTTGTCTGCAAGCAATTTGGCCGGATCCACAGGATCTGATTGCAAGACTTTCCTAGCGCTTAGGACCTGATCCTGACGACATTTGGATAGGTCAGGCTTTCCTACCAATCCGTGGTTGAGATATGGAGAGTGTAAGTCTCAAGCCACAAAAAACGCACCGTCTTAAGAAGCGCTGCGTTTTGGTAGTGTACATTTAAAGTAACAAATAAGATCAAAAAAGTCAATGCCTGATGATTGTTGACTGGCATCGCTCACTCTTCACTTGAAGAAGGAACGTGCGCTGATCTCGCTATTTCGTTGTGGAATTCTTCAAAGGCGTTTCGCTACGCCGACCATATTCAGGCGGGCCTAAATAAATTGCCCGCTATGATGCTGAGTGGGGAGAGAACCTCGTCTGACAAGATGGGCTCCAGCTATGCCCCGTCGACGACAGGCTAATTCCGAGAAAACCGGAAATCGCGTGCTTGTGAGGATCAACGTCTGAGAGGGAGTAACTTAATATTCGATGCGTCATTGCCGTGAGGCGACATTCGGCGGATATTTTCTGTCTCGAAGGCGGCAACGATGCCGCAGAGCTTTGGAGGTCCGGGCGGGAATCGAACCCACATTCGCGGATTTGCAGTCCGCTACATCACCATTCTGCCACCGGACCAGTTGGTGTGCCCGCTATATCTCTTTCTGCAGCCCTCGGGTCAAGAGGGTATCGTTGCCTTCTGAAAGATTTAAGAAGAAATTTCCGTCATTGGCCAAATATGCCATAGGAGTGCTCGGAGTGCCTTTCTAACGGATGGGCGATCTCTGTGGTTACGTCATCTCGGCGCCGTCGTCACTCGAAAGGGCATCCATGAAGCGCGAACATTCCATGGTCTATACTTCACTAAGCGTGGGCCTTGTTGTTCTTCTGAAGAGCACGACTGTGCTGGCCCAGACTTATGACGGCAAGGGGTCGCCCGAATTCATTCCGCATACCTTGCAAGAAGCTCTTTCAACGGCATATCTGACGAATCCGACCCTTCAACAGGAACGCGCCAAGCTGCGTGCCGCAGATGAGCAGGTTCCCACGGCTCTCGCAGGTTGGCGGCCAAAAATCGCAGGGCAGGCGGCTCTGACCTATTACCAAGGCGTGAATGCCTACGGCGCTCAAGGAGCGGAGCCTGGTTCGAGCTTCGGAACACCTGCTTATAATCGTTCCTACGCGACGCCTGGATATACCGGGGGTGTCACCATCACCCAGAATCTCTATCAGGGTGGAAAAACGACCGCGCAGACCCATCAGGCGGTCAATACGGTCATGGCCGAACGTGCCCAGCTGATCGACACCGAACAACAGGTTTTTACCGACGTTGTGTCTGCCTATCTTGGTGTCGTTCGAGGCGAGCAGATCCTTCAGATCAACATCAATAACGAACATGTTCTCGAAGAGCAGCTCAAGGCCACTCAGGATCGTTTCGAGCAGGGTGAAATTACGCGCACTGACGTTGCCCAGGCGCAGGCTGCGCTGGCTTCGGCTAAGGCGTCCCGGCAGCAGGGTGAAGGCACCTTGCGTGCAGCGCAGGCAACCTATCTGCAGGTTGTCGGGGTTCCGCCCGCACCAAATCTTGTGGCGCCTCAGCCGCTCTCTTTGCCAGTCAAGGCAGAGCGCGATGCTGTCTCCGAGGCCACGCGCAACAATCCGACGATCATCAATGCCTTGTTCACAGAGGCTAGCCAGAAGGATAATTTTTCTGTCCAGCTGGCGGAAATTCTACCGAAAATCTCGGCGCAACTTGGATATTCCTACGTCAAGAACCAGGGTTACGGCCGTATGGTGACAGATAATAAGTATGGATCCATCAATTTCGATGTCCCGATCTATCAAGGCGGTATGGAATACGCGGCAGTGAGACAGGCGCGTCAGCAATATCTTGCGGCCCGTCGTGCTGTGGATATCGCGCGCCGCGCTTCCGCCCAGTCTGCCTCAGCCAACTGGCAACAACTCCAATCTTACAAGGATTCCATCTCAAGCAATCGCACGGCTATTGCGGCTAACGTGATCGCGCTCGATGGTGTGGAGCGTCAGGCGATTGTCGGGACGAGTTCGACACTCGAGGTTCTGCAACAGCAGCAGACGCTTCTTCAGGCGCAGACAGCTCTCGTGCAGAATCTGAGTGGTCTGGTTCAGTCGTCTTATGCTGTGGCTGCGGCCATGGGACGTTTGACTGCGGCAGATCTGAAGCTCGACGTGCCGCTTTATGACGAAAAAGCCTACTACAAGGCGGTCAAGGACCGTCTCTGGGGCATCAATGACTATGCGGTCAGTCAGCCGGGACGCTGAGCCTTTAGAGCCAAGCCCTTAGTACCTGCGGCAAGAAGAAGCCCCGGACAGGGCTGATCTCGGTATGAGATCAGCCTCCTTCGGGTTCTGCCTTATGGGAGCATGATCCGATAGAGGACTGCCTGCCTACCAGTCTTGAAACTTTCTGCTCATCTGGTCATACGCTTCGCGTCTGAAATGCGGCGTTTCCTCCTCCTTGCTTGTGCTGCCATGAAGTCCTTCCAGTTTCACTGGAGCGCTCGAAGAGGTAGACTACGTCGCCCACAAGACGATGACTGCGAAGCGCCTCGGCGACGCAGGACCAGACAGGTGACAGGAAGACGATGCTCGAAAAGACCTTTGATCCCGCGGCATGTGAAGCCCGCCTCTACGCACAGTGGGAGGAAGCGGGTCTTTTCGCGGCGCATCCGGATGCGTCCGGCGATGCCTATTCGATCATGTTCCCGCCACCGAATGTCACTGGCACTCTGCATTTCGGCCACGCGCTCGATTTCGTTCTCCAGGACATCCTGATTCGCTGGAAACGTCTGGAAGGCGCCAATGTACTTTGGCAGCCCGGTACCGATCACGCTGGTATCGCCACCCAGATGGTGGTTGAGCGCGTGCTCGACAAGGAAGGTCTGAGCCGCAAGGAAATGGGACGCGAGAAATTTGTCGAGCGTGTCTGGGAATGGAAAGAGCAGTCCGGCGGGCAGATCATCAAGCAGCTGCGCACTCTGGGGGCTTCAGCCGATTGGGAGCGTGAGCGCTTCACGATGGATGAGGGCCTGTCACGCGCGGTGCAGGAGGTGTTTGTCACCCTGCATCAGCAAGGCTGATTTACCGTGCCAAGCGTCTGGTCAACTGGGACCCGTCCTTCCGCTCTGCCATTTCCGATCTGGAAGTTGAGAACCGCGAGACCAAGGGATCGATGTGGTATCTGCGCTACCCGATCGAGGGTGGCGGCACGATTGTGGTAGGGACAACGCGTCCTGAGACGATGCTGGGCGATACCGCTGTCGCCGTGCATCCTGAAGACGAGCGCTATACCGCACTGATTGGCAAGTTCGTCACACTGCCTTTGACGGGGCGCCGTATCCCGATCGTTGCCGATACCTATTCCGATCCGGAGAAGGGCAGCGGCGCGGTGAAAATCACGCCGGGTCATGACTTCAACGATTTCGAAGTTGGCAAGCGCAACGAGTTGCCGATGCCGAGCATCCTCGATGAGACAGCGTCGATCTGGCTCGATGAAATTGCCCATGAGCTCCGCGACATCGACGGGCTCTCCTCGATCGATTTCGTGCGGTCTCTGGAGGGAATGGATCGTCTCGAAGCGCGCAAGCGCATCATCGAAGAGCTCGAGCGCCTTGAGCATATCGAGAAGATCGAACCCCACACGCTTCAGGTGCCCTATGCCGAACGTGGCGGCGCCATTGTTGAGCCGCGTCTCACCGAGCAGTGGTATTGCGATGCGGCGACACTTGCTCAGCCTGCCATCAAGGCGGTCGAGGAGGGGCGTATTCGCTTCGAGCCGCAACAATGGGAAAACACGTATTTCGCGTGGATGCGGGACATCCAGCCCTGGTGCATCAGCCGTCAGCTTTGGTGGGGGCATCGTATCCCGGCCTGGTACGGCCCGGAGGGTAGCGTCTTCGTTGCCCGCACCGAAGATGAGGCACTGGCTCAGGCGCGGGCGCAATTCGGTGCCGATGTCAGCCTGACCCGTGACGAAGACGTGCTGGATACCTGGTTCAGCTCGGCACTCTGGCCGTTCACCACACTTGGCTGGCCCGACAAGACAGCGGAGCTGGCGCGGTATTATCCGACCAGCACGCTGGTCACCGGCTTCGACATTATCTTCTTCTGGGTTGCCCGGATGATGATGATGGGGCTGCACTTCATGGATGATGTGCCGTTCCGTACAGTGTTGATCCATGGTCTGGTGCGCGATGAGCGCGGTCAGAAAATGTCCAAGAGCAAGGGCAATGGGCTCGATCCGCTCGATCTCGTGGCCGAGTTCGGTGCGGATGCGACGCGCATGGCGATCTGTGCCCTGACCGGTCCGGGACGTGACATCAAATTCGGTCGCAAGCGGGTGGAGGATTATCGGACCTTCATCACCAAGATCTGGAATGCGGCACGCTTTTGCGAAATGAACGGCGTCAAGCCCGTCGAAGGCTTCGATCCCGCGCAGGTTCAAAGCGTTCTGGGCCGCTGGCTGCTGGATGAGACCGCCAAGGCGGCTTCCGCAGCCAAAGCAGCGCTCGATTCCTATCGTTTCGACGAATTTGCAGGCACCTGCTACCGCTTCGTGTGGAACGTCTTCTGCGACTGGTTCCTCGAGCTGGCCAAACCGGCCTTTGCTGCAGAAAACACGCCCGAGCAGGCAGAGATCAAGGCCGTGACGGCGCATGTTCTGGGCACGATCCTGAAAATGATGCACCCCGTCATTCCGTTCGTAACCGAGGAGCTCTGGCAGTCCTTCGGCTATGGTGGCAGCGTTGCACAATCGGCCTGGCCGGTCGCGGTAGCTCCCCAGAATGCACAGGCTGCCTCGCAGGAGATGGATTGGGTGATCCGTCTCATTGGCGAGATCCGCACCATTCGAGCCGAAATGAATATTCCGCCGGCTCAGCTCGTGCCTGTGCTCCTGCGCGATGCGGCACCGGAGAGTCTGGCGCGTGCAGAGCGCTGGGCGGCTGTCATCGGGCGTATGGCGCGTGTCGACTCAGTCGCAGCCCTTCAGGGCGAGCCTCCCAAGGCGGCGGCGCTGACGGTGATCGACGAGGCGACCCTCGTTCTGCCGCTGGAAGGACTGATCGATATCGGTGCAGAAATCGAGCGCCTCAAGAAAGAAATCGACCGTCTTGGCAAGGAAATCGACAAGGTTGAGCGCAAGCTGGGCAATGCTGATTTCGTAGCGCGAGCCAAACCGGAAGTCGTCGAGGAAAATCGCGACCGTCTGACCAGCTTCACCCATGACCGGGCCCGTCTTCAGGCCGCTTTGGCCCGTTTGTCGGCAGCCTGATCGTCTCTCTTCAAAGGGGCAGCTTGCAAAAGCTGCCCCTGATTTTTTCAGTAATGTCCGCGCAGCGTGAAGCTGAACGTGCGAGGCTGACCGTAAATCATGCCGTCATAGAATCCCACCTGACGGACGAAGGTCTTGTCGGTCAGATTGGTGATATTGCCTGTCAGATCGAGGCCTTTCATGAGGCGATAACGCGCCATGAGATTGACCAGCGTGTAGCCGTTCATGGTCAGGTTTGACGCGTCGTATTTGCCGTTACCAAGTGGGCGTCCCGGATTGGTCGACCATTGAGTGCTGGTCTGACTGGAGATCCCGCCGCCGATCATCAGGTGTTTCAGGCGTCCGTGGAACGTGTAACTCGTGGTCAGACGGACGAGATGTCGAGGGTCCTGACGATAGCTGAGACCCCTGACGTCGAGATAGCTATAGCCAAAAAGTACGTTCCACCCCGGCAGGATTTCGCCCGACGCATCGAAATCGACGCCCTGGGATTTGACCCCGTTGACGGATTCATAGACCGACTCTCCGGTTTGCCAGTTTGTCGCTCCCGTTGCCTGAGCGACATTGTTTTGTCGGTTCATGTAAAAGGCGAGGGTCGTATTCAGACGACCGCCATAGAAGGCACCCTTGATCCCTGTTTCATAACTCTGACCCGTGACAGGATTGAGAGGCTGGTTATCCGCATCGCGCAGCTGGGATTGCGGCGTGAAGACGTTGGTATAGCTGCCATAGAGCGAAAAGTTTTTGCTGAAGTCGTAAACCGCTCCCGCATAAGGCGTCAGGACACCGTTCTGGCGACCTGTTCCTTTCTGGCCTGAGTAGACATTGGCCTTGGTATAGGTGCCACTATACGCTTCGTAGGTGCTGACACGGCCTCCTAAAATCAGGGACAAGCCCTTGGCCAGCACGAAACGACCCGAGGCATAGGCGCCGTAGTTGCGCGTGACATCGACCTGACGAGCTTGGTACGATGGGTCTGATAATTCGGGTAGTCACCATTCCATGTGCGCCAGTCATCGATGGGCAGGCCCGCTGCCCGATACTGGCAGCCATTGAACGGGGTTACGCCTGCGATCGAGCAGTTTCCAAGTGCTTTGCTGAAGGTATATTGGGTCAATTCATCATTATAGCCGTTGAAGCCGAAAACAAGCTGGTGCGTGTGACCGAAGGCGCGCACAGGGCCGCCAATATGAACATCGGCGTTATCGCGTGAATCCCTGAACTCGGAGTGGATTGCGTTCAGATACCCGCCCGTTCCATCCTGATTCCAGAATCCCGCATAACCTCCGACATTTCTGGCCGCATTATTGACCTTGGCGATGCCGAGATTGTTGTAGGAGCTGCCCTCGGTGCGCATGTAGCCGACTTTGAGGTGCCACTCCCCACCGAAGCTGTGATCGTAATTGGCGAAAGCCGTATATTGATCGCGAAGGGCAGTGCTCCAGTTCGCGACCGGGTTCGTGCTGCGCGGCAGATTCGTCGGTGTGCCATCGGCAAACCAGATCGGAACATTCGCCCCCCAGGACGCACCGTCATTACGCGTGCGTTCGTATTGAAACCCGTAATTCAACGTATCACGTGGCGAGAAGGTGACCGTATAATTGGCCAGAGCGCCGATACGGTTGACATGCTCACGCACACGGAATGTGTCCGTGTCGTCCCAAGAGAACACGTAGCGGCTGCGGACCGAGCCGGATCGTGTGATCGGAACATTGACATCAGCCATGACGCGTCGCCCGTTCCAGTTGCCGAGCCGCAGCAGGCCCGTTGCAGAGAACTTTTTCATAGGGGCTTTGCGTTGCAGATAGATCGTTGCCGAGGGATCTCCGGTACCGCCAAGAAGTCCATTCGCGCCCCGGACAATCTGGGCGTTCTCGTACAGATCCATGTTCATCGATGATCCAACACCGCCGAAGCTTGAGGAGGCGTCGATCTGCATTCCGTCGATTTTATAGTTGGTGATATCGAAGCCACGCGCGCGATAGGTCGTGCGACCCGCATTGTCGTTCGAGTAGGATGACACACCGGGCGCCGTTCCAAGGACGTCATCAAGGGTATTGATCTGCTGGTCATCCATAAGCTGACGCGAGATGACCGTGACCGTCTGGGGTGTTTCACGAAGACTAAGGGGCAAGCCGGTGGACGTGCTTGTCTCGGAGATCGTGTAGCTGCCTTTTTCCCAGCCATGCCCATGAACATTGATGTGCTCGGCATGTTTCCTGCGACGCTCCGCGTCACCCTCGTGGTGGTCCCTCTCACCATGATGGCCATGTCGCTTGGCGCGTTGTTTTTCCTTGTCGGAGGATCCTGTCCGCGTTTGTTCCGCCCCTGCTTTAGTAGCCGAGCCTTGTTCTGCGAGGGCAAGAGAAGGAGAGAGGATTGCCAGGCCTGTGCCCAGCGTCAGGAGACGACGCCAGTCAGTCTTAATGATCACGTCCGATTATCCGCTTTCAAAAGATAGTAAGAATTATTCGCAACGGACGCGTAGCCATTTATGGCCGGTATTGGAATTCACAAAAAAGATACGTTTCGAGATTTATCGAAACGTCGGTGATGAAATGTTCCGGTTTCAGGCGGTCTGCGCGAAAAAGAGAAGGCTCTGGCCTACTTAAAGGCGAGGGTGTTTCCGCAGGTGCCAGCTACTCTAGATCCGATCTCAGGGGAGGCAGTGGACGCTAGATCTACTCGCGATCAAGCAGACCTCGGGAAGCGGAGAGCGATCTTCGGGAGCGCAAAGAGCAGTGTTTTTAGTCACGTCGACTTGCGGCCGATCTTATTGCGAAGGATTATCACCTTCTTTAGTGCAAGGGGACGTTTTCCCTGCCAAGATCAATGCCCTGCCGATGGTGAAGCCATGTTGTCGCGTTTTTTGAGCCTGCTGCCCCGAAGATCGAAGCGCCGTCTTCGAGGGCGCGGATCGATCCCGGACCTGCCTGAGGCCATAGAACAGATCCGTGTTCGAGCGCTTCAGGGTCATGTGAGTGAGCAGGTGCGCTGGGGCGATATCCTGCTCAAGAGTATCTACCTGCCGCCAGACCCGGTGCGGGCGCGCCAATGGTACGACATCGCTTCAGCCGCGGGGTATGCGCCGGCGCTGAACATGCTCGGACGATGTCACCATTTCGGATGGGGAGGTCCGATCGATTATGACGAGGCGGCAAAGCATTACGCCAAGGCTGCGGAGCTGGGTGATCTTTGGGGGAATTATAATCTGGCCATCATGACAATGCGCGGCATTGGAATGGAGGTCGATTTACCGCGCGCTCTCGTCTTGTTTCGCAGCGGTGCAGAGCGGGGACATGCGAAGTCGATGAACCTTCTGGCACGCTTTATCGAAGAGGGGTGGCACACACCGCGCGACCCGGCGCTGGCACTCGATTGGTATCGACGTTCTGCCGAAGGCGGTGATTATCGGGGGCAGCATAATTTCGCGACGGCATTGTTCGCAATGGGGCGCCAGGACGAAGCCTTTGACTGGTGGGACAAGGCGGTTAACGAGGCGACTTCCGACATTCTGCTGGCGATGCAGCGTCATATGCAGCCATTGAGTGGCCCGCGCGCGGATCGATTGCTGGAGCAGATATCCCGGCGTCTTGAAGAGCTTGGCGTCCCATCGCAGATGACGACGTAAAATACGATCAGGTGCAGAGAGGCGTGAGGTGTCGAGGTCTCGGACATCACCTGTCGCGAATCAGCAACACAAAGACATAAACATACAGAATGCGATTGCGAACCGATTGCAGCACTTTGTCACGAAAGTTAGGAATTGCTCTCAATTCCATCGTGGAGACTGCGTTTGTCCGTGAAATGGGTTCGCCCTTCTTACCCCGTATCCTTGCTGGCTGGCATGACGCTCGCCTGCACCGTTGCTCACGCCCAATCGACGCAGAAAGACACGGATAGCGTTCCTCCCAAGAAACCGAAGGAGGCCGTGCGTCGCGCCGATACGAAGACGAAAGCAGACAAGCCCAAGGCAGAGTCAGTCGACGGCAATACCGAGAACTTCGTAGTGCATGGCTCGGTCATGAACATTCTGCACGAGCCGATCGGTATTGGTCGTATGCCGGATGACATCATGCACACCCCTCAGACTGTGAATGCCGTGCCACAGGTTCTGATGCAGCAGCAGAACGTGAAGTCGCTGGACGAGGCGCTTCGTAACGTGCCCGGGATTACGGCATCGGTCGGGGAAGGTGAGGGGGGCATGGCAGGCGATCAGTTTTTGATTCGTGGCTTTGCCGCTCAGAACGACATCTACGAAAACGGGCTTCGTGATTTTGGTGTCTATACGCGCGACAGTTTCGATTACGACCATATCTCGGTTATCAAAGGCCCGTCTTCCGAGGTTTTCGGTAACGGAACCACGGGAGGCGCGATTAATATTACGACGAAAGTCGCTCACCTCGGCGATAGTTATAACGCCCAGTTTCTGGTGGGTCCGGTGAGTATTACCGTGGCACTCTGGATGTGAACAAGCAGATCGGTGAGTCCACCGCCGTGCGTATTACCGGCATGGGTAATGAGAATAATGTCGTCGGCCGCGATGATATCTATTCCCATCGGTGGGGGCTGGCACCCTCCATCGGCGTCGGACTGGGAAAGAAGACCAGCTTCACGCTTGAGTATTTCCATCAATCTGACAACCGCATTCCCGATTACGGCGTGCCGGTCATTACCAAACCGGGCACCACGATCGGTCGACCGGCGACGGAATATGGGCTCAATCGGCATAGCTGGTATGGCACAAATTATGATCAGGACGTGTCGAACGTGAATATGCTCACGGCGCGCCTCAGCTCGGAAATCAGCAAGCATCTGACGATATCGGACGACCTGCGCGGCGGTCTTTACGATCGTTATTTCTCGTCGTCTCAGCCTGGCTGCGATGCGACCTGCACGAAGCTGTTTTTCACAAACCCTTCTCAGGCGCAGATCAATCGACGCGGTCATCTCGGGGGGCCGGAACCCTATCAGCAGAATGACTGGTCGGTGCAGAATGTCTTCTCTGCGCGTGCCAATTTCAAAACCGGGTCGATCCGTCATCAGATCATTGCTGGTTGGGATGTCGAGCATATTTATGATCGCCGGACGAATTATGCCTACAATTTCAACGGGCAGAATGGCACGCGTACTGACACCACCAGCATGATCGACCCGTCTCATGTTCAGCCCGGATTATTACTTGGTGGGCTTGGCCAGTATCAGGGTAATCTGGTCAATCTCTCGGGCGGGGCCGGTCGTAAGCTGTACAAAACCGGCGATGCGACAGATGTCGGTGCTTTTCTGTCAGAGCAGATGTGGCTGGCACCCTGGTTTTCGATCCGTGGTGGGTTTCGCTGGGATCACTGGAACAGCCATTACGCCGCGACCGAAGGGTCGACACTTGCGGATACACGTCTGTCGCAGCAGCAGAATACGCTCAATCCGACGGTCAGCCTGATGTACACGCCCAGCGACGACACGATGGTCTATTTTAATTGGGCGAGATCGACCACACCGCTTGGCCTCTACGTGACAAACAGCGCTGAGCCGTTGAAAACCTCAACCGAGGGTTTCAGGCCTGAGCGGGCGAGCCTCTACGAAATCGGGATCAAGCAACAGTTTCTGCATGGACGCCTAGGGGCAACGGCATCGCTTTTCCGTCTGGAAAAAGGCAATGCGATCATGACCGATCCCTCGACCGGAAGCGTCTCCTCATCGGGGGACACGCAGCGCAATCAAGGCGTCGAATTGAGCCTCTCCGGGCAGATCACCCGTAATTGGAGCCTGATCGGCACTTATGCTTATTACGATGCGACGACGACCGGCTCTCTGACGGCCGCTGATATCGGCAAGCGGATCCAGTTCGCGCCAAAAAACATGGCGACCATCTGGAGCACGTATACAATCGCGCCTGACAAGCCCTGGAATCTGAGTTTTGGCGGTGGACTGACTTGGCGTGACGCCGTCTGGCTGGATGCTGCCAATACAGCCAAGGTGCCCCACACCACGGAGTGGGACGCGATGGTCTCACACATGATTGGACATCGCTGGCGTCTGGCCCTCAACGGTTACAACCTCGCCAATCGACTGAATTATTCGAACATGTTCAGCGATCGTGCGACGCCGTCAGTAGGACGGACATTTCTGGGAAGTCTGTCTTTTACATATTGATCCCGCGTTTTAGAGAAGATTTCGAGGTCATTTCGACGTGACGACGCTCCGGCTTGATTGGCCGGAGCATTTTTTTTAAGCCATATTTTATGGGTTTGAGTGTCAGAAGCGGCTGGAAGGCATTCATCGTCTCAAAGCTGCAAAATACAGGCGGCGGAATAAGGAGTGTTCCGAGTTTTTCGGCGTTCTGACGACGCCACTGATGAACCTCCATGCGGAGCACGTCTTTCTGCGATCTTGGAATATGACGATAGCGATAGCCATAAGTCGCATGGAACATGAATGTCATGAGATCATCCGGACGAAACGAAATGGCTTCAGCCAGTTGCCGTCGCAGATCATAAAGTGCGGTCGCCATTGCCGCATTGGCCGGACGTAACGGGACCCCGACCAGAGGCGCATGAAACCGATCGGCATCGATCTCCATCTCTATTTTTTCCGGAATATCGAACCGTCTCGCAGCCAGCCGATCTCGGATGAGCAGGCTGTATCGGGTATCGATGTCGTCTCCGGAATGCCTGTAGGCCAGTTTTTCTTTGCTTTTTGCTCGGCATCGACCCCGCCCAGAAGAGTCATATGGTAGCTGGAAGGCGAGGTGAGAGCGATGAAACTGGACCAGTCCCGCTGGATCAGATCGTGTAATTCGAGCATCGCGCGTGCGAGCGGATCAGCCTCGCCGAACGGGCAGATGATGGTGTTCCCGGGCCAAAAAAGAGGCGTGCCGGTTGCATCGAATTTCCCCTGACGGTCGCCTCCCTGAGGTCTTGTTGCTGAAGCGCAGAATGGTTGATCTGTTCCAGGGTGAGGGAGTGGACTGGCACCCCCCGCAAGGATTGCCCCTAGACCGAGCAGAACGGAGCGGCGTCGTGGCAAACGAAGTTCAGAGGAAAAAGAAGGACAACACATATAACAGGTCTCGCCTATGCGCCGCGGAAAGGGCGATCCTCTCTCGGTGAAGAGCCTCTATATCATGTCAAACCATGAGTATTTTATATCTAAATATGAATATATTTCCATGATGATAATGAACCCTATCCAGATGCTTCTAGAGAAGGGGTAAAACAATGCAGAACTGATAAGTGATTTGTGGACGTTTATAAATAAAAAATAAAATCATATAATATAATACCTAAAAAACAATAAGACAAAGACAAATAAATATCCTATATTTTTCTTTACAAGAATATTACAAAAAATATATTTAAGTATAGCTAATTTATTTTTTCTATTTCAAGGGTCCATCAATCACAATATTGTCAATAAGGCATCGCCGTTATTGAGGTAACAGGGAACTGTACCCATAAAATTCTAGATTATCCGAATTTGACTGTCGGATGGCTGCACATTGATTTCCTTTCGATCACGCTTGGTCGGATAGTTCTTTTTTTGCAAACAAGGAAGCGAAGACATGACCCGCAACGACTCCCGCCCTGCACAAACTGTCGTTGTTGATAGCGGTGTCGTGACGCCCGATGCGAGAAACGAAGCCGAACAGACAGAGCAAGACGCTCCCGGAAGTAATTCACGTCATTCTTCGGAAAAGAAACCAGGTTCCAAGCAGTCGTCTGCTGATAAACGGGGTCCAAATAGCGAAAACATAAGCAACACCGAACTGTTTCGTTCGATCGGAGCTGTCCCTAGCCGCGACGGTGCGATCATTGCGAATGACTTTTCCTTAAGTGGCGATGGCAATGTCGTCTCGAGTGGTAGCACGATAATTGTCTCCTCTGCCGTTGCTTCAGGTATCACGGTGCAAAACGGTGGGAGCGCTCTCGTGCAGGCAGGAGGGGCGGCGATCAATTTCGTGGCCTCGGGTTCTCAGGCACTCGTTGCGACCTACGGCAGTGGCCTCTCAGCTGCCGTTACGTCAAGCCTTTCTCTTCTCGATGGCGCCAGGCAAGATGTCGGCGCTCTTCGTGAGGACGACGGTATCGTTTTCCGGGGTTCGGCGATGGCAGATAGAACCCATATTGGTCTCAATGCGTCTCAGTGGGTCGGTTCTGGTGGAACGGTTCTCGGGAGCGTTGTCTCTTCTGGTGGAACACTCCTTCTGAGTGCTGGCGGAACAGGGGAGAACGCCGTTGTCCTGACGGATGGTCGAGTTGAGGTTGCTGCAGGAGCGATCCTCAATGGCGCCACGGTTTCGGGCACGAGTGCCTACGTCGCGACTTATGGCAGCGGCAGTGTCTACGCAGTGACAAGCGATGTGGTTCTGCAGGATGATGCCCGGCAGGACGTGGGGGCCTTGTTTCCCGACAAAACTGCCACCGGACCAGCCAATGCTTATCGTACCCAGATCGGGAACGGAACCTATCAGTGGGTGGCCTCAGGTGGCACCGCCACTCAGAGCCTTGTGTCGAGCGGCGGTACTCTAGAGGTCAAGGGAGATGGCTACAGTAGAGATGCGAGCGTGGGCTTGGGCGGAACTGCAGTTGTCGAAGAAGGCGGAACCGTCACGAACACAAGCGTCACCAGTGGTGGGACGTTGGGAATCTGGAACGGCGGTGTTGGGGTAAACGATACGATTGCGGCAGGAGGCGTCGGCATCGTCCATAGTGGCGGTACGGAAATTTTATCAGGGGGAAGTGCGTCTCGCATCACTGTAGAAGGTGGCGGAAATGCGTATGTGCAGGCAGGAGGCACAGCGCTCGATTTCGTTGCTTCGGGCTCTCAGGCATATGTAGCGACGTATGGGAGCGGTGTCTCCGCTGCTGTCACATCGAACCTTACCCTTCTTGACGGTGCCAGGCAGGATGTGGGCGCTTTGTTTGGAGATAAGGGGATTGCGTCTCGTGGTCCGGCGATCACGCATGACACGCATGTCGGTACGAATGCGTATCAATGGGTCGGTTCTGGTGGAACGGTTCTCGGGAGCGTTGTCTCTTCTGGTGGAACACTCCTTCTGAGTGCTGGCGGAACAGGGGAGAACGCCGTCGTCCTGACGGACGGTCGAGTTGAGGTTGCTGCAGGAGCAACCCTCAATGGCGCCATGGTTTCGGGCACGAGTGCCTACGTCGCGACTTATGGCAGCGGCAGTGTCTACGCAGTGACAAGCGATGTGGTTCTACAGGATGGTGCCCGGCAGGATGTAGGGGCCCTGTTTCCCAACAAGACCGCCACCGGACCAGCCCACGCGTATCGAACCCAGATCGGGAAAGGAACCTATCAGTGGGTGGCCTCAGGTGGCACTGCCACTCAGAGCCTTGTGTCGGACGGTGGCCGGCTCCTCGTTTCGGCGGTACGGCAGTTGTAGCCGATGGCGGTGTTCTGAAGAACACGATCGTCTCAAGCGGCGGTACACTTGAAATCTGGAACGGAGGCGTAGGGTTAAACGGCACGATTGCGGAGGGAGGCATTGGTGTCGTCAGTTCGGGAGGGACGGAACTCGTCTCTGACGGCAGCGCTTCAGGTCTGGTTCTCCAGACAGGAGCGCTTGCGCTGGTACAGGCTGGTGGCACCGCCATGGACTTCACTGCTTCTGGTGCGGTTCGTATTGCGACTTACGGAAGTGGGAATGTTTCTGCCGTAACGTCAAATCTGCGTTTGACAGCTGGCGCATGGCAAGACGTCGGTGTGGAATGGGACACGAAATCGTATGGGCCAGCTTTGGCCAACGATACCCGTATCGATGCGGGCTCCTATCAGCTTGTCGTCTCTTCCGGTATAGCGTCTCGAAGTGTGGCGTCTGCAGGTGGAACGATCCGCATCGACTCTGGTGGGCTCGGTCGCGAGGCTCATGTTCTTACAGGCGGTATTGCCGTCGTTTCCGGAGGCGGAGTAGTTGAAGGCGGCGTAATCGACGCGGGGGGGACACTTCGCGGCCTTTCTGGAGCGCTTTTGCGCGGAAATGTCGTTGGAAGCGGTGTGGTTTCCGGCGGAACCATCGATGCGCAAGGAAAGCTGGAAATTAGCTCGGGGGGGAGTGTTCAGGCTCCGGTGATTGCTTCCGGCGGATCGTTGCAGGTCGATCAGGGCGGGAAGCTCTTGGGGGTGGCGAATATTAGCCGGGTGGTGCGGCAACACTGGATTGTGGCGCTGGCGGTACCGTCAATCTGGGCGGAAATGGGTTCAGCCGGTTGACGCTCACGGGGACGACAAGTCCAACGTCGATCATTTCCGGGTTTAACGGCAACAACCCGGGTTCCTCCGATCAGATCATTCTGCGCGATATCCCAAAATCGGATATTCTTGGAGTGTCATATCCGGGACCAGATCTTGTTGAATTTACGCTCAAAGGAAATCGAAAACTGACCCTCAACGTTCCGGGTGTGCAAAAATTTGGTTTCGACCTAGCTGACGGGGCCGGAAACTCGACCATTTTCTCGGTCTGTTTTCTTGAGGGTACACTCATCAGAACCCCGCGAGGCGAGCAGGCTATCGAGACGCTTAACGTTGGCGATTCGGTTTTCGTCTATCATCGGGGACAAGAAGAAATACAACGTGTCGGTTGGATCGGACATCGTCAAATTGATGAAGAGATGACCTCCACTTTCGGCCCGACGCAGTATCCCGTGCGTATCAAAGCACATGCCTTTGCGGAAAACGTTCCTTATAAGGACCTTCTGGTCACCCCTGAACATTGCCTGTTCATCGACGGTGCTCTGGTACCTGCCCGAATGATCGTCAATAACAAAACGATTTATCATGATCAGAAATTAAAGACGTATCAGTATTTCCATATCGAGACAAACACTCACTCTGTTGTCTCAGCAGATGGGATGCTCTGTGAGAGCTATCTTGATACAGGGAACCGGGATGGACTCACGACCCGCAACGCGGATGCACCCCTGACATCCGTCAATGAGACGGACGTCGCCGAGAGGAAGATGGCAGCCAGGCTTGAGGTTTTACGGTCCTTTGTTGAACCAATCTGGCGGAGATTAGCGCAGCGAGCTGGCATCGAACCGACGTCGAAAACACATCATAACCCGGAGCCTGTCGTGCATTTATGCACCGAAGCGGGGGAGCGTATTCTACCGACCCGGATTAGTGATGCGCGTTATGTTTTCACAGTGCCTGGCGATGCCGAGATTGTCTATCTTTGCTCGCAATCGGCAAAGCCCAGTGAGCAGATTGGTCCTTTTGTGGATGATCGACGAGAGTTGGGTGTTCTTGTGGGAGATGTGAATTTATTCAGTCCTCAAGGGTCCACTGCCATCGATGTACGTTATTTCCTCAAGCATGCTCGTGGTTGGCATGCCGTGAAGCCAGAACAGCGTCGCTGGACCAATGGCCGCGGCGTGTTGCCAATCGGAGCGTCGAGCGGAAGCCGGGTTTTATCTGTCCAAATTCTGGCAGCAGGATCGCACCCATAAATGATAAGAACCTGATGGAATTACGTTTTCTGTTTTTACAGGGACGAAATTTCAAGCTCTGAACAGGGTTGTCTCTCTCCGCCTCAGGCTTCAGAGCTTTTGGGGATCGCGGCTCTTTCCTTTGCCTGCTCGCGAACCTGTTGCAGCAGGGCCGTCAGAGCAGGCGATTTCTGATGACGTGAGGAGTAATAGAGAAAATAGGGCTCGAAGCTGTATCGGTGCTCGGCGAGCACTTCGATCAGCGTCCCATCTTTGAAATGCGGTGCGTAAAAAGCAACAGGCAACCAACAAAGCCCCATGCCTTCAAGACAGGCTTTTCGGGCCTGGAAGATGCTTGAAAAGACGAGGCTCTGTTTGGGCTTGCACATCAATTCTGCTGAATCGAGCATGAACCGCCAATTAAAGATTTCGCCATTTGTTGGCAGGCGCATGCAGATCGATTTGAAAGAAGCAACGTCATGAGGAGAGGTGGGAACGCCAAAGCGGCTCAGAAAATCCGGGCTCGCCGCCAGAGTCATGGTATTTTCGCAGCCAACCTCGATCCCGATCATATCCTTGGAAACAAGCTTGCCGCGGCGGATCCCGACATCGCTATTGTCACGTGCCAGATCAACGCGTGCGTAGTCGCTGATGGCTTCGACCCTTATTTCCGGATGTCGTTGCGTCAAGCGGGTAATGAGAGGCCATAGGACCGTCTCGATCGCGAAATCGTCGGCCGTAACCCTTAGCGTTCCACGAATTTCTCCTTGATCGTCATGCATTTTGCTCAGACCGTGCGCGATCCGCTCGAGTGCGGGCTCGAGTTCGTTGAGCAAGGTCGAGCCGGACTCAGTGAGAGAGAGACTGCGTGTCGTTCTGTGGAAAAGTCTGATTCCCAGGCGCTTCTCCAGGCCGCGAATGGTCTGGCTCAATGCAGATTGAGAGACATTCATTGCAGCGGCCGCACGTGTAAAATTGCCTTCCTTCGCGACGACGGCAAAGGCGTTGAGATCCGGCAGAGATTCTTTCATGGCACTCCCTTGCTGCATCTGTCGGTGCCGAAGAGGCTTTCTCCGTTACGAGGGAAAGCAGTAATTTTTTGGCAAAATGCATAGTTAAAAAATCACGTGGGCGATTGCTCGCTACCCACAACGTGGGTAGAGAAGAGCGGATCAACCGTGAGCCGATATTTAATATTTTGGATAGGCGTACCGGTGCCCTGTTTTCAGGCCGCAATTTCTATAGAGAGAATACGGCTTTCGTTCTGTAAATGAGATCCCAGAAAGATCGCGGCGTTACCACTCGTCCAGCGCAGAGAGCCAGGTTCAACCTGGTGCCAGCCGTGTCCCATTGCCTCGTCTGAACTCAGATCGATTTCGCGCGTGCTCTTCGAAGAATAGAGAGACACCTCCCCGACAAGCACACCGAGAGACCGCCTGTCATCGACCAAGGGCCGATATCCCGGGACGGACAATGCACATCCGAAACAAGCCTTACGGACGAAACCTCTCCAGTAAGACAGAAAATATGTCTCTTGCCGGAGATACGCGAAGGGGTGAGGCGCCTTCCATCCTGAGTGACGAGATGAAGGTCATTTCTGGATTGTGAGGCTGTAGCAGAGATGTCCGCCAATCCTGCACGTTGAGCCAGGCGGTCCCAGATCTTTTTGACGAAAACCGCATCGACATTGAGTGGCGCGGCCATCGCTCCGTCCGGATGTGTTTCATGGTCCTGCAGCTGTTCCGATGCGGCTTCGAAAACGGTGCCTGGGTCGAAGGTCGAGCGGTTCCCTCGATCGAGATAGCTTTCGCTGAAAAGGCCATCGGATTGAAGCAGGGAATGCGTTTCGGTCTCGATGTGATGGTAGGTGTAGGTCGTGAGAGTTCGGTCGTGCTGAACGGAGTGTCCGTTCACGAGCATGCGGGCAGGAACCAGGCAACCGTCGACGAAGAGACAATGCTCTGGCGTCACGAGCAGGTCTTTGAACGGTTGACCGGGCGCGAAAGCATGAGCCTTTATTCGAACCGGGTAAGATTCCAGCTCCCTATTCTCGTCCTTGCGTTGGATGACGGATTTTTGTCCTGTCCAGACAATTTTCTGGATACTTTCAACACCGTCATGGAAGACGAAGACGTCATCTCCGGCTTTGAGGTTCTCCACGGGCTGATCGCCAAAAGGCGTGGTAATTAAGGTGCCGCTCAGAAAGCAGACCTCGAAAATGGTCGAGCCATCAGGGGCTGAATCAAGGGAGAAGCCATGTTTTTTCACCCCAGGGACCGTGAGGGTGATCGTTTCGCCGTTCCTGTAGAGTGAACGCGACGTGATCGACGTCGGGGTAATCCACTTTCATGATGTCCGCACGCGGTATATCGCGCAGAACGATCTGATCGGAGGCGTCCTTCCTGGCACCGTTGAACCCGGATATCACGAGTTTCGGATTGGTGCGCCCGGTTACGATAAGTCGAGCATAGCCATCCTGCGCGAGATCGACTGTTCCGCTGACGGAGGCATCGACAGTTGCATGCCCACCGACTTGCAAGAAGACACCGTTGGAGATCCTGCCTCCTGGATCGATGTGAATCGAGCCTCCCGAGGCGACGACGATCTGGGACGCGACACCGCCGCTGGTGATGTCAACGACACCCTGATCGATGATCGTTCCCCCTCCGATATAGCCCGCCACGTCGATATGGCCACCAAGGCGACCGCCAGCGGCTTTGACGACACCCAGATCTTCGACGACGCCCCCAGACAGGGAGCCTCCAGGTTGGATTTCGACATTTCCCGCGCCAGCTACGGCGGCGTTCAGGGCGGTTCCGCCACTGATGACCATCATCAGCCCGCTTGAGCCAACTGATGTGTCTGCGGCTGTGCCGTTGCTATAAACGTACTGGCGGCCGCCTGTGTGAGTTTTGTACCCGTAGCGAACCCCAATGAACCTGTCCCGGTCTTGCCGTTATGGGCCACGTCCTGCCAACCGTTACCAGTGACAAGAGCATCGACCGATGTGGCGCCATCGCCTTCAACGCAAATATAGCCTCCGTTGGCAATCTGATTGAAACCGGTCCCGCCGCTTCCGATTGCGATAACCCCGGTATTGTCCTGGTTGTCGAAACCGTCACCGAACACCGTGACTCCTGAACCACTGCCGAGCGTGACCGTTTCGGTGGCGTTTCGCTGCACCGTGGCGCTTCCGCCTGCTGCGGCGACCGTATTGTGGCTTGATCCCCATGACTCCACATTCATGGACCCACCGGCAGAGACCTGTGTCTGATCTGCCTTGCCGTTCGCGAGGATATTCTGCGAGCCGCCCGAACTTACAATGGTCTGGATGGCCACGGCATCCTGATCGACAAATTGCTTGCCCGCATTGACAAGGGTGGTCCTGATGGCAGTCCCGCCACCATGTGCGTCCGTTCGGTTATTGAGCCCGACATCCTGCCAGCCTCCGGCCGTGACAATTGCGCCTTCAGAAAAAGCGTTCTGCCCTTGCACGGACAGATAGCCTCCCGAAATAACGGCGTCGGTGCTGGTTGCGCCACCCTGGACAATCAGCGCACCTTCCCATTTTTCGTCTTTGCCATGAAAGCCTCGTCCCCAGGCTGTCGCGCCCGATGCCACACCACCGCTGAAAAGTGTTGAAGAAGCGCCCGAGGCGATTTGGGATTTATTGGCGGTGCCGCCAGAGTAGACGAACTGGTTTGTCCCCTCGGAGAGTTTCGTGCCGTAGGCGACGCCGTAGGAATGTGTGCTGGTTCGTCGATTATAAGCGACGTCCTGCCACCCATAATTCGTAATGACGGCGTCGATTGACGTCGCCCCATCGCCTTCGACCGCAAGGTAACCGCCCATGATATGTTCGTTGAAGGCTGTTCCACCGCTGCCGACTGACAGGAAGCCCGCACCATCCTGATTACCGAACCCGTTGCCCCAGACGGTTACCCCCGAGCCGGTACCTGCGGTGACTGTTTCCGTCGCATTTCCCTCAATACGAGCGGTTCCTCCATTTTCCACGACAGTATTGTGGCTCGACGCCCAGTTATGGACGGTCATCGACCTCCGGCTGCGACATAGCTGTGGTCTGCTTTTCCGCCGACCTGGACTTCCTGGGAGCCTCCCGAGCCAATAGTCGTGTGGGTGGCAAGGCCGCCGTCGTCCACATATTGCTTGCCACCGCTGACGAGGGTGGTCTTGCGTGCAACACCGCCGCCGCGTTCGCTCGTTCTGTTATTGAGTCCGACATCCTGCCAGCCATTTGCTGTGATGATGGCACCTTCGGACAGAGCGTCTTGTCCCTGAACGCTAAGGTAGCCGCCCGAAACGACGGCTGCGATGCTGCTTGCTCCGCCCTGGACGATAACAGCACCGTCATTCGTCCCTTCCTGTCCGTAGAAGCCGTCACCCCACGCGGTCGCTCCTGACGTTACACCGCCTCCGGAGATGACGGCCGTTGCGCCGGAACTGACCAGCGAGCCCGTGGCGGTGCCTCCAGAATGGACAAATTGTTTGGCACCAGCGCCTAACGACGTCCCCGTTGCTAGACCGCCACCACCACCGGAGCTTGTTGTTCTATTGAAAGCAACATCCTGCCAGGCGCCATGGGTCAGGGCTGTGTCCTGCGCAACAGCGCCTTCGCCCTGCACAGACATGTAATCGCCTGAGAGCTGCGCGCCACTGCAGGTATTCCCACTGGTGACGAATAGATTATCGGCGTTGTCAGGGTCGTCGAACCCGCCACCCGCTCTTGCGATCGAACGGGAGAAAGACAGAGATGCATGTTTTGAGGCGGATGTTCCGGTCATGATAGGGCTCCATAAGCCTGGTTATCAGTGACCGTTGGCAAGGCTGATGAAATTCAGAGAACTGTCCACGAAGAGAGTGAGGTACTCACGTTATCGTGATGTCTTATTTCAAACTTTTTCTCTGAATTTGACCGCGAAACAAAGCCATTACTCATGTTCTTTTGTCGAACCAAAGTCACTTTATTATTGCGACTTGTTTATTGGCTTGTTTGCGCGATAAAAACCGGCCTGATTCAGCATGCCTCATAAGAAATTCTAATGAATGAAAGGCACAAAAAAGGCTCTCCTTTAAAACAGGAGAGCCCGCTGTAAAATCAGTTTCGACGGGTGATCTGCGCGAGATCCCGCACAGCGCCATTGGCGGCGCTTGTGGTCAAAAGGCCATAGGCCCGCAGGGCAGGGGAGACTTCCCGGATGCGATCCGGTGTCCAGGCGTCGGTACCGCGCGCTTCCATCTGTTCGCGACGCTCGGCGAGGACCGCATCGTCGACGAGAGCGCGCAAGATGCGGTTCGGGATGTCGATTTCAATCTGATCGCCTTCCTCAAGCAGGCCAATCAGACCGCCTTCTGCGGCTTCCGGCGAGATGTGACCGATCGATAGGCCCGAACTGCCACCCGAAAAGCGTCCATCGGTGATGAGGCACAGGTCTCGGCTAGCCCCTTCGATTTCAGGTAGCTTGTCGGGTAGAGCATTTCCTGCATGCCGGGGCCGCCCTTCGGCCCTTCATACCGGATCACCACCACGTCCCCATCGACGATCTTGTTGGCCAGAATACCGGCGACGGCATCTTCCTGACTTTCGAACACGCGGGCGCGTCCTGTGAAGGTCAGCAGGCTGTTGACCACCCCAGCCGTTTTTACGATGGCGCCTGCCTCGGCCAGATTGCCGTAAAGCACGGCCAGACCGCCATCCTGGGAGAAAGCATGCTCGCGATCCCGCAACACGCCGTTTTGGCGGTCGGTATCCAGCTCGTAATAGCGGCTAGACTGTGAAAAAGCCTCTGTCGTCCTCACGCCGCCCGGCGCAGCAAGGAAGCGGGTTTTTGCCTGCTCATCGCCTTCGAGCACGTCCCATTTCGTAAGGGCTTCCTTCATGCTTGGCGCGTGGACGGTGTGGGCCGTCGTGTCGATCAAACCGCAACGGTTGAGTTCGGCGAGAATGGCGGGAATACCGCCAGCACGGTGAACGTCTTCCATGTGCACATTGGCTTTGGCAGGCGCGACCTTGCACAAATTGGGCACCTTGCGCGACAGGCGATCGATATCGGCCATATGGAAATCGACCCCGGCCTCCCGTGCGGCTGCCAGAAGATGCAGCACGGTGTTGGTCGAGCCACCCATGGCGATATCCAGCGTCATGGCGTTTTCAAATGCTGCCTTGGTCGCGATGCTGCGCGGCAGAGCAGTTGCGTCATCCTGCTCATACCAACGGCGAGCCAGAGAGACGACCAGTCGGCCTGCTTCAAGAAACAGCTCACGGCGATCGGCATGTGTGGCCAGAAGACTGCCATTGCCGGGCAGGGAGAGGCCCAGAGCCTCGGTCAGGCAGTTCATCGAATTAGCTGTGAACATGCCCGAGCACGAGCCACAGGTCGGACAGGCCGATCGCTCGATGGCTTCGGATTCCGCATCCGTCACTTTCGGGTTTGCCGCAGCGACCATGGAATCGACCAGGTCGAGTTTGCGGTTGATGCCGGGACCGTCGAGCTTGCCTGCTTCCATCGGGCCGCCGGAAACAAACACGACCGGAATATTCAGGCGCAGCGAGGCCATCAGCATGCCCGGCGTGATCTTGTCGCAATTGCTGATGCAGACCAGCGCATCGGCGCAATGGGCGTTGACCATATATTCGATGGAATCGGCGATCAGCTCGCGAGAGGGCAAGCTGTAGAGCATGCCTCCGTGACCCATGGCGATGCCGTCATCGACCGCAATCGTGTTGAATTCGCGCGCGATGCCACCGGCCTCAGCAATCGCACCGCCCACAAGCGCGCCCATATCCTTGAGATGCACATGACCTGGCACGAACTGAGTGAAGGAGTTGGCAACGGCAATGATAGGCTTGCCGAAATCCTTATCCGTCATGCCCGTAGCGCGCCACAGGCGCGGGCACCGGCCATGTTACGGCCATGGGTGGTAGTGCGGGAACGATAGGCGGGCATGACACTGATCCGGAACTGATGGAGGAAGCGGGCGAGTTGCGCATGAAATGCAATAGCAAGCGGCCCGTAGGCGTATTTTTATTACCCTGTGCGAAATAACGTGGCCAATCGCTTGCCGCAAGGGGAAGTCTGATCAATCATCCCCGCCTTGCTAAGCCGTTCAAGGAAATGATTGCGTGCGCGTTGGACCTCTGACCCGATCTCTGTTGCTGATGACATCCTGCCTGCTCGGGGCCTCGCACGCCATGGCGCAGACGGTCAACGGCCTGCCTGTGACGCCCGATATGGTGCAGCGAGGCTCCGATATTCCTGCACATGTGCAGTTGCCGGAAACAGGTCGGGATTACATCAAGCAGGATGTCATGATCCCGATGCGTGACGGTGTGAAGCTGCATACCGTCATTGTCATTCCGAAGGCCGCCAAGCCCCATGACGCGCCTATTCTCCTGACGCGCACCCCGTATCATGCGTCAGAGCGTGCAGATCGTGTGTCTGGCGCCGCCGAAATGCGTAATCTGCTGCCGCAGGGTGACGGCGTGTTCGTCGACGCGGGCTATATCCGGGTCTTTCAGGACGTGCGGGGTAAATACGGCTCCGAAGGCGATTACGTCATGACGCGCCCCCCGATCGGTCCGCTCAACCCCAGCAAGACCGATGATACGACCGATGCGTGGGACACGATCGACTGGCTCACCAAGAACGTGCAGCAGAGCAATGGCCGTGTGGGCATGACGGGGTCGTCCTATGAAGGCTGGACTGTTGTCATGGCGTTGCTCGATCCGCACCCTGCGCTCAAGGTCGCCGCGCCTGAGAGCCCGATGGTCGATGGCTGGATGGGCGATGACTGGTTCCATTATGGAGCCTTCCGCCAGGGCAGTTTCGATTATTTCATTATGCAGATGACCAAGAAGGGCGAAAGTGGTGGCATCCCGCGTCGCGACGCGGATGATTACACCAACTTCCTTCAGGCGGGTTCAGCGGGTGATTTCGCGACAGCTGCGGGGCTCGATCAGTTCCCGTGGTGGCAACGCATGAAGGCCCATCCTGCCTATGATGCGTTCTGGCAGGGGCAGGCGCTCGACAAGCTCCTCGCCAAACACCCGCTGACCGTGCCGACCATCTGGGAGCAGGGATTGTGGGATCAGGAAGATATGTGGGGGGCGATCCATAGCTGGATGGCTTTGCGCAAGGATCATCCCAAGGTCCCGAATATTCTCGTCATGGGCCCCTGGCGCCATAGCGGGGTCAACTACGATGGGTCGAGCCTTGGCCCGCTCCATTTCAAGGGGGATACGGCGCTCTGGTATCGCGCCAATGTCATGCGTCCGTTCTTCGATCAGTATCTGAAGCCGGGAAGTGCCAAGACACATTTCGACGATGCGATCATCTATAATACGGGTGATAACCAGTGGGACCATTTGCGGGGGTGGCTCGGCAATTGCGAGCAGAGCTGCATCGGGACGGGAGATCGTCTCTATCTGAAAGAGAATAACGGGCTCGGGTTCGAACGTGCGAAGCCCGGCACAGACAGCTACGTCTCAGATCCGGCTCATCCGGTTCCCTTCATGACACGTCCTTACAGCTTCGCGGACGGTGCTCGCTGGAAGCCATGGCTGGTCTCCGATCAGCGTTTTGCTGAATCCCGGCCCGATGTGCTGACCTATCAGACGCCGGTTCTGGATCATGCGGTGCGTGTTTCGGGTGTGCCGACAGCCGATCTGTTTGCGGCAACCACCGGCACCGATGCCGATTGGGTGGTCAAAATCATCGACGTCTATCCTGCGTCACGGCCGATCGCCCGGCGATGGGAGGCTACGAGCTTTCGGTTTCGATGGATATCTTCCGCGGTCGTTACCGTCATGACCCCGCGCGCGCCGAGGCGATTCCCGCGAACAAGGTCGAGGAATACAAGTTCACGCTTCCTGCGGTGAATCATGTCTTCCTGCCGGGTCATCGCATCATGGTGCAGATCCAGTCTTCCTGGTTCCCCCTTTACGATCGTAATCCGCAAACCTATGTCTCGAACATCTTCGAGGCCAAGGCTGCCGACTACAAGGCGGCGACCCAGTCGATCTCGCGTGGTGGCGCTCAGGCCAGCAGCATCTTCCTTCCTGTCGTCAAGCAGTGACGCCGAAAGCTTCCGTATTGTCAAAAAAGTGAGGCCCCTATGAGTGAGACCCATCTTGAAAAGGCCCTGATTGGGGGCGGTTGCTTTTGGTGTACGGAAGCAATCTTCACCGGGTTGCGCGGAGTCAAATCTGCGCAGCCTGGCTATGCGGGCGGACGTCGGGAAAACCCCAGCTATGAGCAGGTCTGCTCCGGGGCGACCGGCCATGCAGAAGTGGTTGAGGTCCTTTTCGACCCGCAGGAGATCAGCTTCGCCGATGTGCTGCGCGTTTTCTACACGACCCATGACCCAACCCAGCTCAATCGGCAGGGCAATGATGTCGGCACGCAATATCGCTCGGTCATTTTCGCGCTCGATCCGGCTCAGGACGTGATTGCTCGGGAAGTGACCCAGGAGATCGCGGATTCAGGCATCTGGCCCGCCCCGATCGTGACCGAAATCGCAGGTCCGGCGGTGTTCTGGGAGGCTGAGGAAAAGCATCACGACTACTTTGCCCGCAATCCCGAAACCGCCTATTGCAGCGCAGTCGTAGCACCGAAAGTCGCCAAGGCGCGCAAGATCTATCGCGACCGATTGAAAGCCTGACCCGCCCGGTCGGGTGACACGCCTGCTCTGCGGCGGGCGGGCGGGCATACCGCAACGAAACCCTCTTTTCGCCGCGTTCCAGACCCGGCTGGTTCACTAGCCAGCAGACTCACGATCAAGCATGAACTGGTCGGCTTCCTCGTCGAAATCGAAGAGTTCTGTGTAGCGTGCCCAGTTCGTGGCGGTCATCAGGGTCTGCTCTGCATAACTTGGCGACATCGTCGCCTCCAGCTCTTCCCGGAACCGGTCTGCTCCCGTGCGATGACCGGAGCGTTCGTCGAGGACGGCGCGGATCGAGCGGATGAGGGGGATATGGTGCACAAGCGCCGTGCGCATGATCTCACGCCGCTCATCCTGATCGGCCTGCACGAAGCGGATTCCGGCTTCCGTCATCAGAATATCGCCGTCTTCCAGCTCCGCCAGCTCCAGAAGTTGAAGAGATTCTCCAAGCGGAAACAGATCATCGAGTGCCATCTGGAGGCGCTCAGCCAGATGGGGCAGATCGGCGCGGCCATTGAGCGGAGAGGCCGCCAGTGTTTCCAGCAAACCCACAAGCACGTTGATGGGGATGGAGGGAAGCACCAGCGACATGGGGTTCGGCGCGGGCGAAGAGACGCCGGGCTCCAGGCTCGCTTCCGAGACCAGAGGCGCGCGACGCGTCATCAAGGTGTAGATCTCATCGACGAATTGTCTGAACGCCGCATCATGCGGTTGCGCGGATGGGGGAAGGGGACGGTCAGCTCATGCGAGACCCGTCCCGGATTGGACGAGAAAAGCAGAATCCGATCGCACATCAGCACGGCTTCTTCCACATTATGTGTGGCCAGCATCATGGCGCGTGTGGGGAGCGTCTCTCAGACCAGAGTTCGATCAGATCGGTTCGCAGATTTTCGGCAGTCAGCATATCGAGAGACGCGAAAGGCTCGTCCATCAGCAAAAGATCGGGCCGCATGACCAGCGCGCGGGCAAGCCCGACGCGCTGCTGCATTGAGTCCGAAAGCTCCTTGGGGAGGGCGTTTTCATAGCCGTTGAGCCCGATGAGATCGATCATGTCGTCGCAACGGCGCTCGCATTCCGCACGGGGAAGGCGCTTTGCCTCCAGGCCGAGTGCGATGTTCTGCTGCACCGTCAGCCACGGAAACAAGGCGAAGGACTGAAAAACCATCGCAATCTCAGGGGTCGGTCCGCCGAGAATGTGTCCTTTCCAGACGATCTCGCCAGCGCTCGCCGGAATAAGGCCTGACGCGATACGCAGCAGCGTGCTCTTGCCCGAGCCGGATCGGCCGACAAGACCCACGATTTCACTGGCCTGAAGATCGAAGCTCACATCCTCAAGGACGGGCAGTTCGGTGCTGCTTTCCTTCTGATAGACCTGAAGACAATTGCGTATCGAGAGCAGGGTTTCCTGCATGACAGGCTCCATGGTCATAAGGGTCAGCTCTGTGACGATTGTATGCGGCGTCTGATCTGAAGGCGCAGGGGATTCCAGACCAGAAATTCACCAAGGGCGATGCAAAGCGTCAGCACGGCGGCGCCAAGGACGACACGGGGGAGATCGCCCACCTCAATGGCGTGCGCGACGTAAGCCCCAATCCCGCTTCCGTCGCGATTCTGGAGGTTCCAGGATGATCGTTCCGCAACAATCAGGATCGTCCATCCAGTCATCGACGCGGCGCTTGCCGCCTCCACCAAAGCCGGAGCGAGGCCTGGCAGCAGGATGCGGCTCCACCATAACCAGCCCCGGATCTGCAGGTTTCGGGCCGCCTGAAGCAGGTCGACGGGATAGGCTCTCATGCCACGAAGGATCTGGGGTAAAAGCAGCCCCTGAACGAAAAACAGACAGGCGATGAAAGGCCAGATCAGAGAGGAAAACGGCAAAGCCGACAGCGCGACGCAGAGCACCGGAAAGAGGATGTTCTTGGGATAAAGCGTGAGAAACCGCGCTGCACGGCGCGCCAGCGCGGCCCGGCGTGGCGAGAGGCCAAGCCAGACCCCAAGCGGCAACCACAGGGCGAAGGCGACCAGGAGGGCAAGAGTCATCCGCACCGCCGAGAGGGAGCTTTGCGCGATGACGACCCCGAGATCGCCAAGATTGAGTGCGTGATGGCGGTAGAAGAAGGCCACAATGATCAGGAGAAGGAAGAGCCCGGAAGAGAGCGCGATCAGTGGTGAAGAGCCTGCCTGCGTTGCAGTCGGCCGGAATCCCGTTCTTCCGAGCCGCAGATCGCCCGCCCAGGCGAGGGCACGACGCAATCGTTCGCCGAAAAGCTTGAGCATCCGGGTGCGTCGCCAGAATTTGAGCATCCATGGATCTTCAGCGGAGGCGAAGATGGGATTCAGCCGGTAACGATCAGCAGATTTGCCAGGGGAAAACAAGGCCGGTGTCGTAGAGGAAGGCTAATAGGCCGATCAATAACGCGGCGAGTGAGGTCTGCCAGAACGATCCTATGGCAGCCGCTTGTGCGGCGTGAGTGCCGAGCCCCGGACGGGTCGAAAGCGCGCCATTGACGGGGAGCATCTCCGAAGCGATCAGGACACACCAGGCAAGCGGCATTGCCCGTGCCAGTGCGGTCACGCCATCGGGGATCGCAAACGGCGCTTCAAGCCGCCAAAGGCGCTGCCATCCCGTAAGCCCCAGGGCGCGGGCCGCCTCATCGAGCGGTCGGGGAATCTGCGCCCAGGCCCGAAGAGCCGCGCTCGCAATGGGGCCTGCGAAGCACAGCGCAGTAGTGCAGATCACCGTGATTTCGAAGCCCAGAGGCCGTAGAAATGGCAGAAGGCAAAGAAGCGGGATCATGTGCAGCCCGCTCAGTGCCGTTCGCACTGCGCTCTGTACAAAAGGCACTTTCGCCGCCAGCAGGGCCAGAATTGCCCCGATCATCGATCCTGTCAGCGTCGCACAGACCATGCGAAACGCCGTATGACCGAAATCTTCCAGAACGACCTTTAACCCTGCGAGAGAGCGCAGATGCGATGTCGTCAGCCCTCCGCTATGGAACGGGGTGAGCTGTGCGGGCAGAAAACGGGAGAGCAGCGCCAGAGCTGCGACAACGGCGAGGGTACCGACGAGCGTTGTCGTCAGTCCTGCTTTCCGATCCGTTCCGCGTGGGCCGCGTCGCGCCCGTAATGGCGACATGCGCTCCTTCCTCATGCCGGGGTCATTCATCGTGCCTTGCGGCGGTCGAGGAAGAGAGCCGACTTACTGGTTCAAAAAGCCTCGTTCGGCTCAGGGCTTTCGGGTGGTGCCCGTGCTGCCGAAACCGCCCGCGCCACGGGCTGTTTCATCCAGCTCAGAAACTTCAACCCATGTCAAACGGACGACGGGGGCCAGCACGGCCTGAGCCACGCGCATTCCGCGCGAAATCACAAAATCTTCCTTGCCTGTATTGAGAAGAATGATTCCGATTTCGCCCCGATAATCTTCATCGATCGTTCCGGGGGAATTGGGGAGGGTGATCCCGTGCTTCAAGGCAAGGCCGGAGCGCGGACGAATCTGGAGTTCGTAGCCAGATGGCAGCCCGATCCTGATTCCGGTCGGAACAAGGGCGCGTTCCCCGGCCTTGACGATCAGGTCAGCGTCGACGGCAGCCAGAAGATCCATCCCGGCAGCGCCGCTGCTGGCATAGTGAGGCAGGTCCAGCCCTTCGGCATGGGGGAGTCTGACGAGCTCGACAGGAATCGGTGACATACGGCCTTACCTTGAGGTTGAGGAAAAATGAGCTGCGAGGCGTGTAGCGAGGAGTGAGGCGACCTCGGCCTTGGGCATGTCCGGCCAGGTCTCAACGGTCTCGCCGTTCAGGAACAGGATGCGATTGCGATCCCCCCCAAAGACAGCGCTTTCACCGCCGACATCGTTTGCGAGCAGCCAGTCGCATCCTTTGCGGGCGAGTTTCGCCTTGGCGTGCTGTTCCAGAGATTCGGTCTCGGCGGCAAAACCGATCACCAGAGACGCGCGATGCGGTCCGGGTCGCGAGAGGGTCGCGAGGATATCCGGATTTTCGACGAGGGCGAGGGAAACCGTCTCACCGGGCTGTTTCTTGCGTTTCTGCTCGCTGCTCTGTGCGACACGCCAGTCGCCCACTGCAGCGGCACAGATGACGCAATCGGCGGGGAGAGCTTTCTCACAGGCGGCCATCATGTCTGAGGCCGTCAGAACAGGGACCAGGGTTACGCCTTTGGGGCAGGGCAGGGCTGTCGGGCCGCTGACCAGCGTGACCTGTGCGCCGAGGGCGGCACAGGCTTCAGCAATGGCATAGCCCTGTTTGCCTGAGGAATGATTGGCAATAAACCGGACCGGGTCGATCGGCTCGTGAGTCGGCCCTGCCGTGATCAGAACATGACGGCCCGTAAGCGGCTTATGGGGCGAAAGAGCAGACTCGATTGCCTCGACGATCGTCTCAGGGGCGCTCAGTCGACCGGGGCCAAACTCGCCGCAGGCCATTTCGCCGTCTTCAGGCCCGACGAAATCGCATCCGCGCTCGCGTAATCGACGATAATTTTCTTGCGTGGCTGGGTGTTTCCACATGCGGACATTCATCGCTGGCGCGATCAGTACCGGCGTGTCCGTGGCCAGAAGAAGTGTCGTAGCGAGGTCGTCGGCCAGGCCATTGGCCATACGGGCCATCAGATTGGCGGTCGCCGGGCAGACGACGAGAAGATCCGCACTGCGCGACAGGGCAATGTGATCCATCTGGCTGTCTTCTGCCAGCGAGAGCAGGGTCGTATGCACAGGGGCGCCGGACAGGGCCTGAACAGAAAGCGGCGTCACGAAATGTGTTGCTGAGTCGGTCAGAACACATTCGACTGCGACATCGCGTTTGCGAAGCAGCCGGATCAGTTCCAGCGCCTTATAGGCAGCGATGCCGCCTCCTATAATCAGGATGATCCGGCCAGCCATGTGGTGTTAGAGCTTCCAGCCGGAATGGATTGCGGCGATGCCTCCAGAGAGATTCTGGTAGCTCACCTTTTCCAGCCCGGCCTGACGCATCATCTCGGCCAGCACATCCTGCTCGGGGAAGGTGCGGATGCTCTCGGCAAGATAGCGGTAGCTTTCCGAGTCCTTGGCGATCAGCTGACCCATCTTGGGCAGTACGCCAAAAGACCAGGCATCATAGACAGGAGCGAGAGCCGCCACCTGCACGCGCGAAAACTCGAGGCAGCAGAATTTGCCACCCGGACGCAGCACGCGGCGCGCTTCGCGAAGCACGGCGTCCTTGTCGGTGCAGTTGCGTAGACCAAAAGCAATTGAGACGCGATCGACGCTACGGTCGGGGAGGGGGATCGTCTCGGCATCGACCACCGAAAACTCGATGTCGCTCAGATAGCCTTTGCTGGCCGCCCGCGAGCGTCCAACTTCGAGCATGGCGGCATTGATGTCGGTCAGAAGCACCGGACCGCCATTGTTCTTGAGCCAGCCGAAGCTGATATCGCCGGTTCCACCCGCGAGATCGAGCAGCTTGAGATCTCGTCTCGGCGCCAGCGTCGTAGTGAAAATGCGCTTCCACACGCGGTGGATACCGAGCGACATCACGTCGTTCATCACGTCGTAGCGTCCAGCGACGCTGTCGAACACGGCGCGCACCAGCGGTTTTTTCTCGGCCCTCGGGACAGAGCGATATCCGAAGTCGGTTGTCTCCTCCCTCACGCCTGCGGCAGATTCGGGACGGGGAAATGATGCGTTGTCGGTCATGCGTCTCTGGATATAGTGTCAGCTCCCAAGATGCCAGAGCTACCAGAAGTCCAAACTATTCTGATCGGATTGCGAGCGGCGCTCGAGGGACGGCGTATCATCAGCACGGAGGTCAGAAACGATCTGCGATGGCCAGTGCCGGACGATCTGTCGATACGGGCCGATGGCAAGAAGATCCGTTCTTCTTCCCGTCTGGGCAAATACATGATGATCGCGCTCGTGCGCGGCCCGACCCTGCTGATTCATCTGGGGATGAGCGGGCGTATCCGGATCACCCCGCAAAAGCGCAAACGCGCTTCCTACACGCCCATGCGCCATGAGCACGTTACCCTGACCCTCGATAATGGAACGTCGATTGGGCTGGTGGACCCGAGGCGATTTGGGTGTTTTCTGATTATCGATGCCGGGAAAGAGCGCGAGCACCCGCTTCTCAGGGCTTTGGGGGCCGATCCCCTTCTGCCAGGGTTTGACGCATCTTATCTTATTGAGAAGCTGGCCAATAAGCGATCGCCGATCAAGACGGTGTTGCTCGATCAGCGGGTGGTCGCCGGGTTGGGCAATATCTATGTCTCGGAAATTCTTTTTCGTGCCCGGATCAATCCGGAGAGACGGGCCGCGTCTCTCGATCCCGAAGAGATCGCCCGCATTGCCGAAGTAACGCCGGGTGTGCTGGAGGAGGCTATCGGCGCGGGGGGATCGACCTGCGTGACTATGTGGACTCAGAAGGCAATCCGGGTGCGTTTCAGGAGCTGCATCAGGTATATGGCCGTGAGGGGCAGCCTTGCCCTTCATGCCCGGGTTATCCTGCCTGTAACGGGATCAGGCGTGTGGTGCAGTCAGGCCGGTCGAGTTTCTATTGTCCGCGACTGCAACCACCACTTTCTTTAGAGGACGCTTGACTGACAGCGTCGAACTGGACTAAAGGCGAGCCCTCCGCTGGCTCTGCGTCTCTTTTTGAGATGATTGGCCGGCCCGCTTTATTGTTGTTGCGAGACAACCTAACAAGCCGAACAGAACAGGGCTGAAGAGTAGATATGGCTAACACCGCCTCTGCGCGCAAGCGCATCCGTCAGAACGAGCGTCGTCGTGAGCGTAACGTTTCCCGCATGTCGCGCGTCCGTACCTTCGTTAAGAAGGTTGAGACCGCGATCCTCTCGGGCGACAAGAGCGCTGCCAATGACGCCCTGCGTGCCGCACAGCCGGAAATGCAGCGCGCTGTCGGCAAGGGCGTTCTCGCTGCCAACACCGTGAGCCGCAAGCTGTCGCGCCTCTCGGCACGCATCAAGCTCTGGCTTCGGCCTGAACGGACTAACAGACGGCTCCCTTATGAGGGACTGTCTGGTCTGGGTCTTCTGAAAGAACGGGTGTGGCTCGATGAGCCATGTCCGTTCTTTTTTCGCCGGTTACCTCAAAAAAAGTCTTCCGGCCGGATAAGCTTGCCTCTCCTGATCTCTTCGCCCTATCCTGTGTGCCCTTTAATCGAAGGTCAGGAGGTGGGGCGGCTCGCGGTCGTGAGGGCTCCTATCGTGTCTTTAAGTTGCAACTCGGGGGAGTGATGGCAGACGAAGGGTCTCATACGGATCTTCCCGCAGTGACGGAAACGGTATCGTGCACGTCAGGCACCGAGCCCGCTCTGGTTTCGCAGTGGGTCAAGGTGCGTGAACGCCTCAGAGTTGAGGTGGGCGATGTCGAATATCGCACGTGGTTGCAACAGATTGTGCTCGGACCTCTCGAAGAGGACGAGATCACGCTCTTCCTTCCGACACGTTTTTTGCGTGACTGGGTGCGTGGTCGCTATGGTGACCGGCTGCAGGAGTTATGGCGCAACGAAAACCGGGCCGTCCATCATGTCGAGTTGCAGGTTAAGCGCGTCAGCGACGCTGTCACAGCGCCTGTCGCCGTAGAAACGGCTGCTGCCATCGAGATCGAAGCCCCGGCAGTTCAGGCAAGCGCCGTGCAGGATGCACGTCATGATCTGGCAGCCCCGCTCGATCCGCGTTTTACCTTCGACAGCTTCGTGGTCGGCAAGCCGAACGAGTTTGCCTATGCCTGCGCTCGTCGTGTCGCAGAAAAACCGTCCAGCCCCGGATTCAATCCGTTGTTTCTCTACGGGGGCGTCGGTTTGGGCAAGACCCATCTCATGCACGCCATCGGGTCCGAGCTGACCAGCGGTGGGCGTGTTTCGGTCGCGTATATGTCGGCCGAGAAATTCATGTATCGGTTCATTGCCGCGATCCGCTCGCAATCGACCATGGAATTCAAGGAACAGCTTCGCTCGGTTGACGTGCTGATGATCGACGATCTTCAGTTCCTGATCGGCAAGGATAATACGCAGGAAGAGTTCTTTCACACTTTCAATGCGCTGGTCGATGCCGGTCGTCAGATTGTGGTGAGTGCCGATAAATCGCCATCGGATCTGTCCGGCTTGGAAGATCGTCTGCGAACACGTCTTGGCTGCGGCATGGTTGCCGATATTCACGCCACGACCTTCGAGCTGCGTATCTCCATCCTTGAAGCGAAAGCCCTGGCTTCAGGCGTCGCCGTACCAGCCAAGGTTCTGGAGTTTCTTGCTCACAAGATCACATCGAATGTGCGCGAGCTGGAAGGGGCACTCAATCGCCTGATCGCTCACGCCAATCTGTTCGGACGTTCCGTGACGCTTGAGAGCACGCAGGACGTTTTGCACGATATCCTCAAAGCCCATGACCGACGCGTCACGATCGAAGAGATCCAGCGCAAGGTGTCGGAGCACTGGAATATCCGTCTGACCGATATGTCGTCGGCGCGTCGCGCGCGTGCTGTGGCACGTCCCCGTCAGGTCGCCATGTTCCTGGCCAAGCAGCTGACCAGCCGGTCCCTTCCCGAGATCGGGCGCAAATTTGGCAATCGCGATCATACGACGGTGATGCATGCGGTCTCTCGCGTGCAGGAACTGATGGAGCGCGATGTTGCCTTCGCCGAGGATGTGGAGCTGTTGAGGCGTATGCTTGAGAGCTGATCTTTGCCGAAGCCATTGACTCTGCTAAACTAGATTTTTGCTATCCGGGTGTTCGAGGGTTCACGATCAAATGAAATTTCAGGCTGACCGCACAACGCTGATCCGAGCCCTTGCCCATATCCAGAGCGTTGCGGAAAAGCGCAATACGATCCCCATTCTCGCCAATGTCATGCTGTCGATCGAAGGTAATCTCCTTCGTCTGACAGCGACGGATATGGAGATCGCCGTCGTTGAGGAAGTCGCCGCAGAAGGCGCTCGCGACGGGGCTGTGACGGCTCCTGCAAGTGTTCTTTACGAGATCGTTCGCAAGCTGGCGGATGGATCTGTTGTCGAGCTGGATCACGGCGGCGGCGACGCGCCATTGGCTCTCAGAGCCGGTCGCTACGCCACCAGCCTGAATGTGCTGCCGGTTGAGGATTTTCCGTCGATGGTGGCGGGCGATCTGCCCCATGAGTTCTCCATTCCCGCGACGGTCCTGCGTGGATTGGTGGATCGCACGCGCTTCGCTGTCTCGACCGAAGAGACGCGTTATTACCTCAACGGAATCTATTTCCACGTGGCGCAGGATGGCGGTGAGCCCAAGCTGCGCGCTGTTGCGACCGATGGACATCGTCTTGCCCGTGTCGAGACGGATTTGCCGGCTGGAGCGGGCGACATCCCGGGGGTGATCATTCCGCGCAAGACAGTCGCAGAGCTGCGCAAGCTGCTCGATGAGGGAGCTGGTGCTGTGCAGGTCAGCCTGTCGGAGACGCGTATCCAGTTCCGCGTCGGAGCTGTGATTCTCACCTCCAAGCTGATCGACGGCACGTTCCCGGAATATGAGCGTGTTATTCCGAAAAACAACGACCGTTTCCTGCGCGTGAACAAGCAGGCATTTGCTGACGCAGTGGCACGTGTGGCGGCCATCAGCCAGGAGCGGTCGCGTCCGGTGAAGCTCGCTGTGCAGACCAATCTGCTTACGCTTTCCGCCATAAGCCCCGATCAGGGGATGGCGAAGGAAGAACTCGACGAAACGAGCGTCTCCTATGACGGTCCGTCGCTCGAAATCGGATTTCAGGCGCGCTATCTCAACGACATCACCGATCAGATCGATGTCGAGGCCGAGTTCGCTTTCGCCGATAGCGCGGCGCCGACTCTCGTGCGCGACACGAATATGCCGAATGCGCTTTTCGTTCTTATGCCAATGCGCGTCTAAGCACTGGGTTTGGCGAGCCTTCCTTGCGTATAGACAGGCTCGTTCTAACGGAATTTCGCAATTACGAGCGTCTGGTCTGGACGCCCCGATCCCGGCTTGTCGTTCTCACGGGTGAGAATGGCGCAGGCAAGACCAATCTGCTCGAAGCGCTCTCCCTCCTTGCGCCTGGTCGGGGGCTCAGGGGCGCAAGCAACGCCCAAATCCAGCGTCAGCAAGGTGGCCCCTGGGGGGTCGTCGCCCGCCTGTCGGATAATCGGACTGGTGAAGTCAAGCTGGCGACGGGCGCCGACCCAGCGACGCCTGCGCGTCGCGTGTTTCGCCTCAACGGCGAGGTTGCGCGCAATCAGGGCATGATCGCCCCTGTCTTTTCGACAATCTGGCTGACACCACAGATGGATCGCCTGTTCAGCGACCCGGCGTCAGGAAGGCGACGTTTTCTTGATCGGCTGGTGCTCGCGCTCGATGCCAATCACGCTCGCGAAAGTGCGGCGCATGAACGCGCCCTGACGCAGCGCAATCGTCTTCTTGCGACACGACCGGATCAGAATTCCTGGCTCGACGCACTTGAGGACAGCATTGCTCGACATGCTGTCGCCTTGACCGCTGCCCGCATGGCGTTGACCGAAGCATGAATCGCGCGCCAGCACGAGATGACACGTCATTTCCCGTCGCGCGTTTGCGACTTGTCTGCGATCTTGCCTCGGATCTAGCCAAACGCCCTGCGCTCGCTGTCGAAGAAGGACTTCGCGCTACCCTTCGAGAGTCTCGCAAGGATGATGCGGCACGCGGCGCTACAACGGCCGGCGCGCATCGTGCCGACCTCCTTTTGCAGGATGCCCTGACTGGAAGAGAAGCCTCTCTTTCAAGTAGTGGGCAGCAAAAGGCGATGCTGGTGCACGTCATTCTCAATCATGCGGCGCTGACGGCTGAGAAGGCGGGATCAGCCCCTCTGATTTTGCTCGACGAACCGCTGAACCATCTCGACGCCATCAAGCGAGAGGCTCTGCTGCGTGTTGTGCAGGAACGCGCGGTTACGGCGCTCATGACCGGAACAGACGAAGAGAGTTTTGGAGTTCTGCGTGCTACCGCTGAGTATTGCCGCATTGAGGCTGGGCGGTTCGTTGCATAGGCAACCAGAGCGCCAACAGGCGAGTCTGACATATCAAGAGAGCCAAAGACTGACTTTTTTGTAACAGGCTTTATTTATACCACGTCTGGCCCCGCTGACTGAGGCTCGCGCTCAATCAGGCCTTTGCCGCAACCGAGAATGCGCGGTCGAATGGCCGAACGCTCTGTCATGTCCGTTTCCCAAGTAACCGAAAATGGGGGGCTCCTTTGTAGGGGGCCGGCCTTAGGCTCTCACGGCATCCTTGAGAATTCAGCTTGGATTTACGGTATTCGAAAAATCGTCAACAAAAAATGGCATTCCTGTTGGCGTATGTGTCAATAAAAAATATGGTGACCGAATAAAGTTAATATATTCTTCGGAAGAATGCGATTTTGGTCGATCCCTGAATACTATCGTTACTCATGGTTACAGCCATTCCATCTATGGAGTCTCTTCAAGAGGCTGCGTGAGGAGAGATGGCTCGAATGAAAATTGCGTTTTTATACGTCGCGGAGCCTTATCAGTGCTATCATGTTGCGGCTGTCTCTTCAGAGCTTGCGCGGCTACCGAATGTCTCAGTCACTGAATTCATAAGCTTTCCTGAGACGGCGCAGCATCTTGAGCAGATCCGTCGCGATAATCACTTTGGCAGCCCGATTAAGCGTGGCGTCTTGAAGATGCCGCTCAAGGCAATGATGCTTCGTCGTTTGCGTCAGTTTGATGCTGAGCGCGAAGTCGTCATGCGGGAGAATGTGGCCCAGCTGGAGCAGTTCGACGCTGTGGTTGCGACGGAGTATTCCACCGGTTTATTGCGGGAAATGGGCCTTGTGCATCCCGCTCTGATCCTTATTCAGCATGGTGCTGGAGATCGCGCGGTCAATGACGAACATCTTATTCGTCATTTCGATCTGTCGCTCGTCTCGGGACCGAAAATCGCCGAGAGTTCTGGCCAAAAAACTCGCAACGGCGGCTCAAACGCGCATCATAGGCTATCCGAAATTCGATGCCGTCACCAAAGAGCATTATCAAAACGAGGGGGCGGCGCACGGGAGGCGTCCGATTGCGCTTTATAACCCGCATTATAAAAAGGGCCTCTCTTCCTACAAGAAATTCCTTCACCCTCTCGTAGAGGCCGTCAATGAGCTCGATCATTACGACCTGATGATCGCGCCTCATGTGAAAATATTTCACAAGGATTTCGGCGGGCGACGTCGCCTGTTCAGGAGCGTTCTGGGCGCGCATGTGAGTCTGGACGCCTCATCCAGGGCGCTGCTCGACATGACGCATACAGCGCAGGCCTCGCTCTATATCGGGGATGTGAGCAGTCAGGTTTACGAGTTTCTGATCAGGCCGCGTCCTTGCGTCTTTCTCAATCCTCACGGTGTGGCATGGCGTGACGATCCACATTTTCGGCACTGGACACTCGGTGACGTGGTCGATCGACCGGAAGATATTCTGCCCGCTCTTGCCCAGGCAGAAGCCAGGCATGAGCTCTATCGGGCGCGCCAGGAGCGTGTGATCCAGGAAACATTCGGTTCTCAGCCCCGGCGTGGTGCTGCCCATCGTGCGGCGCAGTCTATCCGTGAATTTCTTGGGCGTGATTTCTCCGCAGGGGCAGTTTCGGCGGCGGCGTGACGGCTGCAGTCTTTCATAGGGTGTCTCGTGCGCTTGTGATCCTGAGTGGCAAAACGGTTAAATTAGGCCAATTAGCGCAATCTCCTGTTTTCAACCCGGAGTGCTTTGGTCTAAGAGGACGCGCCAACGGTAGGAAAGCCGCGGGCTTTCCTGATTGAATTGCGGGGAGGCTGCGGCACATGACCACGACCAATGAAACACCGACCGGAATGGCTGGGGAACGTCTTGGTTCTTATGCCTCCCGCAGCGTGACCAGCGACCGTATCCGTGAAGCTCTGGCCTTTGATGACGTTCTTGTTGAACCGGCCGCTTCGGAGGTTCTTCCCGCTCAGGCATCGACGCGTACGCGTCTGACACGCTCGATCGAACTCAATATTCCGCTTCTTTCGTCAGCCATGGATACCGTGACTGAAGACGCATGGCGATTGCCATGGCGCAGCAGGGCGGCATGGGCGTGATCCATAAAAACCTTTCTGTCGAGGAACAGGCGGAGCATGTGCGCCGCGTCAAGCGTTTCGAGTCGGGCATGGTGGTCGATCCGGTGACAGTCGGTCCGGATCAGACGCTGCGTGACGTGCATGCCATCATGGCCCAGCACGGGATCAGCGGTCTGCCGGTCGTTGTGCCCGGCACGGGTGAGCTGGTCGGTATTCTGACCAATCGCGATATGCGCTTCACGCGTGATCTGACAACGCCGGTGCGCGACATGATGACCCGTGAGAATCTGGTCACGGTGCGCCACGGAGCGGACGCAGCGACGGCTCAGGATCTTCTTCATCGTCATCGCATCGAAAAGCTTCTGGTGATCGACGATCAGAACCGCTGCACCGGACTGATCACGGTCAAGGATATGGACAAGGCCGAGGCCTATCCGCTGGCGATCAAGGATCAGTACGGACGCCTGCGTTGTGCTGCGGCGATCGGCGTCGGGGCAGACGGTCTGACACGCGCTGCGGCGCTGGTCGCGGCCGGTGTCGATATCGTCATCGTCGATACAGCCCATGGCCATTCACGCGGTGTGCTCGATACCGTGGCGACGCTGAAGTCACGCCACCCCGGAATTCAGGTCATTGCCGGTAACGTCGCGACGCCCGAAGCCGCGATTGCTCTGGCAGGTGTCGGTGCCGACTGCGTAAAAATCGGTATCGGGCCGGGCTCGATCTGCACGACACGTGTCGTTGCGGGTGTGGGCGTGCCCCAGTTCTCGGCCGTGATGGAGACGTCAGCCGCGTGTCATGAGGCCGGAATTTTCGGCATTGCCGATGGTGGCATTCGTACGTCGGGCGATATCGTCAAGGCAATCGGGGCAGGTGCCGACGTCGTCATGATCGGTTCGCTGCTTGCAGGCTGTGAAGAGAGCCCGGGCGAGGTGTTCCTGCATCAGGGGCGTTCCTACAAAGCGTATCGCGGCATGGGGTCTCTTGGCGCCATGGCGCGCGGCTCGGCAGACCGTTACTTCCAGGCTGAGGTCAAGGATTCGCTTAAGCTCGTTCCGGAAGGCATTGAGGGGCAGGTTCCGTTCAAGGGCAGCATGGCCGCCGTTGTTCATCAGCTTGTTGGCGGCCTGAAGGCCGGGATGGGCTATACGGGCTCACCCACGATCGCCGATCTGCAGGTCCGGACGCGTTTCCGTCGCATTACCAATGCGGGTCTGCGTGAAAGCCACGTTCATGACGTGACCATCACGCGTGAAGCACCTAACTATCGCCAGGACTGACAAAAACTTGTAAGCGCGGGGGCATGACTCCCGCCGCTCGACTTTCTGCCGCCATCGATCTGCTTTGTGCCATCGAGGCTGCCCCCCGCCGTCCCGCAGATGCGACGGCTAATGCCTATTTTCGTGATCGCCGCTATATTGGTGGCGGCGATCGCCGGGTTATTTCGGCCCGTATCTGGGACGTCCTGCGTCAGTGGCGGCGTCTGCACTGGCATTTGCGTGATATTCCCGGCGGTGCGTCTCCGCGTACGCTCTGTGCGGCCTCCCTGATCCTTGGGGGCGAGGAGATTGGCACAGTGCGCGGTCTGTTCAATGGTGAACGTTTCGCACAGTCTCATCTGACGTCGCGAGAAGATGCTGCGCTGGCGGCCCTCGGTGGCCAGACATTGAATAACCCTGACATGCCGGGACCGGTTCGCCTCGAATATCCCGACTGGCTGCACCCTTATCTCGTGCGCGCGTTCGGTGACTCGCTTGAAGCCGAGATGGCCGCGCTCGATGGGGCCGCATCTCTCGATCTGCGCGTCAATCTGCTCAAGGGTCATCGTGACGAGGCTATCCGTTCTCTCCGTAATGAGCAGGTCATCGCCACTCCGACGGCGCTCTCTCCCTGGGGGCTCCGTCTCCCCGGACGCCAGCCCGTTACGGCGACGCAAAGCTTCAAGGACGGGATCATCGAAATCCAGGATGAAGGCAGTCAGCTGATTGTTGGCGCGCTTGATGCCCGGCCCGGCGAACGCGTTGTCGATTTCTGCGCGGGGGCAGGTGGGAAAACGCTCGCCATCGCCATGGGAATGGAAAACAAGGGTCAGATCGTTGCGTGCGATGTTTCCTCGCCCCGCCTTGAGGGTGCGGTCAAGCGTCTGCGCCGCGCCGGGGTGCATAACGTCGAGCGTCATTTGCTGGTCGCAGGTGATAAATGGGTCAAGCGCCGCGCCGGAGCCTTCGACCGGGTGCTCGTCGATGCTCCCTGCTCGGGCACAGGCACATGGCGCCGCAATCCTGATGCGCGCATCCGTCTTGTCGAGCAGGATATCATCGAGCTTCGGGCCAAGCAGGCGGATATTCTCGACCGCGCTTCCTCCCTCGTGAAGCCGGGCGGACGTCTTGTTTATGCAACTTGCTCGTTGCTTGAAGAAGAAAATGAGGCTCAGATCACGGCGTTTCTGGAGCGGAATGACCGTTTCGAGCGTGTTGCGGCTGGGGGCGAGATGCTGCCTGAATCGCTTCGGACGCAGACGGGCTTCGCGCTGACACCTTTGCGGAACGAAACCGATGGCTTCTTTGCTGCGGTCCTGCAACGCAAGGCGTCTTGATTTGGTGATCTGGGTATCGAGAGCGGGCGAGGAGTGAAGGCAAAACCATGGCGTTGACAATCTTTATCGGGCTTCTTCTGACACTTGGGGCCGGGATCGGTGCCCAGTGGGTTGCCTGGCGTTTTCGTCTTCCCGCCATCGTATTGCTTTTCGCGCTCGGCCTGATTTTCGGACCCGGGTTGGGTGTCCTGCATCCGTCTGAAGCCTTGGGCTGGATTTTTCGTCCGCTTGTCCTGCTTCTGGTGGCGATCATCGTTTTCGAAGGTGGGTTGCTTCTCGATTTTCGCCAGCTGAGAGAGGCAGGAGAGGGCGTCAATCGTCTCACTATGCTTGCTCTCCCGCTGTCCTGGGTGCTCGGCTGGCTGGCTGCCCATTACATCGCGCATATGGAATGGGGGGTCGCCGCGCTATTCGGGGCGATCATCACCGTAACCGGGCCGACGGTGGTGCTGCCTCTTTTGCGGCACAACAAGCTTCAGCCCCGTGTGGCGGCTTTTCTCCGCTGGGAAGCGATCATCAATGACCCCATCGGCGCGATCCTAGCCGCTGTGGTCCTTCAGGTTGCAGGCACACGTGTGCCGGTGGGCACGGATGTCTTTCTGACAACGGTCGTGCCGGATCTGCTTGCGTCGACGGCAGAATCACTGGCGGTTGGCATCTTGCCTGCCTATCTGGTGCGCTATCTGTTTGTGCGTGATCTGATGCCAGAGCCGCTCAAGACACCCCTCCTGCTGACGCTCGCGCTTCTGATTTTCAGCATCTGCAACATGAGCATGGAGGGCGCCGGACTTGTCGGTGCAACCGTGTTCGGGATGGCTCTGACCAACCTGCATGTGCCCGGACTATCAGAATTGCGCCGCATGAAAGAATCGCTCGTCGTCCTCGTCGTGGCGGTACTGTTCATCCTGCTCACCGCTGATCTGCATCGTGACGTTCTCGCCCATCTATCAATACCCATCTGCCTGCTGACGGCTGCGGTCATGTTCGGCGTGCGGCCCTTGGCCATATTCCTGTCTACCATTGGGACGGATCTGAAATGGCAGGAGCGTCTGTTCGTTGCCTGGATTGCCCCGCGCGGAATCGTGGCCGCCGCAGTGGCCGGCGCTGCGGGCTACCGGATGACCGATGCCGGTTATCACAGCGCAGATCTGATCATGCCTGCGGTCTTCGCAATTATCGGCGGTACCATGATCTTTCATGGTTTCTCCCTGCGACCGATCGCACGCTATCTCAAACTCACTCTCTCCAATGAGCCCGCCCTGGCGATTGTGGGCGCTTCCACCTGGTCGATCGATCTATCGAAATGTCTGAGTGGTGCGGGGGTCCCGGTGCTGCTCGTCGATAACCGTTCTACCGCGCTGCTCCCGGCGACCCGACAGGGTGTGCCGGTGCTGCGTGCCGAATTGCTGTCTCAGCATGGCGAGGAGGCGCTTGAAGAGCGGCCTGCGGATTATCTGATCTCCACGACGGCAGATGCCATTTATAATGGTCTCGTCTGTGCCCATATGGCGCCTCATATGGGGCGCCAGCGCGTCTTTCAGATCAGCCCCGGCGTTGCGCGTCTCGATTTTTATCATGGCTTGTCCCGCGATGCGCGCGGCAAGCTCTTGGGCGATCCCTCGTGGAACTTCACGTTGATCGACATGCTTTTCGAGAAGGGCTGGCGCTTCATGACAGCGATCGCGGACGAGGCCAGTGCGGCCTCTTTCGGATCCGTCTCCAATCGTCTCGATTTTCTCTCCATCCATCGTGGGCAATCCATCGCGATCCGATCGTCGGAGGATACGTCTCACGTGACGCCAGCGATCGGTGATCTTCTCGTCTTCATGACTCCACCGCCTGCCGAGCCGTCTGCTGCTCCTGACGAAGACGAGGCGTCGGCCGCTCCATAAGCGAGGGCTCGAAGATATCCTCAGTCTATTCTGACCTCGATCCCGCTATGGTCTGACGCGATGAGTTGGCGAAGGAGATGCTCTTCGAGGGCGATGCAGCCCTCCGTGACGCCGCTTCGAGGCGGGAGGTGCAGAAAGATCGCAGACCCCCGGTTGCGGACAATCGGAGCGTCGTTCCAGCCCAGAACCACGCAGAGATCATAACAATGGTCATCACGCCACAGCCGCTCATGACGTGCCGGATGGGGGAGAGCGATCTGACGGTTGTAATCGCCATGGCTCGGGTCATCGCACCATCCGTCGTCGGGGCTCAAGGCTTCGATCCGGAGAGGAGTACGCGGGCGCTCAACCCTGTCCGCGCGATAAAAGACGTGGCGGAAAGGAAGAAACCCGGTGGGGGTTGCCTGATCTCCTTCCATCTTGTCTGTCCTCAGCCCACCTGCACCGATGAGAGCAGGAACGGTATTTCCATCGAAAAGGAGCACGCCGGAGCGCCCATTTATGTGTCGTAAGATGACGCACATTTCACAATCCTCACGAAATAACATTAAATTAACGGTAATTCTCGTCTAAACGCCGGTATCATGGGCCAAGACGGGGTCCATCGCATTGGCGATGTCACGTCAACCGTGTAAGAGTAACACTTAAAATGAGGCTCCCTCTTCCAGTAATGAATGGGGTCTTGGCCCTGGGGCATTTCCCCAAGATGGTGAGAGAAGGTTATACATGCCTGGTCCGCGTCCAATACTGATCGTTGACGATGACGATACGCTTCGCCAACTTCTGGTCGAACAGCTCAAGCTCGAGGGTGAGTTTGATCCCATTGAGGCCGCCTCGGTTGCGGAAGCCAAAGAAAAGCTTGCTGTCGCTGACGTCCGCGTCGATTCAATTATCCTTGACGTTACGCTGCCCGATGGCGACGGGCGTGATTTCTGTGCGGAGCTTCGCCGTCAAGGCATCAGGATGCCCATCATCATCCTGACAGGCTCGGATGACGAAGCTGATGTGGTGCGTGGCCTCGATGCAGGTGCCAACGACTACGTTGCCAAGCCCTTCCGTATTGCTGAGCTCCTGGCTCGCCTCCGTGCCCAGCTGCGTCTGTTCGAAAACAGCGAGGATGCGGTGTTTCCGATCGGTCCGTATCTGTTCCGGCCGTCTTCCAAGGTTCTTCAGGAGCCGGCGAAAAATCGTCGTATCCGCCTGACGGAGAAGGAAGCTGCGATCCTCAAATATCTCTACCGCGCCGGGCATCGCCCCATTGCGCGTCAGGTGCTGCTGAACGAAGTCTGGGGATATAATGCGGCAGTGACGACGCACACGCTCGAGACCCATATCTATCGCCTTCGTCAGAAGATCGAGCCCGATCCGGCAAATGCCTCGCTGCTCCTTACCGAAGGGGGTGGTTACCGCCTGAACCCTGAGGGAAGCGAGACCCTCATGAGCTGAGTCAGGCTTGCCGGTTCGGACGCTAGTGGGTGGATTGTTTCCAAGGGAACAATCCACTTTTTTTTATTGGAAGGTCGGGTTGGGCTTCCGTCGAAGTCAGGCTGGGTTCAGATCAAGATCGACCGTAACGGGCACATGGTCTGAAGGGCTCTCCCAGTCGCGGACGTCTTTAAGCACGGTCATACCGCTCAGGCTTGGGGTCAGGTCCGGCGTAAGCCAGATGTGATCGAGCGTCGCCCCCGATTGGACAGTTTCCAGTCGCGATTGCGATACGACCACCATGTGTAAAGCTTCTCGTCCGCCGGGACGATGAGGCGCATTGCATCCACAAACCCCGTTCCCAACCAGGCTTCAAGGCGTTCGATTTCCGGCGGTGTATGGCTGACGACAGTTGAAAGCTGCTTATGGCTCCATACGTCGTGCTCTTGCGGTGCGATATTGAGGTCGCCCACCACAATCGACCGTTTGGGTTTGTTCTCCCTGAACCATGAAGTGACTTCTTCCAGAAACGCCAGCTTATGAGCGAATTTGTCATTCAAGGCAGGATCCGGGACGTCCCGCCCGCGGTACATAAAAATCGTGCAGTGTCACTGGTCCGGTGTCAGTGTCGAGAATGACACCAGCGTGGCGCGTATCGCTCTTGCCGCACCAGTCCGGAACCGTCTCCAGAGGGCGTATTGCGTGGCGGGAGAGAATGGCGACCCCGTTATAGCCCTTCATGCCGAGATAATGTTGGTGCCGATACCCGAGATCGATCAAAGGCTGCTTCGGAAAAAGCGGGTCCGGAACTTTGGTTTCCTGAAGGCAGATGAGATCAGGGCTTTGCTCTTCGACGAGGCGTTGCAACAGAGGCAGCCTCAGGCGCAACGAATTGATATTCCACGTCATCAGCCGCATCGCGTCGACCCTCTCAAAATGGCAGGAACTGCAAGAAGACCTCTTGCCCCCGCGTTGCAATAGACCATTTAAACACTCATGACATCCGACATTCATGACCGTCTTCTGACGCTCGACTCCCACATCGACATCCCCTGGCCCGATCGCAACGACTTTGCGGCGGGGTCGTCAGACCGTCAGGTCGATTTGCCCAAGCTTCGTGCAGGAGGCCTCAAGGCCGTTTGCCTCGCAGCCTATATTCCTCAGGGTCGACTTGAGGCAGAGGAGCGTCAACGAGCCTGGGTTCGGGCGCAGGACATGCTTGTCGTGATCAACGGGTTGCAGAGCGACGACGTTGCCGTCTGCTCCCGGGTTGCCATGCTGCTCGAGGCTCTGAGCGCTGGCCGTGTCGCAGTGGTGCCCGCTGTTGAAAACGGTCATGCGCTCGGCGGCGATCTCACAAGGCTTGACCATCTGGCAGCAAGCGGCGTTCGTTACATGACCCTGACGCATAATGGACATAACGATCTTGCCGATGCGGCAATTCCCCTTCCAGCATTAGGGAACGAGCCCAGCCTTCATGGTGGCTTATCCGCGCTCGGGCGTGAGGCAATCGCGCGAATGAACGCGTTGGGTATCCTTGTCGACGTTTCACATGCCGCCAAGACGACGATGATGCAGGCGGCCGAACTCTCGCGACAGCCGATTATCGCGAGCCATTCCTGTGCACGGGCACTGTGCGATCATCCCCGCAACCTCGACGACGAGCAGCTTTTGCGTTTGCGCGACACAGGGGGAGTGATCCAGATCACGGCGATGTCGTCCTTCCTGAAGCGGGCAACTGAAGGAAAGGCGTCAGTCGACGATCTGGCGCGCCATGTGCGCTACGTTGCCGATCGGATCGGTGTGGCGCATGTCGGAGTTTCTTCCGATTTCGATGGCGGCGGGCAGATTATCGGCTGGTCGGATGCCGCGTCGTCAGCGGCAGTAACGGACGCGCTCCTTCGCGCTGGCTTTGCGGAGCACGACGTTGCGGCAATCTGGGGAGAGAATTTTCTCCGCGTTCTGGCACAGGCTGAAGTGGCCTGAGGAAAAATGCGAACAAAACAGGATCGATCCGCACGGCAGAAGGTGAAATTTGTCCACTTTTATTTCTGTTCAGGGATTGACTCCCTGTAATTCCAACGTGTTGGCATGGTTTCCATCTGGTGGATTGTCAAAATTGTTTCTTTTCAATGACTTATCATTGATTGCCCAAAAAATAGGCAAACTAACGCAAAGCGCGCCAAACTGCGCTTGTCACAGGTTTGTCACTGGATGCCCCACAGACTTATCCACATCATCCGTGGATGAAGTTGCGCTCGGCCGCGCTACTGGCGGCCGCTCTTGAGGAGCGAGGAGGAAAGGGGCGTGTCCTGGTCCGGGCGTGCCGATCCTGCGACGCTGCAGGTTGGGGCCGATGCGATCCGTGAGGCGTTGAAGACCATTCCCCTGTCCTCTGGTGTCTACCGGATGCTCGGCGCCAAGGGGGAGGTGCTTTATGTCGGCAAGGCACTGAGTCTCAAAAAGCGTGTGTCGTCCTATCTACGTCTTAATCAGCTCCCTGAGCGATTGAGGCGTATGGTGGGGCTGACGCACTCCATGGAGATCGTCACGACCCGCACCGAAGCGGAGGCGCTGCTGCTCGAAGCGAACTACATCAAGAAGATGAAGCCGCGCTTCAATATCCTGCTGCGGGACGATAAATCCTATCCATGGATCATGCTCACCGATGGGCATGAGTTTCCCCAAATCACTAAGCAGCGTGGCAGGCCCGTCAAGGATGCCACCTATTGGGGGCCCTTTGCCTCGGCCTGGGCAGTAAATCAGACGCTCAATCTCATCCAGCGCAGTTTCCTGCTCCGCTCGTGCAGCGACTCTGTGCTCTCGTCGCGTACACGGCCCTGTCTGCTGTTTCAGATCCGTCGATGCTCCGCGCCTTGCGTTGAACGCGTCACGCGAGGGGAGTACGCCGCGCTTGTAGACGAGACGAAGCAGTTTCTCTCAGGCAAGAGCACGGACCTGCAACAAGCGCTGGTCGAGGAGATGGAAAAAGCCTCCGAGGCGATGGAGTTCGAGCGTGCGGCGACAATCCGTGATCGCATACGAGGTTTTTCGAGCATGCAGGATTCCGGGATCATCAACCCGGCGTCCATTGGCGATGCCGACATTGTTGCGCTGTGGCAGCAGGCAGGGAAAACCTGTCTTCAGGTGTTCTTCATTCGAAACAGCCGTAACAACGGCAATCGAGCCTTTTTTCCGGAGCATGCGGATGACGATGAGGCCGCAGACATTCTCACGGCCTTCCTGCTGCAGTTTTACGATGACAAGCCGCCGCCGCCGCAGATTCTGCTGAATTGCGACCCCGCTGAGCTCGAGCTGGTCTCCGAGGCTCTCAGTCTCAAGAGAGGACGCAAGGTCGAGTTGCTGCAGCCTCAGCGCGGTGAACGACGGGATGTTGTGCGTCATGCCGAGACCAATGCTCGGGAGGCCCTCGAGCGCCGTCTTGCCGAGAGCGCCGGGGTGAGCAAGTTGCTCGATGGCGTTGCGTCGGTTTTCGATCTGGACGGTCTCCCCCAGCGGATCGAGACCTACGACAATTCGCATATCATGGGGCAGCATGCGTACGGCGTGATGGTCGTGGCTGGTCCTGAGGGCTTCACAAAACGCGCTTATCGCAAATTTGGGATCAAGGGGCCGGTCACGCCGGGCGACGATTTCGGCATGATGCGTGAGGTGATGGAGCGCCGCTTTGGCAAGCGTGATCCGCAAGCGCCGGACGAACGCCCGCAGGACTGGCCCGACTTGCTGCTGATCGACGGGGGGCTCGGCCAGTTCAATGCGGTGCGCGCCGTGCTCGAAGAGCTGAATGTGCGTGGCATCGCGATCGTTGCCATTGCCAAGGGGCCGGATCGTGATGCCGGGCGCGAGTGGTTCTTTCAGGAAGGGAAGGCGCCGTTTCAGCTGCCGCCCAATGATCCCGTGCTCTATTATCTGCAGCGGCTTCGCGATGAAGCCCATCGTTTTGCCATCACGACCCATCGTGCCGGACGAAGCAAGGCGATCAAGACTTCGGAGCTCGACTCTGTGCCCGGAATCGGTGCCGTCAGAAAGCGGGCCTTGCTGAACCGGTTCGGCTCTGTGCGCGGTGTTAGGGGCGCGAGCATTGAGGAGCTGACGTCGGTCACCGGGATCAACTCGGAAATTGCGCGGGTAATTTATTCGTTTTTTCATCCGCAATGAGCGTTGTGCGGCTATGCTCTGGTGATAATACCAGCCTATTATGGGGCATGATCTCCTTTTCATGCATCGGTACATCCTCCGGCGGCTCCAGGAACGATTCATGCTGACAGACCTGCCCAATATCCTGACCCTGCTGCGTATCGCGTCGATACCGTTGCTGATTGCCCTGATCGCCTTTGCGAGCCCGGTGATGGATGGGGTGGCTTGCCTGATCTATATTGCTGCCTGCGTGACTGATTATCTCGATGGCATGCTGGCCCGACGCTGGAAGCAGGGCTCGGAACTGGGCCGGATGATGGACCCGATTGCGGATAAGCTTCTTGTCGGGGCCTTGCTCCTGGCGCTTGCCGGCTATGGCCGGCTGGGTGATGGGTCGCTTTTTGCGGCCATCATCATTCTAGTCCGCGAGATCATGGTCAGTGGGCTGCGCGAATTCATGGCCAGCCAGCGTGCGACGCTTCCCTCGACCCGTCTCGCCAAGTGGAAGACAGGGATTCAGATGGTCGCGATCGGGTGTCTTCTCGCAGGGGATGCCATGCCGCGCATGATCGGGCTGGGCGCAGTGTCCTTCTCGACCGTGGGAGCCTTGATGCTCTGGATTTCGGTTGTGCCGACTGTGATGAGCGGCTGGGGATATCTCGTAACGGGTCTGTCTAAAATGATGGGAACGCAAACAAACAGGTCCTCGGCGAAGGCTAGTCACTAATATTGCCAGGAAATTACTCTCTGCGACTGGCGCCCAACGCGCGCTCCCAGTAGAAGAGCCATTGAGACATTCTTGGAGTATATGATGAGAAAGGCCGCTCTGTTAGCGATCCCTCTGGTTTTGAGCGGCTGTTCCGGTCTCGGAAAATCTCTTCAGGACACCGCGACTTTGCCCGGTGCCAATCCGAACATGCCTGAAGGCGTGTCCGAGAACCTGGAAAAGGTGAAGGGGCACACCTACATGGCGATGCCGCTTCTGCCCGAAAGCGGCAATATCTGGCCCGGTGCACCTCAGCCTTTGCCAACCCTGCGCGATGTAGAGGCCTCGCCCAACGGCCTGCGCGACGCCATGTCTGACACCGATAGCTATTTCGGTTCCATGACGAAGGGGATGGACGCGAGCGGTGCCCAGCTTGGGGATGGGGGCGCGCTGTCCATCGGCGAGCATGATGGGGTCGTCAACGGTGTGCATCCCGTTCAGCGTCCTTCCTTGTCGTCCTCGGTCGAAGATAACGCGCATAAATACATCTCGCCCAGCCGTAGCGGAACAATCGTTATCCCTAACGGCGATGGAACCAGCACCCATATCGACCTGATGGCACGGTCCGCGTGACCAAGGACAAGCCTGCGACGCATTGAGCATTGCGGGTGTGTGCTCTACGATCCGAGAAGAGGCCCGAAGCGGCGCTCAGGCCGCGTTCTTGGCGCCCAAGACGCAGAGCAGGACGATGCAACCCACACCAATCATCAGTGGTGTTACTGTCTCTCCGAGAAGGAGCGCCGAGAGGGCAAGCCCGCCGAAAGGCTGAAGAAGCTGCAATTTTCCTATTCTGGCGATGCCACCCTGTGAAAGCCCGCGATACCAGAAAACGAAACCGAGCATCATGCTGAAGAAAGCGACATAGAGAAGCGCGATCCAGGCGCTGGGTTGGATAAGTTGCCATTTGCTTGGCTGTGTCACGCACGCGATCAGGCTCGTAAGCGGCGACGCTAGGATTAGCGCCCAGGAGATCACCTGCCAGCCGCCAATGTGGCGGGACAAGATTGCGCCTTCTGCATAGCCGAGCCCGCAGGCAAGGATGGCGGCGATCATGAGACCATCACCCTCAAATGACGGCGTTTGCGTCTCGATTATCGTGTATGCGGCGACCGTCACCGCCCCGCAGAGCGAAAAAATCCAGAAGCGAGAAGAAGGACGCTCACCGGACCGAAGCACAGCAAAACAAAACATGCTGTGCTGAGAGGAAGAAGACCGGTCCATAATGCAGCTCTGGTGGTATCCATATGTTGAAGAGCACAAGCCGATAAAAGCGGGAACCCGATGACGACGCCAAATGCCACACTCGTAAGGGGAAGCAGGGCATCCCGCTTGGGTGGTTTTTGCCGTAGGATGAGAAGAAGACCCGCCCCCAAGAGCGCAGCAATGACAGCCCGAGCCGCTGTGAGAAAAACGGGAGGAAAGCCGCTCTCTGCGATGCGTGTCGCAGGAAGAGACGCGCTGAAGATCGCAACGCCGATGAGCCCGCTGACATAACCCTTCGATAGCCTCACTGGCTTGTTCTCCCCCACGCTTGGTCTCGCTGTTCGATCCCTCAAGCCTGCGGGGGAAAGCTCATCTTGGCCACGTACAATTCAGTACAGGTTACCCGAACTGTATGGCACAGAGTGTCCATACAGTTGCGAGGTGGAAATGCGTCAGAGAACTCGTACGGAAACTGTTATGGTCTCGATACGTGAGCGGATTGCGTCGGGGCATGTCGCGTCTGGAGAGCGCTTGCCTTCTATTCGCCGTCTGGCAACGCAATATGGGTTCTCTCCATCGACGATCGCCGAAGCCTATGAACGGCTCGTCGCCGAAGGTCTTCTTTCTGCGCGGCCGGGTTCGGGTTATTTCGCGCAGGGTAAAGCCCGAATGGAAGTCCCCGCCACACCCAGACGGGCATGCGAGATCGATCCTTTTTGGGTGTCGCGTCAGGCGCTTGAAGCCGATCCGGCGGTGATGCAACCTGGCTGCGGCTGGTTGCCGCCTGACTGGATGCCGCAGGATGCGCTGCGCCAGGCGTTGCGGGTGATGTCCCGAAGTGACGCGACTGCGTTGAGTGGGTATGGCCCGACAAAGGGGTCGCCTGAATTGAGAGTGCATCTGTCGCGGCGTTGGGCAGACGAGCAATTCCATATCTCGCCCGATCAGATCTTACTGACGGGTTCAGGTACGCAGGCTGTCGACCTTGTCTGTCGGTCACTGCTCCGGCCGGGAGACACGGTGCTCGTCGATGACCCGTGTTATTTCAACTTCATGGCATTGCTGGAGGTGCATAAGCTCAAGGTCATCGGGGTGCCCTGTCTCGCAGACGGGCCCGACCTGACTGTCTTTGACGAACTTCTGCGGAAGGAGACGCCACGGCTCTATATCACCAACTCCGGACTACAGAACCCGGTCGGTAGCAGCCTGAGCCCGCTGAAAGCACATCGCCTGCTTGGCCTCGCGCAAGCCTGTGATCTGACAATCATCGAAGATGATATTTTCGCCGATTTGGCGCCCAGACCATTTGCGAGCCTGGCGCCGCTCGATGGTCTCGAGCGTGTCGTCCGTGTCGGATCATTTTCAAAAACACTCTCCGCGTCCCTCAGATGCGGGTACGTCGCAGCACAGCCGAGCCTGATCGACACGATCGCCGATCTTCAGATCGCGACAGGCTTTGCAGGCATCAGTCCTGTGACAGCCGGTGTTGTGCTGCATGTGTTGAAAGGTGGGTCGTATCGACGGCATCTCGAGAAGCTGCATCGTCGTCTGGCGAAGGCGCGCAAAGACGTCGTAGGGCGACTGGATGCGCTGGGGATAAGACCACTGGTTACTCCCACGGGCGGCTTTACGCTCTGGTGCTCCATGCCGCAGGAATGTGATGTCACCGTACTTGCCCGGTTGGCGCTCGAAGAAGGGATGCTGCTGGCCCCGGGGGCGGTGTTCAGCATCTCGGGAAAGGCAGATGGGCTGATGCGGTTCAATGTGGCTGCCATGACCGATCCGCTGATCATGGAGCACTTCATCGATTTGCTGAGACGCGTGCAGTCCCGTCACGAACCTGAAGTCAGGGCAGGTGACGGGGGAGGGAATTCCGCCTAGCTGTATTGCCGGTAAAGGCCGATCAGCACGCCCTGAATCTTGACCCGGTTTCGCGGGAAGATCTGCGTTTCATATGCCGCGTTGGCGGGCTCCAGAGCAATCGACTGGGATTTCTGACGCAGGCGTTTCAGGGTGACTTCTTGATCATCGACCAGCGCTACGACGATCTGGCCGTTTTCTGCGGTCTCGCCTTGTCGGATGATGACGGTATCCCCATCGAGGATACCCGCCTCAATCATGGAATCCCCAGAGACGTGCAGCGCATAATGCTGACCCTTGGTCAGTTGCCCAGCGGGGACGTCGATTTGTTCACCTTGATCTCGGAATGCTTCGATGGGCAGTCCTGCAGCAATACGGCCATAGAGGGGGACGCCGACAACAGGCGTTTGCGCGGTCGTGTCAGACGCAGGAGTGGCTCTCTCCTGACTATGCGCGAGACGGGGGAAGCCGGCGTTTTCCGGGACAAGAGACGGCGCGGGTGTCACCGGCGTCGTCTCGGTAATCGGTAGGCGAACAATTTCCAGAGCACGGGCGCGGTGATGATGCCGCCGGAGAAAGCCTCGTTCCTCAAGCGCAGAAATCAGTCGGTGGATGCCTGATTTGGAGCGAAGGTCGAGCGCCTCCTTCATCTCGTCAAAAGAGGGAGAAAACCCGGTCCGCTTCAGATAAGAGTCGATGTAAAGCAGAAGCTGATGTTGCTTGCGTGTGAGCATGGGTTTCCTCTCTCCGTGGCCGGGGTTATCTGGAACCTTGGCGGCCCGGAATCACTATGTTCTTATAAAGTTCTTGCTTCGATCTCTTCAAGATTTTTTCCCCAGAACGTCAAAATTAATCCACTGAATCATCAGAAACACTTGACCTGCGCGCCTAATGCCCGCATTTATGCGCCCAGCTTGAAAACGCTGCCGTTCATGTCGCGCGCAGCGACAGATCAGTTTGCGAGGACCCAATGGCTAAGACCAATGTCATCCAGATCCGTCTCGTCTCGACCGCGGATACCGGATATTTCTATGTTACCAAGAAGAACGCCCGTTCTGCGACAGGCAAGATGGAAGTGCGCAAGTACGACCCAGTCGTCCGCAAGCACGTTGCGTTCCGTGAAGCCAAGATCAAGTAAGATCGGCTTCAACGATTAGAAAAAGCGGCCCTTAGTGGCCGCTTTTTTATGTCTACTGCCTGAGGCGCGTTCGAAAGTCACAACCCAGCGGGTGTAACTTTCGAAGACGTAGCCTGAAGGTCGAAGTTGATTATTTAGTAAAGCTTCTCATGCGGGCCGTACGGAATGACCGTATCGCCTTCACGCGCCAGATTGAGCATGGCTCTCGACCGTTCATCGAGCATATCGGCGTCAAGGGCGCGTTCGTTCAGGCTGGTAATGCGACGCTTCCAGACGATTTGCTCGGCTTCGGCGTCTTTTTGCGCCTGCACGGCCTGACTCATGAGGGTGAGTTGCTGGTGATAGGCTTTCATTCCGTGATCGCCCTGAAGGGCGTTCCATCCGAAATAGCCAGTCAGCGCCAGAAAGAGGGCCGGTGGGACAACAGCGCGCACCGCACGGCGGATAACTCGAAAAAACTGCACGGGAACTCCATGAACGCAAGCATGCGCTATTAAAGCGATGCTAACCCCATAAAAGTTTCCTTAACAATAACGTGAAAGGCCGGAGACAAGAAAAACTTGTCTCCGGGGTTGATTTTATGCGCGCGGCAGGATCGAGCGGCCAGCATAACGGGCCGCCGTGGCAAGCTCATTCTCGATACGGATGAGCTGGTTGTACTTAGCTGTACGGTCCGAACGCGAGAGCGAGCCGGTTTTGATCTGGCCGCAATTCGTAGCGACTGCCAGATCGGCGATGATCGAATCTTCGGTTTCACCCGAACGATGGCTCATGACGCATTTATAGCCGGCACGATGGGCGGTTTCCATGGCGCGGAGCGTTTCCGTCAGCGTGCCGATCTGGTTAACCTTGACCAGAAGCGCATTGGCGGTGTTGCTCTCGATACCGCGCACGAGACGCTCGGTGTTCGTCACAAACAGATCATCGCCGACGAGTTGCAGCTTGTGGCCCAGCTTCGCGGTCAGATCTGCCAGCCCTGCCAGTCATCTTCTGCCAGACCGTCTTCGATCGAGACAATGGGGTAACGCGCAGCGAGATCGGCAAGATAGTCGATCATCCCTGCGGAATCGAGGTCGCGCCCTTCGCCGTCCATTTTGTAGCGGCCGTCGCGATAGAATTCGGTGGCAGCACAATCGAGTGCAAAGGTGACGTCTTCACCGAGGCGGTAGCCCGCACCTTCGACAGACTTGGAGATGAAACCCAGAGCTTCATCAGCCGATTTCAGGCCGGGTGCGAAGCCGCCTTCGTCACCGACATTGGTGTTGTGACCGGCGGCGGCGAGGTTCTTCTTCAGATGAGCGAAGATCTCCGAACCCATGCGGACGGCATCCATGATCGTCGGCGCGCCGACCGGCTGAATCATGAATTCCTGGATGTCGATGGGGTTATCGGCATGCTGGCCGCCATTGACGATGTTCATCATCGGCACGGGCAAGGTGTGGGCGAAGACGCCGCCAACATAGCGATACAGAGGCACATCGAATTCGATCGCCGTCGCCTTGGCTGTGGCGAGCGAGACGGCGAGGATGGAGTTGGCTCCGAGGCGCGCCTTGTTTGGGGTGCCGTCCAGCTCGATCATCGCTTCGTCGATCGCGATCTGGTCCGACGATTCGGCGCCCTGCAGGGCATCGAGGATTTCACCTTCGGCGAAGGAGGCTGCCTTGAGGACGCCCTTACCACCATAACGGGATTTGTCACCGTCACGCAGTTCGACGGCTTCGTGCGCGCCGGTCGAGGCGCCTGACGGGACGGCTGCGCGGCCTTTGGCGCCTGAGGACAGTTCGACCTCGACTTCGACAGTCGGGTTGCCGCGGCTATCCAGAATCTCGCGGGCAATGATATCAATAATGGCGCTCATTTGGGGGCTCCCTGTTTGAACGTTCGAACTTCGGGCATCACAAGGCGTCGAGACACCGACGCTGTCAACTGGCGTATTGTGAAATGAGGATGGATATTCCGTGAGACCCCTGACACCGCTTGCCATTTTTCTTGGGATTGCCGGTTTGGTACCCTTTATAGGCCTCGCTATGGCTGCTCTTTTCTGGGGGAGCATCGGGCCAATCACGCATATCGGCGTCGCCATGCTTGTCTATGGCGGCTGCATTCTGTCCTTCCTTGGCGCTGTCCATTGGGGACTGGCGCTGGAGCAGCCTGCCATCGTTCCCGCCCAGGCATGGGCGCGCTCAACCGTCGGCGTCTGGTCCTCGGTGTGATCCCCGCGCTCTGGAGCTGGATCGCGGTTTATGCGGGCGTGGTCTGGGCACCGCGTGGAGGCATATTGATGGAAATGATCGGCTTCGCGCTCGTGCTCCTTGTCGAGCGTGCAGCCTATCGAAAAGGGGCGTTGCCGGCTGGATATTTTCCGTTTCGCGCCCTGTTGACCGTTATCGTCGTTCTGAGTCTGGCGGCATGCCTGAGCGCGCCGCTCCAGCCTTACACGATCTGAAAAACAGGCTCGCAGATCACCGGAAAATTGACCGAGCGTGCAATGAAGCAATGGGCGTGAGCCTGTTCATGAAGTGCTTCGGCTCTGGAGAGTGAGCTGCCACTGGCGAGGGTGATGAGGGGGCGCAAAACCGCGCTCTCGAATTCGCCATCGCCTTGCGGCGATTCAAGCATGACAGCTTCGGCATTGTCTTCATACGCTGTCACGACGATGCCAGCGCCAGCACAAAGCCCGAGATACCAAAGCTTGTGACAGGCGCTGAGGGAGGCGAGCAGCAATTCGCCAGGGTTCCAGCCCGTCGGATCGCCGTGAAAGCTCGGATCGGCAGAACCGTGGATGACTGGCTTGCCCTCGGCAGCAATATCATGATTGCGCCCGTAGACATGCCAGGAGCGTGTTCCTAGCCCGTGATTGCCTGTCCACTCAGTACGGACAGAATAGACGTGACGCTTAGACCCCATCGGTTTTTGCGAGCTTATCGAAAGCCTGAAGCGTTTTGAGCAGATCGCGCATTTGCGTTAGAGGCACCATATTCGGCCCATCGCTGGGCGCGCGATCCGGGTCCTCATGCGTCTCGATAAAGAGAGCCGCAACACCGATGGCGATGGCAGCGCGCGCGAGGGGGGGGACGAATTCGCGCTGTCCGCCTGAAGCGCCACCGAGACCGCCGGGCTGCTGCACCGAATGGGTAGCGTCGAAGAGACCGGATAGCCGGTGGCTGCCATGATCGGCAGGCCGCGCATGTCGCTGACAAGGGTGTTGTATCCAAAGCTCGTCCCCCGGTCGCAGAGCATGATCTGCTCATTGCCCGTGGACGCGATCTTGGCGGCGACATTGGCCATGTCCCAAGGAGCCAGAAACTGTCCCTTTTTGACATTGATCGCGCGACCTGTTTCGCCTGCGGCAAGAAGAAGATCTGTCTGACGGCAGAGAAAAGCCGGGATCTGCAGGACATCCACGGCCTCGGCTGCCGGCTTGCACTGCTCGGCGCTGTGCACGTCCGTCAGAACGGGGCAGCCGAATTCCTCACGGATGCCCGCGAGAATATCGAGGCCCTCAGCAAGCCCAATGCCGCGCTCTGCCTTGAGCGAGGTACGGTTGGCCTTGTCGAAGGAGCTTTTGTAGATCCACCCGATTCCGAGCGCGGTGCAGATCTCGGAGAGGCCAGCGGCCATCTCACGCGCGTGAGCGCGGGATTCGATCTGGCAGGGGCCGGCAATCAACGTGAAGCTCTGGCGATTGCCGATGGTGAGAGAGCCGAGACGGATATCGGTCATGCGAGGCGCGCTTTCTTGACAGCGGCCTCGATAAAGCCGGCGAAGAGCGGATGCGGTGCGAACGGCTTGGACATGTATTCAGGATGATACTGCACGCCGATGAACCAGGGATGGTCCGGATATTCCACCACTTCCGGCAGTACGTCATCAGGTGACATTCCCGAAAAGACGAGCCCTGTCGCCTCGAGTTTCTGGCGGTAATGCACGTTGACCTCGTAGCGGTGGCGATGGCGCTCCCGCACTTCAGTCGTGCCGTAGGTTTCGGCAGCACGTGAGCCTGGCTTGAGCTTGGCCGGGTAGGCGCCCAGACGCATCGTACCACCCATTTCGCCGTGCTCGCGGCGGCGCAGCATCTCGTTGCCGCGAGCCCACTCGGTCATGAGCCCGACCAGAGGTTCATCCGTAGGGCCGAATTCCGTCGAGGAGGCTTCTGCAAGCCCAGCGAGGGAGCGGGCGCACTCAATGACGGCCATCTGCATGCCAAAGCAGATCCCAAGGAAGGGAACGCCGTTCTCGCGTGCATAGCGGACGGCTTCGATCTTGCCTTCGGAGCCACGTTCGCCAAAGCCGCCAGGCACCAGAATGCCATCGACGCGACCGAGGACGGAGAGCGATTCCGGGTTCTTCTCGAAGGTTTCGGATTCAACCCATTCGAGTCGCACTTTGACACGATTGGCGATGCCGCCATGAAGCAGGGCTTCGATGAGTGATTTATAGCTGTCGAGAAGTGCCGTGTATTTGCCCACAACGGCAATGCGGACTTCGCCATCGGGGTGACGCAGCGTCTCGACGATCTTGATCCAGCGGCTCAGATCGGGTTCGCCGTCGATCGGAAGACCGAAATAGCGCAGAACCTCATTGTCCATGCCTTCCCGATGATAGGAGATCGGGCAGGCATAGATCGTATCGACATCCAGAGCGGCGATGACCGCTTCCGGCCTGACATTGCAGAAGCTTGCTATCTTGCGGCGTTCGTTGGTCGGGATTTCCCGATCCGAGCGGCAGATAAGCATCTGCGGCTGGATGCCGACATTCTGCAGTTCCTTGACGGAATGCTGGGTAGGTTTTGTCTTCAGTTCGCCAGCAGCCGGGATGTACGGAAGCAGGGTGAGGTGCACGCACATTGTGTCGGCATGGCCGAGATCGTTGCGGAGCTGGCGGATCGACTCAAGGAAAGGAAGGCTCTCGATGTCGCCGACTGTGCCGCCGATTTCCACCAGAACGAAATCATAGCCATCCGTGCCTGCGACAACGGCTTCCTTGATTGCGTCTGTGATGTGCGGAATAACCTGAACGGTCGCGCCGAGATAATCGCCACGACGTTCCCTGGCGATCACGTCAGAGTAGATACGTCCTGTCGTAGCGTTATCTGCCTTGCGGGCATGAACCCCTGTGAAACGTTCGTAATGACCGAGATCGAGATCAGTCTCGGCTCCGTCATCGGTAACGAACACTTCGCCATGCTGATAGGGGCTCATGGTCCCCGGATCGACATTGAGATAGGGATCCAGCTTGCGCATGCGGACTTTGTAGCCGCGCGCCTGGAGGAGAGCCGCAAGGGCAGCAGACGCTATGCCCTTGCCGAGAGAAGAAACCACGCCGCCGGTGATGAATACGAACCGAGTCATGGACGGCTCTCCTACACCGGTTCGCGCTCTGAGGGAACGAGAAGAATGCCGTCAGAAGGGTTCTGACGGCATAATTTTTGAGTTTGTGACCTTACTGCTTCGCTGGCGTCGCCGGTACCTGCTGGGGCGAGGTCGGTGCGGCCGGGGCAGGGGTCGTCTGTGAAGACGATGCCGGGGCGGGCTGGGCAAGAATGTCGCTGCCAGAATGGGTCGAGGCGCCACGGTTCAGCACGGCAAGAAGCAGGCAAAGAATCATGAACACGCCAGCGAGGATGGATGTCGAGCGTGTCAGGAGATTGGCCGTGCCGCGCCCGGTCATGAAGGACCCCATGCCCTGGCTGCTTCCGATGCCGAGGCCACCACCTTCACTGCGCTGAATGAGAATGACGCCGATCAGGGCTATGGTCACGAAGAAGTTGAGAACGAGCAGCAGCGTGGTCATGTCCGGCTTTCAGGTAATCACGATAAAAATGCCGTCAGGAAGTCAGCGAAAGACCAGCCTTTGCGATGCCGAGAAACGATCCGGCAGACAAGCTGGCCCCGCCGACGAGCACGCCCCCCACACCGGGAACAGCGAGGATGGACGCGGCATCTTCGGGCTTGACTGAGCCGCCATACAGGACCCGGTCGATTTGTCATCCGTTTCCAGATGGCGGTGCAGAACCTCATGCAGGAAGGAGAGGCGCGACTGAATGTCTTCGCGCGTGGCGGCCTTGCCTGTGCCGATCGCCCAGATCGGCTCATACGCAACGACACCGTTGAAGTCGGGGGGGAGGCACTCGGTGATCTGCTCGGTCAGCCACGTCTCCGCCACACCGTCTTCCTGTTGCTGCGCGGTTTCGCCCACGCAGACGACCGGGCATAGTCCGTGCTCGCAAGCAGCGCGAACTTTGCGTCTCACGAGCTCATTTGTCTCATGGTGATGTTCGCGTCGTTCGGAATGCCCCAGGATGACATGGGTTACCCCAAGATCCGCAAGCATGGGTGCGGCAATATCGCCCGTGAAGGCCCCCTCGGACTCTGCATGACAATCCTGAGCACCCAGGCCGATGTCGTGAGCGCGCAAAAGAGATGCCAAAGCGCCGATGAGCGTGAAGGGCGGGGCGATTATAATCTCGCGTTCAGCCACAATCGGGGCAATTGCGCCGGCAATCCCGGTGGCAAGATCATTCCCTTGTTCGTGCAGCCCATGCATTTTCCAGTTGCCTATGATCATCTGGCGCATCGTGCTCTCTCCATCCCGGGCGATCAGCCTGCTTAGCGCAGGTCTTCGGGACCGGAACAGACCATTTCTCAACAAAATACATCATCTTCTTGTCAGCTGTGTCACATCTGATGTGACACAGCCTCACACAAGGCGGGGCGTTTTGGGCGCCGTCTGGTCAAGGAGAGTGTCTGGCAGTATGGTCCTGCGCTTCAATCCTTGGCGAATTGCGGATCTGTAGCGCGTATGATTTCGACTTTGCGGCATCTTGTTGTCGATTCCTGGATCGGGCGTCTCATCGCTCTCCTCATTTTTCTCGCTTTTGTGGGGTGGGGCGTCGGTGACGTGGTCGGGAGCTATAATGGCTCGCAGGCCGACACGGTCGTCACCATCGGCTCACGTCGGATCACGGCTTCTGACCTCGATCGTGGCATTCGCAATCGTTTCCCTGCCGCTGCGCAGCAGATGGGCGTGAGTGATCCGTCCCAGCTGCCCCCCAATGTGCGTCGCGAAGTTGCGCAGGGTGTTCTGCAAAGTCTTCTGGCCCAGAACGAAGCGCTGGCTCTTGCTGATCGCAACGGAATGAAGGTTCCGGATGCTCTGGTTCGCAAGGAAGTCTTCAGCTATCGCGCTTTTCAGGGAACGGATGGACGCTTCGACCGCAAGCTCTTCGACGAACGGCTGAAAAAACTCGGCCTTCAGGAACGCACCCTGCTTGAATCGGTGCGAGACGATATCGGCGCTCGCGGCCTGCTCGACGGACTTGGAAAAACGATGGTCGTGCCAAATTCCGTTCTCGATCAGCTGCTGGCTTTCAATACGCGTCAGTACAAAACTGATCTGCTGCGTCTCGACAGTGGCAGCATGGCCGTCCCGGCCGCGGCTGAAGAAGCCCAGTTGCGCCGCTATTACGACAATCATTCCTCGCAGTACCGTTCGGCCGAGTATCGCCATGCGAAGATCATTCTGCTGTCGGTTGACAGTGTTGCGCACAGCCTGACCGTGCCGGATGAGCAGCTCAAGCGCTACTATGAGTTCGAGAATGCTAAATATAATGTCCCGGAAACGCGCGATATCGAAGTTCTGACTCTCCCGAACCGCGTTGCGGCTGAGGCGATTGTCACGGCCTGGAAAGCCAATTCCGATTGGGCCAGCATCCAGAAAGCAGACCCCTCGGCGGCCTCTGTTTCGTTCCCCCATGCCCGACAAGCTGATATTCCCAGCCCGGAGCTGGCTAAGGCAGCTTTCTCGGCTCCGGAGAACGCGGTGCAGGGGCCAATTGAGAGCCCGACGGGCTGGATCGTCTTCAGGGTGGCGGCCATTGCCGCCCCGCATAAGACCGATTTCGAGCACGCCAAAGCCGAGATTCGTGACGAAATCGCCCGGTCGCAAGCGCCGCAACTCTTTGCGCAGCGTTTCGCCAGCCTTCAGGATGCGATTGCCGGCAGTGCTGACCTTGAGCAAATCCCGACCGATCTGGGCGCTGTGCCGGCTCAGGGATCGCTCGATGAGCAGGGCCTGACCAAGGACGGCGAAATGGCGCCCCTGCCGGGCGATGAGGCCACACGCAAGGCCATCATCGCGCGTGTGTTCGAACAGAAGAAGGGCGACAAGCCTCTCTGGTGAACGGGCCGCAGGGAAGTGCCTTTGCCGTGGTCGTCGATCAGATCGAGCCCGGTCATGTGAAGCCTTACGAGGTCGTGCGCGAACAGGTTGGCCATGACTGGCTCAAGGCGCAGCAGCTTCACATGGCTGATGAACGTGCGACCACGATCATGCTGGCGGCGCGTCGTTCAGGCGGACTCGAGAAGGCTGTCGCGGGCACGACTGACGCAGCTGCAATGCAGAAAGATCTGCCTCTCTCCAGAATGCAGAATGCGGGTCTGCCTGCGGCTCTTCTGTCCGCGGTGTTTGCGACAGCTCCCGGCAAGACCGGAATGCTTGCTGTCGGCGATACGCTCTATGTCTTTACGGTGACCGGCACACAGGCTGCGTCTGCCAAAAGCACGAAGGCGCTTCGTGCCTCGATGCAGAACCAGCTGCAGGAGACGGTTCAGTCCGACGTGCCGACGGTCTTCGTTCATAGTCTCGAAAACCAGATCAAGCCTGTTCCGAACATGCCTGTCCTGCAGCAGGTTCTGAATGCGGCGGCAGGGCAGCCATGACGACACGCTTCGTCTACAGCATCGAGGCCGCCGACCTTCTGACGCCGGTTTCAGCCTTCATGAAGCTTTCTTCTCTCGTTCCCGAGCATGAGAAGGGTCGCCCCTATCGTCTCCTCTTCGAGAGTGTCGAGGGGGGCGCGACACGGGGGCGTTATTCCGTCATCGCCCTTTTGCCTGATCTGGTATGGCGCTGCGCTCACGGTGTGGCCTCGATCAATCATGCGCCTTTTGAGTCTGGTTCACAGTTCGAGGAAGTCGCCGAGAAGCCTCTGCACTCGCTGCGGGCTCTGATCGAGACAAGTCGGGCCGCGCTGCCCGAGGGGCTGCCGACGATGATCGGTGGTGTCTTCGGCTATCTCGGTTATGACATGGTCCGCCAGATGGAGGTCCTGCCAGACGCGCCGCCGGATGATCTGCATCTCCCCGATGGCGTCATGATGCGTCCAAGCCTGTTTGCCGTATTCGACTCGGTCAGAGACGAGCTCTATCTAGCTGTGCCTGTACGCGAAAACGGTATGACGGAAGAAGCTGCTCAGCTGCTGCTGGAGCGCGCTCGCAAAGCGCTTGTCTCTGCACCTCTCGAGCTGCCCGCGTCGCTGCCGCAAGGGACGCAGCTTGCTGCCCCTGTTTCGACGTTCACCCCGGATGCCTTCATGGATCGGGTCAGGAAGGCGCAGGATTATATCGCTGCGGGCGACGCCTTTCAGATCGTCCCAAGTCAGCGTTTCGAGACCGCGTTCCCGCTGCCGCCTCTGGCGCTTTATCGCTCCTTGCGCCGTGTCAATCCTGCCCCGTTCTTGTTTCTGGTCGAAATGGACGGGTTCTCGCTGGTTGGATCGTCCCCCGAAATTCTTGTCCGACTGCGCGATGGCGCGGTGACCGTGCGACCTCTTGCAGGCACTCGTCCGAGAGGCGCGGATCGTGATGAGGATGAACGCCTTGAGGCCGAGCTGCTGGCCGATCAGAAGGAGCGTGCCGAGCATCTGATGCTGATCGATCTCGGTCGCAACGATGTCGGGCGCGTTGCCCAGACAGGATCCGTGACTGTGCCCGCTTCCTTCGTGGTCGAGCGTTACAGCCACGTGATGCATATCTCTTCGACAGTGCAGGGGCTCATTCAGCCGCAGTACGATGCTTTGGATGCTCTGTCCGCTGCCTTTCCGGCAGGAACGCTGACAGGCGCGCCGAAAATTCGGGCGATGGAAATCATCGATGAGCTGGAAGTGACCCGTCGCGGCCCATATTCCGGCTGCATAGGTTACATTGGCGCCGATGGCGATATGGATACCTGCATCGGGCTGCGTATGGCGATCCTGCACAAGGACCGTATGTATGTGCAGGCTGGATGTGGCGTTGTGGCTGACAGTGACCCTGTCAGTGAGGAGATGGAGACGCGGCACAAATCGCGCGCCATTTTCCGTGCCGCCGAACTCGCCGTGCAGCAGGCCAGTGACTGTGGCGGAGTGTAATCGAATTTGACGTTCATCAGAGACAGCGCCATCTTAGTGCCATGATATTGCTGATCGACAACTACGACAGTTTTACCTTCAATCTCGTCCATCATTTCGGGGCGCTGGGTGAAAGCTGTGACGTCTGGCGTAACGATGCGCTGAGCGTGCAGGCGGCGCTTGACCTCAATCCGGAAGCCATTGTGATTTCCCCGGGGCCCTGCTCACCCAACGAAGCCGGGATCTGCTGTGCGCTGATCGAGGCAGCCGCACCGCGCATTCCTGTGCTGGGCGTCTGCCTTGGGCATCAGGCGATCGGTCAGGTTTTCGGTGCGAGCGTCGTGCGCGCGCCGAAGCCGATGCATGGCAAGGTCGATGCGATCGAGCATGATGGCACGGGTGTTTTCCACGGGCTTTCGAGTCCGTCACAGGCGACGCGTTATCATAGTCTGACTCTCGCCCCTAAGACGATTCCGGACTCCCTGATTGTCAATGCGCGCTCGAGTGACGGGGTTGTGATGGGCGTCCATCATCGAACGCTGCCGGTACACGGGGTGCAGTTTCATCCCGAGAGCATCGCTTCCGCCGATGGCCAGCGTATGTTGGCCAATTTCCTCAGCATTGCACGCGATGCGCGCCAGAAAACGCAAGTTGCCTGAATGGACACGCATACGGGCCGTTTGACGAAGGCGCTTCGTCAGCTGGCGGAAGGCCATGTTCTGTCTGACAGTGAGACAGAGGCACTTTTTACCCTCGTAATGCAGGGGCAGGTTCCGTCCGAGCAACTCGCTGCCATCCTGATGGCATTGAGAGTACGTGGCGAGACGGTTGACGAGCTGACCGGTGCCGTGCGCGCCGTTCGGGCCTGCATGACCACACTGCCCTTTGCGCCGGCTGACGCGATGGACGTCTGCGGTACCGGGGGCGATGGTCTCGGGACATTGAATGTCTCGACAGCTGTTGCCTTTGTGCTGGCAGGTCTGGACGTGCCTGTTGCCAAGCATGGCAATCGTGCTCTCTCATCCCGGTCCGGGGCAACGGACACGCTGATGGCGCTCGGCATCGCCCCTTGTGACGATCTTGATGAGCAGGCCCGACGTCTGACCGAAGACAATCTGGCGTTTCTTGCGGCGCCCTTGCATCATCCGGCCATGCGCTTTGCGGCTCCGGTTCGTACGTCGCTGGGATTTCGAACGCTTTTCAATCTTATCGGTCCGCTCTGTAACCCGGCACAGGTCCGACGCCAGATGGTGGGTCTTTACGACGCACGGTGGCTGCGCCCGGTCGTCGAGACGCTGGCCTCGCTCGGTAGCGAGCGCGTCTGGGCGGTGCATGGCGAGACGGATCTCGGCGGAAGCGATGAAATCACGCTCGCCGGTGTGTCCCATATCCGTGCCTGGGATGACGGGCGGTTCCTCGAGCTCGTTCTGACTCCTGAAATGGCAGGTCTGCAGCGTCGACCCATTTCAGCCATTGCGGGCGGTAATTCCTCCCATAATGCGGCGCAGCTGTCCGACCTGCTTTCCGGCCAGGGCGGCGCTTACCGTGAGACGGTTCTGCTCAATGCGGCGGTTGCCCTGCATGTGAGCGGGCGCTCAGGCATTCTTGAAAATGGCGCGATCATGCCCATTCTTCTTCAGAGAAATATCGAGAGAGCGGCTGAGGTAATCGATAACGGCCTCGCGCTCTCGGCCCTTGTTCGCGCTCAGCAGGGCGTCAATCGACTGGCCGAAACGGCTCACTCTTCCACATTGATCCAGACATCAGGACTTTCATGACAGATCACTCGTCCAGTCCGACTCACGACACGCCTGAGGGGTTTCCCGATGTGCAGGTGCCCGGCACGATCGTGCAGGAGGAGACGTCTCTTCCTCTGTCGGGGCGTGACATGCCGGACGTGCTGGCACGGATCTGTGCTCGCACCCGTATCGATGTGGAACAGCGCGCTCTGCTGATGCCGCTTAAGGAGATCACCGCGCGTGCTCGTGAGGTGAACGTGCCGACGCGCGGGTTCGGGCAGGCTCTCAAGCAGATGGCCGCCGATCAGCGTGTCGGCCTCATCGCAGAGATTAAAAAGGCATCCCCCTCGGCCGGTATTCTCCGTCCGGATTACGATCCGGTGGCGATTGCCAAATCCTATGAGGAAGCTGGCGCCATCTGCCTGTCGATCCTGACGGAAGGCTCATGCTTCCACGGGTCGATCGAGGATCTGAAGGCGGTCAAGGAAGCCTGCCCGCTGCCGATCCTGCGCAAGGATTTCATCCTCGAGCCGTGGCAGGTTCACGAAAGTCGATTGATCGGTGCAGATTGCATTCTGCTTATTCTGTCTGCCCTGAGCGATGCGGAGGCCTCGGATCTGATCGCGCTGGCGCGTGGTCTCGACCTCGATGTTCTGGTTGAGGTGCATGACGAGGCAGAGCTCAACCGGGCGCTTGCACTCAACACCTCGCTGATCGGGATCAATAACCGCAACCTGCGAAGCCTGACGATCGATCTGGACACAACGGTCAGACTCGCCCCTCTGGTTCCGCCCGACCGTATTCTGGTTTCGGAGAGCGGAATTCGCACGCTCGAAGATGTGAAACGGGTTGGCGAAGTCGGTGCCAGTGGCATCCTCGTCGGTGAGAGTCTCTTGCGGGAAGACGATCCGGGCCATGCGGCCCGCCGTCTCCTCGGGACGCTCTAACACACTTATTCATCGCTTGGGTTGTGGACTTGCGCGGCGGGACTGATAAATACCGGTCCCTGAAAAGCGCGTGTCGCAACTGTCTGGCTCAGGAGATATTCAGCATGTCCGGCAAAGCCCATAAAGGGGCGGCCCAGCCGCTCGCGGATCATAACGGACCGACCCTGCCTCTGGAGACCGTTCGCACGGCATATCGCGATATGCTTTTGCTGCGTCGTTTCGAGGAAAAGGCCGGACAGCTCTACGGCATGGGTCTGATCGGTGGCTTCTGCCATCTCTATATCGGGCAGGAAGCTGTGATCGTCGGCATGTCGCTGGCGATGAAGCCGGGCGACAAGATCGTTACCTCCTATCGCGATCATGCACATATGCTGATGATGGGCATGAGCCCGGGCGGCGTGATGGCCGAGCTGACCGGACGCAAGGACGGTTATTCGCACGGCAAGGGCGGCTCGATGCACATGTTTTCGCGGGAGAAAAACTTCTACGGCGGTCATGGTATCGTCGGCGCGCAGGTCGCCATTGGTACGGGCCTTGCCTTCGCCAATAAATATCGTGGGACCGACGAGGTTGGCGTCGCCTATTTCGGCGAAGGCGCAGCTCAGCAGGGGCAGGTTTATGAGAGCTTCAATCTCGCCGCCCTGAACAAGCTGCCCTGCATCTATGTGATCGAGAACAACCGCTACGGCATGGGCACAAGTGTCGAGCGCTCCAGCGCTGCGGCCCATGATCTCTCGCAGATTGGCGCCCCCTGGAAAATTCCGGGCCTCAAGGTCGACGGGATGGATCTCTTTGCCGTTCATGAGGCCGCGCAGAAGGCTGTGGCTCATTGCCGCGCAGGCAAGGGACCGTTTCTGCTCGAGATGGAAACCTATCGCTATCGTGGTCACTCGATGTCCGACCCGGCGCGTTATCGCGACCGTTCGGAAGTCGAGGAAATGCGCCGTACGCGTGACCCGATCGAGGCGCTGCACAAGCTTCTCTCCGAAAAGGGGACGAGCGATGAAGCGTTCAAGGAGATCGATGTCGAGGTAAAGCAGATCGTCAACGACGCTGCCGAGTTCGCCCAGAACAGCCCCGAGCCCGATCTTTCTGAACTTTGGACCGATATTCTGGTGGAGGCGTAAGCTATGGCCGCTCCTGTTCTTATGCCGGCGCTTTCGCCTACCATGACCGAAGGCACGCTGACCAAATGGACGCGCAAGCAAGGTGACAAGATCAACTCTGGCGACGTGATTGCAGAAATCGAGACCGACAAGGCAACGATGGAAGTCGAAGCCGTCGATAGCGGTATCCTCGCCAAGATTCTGGTGCCGGAAGGCTCGGAAAACGTGGCTGTGAACACCCAGATTGCGATCATCGCAGAAGAGGGTGAAGACATCTCCGCGCTTGAAAATGGTCCGGCAGCTGCCCAGACAGAACCAGCGCAGCTCGCGGTCGAGGAAAAGGCGCCCCAGAAGCCGAAAGATCTGGTGGCAACGCCAGACAAGGAATGGGGAGAGACGTCCGTTATCACCGTGCGCGAGGCGCTGCGTGATGCCATGGCCGCCGAACTGCGTCGCGATGACGACGTGTTCCTGCTGGGTGAGGAAGTTGCCCAGTATCAGGGCGCTTACAAGGTCAGTCAGGGTCTGCTCGACGAGTTCGGGGAACGACGGATCATCGATACGCCGATCACGGAGCATGGCTTCGCCGGTATGGCTGTCGGTGCTGCCCTTACAGGCCTCAAGCCGATCGTCGAGTTCATGACCATGAATTTCGCGATGCAGGCGATCGATCACATCATCAATTCGGCGGCCAAGACGCTTTACATGTCTGGTGGCCAGATGGGTTGTCCGATCGTGTTCCGCGGGCCGAACGGAGCTGCCGCCCGCGTCGGTGCCCAGCATTCGCAGTGCTATGCCAGCTGGTATGCTCATATTCCGGGTCTGAAAGTTGTGGCTCCGTGGTCGTCTGAAGACGCCAAGGGCCTGCTGCGCGCAGCCATTCGTGACCCGAACCCGGTCATCGTGCTCGAAAACGAGATCCTTTACGGCCAGAAATTCCCATGCCCGGTCGATGAAGACTTCATCCTGCCGATCGGCAAGGCGAAGATCGAACGTGAAGGCAAGGATGTCACGCTCGTGGCCTTCTCCATCATGGTCGGTGTGGCACTCGAAGCCGCTGAGAAGCTGGCGGAGCAGGGGATCGATGCGGAAGTCATCAATCTGCGCACGCTCCGTCCGCTGGACACGGAAACGATCATCAACAGCGTGAAGAAGACGAGCCGCATCGTCTCGGTTGAAGAGGGCTGGCCTGTGGCCGGCATCGGCGCCGAGATCTGCACCATCGCCTGTGAAGAGGCGTTCGATTATCTCGATGCACCGCCTGTTCGTGTCAGCGGTCTCGATATTCCGCTGCCTTATGCCGCCAATCTCGAAAAACATGCGCTTCCGCAGCCTGACTGGGTAGTGGACGCGGTTCGCAAACTGTTCTGAGGGGCTGCGACCATGGCTACCAATATCCTGATGCCCGCGCTCTCTCCGACGATGACCGAAGGTACCGTGTCGCGTTGGCTGAAGAAAGAAGGCGACAAGGTCAGATCAGGCGATCTGATTGCTGAGATCGAGACCGACAAGGCGACGATGGAAGTCGAAGCTGTCGATGAGGGAATTCTGGGACGGATCGTCGTCCCGGAAGGGACCGAAGGAGTCAAAGTGAACTCCCCGATTGCCATTCTGGTCGAAGAAGGCGAGGCGCTCCCTGAGCTGAGCGACACGCCTCCTGCCAAGGCAGCTGCGCCCGCACCGCAGACGGCCAGCCAGTCGGAGCCCGCAAAAGCTCCGACCTCTGTGCAGCCTGCGACGTCAGCACAGCCGTCCCGGTCTGCGGACTCATCATCGGCAGGAAAGCGACTTTTCGTCTCTCCTCTCGCGCGTCGTATCGCCGCGCAGAAGGGGCTCGATCTGGCGTCTGTGAAAGGCACCGGCCCGAACGGCCGTATTCTGCGTCGCGATGTCGATGGTGCCCAGAAGGCGGCGCCCGTTGCGGCAGAGCCAGCAAGCACTGCACCGGCCGAAGCAAAACGCGTCGCCAACTCGTCCATGCGCAAGGTGATCGCGCGCCGTCTGAGCGAGTCCAAGCAGAACGTTCCGCATTTTTATGTCTCAGTGGATATCGAGCTCGATGCTCTGCTGGCCTTGCGCGCCCAACTGAATGCCGCCTCGCCAAGCGAGGGGGAAGGGCAGTTCAAGATCTCGGTCAACGATCTGATGATCAAGGCTGTCGCCCTTGCCCTGCGCAGCTGCCCGGGCCTGAACGTGCAGTTTACCGAAGCCGAAACGCTTCATTTCCCTGATATCGATATCTCGATGGCGGTATCGATCCCTGACGGTCTGATCACGCCCATCATTCGTCAGGCAGATCGCAAGTCTCTTCGCGAAATCAGTGCCGAGGCCCGCGATCTCGCCAAGCGTGCCCGCGATGGCAAGCTCAAGCCCGAAGAGTTTCAGGGTGGAACGTTCTCAATCTCGAATATGGGCATGTTCGGCGTGCGCGAGTTCTCGGCAATCATCAACCCGCCGCAGGCCGGTATCCTGGCCATTGCGGCAGGTGAAAAACGTGCCGTTGTGCGCGGGGGTGAGCTGGCCGTTGCCACGGTCATGACTGCAACGCTCTCGGTCGATCATCGTGCCGTCGATGGTGCTCTGGGCGCCAAATGGCTGAACGCCCTGCGTGATATCGTTCAAAACCCTTATCGTCTGGTGATCTGAGCAATGGACAAATTCGATCTGATCGTCGTTGGCGGCGGTCCGGGCGGGTATGTCGCCGCCCTGCGCGCCGCACAGCTCGGCAAGAATGTCGCCGTTGTCGAAAGCACCCATCTGGGCGGAATCTGCCTCAACTGGGGCTGTATTCCGACCAAGGCATTGCTGCGCGCGTCTGAACTGAATCATCAGCTGCATAATCTGGCCGAGTTCGGTTTCAGCGCCGAAAAGGTGAGCTTCGATCTCGAAAAGGTCGTAGCCCGTTCGCGCGGTGTCTCTCGCCAGTTGTCGCGTGGCGTGTCTGGCCTTCTGAAAAAGGCCAAGGTCAAGGTGTTCGACGGCCGTGCCAAACTGGCCGGTCGTGACGGCAAGGCCCATATCGTTTCTGTCAGTAAGGATGGCGCCGAAGTAACGCGTATCGGTGCACCCGATGTCATTCTGGCAACGGGCGCTCGGGCACGTCATTTTCCGGGGCTCGAGCCGGACGGTGATCTGGTCTGGACCTATCGGGAAGCAATGGTGCCCAAGGAACTCCCGAAGCGTCTGCTTGTGATTGGCTCCGGTGCCATTGGTGTGGAATTTGCCTCTTTCTATCGCAATATGGGCGCGGAAGTGACCATTGCCGAAGTGGCCGATCGCATCATGATTGCCGAGGATGCCGAAATCAGCGCCATGGCGCAGAAGGCGTTTGAAAAGCAGGGGATCAAGGTGCTGACAGGTGCCAAGGTCGGACCGCTGAACAAGAAGAACGGCACGGTATCGACGCAGATCACAACCGCTTCGGGTACGACCGATCTTGTCGTGGAGAAGGTGATTCTGGCTGTCGGGATTGTAGGCAATGTCGAGGATCTGGGTCTGGAACAGACCAAGGTCAAAGTCGAGAAAACCCATATCATTGTCGATGAGTTCTGTCGTACCGGCGAGCCTGGTCTCTGGGCTATCGGTGACGTCGCCGGCGCGCCCTGGCTGGCTCATAAGGCGAGTCATGAGGGTGTGATCTGCGTTGAGAAAATTGCAGGTCACGATCCTGAACCGCTCCACCCGCTCAATATTCCGGGGTGCACCTATAGTCGTCCGCAGGTCGCGTCCGTCGGTCTGACGGAGGAGAAGGCCAAGGCGGCAGGGCGCAAGCTCAAGATCGGCCGCTTCCCATTCATGGCCAATGGCAAGGCACTGGCAATGGGTGAGCCTGACGGGCTGACCAAAACCATTTTCGACGCGGAAACCGGCGAATTACTCGGTGCCCACATGATCGGTGCTGAAGTGACGGAGATGATTCAGGGTTACGTCATCGCACGGACATCCGAGTTGACCGAGGCTGAACTTAAGGAAACCGTGTTCCCGCATCCGACCATCTCCGAGACGATGCATGAGTCGGTACTTGCCGCATGGGGTGAGGCGCTCCACTTCTAGTGACGACCATGCAGCGAATCACCATCGACCATCGAAAGACGGGCTCGCTCCGTCATCCTGAAAAGGCCAATCGGCCCGACAACCCGATCCAGCGCAAACCCGACTGGATCAGGGTCAAGGCGCCGAATAGTCCGGTCTATCAGGAGACGCGCAAGCTGATGCGTGACAACAGGCTGGTGACGGTCTGTGAAGAGGCTGCGTGTCCGAATATCGGTGAGTGCTGGTCCCAGCGCCACGCCACCATGATGATCATGGGCGAGATCTGCACCCGGGCATGCTCCTTTTGCAATGTCACCACGGGCATGCCGAAAGCGCTCGATACGGATGAGCCCCAACGTGTTGCAGAGGCTGTTGCCAAGCTCGGCTTGCGTCATGTGGTGATCACCTCGGTCGATCGAGACGATCTTGCCGATGGTGGTGCGTTGCATTTCGCACAGACGATTGCGCGAATACGCGAAGCTTCACCGGCAACAACGATCGAGATTCTGACGCCTGATTTTCTGCGCAAGCCGGGCGCGCTCGAAGTCGTGGTCAAGGCCAGGCCCGATGTGTTTAACCACAATATCGAGACTGTTCCGCGACTCTATCCGACCATTCGTCCCGGCGCGCGCTATTTTCAGTCAGTGCGTCTGTTAGACGACGTCAAGGCTTACGACGCATCCATTTTCACGAAATCCGGGCTGATGCTCGGCCTGGGTGAGGAGAAAATGGAAGTGGCTCAGGTGATGGATGATTTCCGTATCGCCGATGTCGATTTCATCACCATGGGGCAATATCTCCAGCCGACCCCGAAACACGCAGGGGTCGCTAAATTCGTCACGCCGGACGAATTCGAGGAATATGCGCGACTTGCTCGTGCCAAGGGCTTCCTTCAGGTCAGTTCAAGCCCGCTGACACGCTCTTCCTATCATGCCGACTCTGACTTTGCTGCACTCAGAGAGGCCAGGCAAAACAAGCTGAAGCAGGATCTGCTTCCGTCGGAGAGACAGTAAATGCCCACCCACGCCGAGCAGCGGCTGATCGCCTACAGTCCTGAACAGCTTTTCGATCTCGTGGCCGACGTGGGGGCTATCCGCAGTTTCTTCCGTGGTGCGTGAAGGCTGTTGTCAAAAGTCGGACCGAGCAGGAACTGGTTGCTGACCTGACAGTCGGATTTGGGCCATTCCGTGAGACCTTCACCAGCCGCGTCTCGCTGGAAAAGCCAGATCGCATTCGTGTCCGCTACGAGAAGGGTCCTTTTCGTTATCTCAATAATGTCTGGACCTTCTCGCCTGACCCGCGTGGCTGCCTCGTCGATTTCTTCGTCGATTTTGAATTCCGGTCGCGGCTTTTGCAAAATGCGATCGGGGTCGTTTTCAATGAAGGGGTGAGATTGATGGTTTCGGCCTTCATCAAGCGTGCGCGCGATATCTACGGCGTTTCCACGCAGCCGGGCGCAGTGATCAAAAATTAAATACGCGTAGGTTTGAAAAAAGCACCGCAACCGAGCAGCTTCCGTTACGTTCTGTCGCAGTCGAGAGCTCTCCTGCGGACTGATGTGCTCCGCTGAAGACCTTTTGGATCCGAGAGTATTGGAAGGAAGAGACATGAAGTTTTCCGCACTGGGCGCCACCCTGATGGCTGCCACCTTCGCTGTTGCAACCCCCGCCTTCGCCAAGCACACGCACACCCATCACAAGGGTCATGCTGCTAAGACCGAAGCCCATAAGAAGGCTGAGAAGAGCGCAAGCGCGACCGATGATCTCAATGCCCGTACCTTCAGCAGGCTCAGACCCCGGTTCCGGCAACGGCGCCTGTAGCGGCTCCTGCTGCCAGCGCAACGGCACCGGCCCCTGCACCTATGCCGATGGACCCTTCGATGAAGATGCCTGCCTCGAGCATGCCGGCTTCTTCGGGCCAGTAAAAATTTTTCTCACGTCCCTGAGTCCCTCGGGGCGCCGGGGTGAGAAATCGATGGAACTGCCGCATCGCGGCGGGGTTTTGTTTTTTCCGGAGATCGAGGACGCTGACATTGGGGCAGGGTATGACGGGGGCAGGGCAGGCATGCTTAATCTTCTGCAATCTCCACGTCAGAACTCTACCGTTTGCTTTGCGGATTACCTATATCCCCCGATCATGAGCGGTGTAGACAAAAAACTGGTGCGGGCCTGGGTCCGGCAGCAATCCGGACCGGCCAGGCGTGCAGCCCTGCCGATCGTCGCCGTGGGAGGTCTCAACACCTTTCTCGGCATTGGTCAGGCCTGGTGCCTGGCCTCCGTGATCGGCGCGTTGTTGCAAACGCGTGGAGCGCAGGTAAGCGGAACGATCGCGGCGTTTGTCGGATTGTCCCTCTGCCGCGCTGTTTGTCTTTATGCACAGGAATTATTGGCTTCCCGCGCTGGAATGATGGCCCGTGAGCGGCTGCGTCGCTCTGTTCTAGGCTCGGTAATCGACATCGGGCCCGCTCTTTTGCGCCGTCAGCATTCGGCAGAAATCGCCGCGCTTCTAGTCGACCGTATTGAGGTGCTCGACGGCTATTTCGCCCGATGGCTGCCTGCATCGATGACGTGGATGGTCTTTCCGTTTTTCGTGTTGATCGCGGTGTTCGTCGTGGCGCCCCACGCCGCCCTGATTCTGGCTCTTTGCGGTGTGCTGATCCCAGTCGCTCAGGCAGTGTTCGGCATCGGTGCCGCTCTCGCGTCACGTAACCAGTTTCTCGCGATGGTACGCCTTCAGGCGCGGTTCCTGGACCGGATCAGGGGAATTGCGACCATTGTGCTGTCAAACGCAACGGAGCGCGAAGCTGAAGCGCTCTCCCGCTCAGCGGATGATTTGCGCGGGCGCACCATGAAGATCCTGCGCATCGCCTTTCTCTCGTCAGCGGCGATCGACATCGCGACCGTCGTTGCAATCATCCTGATTGTCCTGACGCAAGGGCACTTCGTTCACCTCGACGCGTTCTCTCTTCCAAGCATCCGCCCGGCACCGCATTTCACCGAGACGCTTTTCGCGCTTTTCCTGGTGCCCGAATTCTTCGCGCCTTTCAGAGGACTGGCTCTGGCCTATCAGGATCGCGCCCACGCAGCCGGAGCCGCTGAGGCGATGGATGGCATCCAGAACGGCGCCTTTCTCCCGGAGACCGAAACGACATCACTCCCGACAGCACCGATCGGGTCTGTGACGGTCACGATGGAAAATGTCTCCTACTGCTGGAATGACGCGGCACCCTATGTCTTTAAGGAACTTACGGTCTCTGTCGGGCCGAACGAGGTTCTGGTTCTGGACGGCCCGTCAGGAGCAGGGAAGTCCACCCTGATCGAATTGCTTTTGGGTTTCATCAAACCGGTTGCCGGGAAGATCACGTTTAATGGTCGCGATATCGCCGGGATGAGAGGGCGCGATATTGCTCACCATCTCGCCTGGATCGGACAAAAACCTGTCCTTTTTGCGGGCACGCTGCGCGACAACGTGCTTTTTGCAAAGCCGGATGCTGATGAAGCCAAGCTCCAGAACGCGTTGAAGGCGGCGGCGATCGATAGCTTTCTGAAAGATCTCCCCAACGGGATCGAGACGGAAATCGGTGAAGGTGGGTTCGGTCTCTCTGGAGGGCAGGCTCAGCGGGTTGCCATTGCTCGCGCCTATCTCAAGGATGCGCCCCTTCTGCTGCTCGATGAGCCGACCGCCCATCTCGATCCTCAGACTGAGGCTGAGATTATCGATGCCCTGCGGCCTCTTGTTGAAGGACGAACGGTGATCCTGAGCGCGCATTCATCGGCGATGAAAGCATTCGGAACCAGAACACTGCCTCTGAGCCAACAGAGCACCAGCCCAACTCAGGATAGGCAGGAGGAGGCGCAGTCATGACCACGTCACCTCGGACGAGTGTCACACCCTCGCAAAACGGCAAGAGCCCGTCAGACGCAAGGAGTAGCCTGGACGCGCTGCGGCGCATTCTTGAGGTCTGGCGTCCGTTTTACCGCAGGCTCGGTTTTGGCCTTCTGTTATCGGCGCTCGCGCTTCTAAGCGGCCTGGCCCTGATGTGGAACGCGGGGCTCGGGGTCTCCGCCCTCGCTGTCGGGACGACTCTTGCCTACGGGCTACTGCGTTTCTTCGGCGGGGCGCGAATTATCCTGCGCTACACTGAGCGTCTCTATGCTCATGATGCGATGTTTCGGGCGCTGGCGGCTCTGCGTGTCTGGTTTTTCAGCCATCTGGCGCGGGGGGCGGCGGCAGGCCTCGGCTTCAGGCGGGCGGGCGATCTGATGAACCGGCTCGTCGGCGATATCGAGCTTCTGGATAATCTCTATCTCCGTATCGCCATGCCTGTTCTGGGGATCGTCGTTAGTCTGCCGGTTCTTGTTTTCGTGGCTGGCCGCGAAAACTGGCGTCTTGGGCTCGGCCTGGCCGCGCTCTTCATCTTGGCTGCCTGCGTCGTTCCCTATGTCTCCGCCCGACAGGCGGCACGGCGGAGTGGGACCATTCTTCACGCAGAATCGTCCTTGCGCATTGCAGCGCTCGATCTCGCAACCGGGTTGCGAGAGGCGCGCGCCTTTGCCGGAGAGGCGCGTCTGGCAGAACGGATCAGGGTGGAAGAAACACGCCTCCATGACGCCCAGCGTGCACAGCAAAGGGCAATGGCTGGTGCCGGCGCTTGTCGTTTCTCTGCGGTCAGGCGTCGCTGGCTCTCGTTCTTCTGGCGCTTGCCGATGTCGCCGGTCTTGGTGTGAGTTTCCTCGCCGGTGTCGCGCTGGTCTTTCTGACCGGGACGATTTTTGAGTCGGTCGGTACTCTGGCCCGCACCAGTGTGCTTGTCGGACAGGTGGGGCAAGCCGCCCGTCGCGTGGTCGATATCGCCGATCAGGACAGGGATAGCGGGGAGCAGGGATGTGCTGCGCCTGAGGGCGGCGACATCGTGTTGAGCAATGTGAATTTCCGTTGGAACGATACTCAGCCGCTTGTTCTTCGTGGGCTTTCGATGACCATCCGTTCCGGAGAGCACGTGGCGCTGATCGGCTTCGGGAGCGGGTAAATCCAGCCTTGCCGCGCTTCTGCTCAAGGTTGCGGCTCCGGAAGCGGGAAATATCGAGTTTGGCGGCCATCCGATCGCGACACTGGACACTGAAAGTCTGCGCGCGCGCATAGGCTGGCTCTCGCAGGCGACCCATCTTTTTGCCGATACGATCCGCCACAATCTGCTTCTGGGGCAGGAAGGCATCGATGAGGCACGTTTATGGGATGCGCTGGAAAAGGCAGAGATTGCGGAAACGGTGCGCGCGTTGCCCGACGGGCTCGATAGCTGGGTTGGCGAGAGCGGGGCGCGGCTCTCGGGCGGTCAGGGGCGTCGCATCGCTTTGGCGCGCACGCTGTTGCAGGATGCACCGATCATGGTTCTGGATGAGCCGGCGACAGGGCTCGATTCAGCAACCGAGCGGGCCTTTCTCGAAACCCTCGGGCGCACGATGCAGGGAAGAACCGTTATCCTCATCGCTCATCGCCTGACCGGGGTAGAGGCGCTCGATCGTGCCTGGCGACTGGAGAAAGGGGAGGCGCATCCGCTCCCTCTCTAAAGGTGGGACGGGCGTCTGCTTGACGGAAACTGTGTCACACGGCAGTGACAGAATTACGGCCCCGTGGAAGTCACGGCGATTCGAGAAGGAAATTATGATGCGTCGTCTGCCTGTGCTCTTGTCGATCAGTGCTCTCGCGGGCCTCGCAGCCTGCTCGAACGGCCCTGATCGTGATCGCTACCCCGTGTTTTTCGGACCCGCTTCGACTGCGCTCTCCTTGGCGGCGCAGACGATCATCGACAAGGCGGCTGCCGATGCGCGTGACACCCATGCCCGCACTGTCGAAGTCATCGGCCATGCTGGCGCTGGGGCCAATCTCTCCGCTGACGAGCTGCTCTCCGTCGAGCGCGCCAAGGTCGTTGCTGCAGCACTCGCCAAGGCCGGTGTCGGTGGCGCGCAGATCAGCCAGATCGCGCATCCGCCCAAGAACAACGAAGACGCAAGCGTTGCGTCACGTCTCGTCACCATCGAAGTCGATCCGTCGACACCCTGATTGGCCGTACTCTCGACGCATCCTGTTCTTTGACCGAAACCGATCTATCTCCCTCAGGTCTGGCTGACAGTGAAGCCCCAGACGCGGTCTTGCATCGTGTCTTCGGCTTTTCGTCGTTTCGCGGCCAGCAGGAGGAGGTCATTGCCTCGGTCATGGCAGGCGAGGACGTTCTCGTCATCATGCCGACTGGCGGCGGCAAGAGCCTCTGCTATCAGGTGCCTGCCCTTTGTCGCTCCGGCATGGGCATCGTCATCTCTCCGCTCATTGCCCTGATGGACGATCAGGTGGCGGCCTTGCGCCAGCTAGGCGTCAATGCAGCGGCCCTCCATTCTGAACTCGATCCGCAACGCCTCGATCAGATCCGGGCCGATCTGCGCGAGGGTCGCATCGATCTGCTCTATATTTCGCCTGAGCGCCTCGTGTCGCCCGGCACGGCGCGCTGGCTCGCGCGTAATCCGGTTTCGGTGCTGGCCATTGACGAGGCCCATTGCGTCTCGGCCTGGGGGCATGAGTTCCGACCCGAATATCGGGCGCTCGCCGACCTGCCCAGCATTTTCCCGGGTGTGCCGCGCATCGCACTGACGGCCACAGCAGATTCACGCACGCAGGACGATATTCTGCAGGCTCTGGGCATGCCCGAGGCCAAGCGGCTGACATCGAGCTTCCATCGCCCAAATCTGTTCCTGGCAGCCTCTCCGAAAGGGTCGGAAACCAGGCAGGTGCAGGACGCACTGACGCCTCATCGCGAAGATGCGGCGATTGTCTATTGCGGAAGCCGCAATCGAACCGAGCGCATGGCCAAAAGTCTCAGAGATCGCGACTTCAACGCGCTTCCGTTTCACGCAGGTCTTTCTCCGCAGGAGAAACATGCAACGCTCATGCGGTTTCGCAGCGGTGAACCCATGGTGATCGTGGCTACCGTGGCGTTCGGCATGGGTATTGATCGACCGATGTGCGCTGCGTCGTGCATCTCGATATGCCCGGGTCGCCGGAGGCTTATTACCAGCAGATCGGGCGAGCCGGGCGCGATGGCGCTCCTGCCGATACGTTGCTGCTCTATGGCGGTGAGGATATGGCGCGGGCCAGACACTGGCTCGAACAGTCCACTGCGCCCGATACCGAAAAACGGGTCATGCATGCCCGGCTCGAGAGCATGATCGCGCTGACCGAGACGGTCGGGTGTCGCACTCAGGCCCTTCTGGCCTGTTTTGGCGAACCGCTTTCTGCGCCTTGTGGGCATTGCGATAATTGCCGCAATCCGGCTGAAACATTCGATGGGACGCAGGCGGCTCAGAAAGTGCTGTCCGCTATCTACCGGACCGGTCAGCGTTTCGGAGCCGTGCATCTGACGACCGTGTTGCGCGGCAAGCTGACCGAGGCGATCGAGCGGCACGCCCATCAGCATCTGACCGTCTTCGGTGTGGGCAAGGACCATTCCGAGCAATGGTGGCGAGGTGTAATCCGGCAATTGATCGCTCGAGGTGCCATCAAGATGACGGGTGAACATGGTGCACTCGGTCTCGATGTCGAGGCAGCCCGGCCGATCCTGCGCGGGGAAGAAACCCTGCATCTGCGGGCCGATCCGTTGAAACCTGCCGTCAGCGCCCAGCGTGGTGCGCCTTCATCCACGATCGTCGATTCACTCAACGATATCGAGCGTGATCGCTTTGAGGCGTTGCGTCGCTGGCGTCGTGACGAAGCGCGTGAACAGGAAATCCCGCCCTACGTGATTTTTCATGATGCAGTTTTGACAGAAATCGCCCGGGAAAATCCCGAGAGCGTCGAAGAGCTCTCGGTCATCCGTGGGGTCGGGGCTTCGAAGCTCAAGCGTTACGGCGATGCCGTGATCGCGGTGCTCGAAGAAGCTTAGACAGTCCGGTTAAGTAAAAGGGGCGTGCCCATCCGGTCGTGCTGTCGCCCCGGTATGGCTCACTCCTTGAGAGTGAAATTAACCGTTGAAGAGCTGCCACCAAGATATTTGAAGGTGAGGGGAACGGTCTGCCCGAGCTGGACGGTATCGGGGAAATTGCGGCAGATCAGATGATATCCCCCTTCCGGAAAGACCATGGTCATGTCGCCCGGAATGGTGAAGTGAGAGAACAGATTGGCTGTGTGCTTCGTGACTTCCTGCTCGCTGTGAAAGGCTTCGATGGCCGTACAATCAGGTGACGTCACGCCAGAAATCAGATGTGCGTCATGGCCCTTGTTGACGATGGTGAAATAGGCAGCCGCCAGACCCGGATAATGCGGGGCACGGCGGATCCAGCCTTCGATGGAGATATCGCGATTGGCTTTCTCCTGCCCGGGCAGGTTATGATCTTTGGCTTGGGCGAGTACGCAATTGGGGACCAGAGCGGCGCCCGTCATGCACAGCGTTGCGAGAGATGCCAGAATAGCTTGCACTCTTTTCACCGATACGTTCCTTTCTGCACCCGGTCCGACAGGCCGGGTTCGTGCCATCATCCGCCCATCAGGGAGAAACTCTCATGAATTGTCCGTTTTGCGGCCATGAAGATACGCAGGTCAAGGACAGTCGTTCGACAGAAGATGGCGCTGCAATACGTCGGCGTCGCGTTTGTGGCGGATGTGCACAGCGTTTTACGACGATCGAGCGTGTTCAGCTGCGTGAACTGGTCGTGACGAAGATGGACGGGCGGCGTGTTCCCTTCGACCGTGACAAGCTCGCGCGCTCGATCCGTATCGCGCTGCGCAAGCGCCCGGTCGAGGAAGACCGTCAGGAGCGCATCGTGAACGGGCTCGTCCGTCAGCTCGAAGCATCGGGCGAGGCTGAAATTTCTTCATCGCGCATCGGCGAATTGGCCATGGATGCATTGCACAGCATCGACGGTGTCGCTTATGTGCGCTTTGCAAGTGTGTATCGCGATTTTCGCGAAGTTGAGGCTTTCTCGAAGCTCCTGACAGCGATGCGTCCTGGCGAGGAGGGAGGGCTCCTTCCTCCTCCCGGTGAACACGAGAAAGACAAGGGAACCAAAAAATGACCGACGAAGCCCAGACCAAGAACCCGCCCAAGCGCTCGCGCACCGTCGCGCGCGTTGCAGCCGTTCAGGCGCTGTTTCAGTGCGAGCAGGGGGGCGAGAACGCCGAGACGGTGATCAACCAGTTCCAGCGCCACCGTCTTGGATCAACGCAGGAAGAAAGCTTTGACGAGGGTCACGCGCCCGATGCTGATTTCCGGCTCTTTGGGCTGATCGTCAAAGGCACGACCCTGGCCCAGGATCGGATCGACGAAGCTCTGATTGGCGCCTTGCCGGAAAGCTGGCCGCTTTCGCGCCTCGACCCTGTGCTGCGTGCGCTGCTCCGTGCGGGCGTGTGGGAGTTGGGAGAGGACGTTCCGGCACGCGTGGTCATCAACGAATATCTCGATGTGGCCCATGGCTTTTTCTCGGGAGATGAAGCGCGTCTTGTGAATGGCGTGCTCGACGCGCTTGGCAAGAAGCGTGAGACGGGAACGGCCGGAGCAGACGCTTCCTGAAATGAGCGGTGGTGAGTTCGATTTCATCGATCGCTTTTTCAAGCCGCTCGCCGGTGAGGGGGCGCTTGGGCTGAGCAATGACGCCGCTTTGTTCGACGTGCCGTCGGACAAGCAGATCGTGCTCTCGACCGACACGCTTGTGGAAGCCGTGCATTTTCTGCCCGACGATCCGGCAGAGACAATCGGTCGGAAATTGCTGCGCGTGAGTCTGTCCGATTGTGCGGCGATGGGGGCGGTGCCGCGCGCGTATCTGCTCAATATCAGTCGTCCTCCCGCCTTCGATGACCAGTGGTTCGCGAGTTTCAGCACCGGGCTTGCGCAGGATCAGGCGCGTTATGACGTGCGCCTTCTGGGCGGTGACACGACAGGCACCCGTGGTCCGCTGGTGCTGAGCCTGACGATCCTTGGCGAAGTGTCGCGTGGTGAGGCCATCAGCCGCTCTGGCGCATGTCAGGGCGACGCGCTCTGGGTCACCGGTACGATTGGAGACGCCGCGCTCGGGCTTCAGGCGCTGCTTGGCGAGTTATCGGACCCGGACGGGTATCTGAGCGATCGTTATCGTCTGCCGCAGCCACGTGTCGGCTTTCCGCTCGCGGATTTCGCGACAGCAGGGATGGATGTGTCAGACGGCCTTGTTCAGGATGCGGGGCATCTCGCGCGGGAAAGCAGGGTTTGCGTCGAGATCGACGTCGCGGCAGTTCCGCTCTCCCCACAGGCGCGGGATGCTGGCGCAGCATGGTTCGAAACCTGCCTGACAGGCGGTGACGATTACGAGCTTCTGTTTACAGCCCCCGATGCTGCTGCGGATCTGATCACGAACGCAGCCAGAGCCTGTGGTGTCCGCGTGGCGCGTATCGGCCGCGTCTGCGAAGGCCAGGGTGTCAGAGTATTAGGTGCGGACGCTCAGGAGATTTCGCTTACCCGTAAAGGGTGGCAGCACTTCTGAGGGCACAAGTGCTGTCGCAAGTGAGGCCAAGCACCCCCCTTACAAATTCAGGTCAGACGGTCAGTCTGCATAGAGATCGGCCAGCTCAGGACTGACTGATCTCCTTTTCATAGATGCGATGGGTCTTGTTCGGCTCTGGCACGAGACGTTTGACCAGATTAAGCATCGGCAGGTTCGTATCCAGAATCCAGCCCAGCTCGACACTCTTGTAGGGCAGGGTCGCGCGACGGCGGATCAGCTCGTCGATGGCGAGTGAGGGCATAAGCGCGCCGAGCAGCGTGCCACGGACCTTATGGGAAACGCCGAGCAGGATCACGCGAGCCGATTCAAAGCGATGGGAGAGCAATCGGGCGCCCAGTTTGGCCCAGCCGAGGGGGGAGGGTGCGCCTTCGATCCCCTGAAGGACATCGTAGATATTGGGCACGACCAGAGCCATGGCGGCCGGTTCACCAGCATGATCGATCTGGACGTAATGCTCGGGCCGAAGGACGAGCTTCAGCTGTGCGATGAGCGCATCCATCTCATAAGATTGTAATGGCACGAAATTATAGGTGCCAGCCCAGGCATCGTTATAAAGCGATCTGAGCACTTCGCCCTGAGCTGTGATCTGTTTTTTGGAGAGATGCGAGACGCTGACCTCGCCAAGTTTTCCCTGGCCCGGCTTGAGCGCGCCCGGAACGATGTGACGATCATCCAGATCGTCGGTCAGGTCGAGCTTGAAGGTGAGCAGATCGCGCCCGGTTTCGAGCCCCAGCTCTTCTATCAGACTATGAAGTTCGGGAGGATGCCAAGGCGTCCCGATCATCGGGGATTCGGTCTGCCCGGTGACCATCAGGCCTGACTCGCCATGATAGCCCAGTGTGACAGGCCCGCGCATGCGCTGCATGCCCTGGTCGCGCAGCCAACCCTCCGCGGCGTCGAAGAGCGCTTTGAGAATGCCGCGCTCAGGCAGGGCGTCGATCGCACCGAACCAGCCGATCTTCTCGTCCCAGGTGTCCAGAGCCTTGCCATCGACGATCGCCGCAATGCGTCCAACGGGCATTCCGTCACGCCACGCCATGAAATAGCGGATTGAGGCGTGACGAAAAATCGGGTTGCGCTTGGGGTCGAGCAGGTCGTTCTGCTCCATGTCCAGCGGCGCCTTGTAACCGTCGAGCCCCTTGTAGAGAACGCGGGGAAGCGTGATGAACGTCTTGAGATCCTTGCGAGAGATCACCGGACGGATACTTGTCACGGCGCTGGATGGAGTCCTGTCCCGGTTCGTCACAGCCTGAGGCTCCGTGAAGTCCAATGCACTCGTTGCGTCGGTGGTAAAGGAGTGGGGGGTGACCACCCGGTCAGCGACAAGCGCATCGGCGACGATCTGGCGGGAATCTGCTGCGTCCGGCAAGGTGAACTCTCTATGGCGATAGGCCGGCTGGACCACATGGCGTCACCGGATGATCACTTAATTGACGAAAGCGCGTTGAATGTCACGTTCAGAACGGTTTGCAAAGCCAGAGTTTGCACCCGATCACACCCTTATAACCGGAGCCTCGGGCGGTCTGGGCCGTGCTCTTGCGCTACATTACGCGCGTAAAGGCACCCATCTCACCCTATGGGGGCGCAATGCAGAACGGCTTGAATCTGTCGCCGTGGCCTGTCGAGAGAAGGGAGCGACAGTCTCGTGTCGGGTTCTGGCTCTGAACGATCTCGATGCGGGGATTGCCCAGTTTCGCAAAGATGAACGCGGGCGGCCTGTCGATCTCGCCATTCTGAATGCGGGTGTCTCCGACATCCGCCCGGAGGGCGCTCTGACCGAGAGCGTCGACGCCGTCAAGGAGGCTGCCTTGATCAATTATGCAGCGCCTGTCACGCTGGCGACGGAAGCAGCCTCCCACATGGCTGCGCGTCGCAGAGGCCGGATTGCGCTGATCGGTTCGGTCGCAGCCCATCACGATCTGCCTTTTGCTTCGGCCTATAGCAGTTCCAAGGCGGGACTGAGCCGCTTTGCGACCTGCCTGCATGCAGCGATGGCGCCTCATGGCGTGGGGGTGACGCTCGTCGAGCCGGGTTATATCGACACGGCGATGAGTCAGCGTCTCGATGGGGCGCGGCCTCTGCTGGTCTCACCCACAAAAGCGGCCTCTCTGATTGCCGCCGCTGTCGACAGGAAGCGCGCCGTTCTGGTGTTCCCGAGCGTGTTTCTGGTGCTTAAACTGGTATCGCATCTCGTGCCGCGTGCCCTTGCCCATCGGCTTTTACGCATGGCGAAAGTGAAACAGAACGCGAAAGATGTGTGATTTGTTATCGCAGGTGTTGACGTCCGCGTGCTCTCCTGCGAGTGCTGCATCACGAAATGCCAGAGCATCAGTTGCGGCTGATCCGTGCTCGGGCATCTCCCCAGGTTAGTGGAGCAAGTGATGCAGGATATTGTCACCGTCGATATTGGAGGCACGAACGCGCGGTTTGCGATCGCCAAAGTCGATCAGGGCCGCGTTGTCGAGCTCGGAGAGGCGACGACCCTTCGCACGGCAGATCATGCGAGCCTTGCCTTGGCCTGGGAGGCCTTCGGTCGCGCGATCAATCGCGAGCTGCCGCGTTATGCCGGCATTGCCATCGCCTGCCCGATACAGGGCGAGACGCTGAAGATGACCAATAACCCGTGGATCATCCAGCCTGGCATGCTTGCCGAGCGTCTTCATCTTGAAGATTTCACGCTGGTCAATGATTTCGGTGCCGTCGGTCATGCGGTCGCTCAGATTGACGATCGCTATCTAGAGCATCTTTGTGGTCCCGATCGCCCCCTGCCCAAAGAAGGTACGACCACCATCGTCGGTCCGGGAACGGGTCTGGGCGCTGCCTGCCTGTTGCGTCGCAAGGACCAGTATTTTGTCATCGAAACGGAAGGCGGGCATATCGATTTTGCCCCGCTTGACGAGTTTGAGGACAAGATTCTGCGCGCGCTGCGTCGGCGGTTCCGCCGCGTTTCAGCCGAACGGATTGTCTCTGGTCCGGGCCTGACCAATCTTTATGAAATCATTGCCGAAATGCAGGGCCTGCCCATCACCATGCGTGATAACAAGGCATTGTGGGAAATGGCGATGGAAGGCCGAGACTCAATGGCGGCTGCGGCGCTCGAGCGATTCTTCCTGTCACTCGGGGCTGTCGCAGGCGATCTTGCGCTGGCGCACCGTGCGCAGGGCGTTGTCATCGCGGGCGGGCTTGGCCTGCGTGTGGCTGGCAAATTGCCGCATTCCGGCTTTGCCGAGCGCTTTGTCGCCAAGGGACGTTTCGAGAGCATGATGGGCGACATGCCTGTTAAAATCATCACGCACCCTCAGCCCGGTCTGTTCGGCGCGGCGGCGGCTTTTGCCTCGGATCACGCTGACATCTAACTCAACGACGGCGTCGCGATGGCCGCATGTTGCGGATAATCCGGCTGCAGTAAGCACGTCGTGTATGTAGAAAATCTGTTTTCTCTTGCATGAAGAGCCCGGCTAACCGCCGGGCTTTTTGGCATTTTGGACCTGATCGTTTTCGAAGCGTACTCGGTGTCATCCTGCTTCTGATGACGTCAGGAAAAGTTGTTTTGCGTTTTGCTCTTCCTGGACTTATTGATTACGCAAAATTAATTTAACGTAGCGGTTCCGTCTTGTCCGGACATCGAGGCCAGAAATGAAAACAGTTCCGCTCGCAGAAGGGCCAGAGGTCTCGCCTCAACCGGAAAAGAGGAAGGCCTTTTACCGGCATACCTATTTTCAGGTTCTTCTGGCGATCGCCGTCGGGTCGCTGATTGGGCATTTTGCGCCCCAGACAGGTCAGGCTCTTCGACCCTTCGGGGATGGTTCATTCGCCTCGTCAAGATGATCATTCCTCCAGTCATCTTTCTGACCATCGTCACCGGCATTGCCGGAATGCGTGACCTGCGGGCAGTTGCGCGTGTCGCAGGCAAGACATTCGGGTATTTCCTGTTCTTTTCGACCCTGGCACTGATTGTCGGTCTGGTCACCGCCAATGTTATCCGACCGGGGGCAGGCATCCATGCCAAAGTCAGCGAGGCAGGTGATTATAGCGCGAGTGTGGCAGGTTATATCGGCAAAGCCCATGAAAGCAGCGTCACCGACTTCGTGCTGAACATCATCCCGGAGACCTTCGTTTCGGCTCTGACGACCGGCAACATCCTTCAGGCCCTGTTTGTCGCCATTCTGACGGGCGTCGGCCTTGCCTGATGGGTGAACGCGGTGCGCGCATCCATGAAGTGCTCGAAGAGATCTCGGCGGTTGCGTTCAAGATCGTCGGCATCCTGATGAAGGCCGCGCCCATCGGGGCTTTCGGCGCCATGGCATTCACCGTTGGCAAATACGGCGCTGGGAGCCTTGCCGATCTCGCTACACTGGTCGTAACCTTCTATCTGACGGCGATTATTTTCGTCGTTGTCATCCTCGGACTTGTCGGGCGGCTGGCCGGATTTTCGATCCTGCGTCTAATTGCCTATCTCCGCGCCGAATTGCTTCTGGTCCTCGGCACTTCTTCCTCCGAGAGCGCCTTGCCGAGCCTGATGGCGAAAATGGAACAGGCAGGATGCCCCAAAACCATCGTCGGCCTGGTCGTACCGATGGGCTACTCGTTCAATCTCGACGGCACGAATATCTATATGACACTTGCGGCGCTCTTTATCGCGCAGGCCTATGATATCCATCTGAGTTTCGGGCAGCAGATCCTGCTGCTCGGTATGGCGATGCTGTCTTCCAAAGGCGCTGCCGGGGTCACGGGGGCCGGATTCATCACGCTGGCGGCAACTCTGTCGATCCTGCCCACAATCCCTGAGGCCGGGATCGCCCTCATTCTGGGGGTCGATCGATTTATGAGCGAGTGTCGAAGCCTGACGAATTTCATCGGCAATGCGGTGGCGACCATCGTGGTGGCACGATGGGAGGGTGTTCTTAACCGGGAGGATCTCGCGCGGGCGTTGTCGGGGCAAAAAGCCGTGCCTCCTCGACTCTCAGAGTAGGGAATGGGCGTTGACTGTCATGATCATGGGAAGCCGGGATCGTTTTTCGCTCAAGCTTCTTGGGGCGGCGGCGACGTCACTGTCCCTTTTGGTCGAGCCTTCAGAGAGCGTCGCCGATAGTCGAAAAGACTGGAGACCTCTGGCGCCTCAGGCACGCTCCCTGTCAGGCTTAATCCGGCTCCTGACCCTCTCTCCCAGACACGTGCACCAGCAGAGCCTGCCGTCAGTGCCTATCCGGCTCCGGCGGCGGGTGATGGCGTAACGACGGCCGGATATAATCTTTCTCGCTGGGCGGAGGACTGGACGATGATGCGCGAGGCAAAAAAGCGTCGCGACGTCCTCGATCGTCTCAAATTCATCCCGCTCAATGCCAGGCAGACGATCTATCTGACGTTCTCCGGCGAGATGAGGCTGCGTCTCAATCAGACCAGTAATCCCAATCTCGGGAAAGGCCCGTTACAACGGCAGGAGATCATGCGTCTTGTGGGCGGGGCCGATTTGCACATCACCCGATATTTTCGTGCCTTCGGCGAGCTCGCCCATGGTGGCATATCGGGGCCGAATATCGGGGTGCCGACCGCGGCGATGCGGAATAAACTGTTTCTCCAGCAGTATTTTGCTGAGGCGGATGCGCCATTCTCGTCGCTGAATGCCGGAGTTCGCTATGGACGTCAGGAATTCACCGATGGCGCCAATCTCATGACATCGCAGCGCGATAACAACACGCTGCGTTTTGTGTTGAACGGGACCCGTTTCTGGCTGCGCGGTAAAAAGCTCAGAGGCGATTTCTTCGATTTTCATTACACACGTCTCGGCCATGGGGGCGCCCGTGACGATGTGATCGATCGCGGAATCAGGTTTTCAGGCGGAACGGCCGGACTTGTTATCCCCCACAGCTTTCTGGGGAAATCGAAGCTTTATCTCGATCCGTTTGTCTGGCGTCTGCGTAACCGTCGTGCCGTCTGGGGAACCGGACAGGCACGGGAAGAGAGAGTGTATTACGGGGCACGGCTTTGGGGGGACGTTGATCGTCTGACGATCGACTGGGTGGCCAATTATCAGAGTGGTCACTATGAAAATCGCCGGATCGAAGCCTTTCAGGTTTTTATGGCGCAGACCTACCGCCTCGGGGCGGCTCGTACGGCGCCGCGCATTGGCGTGCATGTTGACTATGCCAGTGGCGGCGGGGCTTTCGGAAAAGGCACGCTCCGGAACGCCACAGTACCTTTTGGCAATAACATCTATTACAGCTACCAGCTCTTTCTCACCCCGACCAACCTGATGGCGTTGGCGCCTAATGTGACAATCTCACCGATCGAGAGCGTACGACTGACCTTTGAGCATCAGTTTGCCTGGCGTGCGAGCCTGACGGATGCCGTGTATCGCGCGAATGGGACAGCATTTTCCGGTAGCCAGAGTACTCATGCACGCCGCGTCGCCCAGTCGACGCGCGCCCAAGCCGTCTGGACCTGACGAGACGGCTGAGTTTTACGGGGCGTTACGAGCATCTTCAGGCGGGACCTGCGTTGACACGAGCAGGGTGTACGAGCTCGGATTTTCTCGCAGGCTGGGCCAATTACCGCTTCTGACCAGAGGCCTCCTCGCGACTTACGCTCCGTTAGAGAGCTGTGTAAGCCGCGAGAGGTCAGCGCGCTCAGGCGCGCAAGCCGAGACGTGACTGATAGGTGGCAGGAAAGAGCGAGAGCGCCTTCAGCCAAGGGGTCGTGTCGGAATCATCGGCGAGCGACACGGAATCCACCCCGCAGGTCCGCAGAAACTGGGCCTGATCTGCAATCAGATGGCCTTCTGCACGGATCTCTCCCGCAAAACCGAAATATTCCCGCAAGGCGCGGGCCTGCGTGAAGCCGCGACCGTCACGGAAGATCGGAAAGGTGACGATGATGAGATCGAGATGATCCAACGCCGTACCGAGCGTCTCAACGTCAAAGTCCGGTGTCAGGCGGATGGCGCGGGTAGCTTCTGACATCTCCGCCACGGGCACGACATCGAGGCTCGCCGGGGCGGGATGGCGAACCGGCGCGAGGTCAAACTGTTTCATATGCCGCTTCCTTGAAGGGGGCGTCGCCGAGACGCGTCAAGGTGTCGAGGAACTGCTCGCCCTTTTCGCGCACACTCAAAAAGCGATCGACAATGCGTGCAATCGCATCGACCATGTCGTCTTCGGGCAGGGCCGCACCGAGGATATCACCCGTACGTGAGTGATCGTCGTCACGCCCGCCTAAAGTGATCTGGAAGAACTCTTCTCCCCGCTTATCCACGCCGAGCAGACCGATGTGCCCGACATGATGATGGCCGCAGGCATTGATGCAGCCGGAGATATTGATTCGTAACTTGCCGATCTCTTCCTGAAGCGCATTATCGGCAAAGCGGGCGCTGAGCTTTTGGGCAATCGGGATCGAGCGCGAATTGGCGAGAGCGCAGTAATCGAGGCCGGGGCAGGCGACGATATCGCCAATCAACTCGTGATTGGCATCGCCCAGACCGATATCCGTCAAAGCCTGCCAGAGCTCCACAAGGCGATCCTGCGGGACATGGGCCAGCACGACATTCTGCAGATGGGTGATCCGCAATTCGCCGAAAGAGAACTGATCGGCCAGATCGGCCAGTCGCTCAAGCTGATCCGAGGTGGCATCTCCTGGAATGCCGCCCGCGGGCTTGATCGAGACGGTCACGACGATGCGACCCGGCGCGAAATGCGGGTGGGTGTTGCTCCGTACCCAGCGATCGAACTCGACATTGCCGCGTCGGTCCTGAAGCAGCTTGCTTTCTGCTTCGGGCGACGCAGTGAGATCCGGAGCCGCAAAACGCGCCTTGATGGCCGCCACCGTTTCCGGGGCGAGGCGGTAATGGTCCGGGTTCATGCGCGATAATTCGTGCTCGACGGCCTTGCGGTAGCCGTCAATTCCGAGAGCCTGAACGAGAATCTTGATACGGGCCTTGTAGATATTATCGCGCCGGCCATAGGCATTATAGACGCGCAGCACGGCTTCGAGCGTCATCAGCAGGTCTGATTCTGGCACGGCATCGAAGAGTTCGTGTCCAACGAGAGGCGTGCGACCCAGCCCGCCGCCGACAAAGATCCGGAAAAGGGGACCGTTCTCGCCGGGACGCGCAATGATGCCGATATCGTGAAAGCGCGCCGCCACACGGTCCTGCGGGCTGCCCGAGATTGCGATCTTGAACTTGCGCGGCAGGAAGGTGAATTCCGGATGCAACGTCGACCACTGGCGGAGGATTTCAGCGTGAACGCGCGGGTCCATCAATTCGTCGGCAGCCGCACCGGCGAACTGGTCGCAGGTGACGTTGCGAATGCAATTGCCGCTGGTCTGGATGGCATGCATGTCCACATCGGCCAGCTGGCGCAGGATTTCTGGCGTTTCCTCGAGCTTGATCCAGTTGAACTGGATGTTCTGACGCGTGGTGAAGTGGCCGTAATCGCGGTCATAACGTCGTGCGATGTGACCGAGCTTGCGCATCTGACGTGAGTCGAGAACGCCGTAGGGAATGGCCACGCGCAGCATATAGGCGTGCAACTGCAGATAGAGGCCGTTCATCAGACGAAGGGGCTTGAATTCGTCCTCGGTCAGTTCACCGTCGAGGCGTCGCTGGACCTGCCCTTCGAATTCGGTGATGCGCGAGGCCAGAAACTCGCGATCTGCCGTCTGGTATTGGTAGAGACCGACAGGCGCATTCATGCGTCTAACTCCGTGGCAAATTGCGGGTGAACCGTGGGACCGAAAGCCCGGATACGCTCTCTCACGCTCACAGGCGCGACCGGCGGCCCAGGGAGCACGACCACCTCATAGACCCCGACGACACCGTCTTTCTGCTGATTTTGTGGCAGTTTCGAGCACCGATTCGTAGTCTTCAGGCGAGAGGACAGCGGCGTGAGCAATCGAACGCTGCCACGTACCATCGGCAGCGCGCCAGACGATCAGCCCATCGAGCAATCGGTTGGCCGTTAGCACCAGTGCTTCACCAGCGCCTATGCGTATCGCCCGTTTCATCCGTTATCCCGCCTCGTTTAAGCTATTCACCGCGTGGATTATAAACTATCCACGATGATCGTGTGTTTATATCACAGGAAACCGAGTCAGGAGCAAGGCGTCAAAGCGCGTCTGGCTTTGGTAAATTATGCGTTCACCTCTTGTCGCAAGGGGAAAATGCCGCATACCGGTGCCTTCAAACCTCTGTGGAGCTGAAACGATGCAGGATCGCTCACCCCTGTCGAAAGAAATTTTTCGTGATGCCATGGCTCGCCTGGCGAGTGCCGTGACGATTATCACGACGGATGGTGAAAACGGGCGCCACGGATTTACGGCCTCTGCCGTGTGTAGTGTTTCGGACGATCCTGCGACGCTGCTCGTCTGCGTGAATCGTTCGGCATCGACCATGCGCATCTCGTGACCCACGGTCTGCTGGCCATCAACATTCTAGCCCATGAGCAGGAAGCCTTGTCCTCCCTGTTCGGCAGCTCCCGATATGACATGGAGGCCCGCTTCAATGCCGGGACATGGCGTAAAGGTGAGATCGGTATGCCGATCCTCGAAGGGGCGCTGGTCTCACTTGAATGCCGGATCAGCCTGACGCAGGAAATCGGCACGCACAGCGTCTTCTTCGTGGAGCCGCTTTGCGCCGAATTCACCCGGCAGGAGACGTCGGGTCTCGTCTGGTTCGATCGCGCTATCGCCGGGCCTGACAGCGCGCCTAGGGCACTCGCGCCCGGTCAGACATGGTCGAGGAGAGCCTCGATCGTGTCGATCTGGAAGGCTTTCTGAATGAGGCTGCGCCCTGTCATCAGCGCGCGCCTTCTGGCTTCGATCTCGCCAGCACGGTCTTGTGCCGCCTCGTAATCGGCAATCTGGGCAAATCCGATTGTCCGGCGGATCATTTCCAGACCGGCAAAGCCTACAGCATCATGCATGACTTGCTGGAAGAACCGGGTGCGTTCTGTCCCACAGCTGGCGGGCTGGGTGAGTGATCCTAGGTCGCCTTGTGCGCCGCCATGCTCCCAGCGTTCAAGATAGGCACGTCTGAAGCTTGCCCAGAGAAGGGCGATTTCATCGCGCATCCAGTCCTCATGTCCGGTTTGTGCGTAGCCATTCATGACGAGATTGGCGATGAACATACCGAGATCGAACCCGATCGGGCCGTAAACGGCGAATTCTCCATCGATGACGCGCACATCGTCGCCGCTGATCATGATTGAGCCGGTATGCAGATCGCCATGCAAAAGCGCCTGACTGCTCGAGAGAAAACGCTCCTGCATCCGCTCCACGGCAGTGTGGAGCACTGCGTCTTCCTGAAGCGCGGTGACGAGGTCGTCCAGCTCGGGAGAGAGCCAGTGATTACGGGAGCACGCGCTGCGATAGGGATCGGTCAGAACGAGATCGACCGTGATGCGCGTCAAAGCCAGATTGCGCGAGAACTTGTCGCGCAGGGCGTAGACATCTTCAAAGGCGAGGGCACGCCATGACGTCGCATAGGCGGCATGGCCGACAAATTCACCGATCCGGGCAGCAAAACCCGCAGGGGCGACGCCGCTCACAAGGGCTGAGCGGAGCACCTGATGGCTGCCGAGATTTTCCATGACGATGAGAAAGAGCCCCTCATCGAGATGATAGAGCTCGGAAATCTGATGCCCAACCGCGGGGCTGACGGCCTGCATCCAGCGGGCCTCGAAGAGAGTGCGCTCGAGCGGCATGGCCCAGTTTGGATCGACGCGGACATAGGGCAGTGACTGCTTGCAGCAGACGCTACCGGCCGGGCCTGTCACGATGAAAACCGTGTTCAGATTGCCGTCGCTGACTTCACGCGCTATCCAGTCTGCGGCTTTTCCGCCGAGCCGTGCCGTCAGATCTGGCAGGGTTGCAAGATGGTCGATGAGCAGGGAGGCGGAGAGGGGGCGGTAGGCACTCATGGGGCAAGGCGCTCCAGCAGGGCGCGCGTCGTCGGCAGGACCTGCGAAGTGAGAGGGGCGATCTCGTGCCACGCATGGCATTCGAGCGCGTCATATTCGTCATTGGCCTTGGCCTGCCAGCCTGCACGGATCGCGTCGAAGCTCAGCTCGGTGCGAATGGCGAAACCGAGGTCGATGATATGGGTGGTGTCATGCTCGCAGGCGAGGAGAGGGTCGGTTAGTATCACGTCGTGGCTAAGTCCGACTTCCTCGTCCAGTTCAGCCAAAAGCTGTTCCGGCAGATTCACCGTGTCGCTCGCTTCACGCGCCTCGACGCTCCCCGCCGGGACGCCCTGCCAGAACCCGCAGATAGAGCGAGGCAGGATTGCGCCGTCCCAGAACCACCCCTTCAGGGCAGATCAGTAACCCTGTCACGGCGAGAGAGCGGAGTTTCAGTCGGGCTGCTAATTCGGGCGACCGCATCTGAGCCAGAACCCAGCGATACTCGCACCAAAACCCGGATATGGCGTCAGGCTTGAGGTCGGAGACACAAAAAACCCGACCGTTATAGAGTTTCGGATGGTGTCGGCGGGTGTCCCGCCAGACGGAGTCGATTCCCTCTAGAAGAGCGGAGTCTTCAAGCTCCGGTGCGGGATGGCAGGAGACGATCAGGCGCTGAGAAAGCGTCGTGAGCTGCCAGTTCTGCTGCGACGGGTTCATGAGCTTGCGTCATGTGCCTGGAGGATGCTGTCGAGTTCGGAAAAGACAGCGTCGCTGAGGGTATCGTCGCAGGAGCGCGCGTTGGCCTGCACCTGAGCTTCGGACGTGGCTCCGGCGATGACGCTTCCAACCTGCTGGTGTCTGAGAAGCCACCCGAAAGCCAGATCTGTAAGGCTGGCATTATGACGCTCGGCGAGTGCAGTCAGCGTCTTGATGAAAACCCAGACAGTAGGGCTGCGATATTGCTCCTGAAGATAGGTCCAGGCGGCAAGGCGTGACCCTTCGGGCGGTGGTGCGTCTTGGAGATATTTGCCGGTCAGCATGCCCGAGGCCAGGGGGAAATAGGGCAGCAGACCAAGACCGAAATGGGTCAGCGCGGGCAGAAGATCGTTTTGTGCCTTGCGTTCGAGAAGCGAGAACTCGTCCTGACAGGAAATGATTCCAGAAAATCCCTCGCGTTTCGCAATATGGCAGGCATCGGCGACCTGCCACGCAGGCAGGTTGGAGACGCCAGCGTAGCGGATCTTTCCTGCGCGGATAAGATCGTCAAAAGCGCGGAGCGTTTCCTCCAGCGGCGTCTGTGGATCGGGGAAATGCAGCTGATAAAGATCGATCCAGTCGGTCTTCAGGCGGCTCAGACTCGCATCGACGGCTTGCATGATATAGCGGCGAGACCCGCCGGAGGTGAGCCCCGCCTCATCGGCGCCACCTGCGAGATTCATACCGAATTTGGTCGCGATCACGGCTTTGCTGCGCCGGGTCGCAAGGGCCGCACCAAGGGCTTCTTCAGAGGCGCCTGCATAGGTGTCGCGTCGCCCGTAGACATCGGCAACGTCGAAAAAGGTAACGCCCAGATCGAGCGCGGCATCGACAAGGCGGTGGGATTGCTGCGCGTCTATGCGACCGCCCAGATTATTACAGCCCAGCCCAAGTTCTGAAACGATCAGGCCAGACTGCCCGAGAGAGCGATAGCGCATAGCCGCCTCCTTCAATAGGGACGCAAGTCTAGTTCAGTAAAGACGAGACGCAAGTATCAAGCGTGCTTCAGGTCGACTAGGGGAGCAATAATCTTACTGAAACGGGGCAGTGATCCGACAAAGTGAAGCTGGCATCTTCCGGCGGGTAGACGAGAACGCGCAGACTGTCCTTGACCAACCAGTCTCGTGCAGCTCCGCCAATCAGCAGGTGATCGATAAAGTAATTCCCGTCCTCGCAGGGGCTGGCATATCCTGCGGTTGTCAGGACCGGGGCCGTTCCGTCGATCATCCGCATGAAATAGGGATCGCGAAGAGTGAAGCGGCGATTGAAATCTCCGAGCACGACATAGGCGTCTCCCTCATCTTCCCGCTCCGCAATCCAGTTCGAGATCAGGTCGATCTGATCGCGGAGGATCGGGCAGGAGTAGCCTTTCTCCGACCAGCGGCGGAACCAGCATCCGGATTTGAGGTGGACGATCAGCAGATGCAGGACATGTTTGCCGTTGCTCACCGTTAGATCGAGGCCCGGTCTCAGGGGATGTCCGCCGCGATAAGGAGAACGGTCGAACTCCGGAAGCTCTTCATGAGTCACGACGTGCCAGGGCGCGCGTAGAGCGACGCCCAGATTCTGCACGATGGGCGCTTTGCTCATGACGAGCTTAGTGTCGGGTGAGGGGAAGAGACGCCTCAAGGCGGCCTCGTCGCTGACTTCCTGAACGGCGACAATATCGGCATCGAGACGATAGGCGGTTTTTCTGAGAGCGGACCAGTCAGGTGCCGAGCGATGGGGGATGTTTACGGGCAGGCCCGGTGCTGACGCGGGGAGCTGCGTCAGCCAGTCAAGATTCCAGGTGGCAATCTTGAGGGAAGCGGCTTCCGCTGTCCGGGACAGGCCCCAGACAGCAAGAAGCAGAAGGCAGAGACGATCAGACCGTAACGCCAAGATCGCCGAGAACATCGCGAACCGTGCGTTCTTTGCGGGTCTGCTCGTCAATAACGACGACCTGACCGGTGCCGATATCGTAGAACCAGCCCTGCAGTGCGATTTCACCAGCGGCCAATGCGCCGACGACAGCGGGGTGGGTGCGGAGATGGGCCAGCTGCAACAGCACGTTCTGCTGTGCGAGTTCGCGGACTGTCTCCGGACCAGCGTCCTCCGCCTTGAACGGACCAAGAGCCGCGCGGGCTGCCTCGGCGTTGCGAAGCCAACGCTGAACTGTCGGCATCGCGTCGAATTTGGGGTTGTTCAGGTCGCACAGGGCGCCCATTGCACCGCAATTCGAGTGGCCACACACAACGATGTGCTTCACCTTTAGGACGAGCACAGCGTATTCGATGGCCGAGGAAACGGCACCGAGCATCTCGCCATGAGGCGGAACAATGTTGCCCACATTGCGGACAATGAACAGATCACCGGGAGATGTCTGGGTGATCATGCTCGGATTGATGCGGCTATCGGAGCAGGTGATGAACAAGGTGGACGGCGCCTGGCTTTCCGCAAGGCTCTGGAAAAGCTCGCGGTGCCCTTCATAAACCTCTTCGTCGAAATACTGGACGCCCTTGAGCAGGTCGATCAGGCTGTTTTCGATTGCACTCTTCATCGAGACCTCATCTGAAAAAGAGGGTGTGGCTTGCTGTGAGTTTTTTGCCACACCCGGAACTGAGATGACTCCGATGCCGTAGATTTTAAAGGGTGTCCATGCTATAATCGCAAGGAATATCCTTTGTCATGAAGAGGTCAGGCGGAAATGATCTGCCTGATTGCTGCGAAAACGGCGTCGCTATTGGCTTGTGGGCCTCCTGCCTGCGCCATATCGGGACGACCGCCGCCGCCTTTGCCTCCCATCTCTGCTGAGGCCAGACGGACCAGATCGACCGCACTGAATCGATCATTGAGGTCTTTCGTTACAGCTACCACGACGCTGCCTTTGCCTTCGGCCGTCGAGATCAGCGTGACGACGCCACTGCCGATCTGCTTGGTAATGGCTTCGGCGACATTCTTCAGCTCGCGCGGGGCGACATCGCCCAGATCACGCGGGATGAACGTGATGCCGTTGATCGTCTCACTAGCCGAATCTGTCTGACCTGTCGCAAGACGCTTCTGCAGTTCGGAAACCTGACGCTCGAGCGCACGACGTTCTTCCACCAGAGTGGCAAGACGGTCGGGCGCCTCGGCGATCGTCGATTTCAGAAGATCTGCCATACGGCGAAGACGCTCGTCGCTTCGAGCGCCAACCGGTCGGCGGCAAGGCCACAGACAGCCTCGATGCGACGCACACCCGCCGAAACACCGCTTTCAGAGACAATGCGGAAAGGCCCGATCTCGCCGGTATGCCCGACATGCGTGCCACCGCAAAGCTCGATCGAATAAGCGCCTCTCTCGTCGTCACCCAGTCCCATGGAGACGACGCGAACTTCGTCTCCATATTTTTCACCGAACAAGGCCATCGCGCCTTCGGCAACGGCGGTCTCAGGTGTCATGATGCGAGTTTCGACAGCGCTGTTTTCGCGGATGCGCGCATTGACCTCGCGCTCGACCAGCGCCAGTTCGTCGGCAGTGATCGGACGGGGCTGGGAGACGTCAAAACGCAGGCGCTCTGGCGCATTCAGGCTGCCCTTCTGGGCAACATGGTCACCAAGCTGGCGGCGCAGAGCTTCGTGAAGAAGATGGGTCGCCGAGTGATGGCTTCGCACGGCCTGACGGCGTGTGTGGTCAATCTCTGCCGTGACGGACTGGCCCGGGCGCAGCGTGCCTTCGACAACCCGGCCATAATGAACTAGCAGATCGCCATTGCGCTTTTGGGTATCGGTAATCTCGATCCGCACCCCATCGCCTACGAGCAGACCATGATCGCCTACCTGACCACCGCTCTCGCCGTAGAATGGGGTCTGGTTGAGCAGGATTGCAATCTCATCGCCCGCAGAAGCGGCATCGCTTTCAATGCCGGCCTTTGCGATCAGAATGACTTCGGCATCGCTCTTTTCCGAGCTGTAGCCAAGGAATTCGGAGGCACCGAAACGCTCGCGCGCGTCGAACCAAATCGTCTCCGCAGCAGCATCGCCCGAGCCGACCCAGGCGGCACGGGCGCGGGCACGCTGCTCAGCCATGGCGGCTTCGAACCCGGCGACGTCGACGGTCCGATTCTGCTCACGCAAGGCGTCCTGCGTCAGGTCGAGTGGGAAGCCGAATGTATCGTAGAGCTTGAACGCCACGTCACCGGGAAGCGCCCCCCCTTCGGAAACACGGGCCGTCTCGTCTTCGAGAAGCGACATGCCGCGTTCGAGCAGGGCGGTGAAGCGTTCTTCCTCACCTTTCATGGTTTCGGTGATGAGTGATTGGTACTGGACCAGCTCCGGATAGGCCAAGCCCATCTGACGGATGAGGGCCGGGAGCAGGCGATAGAAGACCGGCTCCGTAGCGCCCAGACGCTGCAGATGGCGCATGGCACGGCGCATAATGCGGCGTAGCACGTAACCGCGTCCGTCCTTGGACGGCATGACGCCATCGGCAATCAGGAATGCCGTCGAGCGGAGATGGTCGGCGACGACGCGATGGCTGGCGCGCAGCGTCCCGTCCGGGTCGGTGTTCAGCGTGTTTGCGGTTGCCTCGACAAGGCTACGCAGCACGTCGGTGTCATAGACGTCGCGCTTGCCCTGCATGACGGCCGCAAAGCGCTCCAGACCCATGCCCGTGTCGATCGACGGGCGCGGGAGCGGGGCACGCGTGCCGGGCGGGCCTTCCAGATACTGCATGAAGACGAGATTCCAGATCTCGACAAAGCGGTCGCCGTCTTCCTCCGGAGAGCCCGGCGGGCCACCCCAAACATCGGGACCATGATCGAAAAAGATCTCGGAGCACGGGCCGCAGGGACCCGTGTCACCCATGCGCCAGAAATTATCCGATGTGGGAATGCGGATGATTTTCTCTTCCGGCAGACCCGCAATCTTGCGCCAGAGATCGGCTGCTTCTTCATCCTCGGCATAGACCGTGGCGAGGAGCTTCTCCTTGGGAAGGCCATAGCCTTTGGTCAGCAGGCCCCAGGCGAACTCGATCGCATCGGCCTTGAAATAATCGCCGAAGGAGAAATTGCCGAGCATTTCGAAAAAGGTCAGATGGCGAGCGGTGTAGCCACATTGTCCAGATCGTTATGCTTGCCGCCGGCACGCACGACTTTCTGGGCCGTGGTGGCGCGGGTGTAAGGACGGGTTTCCTGCCCGGTGAACACATTCTTGAATGGCACCATTCCTGCATTGGTGAAAAGCAGGGTCGGATCGTTTTGGGGAACGAGCGGGGCGGAAGGTACGATTTTGTGGCCCTGGTCTCCGAAATACTTCAGAAACGCGCTGCGCAGCTCATTCGTGGTGGTGTCATGCGGAGATGTTGTCATGGCGCGAGCAGAAAATCCCGATTGCGGCGTGAAGATGGCATCTCCACTAGAGCAAAGAGACCGCAAAGGAAATGTTTTGCGCGCCTCGGTTCAGGATTTCAGGTCGTGATCCGTCGGGTCGATGTTCAATGAGACGGCCATCTGCGCCAGCTCCATCGGTGTCTCGGGAACCTTCTCACGAAAGACAAGCTTGCGCGACAGGCTGAAATTGGCGGTCAGACCCATGAGCGCCCCTGCGGCCAGCGGTATCGCAACGTGCTTTGAGCAAAACGGAATGGTAAAGCAGAGCGTGTAGACCGTGCCGCGATTGAGCAGAAAACCGAAGCTGTTGGCAGTCAGAAAGCGAAGCCATTGCAGAACCGGGTGATCGCGGTGGGCAACGTTCTTAAAGGTCCAGAGCTGGTTGAGCAGCCAGTTCAGACTGGCCACGGCGAAATAGGAGAGAAGGGCGGCGGCGGTCAGTCCGAGATGAGGACGCAACAAGGTGACGATCAGAATGTCCCAAACCAGGCCCATGGCCCCGATCGTTCCAAAGCGTATGAACTGGCCAAAGAGCTGCCGTGGTGCCCGCGGATAGAAGATCCGGTTCTTCTGCACTTTGGCCCTGCCTTTCGAAAACTCTGGTAAGTGGCGTCCCGCTGGTAAGACGATCGGGGACGCGATGCAAGCGGCGTTCCAGATGCGAGGTCACGTTAAGTTCAGCCGCGTTTGTCAGACCTGCTGAGAGGCCCTGAGTGACGCCCGCCAGCTCGACCATCCATAAACCGCGAGCGCGATCAGGCCCGCATAGAGGCCCGCACTGAGCCAGAGATCCCGGGCGATGAAGAGCGCCACATAGGCACCGTCGACCACAATCCAGAGCGGCCAGCATGCAATGAAACGGCGTGCCGTCCAGATCTGGCCGATGACGCTGAAGACACTCAATGTGGCATCGGTCATGGGAGCGGCATCGCTCGTCCAGAGTCGCAGGATCGTGCCAAGCAAGGCCGAGCAACCCAATCCGATAAAGACATCGCGAAGAAGAATTCTGAGCGACGCGGCTGTTACCGCGATTTCCTCCGCGTCCTGCTTCAACCGATGCCAGTCGATCCAGCCTTTGATCAGGAACCCGCAGAACACCAGCTGCAAAGCGGAATCGGCGTAGAGCTGCGCTTTGGCGAACACGGCCAGATAAAGCAGGGAGGCAAGCAGGGAACATGGCCAGCCCCAGACATGCCTGCGTGCCATCAGCCAGATGCCCAGCATCGTGATCAAGACAGCGAGGATTTCGATGAAGGACATCAGACCGTCTTTCCGCATCGTGTCGCAATGTGGTTCAATATGCTGCGACCGTGATCGGCCGAGAACCACCTCGCGTGGCCCTGCAGATAGGTAGTGCAGGTCGTCTTTGCCAGTTCGGCTGCGTGAAGGAGATGCGCGTAATACCAGATTTCCGAGCAGGCGAAGGTAACGTGAGCCAGAGGAAGATAGGCGGCAATCTCGGCGTGGTCGTGAGCCGAAAGAGAATGTATTTGTTCGTATCCTGCGAGGAACGCATCGATCTGATCCAGATGGACCGTAAAATCGGGTAGGGCGCTCTCTGTGGTTTGCTGAGGACCCATCCAGCCGAACATGCTGCGCTCAAGCGCCACGGCGATATCAAAGCCGCGTGTCGTCAGATCCGACATGCCGAAATCGAAGGGGGCGCTCACGGTCTCCTTGCCCTCAACGCCGCACCAGCTCAGATTCGATCCGTGCCAGTCTCCATGTCCCCAGAGGAGCAGAGCTCGCTTCAGAAAGGGGGCAGCGTGGTCGAGATGCGGCTGAAGCGGGGCGAAGATCGTTTCGAGGCTTCCCTCATTCTCTAGAGCTGCGTGAAGGTCTCTGTTGCGTGCTGCCCAGGATTTCAGCCCCTCGGCGGGGCCTTTGTCATCGAGCAGCGGTGTGAGGGCCGAGACGAGAGGTCGATCCGAGCGCGGAGACGCATCCCAACCTTTGCTTGCTTCGTGAAAGCGTGCCAGAGCAGCGCCAGCCTCGTGGGCGTGATGGAGTGAGAGATAAGGCTCCCATGACATACGGTCACGATAGAGGTCTGCGCCTCTGATGGCGGGAAAGCACTCATAGCTCCATGCGCCGATGGCGACGGTGAAAGTGCCGTCTTTAGCCGCTCGGGGGCAGGCGACGCCCAGACCGCTGTGATGAAGATGGGTGATTAGGGCATGCTCTTCGCCCAAGGCGACCGGGTCGCGGAGAGCACGATGATGTCGTTTGAGAAACCAGCTTTTCCCCGCCTCATCGCTCAGGCGCGACACGGCGGAGAACGGACGGGCGCTATGCCAGTCGATCGTCTCGACACCGTTCAATCCGAAAGCGGTGAGAACCCGGCTCGCTTCATCCGGGGTAATCAGGGGCCAGTCGCGCTTGCTCTCCTGTCCCCAGAGGCCGAACTGGCCGGGTGAAGAAGGGGGGATACCCTCTGTCATCAGAACCCGGCAGTGGCGGTAGCCAGAGCTGAGAAACCCCCGCCGATATAGTAAGATGGGGCCGAGCCAGAGAGGGTCGTACCATAACGCCCGACTGTGTCGCGTGCGCTCAGCGTGGGGTTTGCGACACCTGAGAGGTAATGCTCGTTGGTGATATTGATGAAATTCAGACGCAGCGAAGGCGCCTTGAGATGATGCGTATCCGAGAAGCGATAGCCGAGGGCCAGATTTCCGGTCGTGTGATCGCTGATACGCTCGTCATTGAGGAAGGTCGCATACTGCCTGCCCGTATAATTGACCGAGGCGAACCCGAAGAGATGGCCGTCATCATAGGTCAGACCGGCAGCGGCCTGCAGGCTGGGACTCCGTACGGCGATCTTGCCGCGCGTCGGCAGCAGGTCGCCATTGCTTGCAATATCGTTGTCGATCGTCGCGTGCAGATACTCACCCGACAGATAGGGCGCCCAATGGTGCCAGGGTTTCAGGCCGAGTTCGACATCCAGGCCGCGCGAGGTCTGTCCACCAGCATTGATGGTCGAGGAAATCGGCGCGTTGTTGACGATGATCTGCGTCTGAACCTGACGATTGGTGAAATTGTAGTTGAAGAAGGTCAGACTCCCGGTCACGAGCGGGCCTGTATAGCGATAGCCGAGTTCTTCGGAGATCGAATATTCGTTACGCAAATTATTCGCGCCGGTCGTGTTCGTCTGTCCGCTCGTGGGATCATAGACATTGTAAAGCGCGGTAAAAGATGAGGCCCTGAAATTGGTTGTGGCATTCAGGAAGAGCTGATGCTCGGGCGAAATCTGAAAGCGCACGCCAAGACGCGGCAGAGGGACAGCACTGTTTGTGCCGACATGATATTGCGGTCCGGGCACAGCATTCGTGCCCGTACGATTGAACATCACTTCCTTGAAGCCAAACTCGATCAGTAACCGGTCGGAAAGCAGGTTCATCCGGTCGCCGATAAAGAGCGCATTGGCGATGCTGATCGTATGATTATCGCCTGCATAATAGACATGACCGTCATTGAGCCTGACGAAATTGCGCGTGCCGTTGCCCCAGATATTGGCCGAGCTTCCGTATTCGCTTACGGGCGAGAAGGTCTGAACTTCATGATCGTCACCGTAATCGAACCAGTACCCCAGAACGAGCTCGTTCCAGCCCTGTTTCCAGGCTAGCTCGGAAGTGAAACCCGAGCGTGTGCTGCGCTGCGTGTAGTTGGCGCGCACAACGGCCTGACCGTCCGCGGAGCTTGGCAGGCTCAGAACGTCGCCCAGAGCCTGGGTGCCTGTGTAGAGACCGCTCAGCGGCAGGGTCGAGCCACTCGGGACATTGCCATAGGCGCCTGTGCGTAGGGCGTGGCGTGGAAGGTGAGGTGATCGCTCAGGGCCAGCGTGACGGGAGCCCCCATGTATAACGTGCGCTCGGGGGCGCGCCACAAACGCTGATAGGACGTCGCCTCTTCCTGATTTTGAGGGTCATAGCGACCGGAAAGCGCATTGCCAGAAGAGACGCCATAGAGCCTGAACTGGTCTTTCGAGACCTGCGGATAATAGCTTGTGATTGTGCTGTTGAAGCTGCCGACCAACCCCGCGCTCGAGCGCTCGCCAATATCGCGCACGAGTTTGAAGTCGATATGGTGGCGCATATCATGGCCGGGGCCACGCCAGTTCTCCGCACTCGTATGAGAATACGAGACGAACCCGCGCAGCCGCGTCTGACCAAGTTCACCCGTGTCCAGTCGGATGAACTCGCGATTGGCGTTATATGACCCATAGGACGCAGCGACCGTGCCACCTGCCTTGCGCGCAGGATCGCGGAAGCTTAAATTCATCAAGCCTCCGGCCGCGTTAAGCACCGGGCTGTCGAGATCGGCGGCGCCCTGACTCAGCGATACCTGACGGTAGTTTTCACCATCGGCAAACTGGCTGGGATAGCCCGAATAATAGGCAAGATCGTTGAGAGGCATGCCTTCGAGCACATAGCCGATGGAATCCGTGTTCAGGCCGCGCACGGAGATCGTTGTCTGCGGGGAAAGCCCCATCGGGTCCGAGGCAGCGACATTGGCCCCGGGAAGCAGGGAGACGAGCTGATAGGCCGTCGCGATCGGTGCCTGCTTGGCGATGAAGCTGCTATCGACGCTGCTGACCGATCGGATTTCATGGTGGGGCTTGATCAGGCCACCGCCGCGCTCGGCATCCCGCTTCTCGGGCTCTGTGGCGCGAACGACGATCTGCTCGGCCTTGCGCGGCTTTGCCGCGCTGTCGGCAGCCCAGGTCGAGCTATAAGGCGCCGCGCAGAGAACCGAGACGGTAGAGAAAAGCCAGATCCGTGTGAACGAGCGGCGAGAGTCGGGCAGGGAGCGTGCCAATGTCCTGATCCAGCTATGAAGAGATGACAGGGCCGGTCCCTGTTTGAGAGCAGTTCCCATATATACGATGTCAGAACAATGGAGATTCCGATCTTTTAGTCCGGGATCCGGGCCGTCCGCCCGCGTGGCTGGGCGAAGGGGCATGTCTCTGGTAACAGGGGGCAGGTATAGGGAGGGTGACGTGATGTCTGATCTGGAAATCGCAAAGCATGTTGAAGGCTGGGTCATCAAGCCGGTGAATGAGACGGCGCCTCGTCGGATTTCGGAGCAGGATATTACGCTTCTGGTGCAGTCACTGCGCGCGCAGAGCGGGCAGCCGCGCGACGTGGCGCTTGGTGCGCTGATTTCAGCTTTTCAGGGGTGGATCGTGCAACGCGCTCGGGGGGAACGGCCCAGCGCTTTGGGCGAGGACGTATTCGCGCCTCTTCTCGATCTGCTGCCATCTGCAGGTCAAGCGGCTCCTGCTCCTGCTCCTGCCTCTGCTCACCAAGAAGTCTCATCGGAGCGATCCGCAGCCGACCTTCCGGTTGAGTCTGAGCGTCAGCATGTTGAGGCTCCTGCCGGACCGATTGTCGAAGAGCCCAAGACAGGCGCTACTTACAGCTCCCGCCTTGAACGGAGCGCGAGCGCTGCCAATCTGGACAAGGCGCTTTTCCACCTCGAATACGGTGTCTGACTGGTACAAATCAGGTCTTCGAGCTCACCCTTCCGCCACTCCCGTTAACGGCAAGGCGCCGCGTCGTGCGAGTTTGAACACAAGGATGAGGCCGATCAACGCGCAGCCGAGCCCCATCAGGAAGATGGCACGATAGCCAAGATGGTCGGAAAGCGTCCCTGCGACCGGCCCGCTGACCGCATAGGAGAGATCCTGAAATGCAGCGAAGCCGCCCAGAGCGGTCGCACGGATGGAGGCTGGCACGCGCTTGACGACCTCCACCCCCATTGACGGGTAGATGAGCGAACATCCGGCGCCCGTTAGAATGGCTCCTGATAGGGCGAGAACAGGGCCGGGCGCAAAGGCGATGCAGGCCTGACCTGCGGCCTCGATGCCAAGCGAGATCATCGCGACACGGATCCCTCCCATCTTTTCGGGAAGATGGCCGCCGAAAAGGCGCCCCGCGACAAAAGCGAGACCGAAACAGGTCAGTCCTAGGCTTCCGAAATGCCAGTGTCTGGCAAGGAAATAGACGGAGAGAAACGCGCCCAAGACGGCAAACCCGACACCCTGAAGCGCCACGACCATGCCGAAAGGCCGGATCGTCCCCAGGACGGGCCAGAAGGATTCACGTTTGTTCGAGAAAATGGGTGCAGCCGGAACGCCTTGCACGATGGCCAGCCGATAAGGGGTAGAAGCGTACAGACGCCCATAAGCGTCGAAAACCCGGCGAGATGATAGAGTTCGAGGCCGAGGGGGCCACCGAAAGCGAAGGCTCCATACATGGCGGCCCCGGTCCAGGTCAGGACTTTGCCCGCCCCTTGCGGACCGATCAGGCCAATGCCCCAGCCATGCATACCGACCAGAGTGTAGCTCTCGCCGATTCCAAGAAGCAGCCGTCCGACGATCAGAAGGCCAAGGGAAGCGTTTCTGGGGAGCAGGTCGAGCCCGGCGACGAGGCAGATGGCGCTGGCCAACGTGTAGAGCACGAGGCCGAGGCGCATCGCACTGCGTCCTCCTCGCCGGTCGGCAAAACCGCCTGCCAGCGTTCGGGTCAGAATGGTCGAGATAAAAGCACAACCGACGACCAGACCGGCGACGGCATTGCCGTAGCCCGGCCAGGAGGTGATGAAAGGGGGGATGACCGCAAGGGGCATCGCCACAGCCATATAGGAAAGGACCAGAGCAAGGGTGAGAGGAGGCAGGTAGCCAAAGGATGAAGACTTGTCAGCCACGATGAACCCCCCGAAATTTTTCTGATGGGCTCACGCACGACGACGGGTCGAGCCCAAGAGGGATCGATGCCGAATGCGTGGCATGGCCCGAAATGTGAGAACGGCAAGGTAGCTTCTCGAGCGAACACGCTCAAATAACGCTGCGGTGACAAGAGCATCCTCAGCGACAGGCGCGCTGGAGCGATCGCAGAGAGTGGTCCTACGAGGTCAGCCTTTGAGCCGGATTTCACAGCGACGGGCGATCCGCGCAAGAGCCGTATCGCGTCCGTGGCACGCGGTCAGCATCAGACCTGCGGCCAGACCTCTCCAGTGGAGTGGCAGGCTGAAAGAACAGCCGTCAACGAGGTTGGCAATCGAGGGATTGCGCAGGATCAGGCGGTTGAAGCGTCCATAGGCTTGCGGATCTTCGCAGTCCTTGATGAGCGGCGGCAAAACCGGCGAGGTCGGACAGATCAGGGCATCGAATTTGCTCAATTCTGCATTGAAGCGTGAACAGAGTTTCTGGCGCTCGACATAAAGCTGGCGCAGGGTCTGCACGCTGATCTTTTCACCAAGGGCAATCCGTTCGCTCACGCGAGGGTCGAAGCCTTGGGGGTTGTGAAGCAGATCGTCATGGAAATAGTGGTAGGCCTCGGCGGCGACGATCTGCCCTTGCAGGTTGAGATCGATGATGTCCTGCAGGATCGGCAGGGGCTGTCGGATGATCTCGATCCCGCCTGCTTCGAGATGCCTTACCACGGTCTCGAAGACGGCAAGGACCTGGGAATCTGCCTCGTTTCGCACGATGGATGTCGGCAAAAGCAGGCGGATCGGCCCCTCCTGCGGTTCGACGCGCGACCAGACTTCCCGTTTTTGAGACATGATATGGTCGAGAAGGACGCAGTCATCGACGGTCTGAGCAATACTGCCGACGCTGTCGAAGCTTGGCGAGAGAGGCACCATGCCCTGTCGACTGATATGGCCTGCGGTCGGTTTGAAACCGGTAAGGCCGTTCATCGCCGCCGGAATGCGGCATGATCCCCCCGTATCCGACCCAATTGCCGCGAGCGCGGCACCCGTGGCGACGGAAACGGCTCCCCCCGAACTCGACCCTCCCGGGATGGCGCGCCCTTCATCGATCATTGTGTTCCAGGGCTGGGGCCCGTGAGGATTCAGCCCAAGACCGGAATAGGCGAATTCCGTCATATGGGTGCGTCCAAGAAAGATGAAGCCGGCCTCGCGCAGGGGGGCGATGGCCTCGGCGTCCTTCGGGGCTGGCGGGCGATTTGCAAGAATGGTCGATCCTGCCCGGGTCACCTGTCCCTGGATATCGAACAGGTCCTTGATCGAAACAGGGAGGCCTGCCCAGGGGGAGGCAGCATAGCCTTTCGCACGGATCCGGTCAGCGGCATCGGCGTATTGGCGCGCCCGATCGGCGGAGAAGTCACCGGAGAAAGCAGCGCGGGCATTGTCGCACCCGTCGATCTTTTCGAGACAGCGCTCGATCAGGCACGGCTGGTGACTTCGCCTTTTGCCAGACGTTCTGCTGCTGAAAGCAGCGTGTCTGATGACGGAGTATAGCTCGGGCGGATCGTGAGACTGCTCATTGGCTGCGCCTTCTTTCTTGGGTCTTTTCGGCTTATTCGGCGAATTGTTCGGCGATGATCCTCTCCGACAATCCGTGATCCGGGTCGAACAAGATCGTGGCTGTGATAGAACGATCTTCCCGCACAACAACTTCAGCGACGTCGCGAACTTCCATGAAATCCGCGACAGCAGCGCAGGGACGTTTTTCCTGCTCCGAAAGCGTGAGGCGAACGACCGCATTCGAGGGCAGGAGCGCACCGCGCCAGCGTCTCGGTCGAAAGGCCGAGATCGGTGTCAGAGGCAGGAGATTGGCTGTGAGCGGGACGATCGGCCCGTGGGCCGAGAGATTATAGGCGGTCGATCCTGCAGGGGTCGCGACGATGATGCCATCACAGATCAGCTCTGGGAGACGCACGCGGTCATCGACCTCGACCTTGATCTTGGCCGCCTGTCGGGTTTGTCTGAATAAAAAGACGTCGTTGAAGGCGATACCTTCGTGCCGGGTGCCGTCGCGGCCGATGGCGTTCATCCGCAAGGGATGCACTTCCGATGCCTGGGCTTTGGTGAGCCGCTGGATCAGGTCTTCATCCGACATGGTATTGAGCAGAAACCCGACAGACCCGCAATTGAGCCCGTAGACCGGGATACCGCGCTCGGCGACCTTATGAAGCACCTCAAGCAGAAAGCCGTCACCGCCGAGGCAGACCACAAGCTCTGCATCGCATAGCGGGGTATCGCCATAGGTCGAGATTAGTCGGTGTCGCGTCTTCTGAGCGATCTCAGTTGGTGACGCCAGAAACGCGATACGCTCTGGAGGTTTGGAAAAACGCCGCTCTGGCGTCGAGGGGGTGCTCATGCCCGGATCCCGTTCCGAATAAAGATGAACGGATCAGGCAACGCGGGACAAACCGGACGATCCACTCTTTCGTACACCTGAACTGAAATTAAGAAAGCCACCCTAACGGTGAGACGCGCTCCCCGCAACCTCGCTTGCAGGGCAGAAAACCGTTCGCCATGAACCTCTTTGTCTCACGCGGAAACGGCGCAATAAAGGACGTTTATCTTTGCAGGAAAGATTTCGACGATGACCGAGAACCCGGGCGGTGCCGCGTTCACACCGTGTACCTTTGCGATCCTGACGATTTCGGACACGCGCACGCCAGAAACGGATCGTTCCGGAACAATTTTGGCCGAGCGTGTCGTTGCGGCAGGTCACCATCTGAACGAGCGGGCCATCGTCAAGGACACGGTCAGTGACATTGTCGAGCGTTTGCGCGTCTGGATCGAACACCCCGAAATTGACGCGGTGATCGCCACCGGCGGTACGGGGCTAACCGCGAGGGATGTGACCCCCGAGGCCTTTGCTCAGGTGATCGAAAAAGAGATCCCGGGCTTTGGCGAGCTGTTCAGAATGCTCTCTTATGCAAAGATCGGGACCTCGACCATTCAGTCCCGCGCTTTGGGGGGAATTGCGAACGGAACGTTCCTCTTCGCGCTCCCCGGCTCAACGGGCGCTGTCGCCGATGGCTGGGACCTCATTCTTTCCCAGCAATTCGACCGACGTCACCGGCCTTGCAACTTCGTGGACCTGATGCCCCGTCTGAAGGATGTCTGAGGACCAGAAGCGTCCTAATTGAGGGAGTTAGGAAAGGCGCTGACGTCTCTTTCTCGGGGTCGAAGAATTGAGCCCGAACTGGGCGGTCAGGGAGTCACGATACGCTCTCTGGCTCCTCATCAGGTCGTGCGGATTGCCGAATTTTTGCGCGATCAGATCGTGCATCGTTTCGATCTCGGCGAGGTGGGCACGATGATCCAAAGATCCGGTGACGGATTGATTGTGTCGACGGTGGATGTTGAGCGGGCGGGCGAGGAAAGCGATCTCGGTGCCCGGTCGCATGAGGAGTTCGACGTAGATGCGCCAGTCTCCTGCAAGACGAAGCTGTGGTAACTCCGACTGGCAGGCAAGCAGCGCGTTCAGAAACTCCTGACGCCTGAACAGGGCGGAGCTGGCATTGAGAACGAGATTGCATGTGGCGAGATAGTCGCGCGCGAAGCTTTCCCCCTCCATCAGCATGTCCCGTCCAAGCCTGTGCCCCACATGGCTGCGATAATAGTCCTGATAATTCGGGGCTAACTCCGCCCCGTCCTGATCGATGGCGCGACTATCGCAAAATGCCATGACCGCCTTGGGCGATTGGGTAACTGCTGCGATCAGGACGGATAAGAATTCCGGCTCTGAAAGATCATCGGCTTCGGCGATCCAGAGCCAGTCTCCTGTCGCGAGCGTTGCTGCCTTTTGCCACTGGGTGAAGACCGATCCGCTCTGTTGCTTTCCTTCAATCAGGCGAATGTTGCGGTTGAACTGTTCCGCGGTCTGTCGGCACAGCTCGACACTCTGGTCATCAGACGCATCGTCGAGGACAATAATTTCGGTCACGGGGCAATTCTGCGCGAAGATCGTGGCCATGCGTGCGGCAAGATACTGCGCATAATTATAGGAGAGAACGACAACCGAAATCGACGGTAAATCTGGCAGTGCGAGTGTCTTAAGACGGTCCACATAAGGGGCGAATGACAATTTTTCGGCCAGAGCCTGACCTTTTTGCATCCGTTCGTCGGAAGACTGTGGCGCGCTGGCCGCCGCTCGCAAGACTTCCATTCCCATGAAAGGGAGATCGCCGGGCAGTGCCACGCGATGGCGTGTATCGCCCTCCTGATGAAGCTCCTCGAGGAGATCGGGAATCATGCCATTGCGGGCAAAGGCGAGGCAGGGCAGGCCCGAGGCAAGCGCTTCCAAGGCGACCGAAGGATAGGGGTCTTCCCGGGAAGGGAGGAGAAACAGGTCAGCGGCAGACAGAAATGGATTGACGTCCTCCACTCTACCCGGAAGGTGAAAGCGCCTTGTTGCCTGTGCGGCGTCGAGGTCTGAAAGCAGGTTCTGTCTCATGCTGTCGGCAAGAGCACCGACCCACAAAAAGTGGATCGGGCGGTGAGGGCGCGTTTTGGCCACTGGCGTAAAAGACTCGCTCTGGATCATCTGCCAGAGCTGAAGAAACAGGTCGAAGCCTTTGCGGATATCGCCGTAACCGACGCCGATCACGACGAGTGCTTCGCTCTCTATTCCGTAGGCCAAACGCACCCGTCGACGCGCGGGGTCGAAAAACGCAATGTTGTGATAAAGACCCTGCGGCAGAATGATCGCCTCAGGGCAAAGGCGTGTCAGCTGCGCGCCGGGAACCACGACTTTTCTCGCCTGTTTGCGCGCCTGCTCGAAACAGTCTTCGAGACGATGCTGTCTGATCATGCCGGGAAGCTCGTGCACAAGCAGGATGAAGGAGAGGCCTGCTGCGCTGATCTCAGGGGCCAGTTTGGTCGATGCGACACTGTTCATCAGCGCAGAGGTAAAGCCCTCGGCACGAAGAGACTGGATACGTTCCGCGCAGGCCCGTGTGCCCGGGGTCAGGATGTCGACCGTGCCGATCTGACGATAGCGCGCCAGCAGATCGCCACCGCCCAGAAGCACGAAGGCGATCTCGAGCCCATGGGTGCGCTTCAGGGTCTCTCCGATTGCGAGAAGCAGCATTTGTGCGCCTGCCGGAAAGGCGTCATGTCCGATCAGCAGAAGCCGGTGGGGGGCGAAGTGGCTTTGAAGACCGGTGACCGCCCGTGCCGTTGCATTGAGATAGGCAGCGCCGAAATGGATGTCGGGCTCGAGATAAGCTCCTTCTGCCCACTCGTTCCACGCATTGATGCACAGAAAGGGCTCGCCCATGAAAGGATTGCGACGTGCATTGGCGATGCTCTCCTTCAGCCAGCGCTCGTAAAGCCTTGGTGTTGAGCCATGCAGAACAAGCCCGGCTCCCTGGCGTCTCGGGTCATTATCCCAGGAAGGGGTGAGGGTTCTGATCAGCGGAAAATCCGGAGCCGGATCGGCGAGAGATTTCTCGACCAGCTCGTCATAATCGTAGATCCGTGCCGTCATATCCTCGTCGAGCACCTGAACCCTGTCTTCGATCGGGGTGCAGGGCACAGTCAGCTTGTGCGGCGGAAATTCGATGGCGCCGTCCATCCCGAATGCGCGTGGATCATTGTCATCGAAGGCCTGAGCCATGACAACAATGGGGTCGAGCGCGTGTTCGCTCTGGAAGAGGAAGCGCCAGCGCGCGATGCGCCTCGCGGCATCAGGAATGGTGCCGGGCCGATAGATCATGAAGAGGGGACGAGACCCGATACGCAGATATCGTCTATCCGCCATATGCCGCGCGAGGTCAGTGATGAGGGCCGGATCGTCTTCGACATTGTAGTTCTGCGAAATCAGAATGTCATCTTCGCCGCCATCCCAGCGTCGGCTCCAGTTTTCATTGGCCCACATCAGACAGAAGGGAAGGTCGATGTCCGGGTTCTGAAGGAGTATTTCCATCGGCCGCTCAAGCAGGCGCTGACCATCGAACCAAAAGTAACACCCATTGATATCATTGGTGTTTTTTCCGGATGGTCGCGCTACGTTCTCCTGTTTCCGACCGTGGGAACGGGAAACTTTCCCCTTGTACTGGCCCGCCAGATCGTGCGATTCTGCGGGGGCTGCGGCGGCGTGGATGGACACGCGGGAGAGGGCTCTCCCTAAGCGAGATCATGCGGCTCACCAGCCCAGAGCAAGCGTGTCAGACGGTTAATTGGTGGAAAGGTCCCTCCAGCGCGTGAGCGTCCGTCAGCGATAGCCGGTATCAAGCCCGGCACGCAGCACCGGCGCCCTGTTCGAGAGGGGTTACGCGTCGCGTTTCTTCAGTGACCGAACCGGGGCGCAAAATCATCGTGGTGTTGATAGGCGAGGGCGGCTTTCGGGCCGCCCTTTGCTTGCAGGACTAAGCTACGCGCCGCTTAGGCGTGCTGCCAGATAAAGGCTGTTATACAGTAGGTCTTGATTATCGCGACTTTATGGCGTCTGTATGCGTTTCGACATCGCGCAGTGGAACAGAGATATGACGACAATTCCCACCGATGGTCTCACTATCAAGTACGAGAACCATAGCCCCATTGAGTTGGCAGATCTGACGACCAGCCTGCAGGCTGTGGCTAGGAGATACGCTCGATTTGCCGCGCAAAACGGAGTCACCTTTGAGGACGAGAACGCATCTGCGCTGTATGTGCGCGAGATCAGGCCAGGCAGCGTTATCGTCGATCTCATCAATTGGGGCGAAGCTCACAAAGGAACTTTGACCGCTGCGGTTGTCGCTGGAGGCGCGGCCGCAACGCAGGTGAATGCTCTTACTACGTTCGCCAAAAATCTTCGCGATAGTCTCAATTGGTTGAAAGGATCTGGAGATAAACCAGAAGATGTGTCTACAAGTGAACTCAAGGATATCAGCAAGATCCTGGAGCCCATCGCAAAAGATCCTGGAGCCAATCTGCACATAAATGCGGCGGAAGGATCTCATGTAGTTGTCTCCGTCAATTACAATAGTCTTGAGGCAAATGCCATTCAAAACAGGGCAGACAAGATTATTGAAGAGAGAGCAGAGCCTGCCCAGAAAAGTTTCAGACGTGTCCTTATGTATTGGTGGCAAGCCAATAAGGGCGCGGAGTCTACTAGTGATAAGGTGGTTATCGACGATATCTCCGAGAAGCCCTTGAAGGTTGTTTTCGAGGATGACGAAATAAAGAGCAAAATGTTGAGCGGAGCAGGAAATCCATTCAACGAGAGCTTCTTGGTGGACGTACATCTTCTCACCGTGCGCGGCAGGCCAAGGGCCTATAAAGTCACCAAGCTTCACGAAGTGATGGACTCTGATGAGACCGGTGAGGACTGATTTGCGTAGTAGATCCTCCCGTTGCTTGTCGTCCGTTGTCGTCAAGGGCGCTTGATGGCGGTTTGGTCGCCTATCCTATCGGCAACGTGTGCAAAAAATGCACAGGTTCAACTATCTGGAATCTCCGAAGGCTCGATCATTCGAAACTTGCGATTTTGCGCAAGTTCGCAAGTTCCTCGTGCCGATCGCATCTCGCAACAGTTCGCGCTCGCCTTTTAATTGACTCTCACCATTCGTTCGCGTTCTGTTCTAACTCAACAAACCCGACCCCAGCGACCGAAGAAGACGTGCATTTCGTGATCCTCATGGCGCTCAAGCTTGACGATAGCGGAAGGCACCGGCGCTTGAATGCGAAGATGACCGGCTCAGAGGTCGAGGGCCTGGCCCAGAGAATCACCGCCCACCTGCGCCGGTCGAATATGTGGCCGCATCAGGGGGAGCCGTTGCCGCCACATGAGACGATTGGTTACTCGATTGCTTGGCGGGACAAGGATGACGAGTAAAGCCGCTCATCTCTGACAGGCGCGCACCTGGTCCCGTAAGCCGATATAGTCGCCGATCCATCGCACGGTTTCCGGATTTGGATTGGCTTTGATCTCCGCAGCAAGCGCGGCCTGATCAGCCTTGCTGTAGGTCACAAGGACAGGGCAGGGCACATATTGCACCGACGAACAGGAAGAGAGCCCGAGGAGGGCGACGAGAGCGAGCCACCTCATGCCGAGCCATCCCCGAGACGCTGCAACACCGCCTCTTCCGTCGCGGGCTTGTCGGCCTGAGCCTGCGCCATGGCTTGAGCTTTAAGCGTCGTCGCATCGGCTGAGGTCTTCGCAGCCTCGGACGTGCTGACAGACGCTGCGTTCTTCCCGGCCCGGTTGGCGTACCAGATCAGGACACCGAGGGCGACGACGACAAACGCCACCGCCCCGGCGATGAGATCAGCCGTCAAGCGGCCTGCGCAACAGTGCTGCTCGTGCCCTTGAAGGCGGCAACGAGGGACTTGATGTCGGTGTCGAGCTTGTCGGCATCGTCTTCGATCGCGCTGATTGCGTCGAGGATGGCCGAAAGATCCTTGTTGGAGTTCTCGAGCGACGGGATGATCAGATCGCCGACCTCGCCGATGATGGCAGCGGCTGCCGTCAGCTTTGCCGTCGTAGCGGAGCTGACTGAACTGCCAGCCGCATCGGTGATCAGCTTGACGAGCTTGGTGACGAGCGTGTTTGCGCTGGTGGTCATGGTATTCTCTTTCTCAATGGTGATGATCGATCCCGGCCCGACTGCCGGTGTCGTCAGTCAGGGTTTGCGGTCGTCCGCGTTCGCAGCGTGCTTGCCGTTCATGGCGAGCCCGTTGACGATCAGATAAAGAGGAAGCCACTTCGAGCTGTCGGAGGGGCGAGGCCAGAAGCGGGCGACTACGGCTGCTAGAGCGACGATGAACGTGATGATCGTTGTCGCATCCCCTGCGAGAGATGCTGGAAGAAAGGGGAGGATCGTTTCGAAGATCGTTTGCCAGTCGATATTCATGCTTGGACCGCCTCGCGGAAATGGGCGACGTTCGCGACTGGATCAGCCGCGCCGAGCGCCGAGTTGTAAAACTGCTTGTGGTATCGGCTGAGCCCTTCGGCATCGGCAAAGTGCGGAAGGGCGGCCGGAGCGCGGTAGTATTTCACGCGGCACATCGCGCAGGCGTAGGCCAGATTGGTGACCATCAGATCAGCCGTGGCCGGTAGGTTGCCAATCATGGCACGGATAGCGGTTGCCGCTTTGGACTGACCTGGGTAGCGGAGCCAGTTCGACCAGCAATCGTCGTGCGTGAAAGGCTCCATCTGCCAGAGCCCCATTGCAGGGCCGTATCCGGTGTTGGTCACCTGCCGGAGATAGGCCGCGTTGCTCTCAGCCAGTGCCGTGCCAACCACGAGGTTGACGGCGGCCATGCTTGCGTGGGATTGGCCCATAAGCTGAAGAGTGGGAGCAACGACCAGCGCTTTGAGCTGCGATGTGTTGATACCGGCCATCAGATCTTACCCAAGCTGTGCAGCAGGGCGTAAACGCCCACTGCTGAGCCGCCGCCGAGGCCCGAACAGGCCGATACAATCATCGCACGGACATTGCCCTGACTACGGATCATGGCAGTCTGAGCATCCTGATTCATGATGATTTGCGATAGCTGGCCGCTCTGGGCGCTCTGTGTCGTCTGAACTTCAACCATCTGGCGTTCGAGGGTTTTGACATCCTGTCTCACGTCAGAAAATTCGCCTCTTGTGACGTAGGCAAGGACGTCATCAGTTTCGGCGTTCATGGCCCCTCCAATAAAAAAGCCGCCCGGTGAGGGGCGGCTGATGCAGCCTGGCTAGGCCGAAATTTGAACAACAACTTACTGACATGCCGAAGTGCTGCGATAGAACTGACCAGCAGAATTTACGCACGCATAAGCATTCCCAGTGCCAGTCATGCTGGTTGCTTTGAGAATATTAAATTTGGATGTTAGATAGTTAGATGCCTGAGCCCCTCTGTTTGTGAAGTAAAGGGAATTGTCAGAGGAATCGAAGCTTATATAGATATTCTGATTGTTTGCATCTTGCGTCGGGTTTGTTAGCCACAAATACCCGCCACTAAGTATGCGAACGTAGCCAGACAGGACAACATTGCCCGTTATGCTTCCGCCACTTAGCGGAAGATACGTTGATGTCGCCTTCGCTTGCGTGAGATAAGATGATGCTGCGCTGGTCTGCGTCAGGTAAGTCGACGCAGCGTCAGACTTGGCAAGATAAGTGCCTGATGCAGAGGAAGGAGTTAGGTAAGTGTTCGCCGCATTCGTCTGCGTCAGGTATGTGCTGCTCGCATTGCCCTGCGTCAGATAAATCGACGCTGCATCAGCCGACTTAAGATAGGGCGCGATGGCGGCGCTAAAATCCGAATTGGAAACGTAGTTTTCGGAGACGTTTGTAAGATCTGTTTGCAACCCCTCCTCTACGGACATGGCGCGCGTCTTTTCGGCATCGACAGCAGAAGAGACCTGATCGGGAGTCGAATAGCGCGGGTCCACATAGGACGGGATGCATGGTGCGTTAGCCGGGTATAAATACCCGGTTCCGGTATCGGCGCACATATATGCAGACTGGTCGTTAGGAGGGGTCGAAACATACCCCCGCGCGTAAATCTTGCCGTTGAACGTCACATCTCCATTCACCGAACCGCCAGTAAGCGGGAAATACTGTGATTCCGCGCTCGCTTGCGTGAGATATGGGGTAAGAGCTTCTGTCAGCTCAGAGGGCGTGACTGCTGCATCGATGCCAGCCTGCATGGTGGCAAACGTAGTGACCCCCGCCCCATCAGCGTTGCGGGCCGTTCCGAGCGGCGTATTGAGCGGCAATCCATTCGGAGGAACAAACTGCGGCTTGGTCGTCTGTGTCTGGGCGCACGCAATGGCAGGCAGCAACCCAGCGAGGATAAGAAAACGCTTCACGATGGAGCCTCATAAGTCGGGATGTTGGCATTGTTCCACCACCCGCCGCCACTTGGGGGCGAAGTAGGCAGCGAGTCTAGCCACGCGCTCATCGTCGCGCTGTTGACGGCGCTAATGTCGATCCCCGGCGCGCTTGGCGGCGAAGCATCCACAAGGGAAGGTGTCGAACTGACGATGATCGAGACTGTGGCCTGATAGGTAGCCCCGGAGCTGCCGAGCACGCATACTGTGACGGGGATCGCGCCGGATTGAACCCACTTGATCCACGCAGTAACGGTCGTTCCGCTGAGATAGGTCCACGACTGAGATCCGGCACTTCCAGCATCGAAAGCCAGCGCCTGCACGCTTTCGCCCGGACCCAGAATCGCCGAGAAATCGACGCTATAATCAGCGCCGCCGTTGATGTTATTGTCAGGCCACGCAAGCGGAGGCTGCAAGGCCATGCCGCGCAGTTGTGCGGTCGCACACCCGCCAGGCGCACGATCCGCGCTGATGGGCGCCAACTCATAGCAATGATCCTTTAGGCTGTCGGGGCTTTCGGCAAGGCTGTGCTCGTCGTGTCAGAGCCATTGGCGATTGCCATCAGGCTCTTGAGATACGAGACCCAGGCGTCAGGCGTAGCCTCGTTCAGAATGCCGTAATTGTTGTAAACGTAGCCTCGGGCTGACGATAACTCGTCGGATGCCTGCTTCGCGAGCGTAGGAGCGGGAATATAGTTGCTATCTTCCGTAACCGTAGATAGGTCGATCAGTGAACCATACCCACCATTAGACACAGCACTAGGCGAGCCATTGCTGTCCGGGATGATAGCTGCACCATTTTCAGCGCCAGAAAAAGTAGAGAATGCTGCTCGTCGGTCACTGCGACAACGTCTGACGGCATGTCAGAATACGACTCTTCATCGTCGTAGAACAGGCGAGTAGACTTCGAGTAATGGTAAGGCATGTT
>NZ_BAJT01000002.1 GCF_000613845.1 Asaia astilbis JCM 15831
CCCCGCCTGAACGGGGCTGCCGTCGCCGCGCGATGATCGGAGAGCGAAGAGGATCGCAGCAGGGCCGAGGCGACGCCAATCGCGGCATGAAGCGCCGTCGTGACCAGACCGCCGAGCAGATCGGTCTTTTCGATGAAGTCGAAAGACAGGTCGATGACGTTCGACATTCCATCGCGCTCGCGCCATTCAAGCCGCATGAGCGACACGCGAAAGAGCCCGACCGTAGGATGAACCAGCACGCCAGGCCCCTCGATTTCCGCAGCGCGCACCAGCAAGTCACGCTGGGCATAACAGGCAGGCCCCACCAGCAGGCCGGAGACGTGATACTGGCGGCCCTGCTTGCCCATATCCTCAACCCAGACGCCATCTCGCCACGGATAGGCATGTACAGCCGTATTGCGCCCCGCTTGCCCGCCACTGCCCATGACGGCAAACGGAATGCCCCTGAACGAGCATTGCAGATACTGAGCCGCAACGCGGCGCAACGAGCCAGACATGACAATTCCCTGCGTCTGAAATGACAAAGGCCCGCGTGATGCGGGCCTTTGCTACGGTCGGTGATGGTGAAACGGATCCTCGAGGCAACCGCTCCCGAAAAGCGTCGGATCTAATACCCCGTCGACGTGGCAGTCGGTCCATGGCTCGCGAGGTGCGAACCTTCGAGATCTGCACGTCAGGTGACGAGCTGGTGGCCTTCATCTTTGTGCCGTCCGGCGCGTTTTTGTGGTCGATCTCGATTTTGACCGAAGACTGCGCCGCTGCAGGTGCCCTGAGCCCACTGATCTGGTTCTGACCCCAATCGGCATTGCCGGGGCTGGCCTGTGGTGCAGGAGCCTCGGCAGCTTGCTGATCGGGCGCGCTGAAACTTCCCCTGATCCGGGCAAGCGTGTCGTGCCCCCAGGCTGCGAAGCTGTTCGAGCCGTAGCGGTCGCGTTCTTCAAGACGACGCTGCCAGAGCGTGGCGTCTCTGGCCGTTGCCGATGCCTCGCCAAGTGTGTCCTGCGGGCGGGCATAATAGAGCGAGGCCGCTGCCCCGGCTTCCGCCGCCGTTCTGGACTCACGCAGGCGATCACCGGCCTTTTTCTCGGTGTGGTTCAGCTCCCAGTCTGAAAACTGAAGCTGCTCTTCGAAAGTCGAGTTTCGGATGTTATGGCCGAACTGCCTTTCGAAATCCGCCTGTCGCGCCGGATGCCATTGGGCAATGCCGTAGGCCTTGCCGCCATCCCCTTCAGCATTGACGTTAAATCCGCTTTCCCGGCTGAGACGCGCCACCAGGCCCGAGGCCTCGGCAGAGCTGCGCCCGTGCTCAGTGTAATATTTATAAGCCTGATAGGCATAAGGCAGGTCGGTGCCGAGCCTGTGGTCGATATTGGCGCTGATCTTCTGTGACGCGTGTTGCCAGCCCAGAGCATCGGCGCCCTGTTGAGCGCCTTCCGCCAGCACACCGGCAAGGCCGAGATATCCCGCCCCACGCGCCACCTTGCGCAGGATGCCGCTTTTCTTACCCGCAGAGGCAACCGGGTTTGCCGCAGCATTGGCGGCCTCGGCTGCAGCGGTGACTTTCTGAAAAGCGCGGTAGATCGACAGAACACTTGCCGCAAAGGCCGCGAGCCCGGCCAGGGCAGGGGCAGCATAAAGCGCACCGACGACAATGCCGACGTCAATGGCGGCCTGTCTCCAGCCGCCCAGCGTGTCGACAATCTTGCCGATCTTGCCGGTGATTTCGTCCCAGCCGCCATCCTGCAGCCATTTCACGACCCGCCCGACCGCATCGGCAACCTGATCGAAGATCCTGCCGATGCGCAGGGCAATCCATTCGCGGTTTTCTGCAATCCAGCCTGACATCGCATCGATGACAGTCCGCACTCTGGGTTCAATGGCCTGAGCAATGCTGAAGCCGAGCCCTTCACCCGCCAGAGCCAGCCCCGTGAAAGAGCGCTGCAAATTGGCGGCAGCGTCGGCCCCTTTCTGGTTATTGACGCCATAGCGTTCCGACAGGCGAATATTGGCCTGATAGTCTTTCTCGGTCTGCTGCAGGATCGGCAGCAGGCCAGCCGCCGCACCGCCAAAAAGCTTCTGCGCGGCGACGGCCTGAGCTGCAGGGTTTTTGATGCCACGCAGACGCTTGATGAGCCGGTCGAAAAGCTCTTCCGGCTTCATCTGTTCGACCTGCTTCAGGCTGGCCCCGGTGCCCTTGAACAGCGCCTGGAACGTGGCCTGAGCTTCAGGCGCAAAACCATGCGCCATTTCCCATTGTGTTTGTGAGAGCGATTGCAGCGCGCCTGAGACGGCCTCGCCCGTGCCGCCTGAGAGCCGCGCGGCATTTTGAAGCTTGGCCAGCCGATCGGGCGCAATGCCGATTGCGTGCGAGGTGGTGCGGATCTCGGTGCCCATCTTCGCCCAGGCACTGGCCAGACGATAAACACCCGCAACCGAAGTTGCCCCCGTGATCGTGCCGAGAACCGGCGCAATCTGACCGATGGAGCGAAAGGCCGAGACACCTTCACGCGCGACGCTAGACAGGCCGCCGCGCAGCCGCGTGAGCCCGCTGACCTGTGAGAAGCGTTGCAGGGCGCCAAAAGTGCGACGAGCAGGCACCTGCATATGTGCCAGACGGCTATTGATGCGCTCCAGCGTCGAGCTGGCTCGATCCTGCGCCGTGATGGCAACGCTAACGCTTTTCCCTGCCACGTTTGGCTTCCTTTGCTCGTCGGTCGCAGATCCGGCGCGCGTCTTCAGCCGCGCGCCAGAGCTCTGCCCCGGTCAGGTTCTCGCATTCGGTGCGTGTCCAGCCCGGAAAGACCTCGGTCAGGTCTGCGCCGAGCTGCTCCCAGTTTGCGGGCCAGGAATAAAAAAACCGGTGCAGTAATCAGCCGCACGGGCAAAGAGACTGATCGGCATTTTGAGAATGGCCGCGTCAGGCCATTTGCTTATGCTCGAAACAAGCTGCATCTCGCCGCGCATATAGGCGGTAACGTTGCCCTTGCCCTGTGCCACCTTGAACACCCGGCGCTCTGCCACACTCGGCTCACGCAGGGTCATGTCACGCCACAGGCTGTTCACGGCCTCGATCTCGCGCTTGGCAAAGAGCACACGCTCGTCGTCATAGCTTGGGGCCTCATCGGGTTGGCGACGGGCCTTTTCCTCGAAATCGGTCACGAAGATGATCGCCTCATCGAGCTTGCGTGAGGGCAGGGCATGGAGCGCCGTCAGGGGCCAGCCCGAGACGCGGGCGACAAGATCGATCTGCGAGTCATAGACCGTCTCCTGCGTCGGACGGTTGCCGATCTTCTTCGACGCTTCGAGCACATGGAACACGCAGGGCTCTGACAGCTCGAGGCGGGAATACTCATTCCCCTTGACCGAAATGGCGGGCTCGAAAGTAAGGACGAGACGCCCTTCATCCGACGTCTCGTTTTCCTGTGCAGCATCCGCCAGGGCGGCCATGACTTCGGCATCTGTGGGGGTGTTCATCCGACGGTATCCTCTGTCACGATGTCGCTCTCGACGTGCAGTTCGAACGTGCCTTCCTGCGTGTTGACCGTGATCTCACCGGTCTGCCAGCCAGCGACGACGGTAATGATCTTGCCGTTTGCCTGTTCCAGCGTGATGTCGAGCCCGCTCGCGCCCTGAAAATTGGACGTGGCACGGTCGCGACGGTCACGAAGGGTGGCCTGAAAAAAGCCCTGTTGGGGCATTCTGCCAAAGCCCTCAGTCGCAGACTGTCCTTTGAGGGTTTCATTGGCAAACCCCGTGGCCTGCCACTGGGCATCACCCACGATATTCCAGGTCTCGCCGTTGATGGTAAGCGTTGCAGTCCCCGCAAGGGGGCCGCGATATGCGCTCTCTGACATGCCGAGCTCCTTACGATTTCACGAATTGGGCATTGCCCGCGATGATCCAGAGCTGACCGGCAAAGTCATAAGGCATCATCAGCTTGACCACGCCCTCGCCGACATTGCGCCACGATATTGGCTGCAAAATAATCGCCGTTCTGAACCCAGTATTGCGCCTCTTGCCAGCGATAGCGGGCGGCGCAGTATTTGCCGACCAGTTGAGCTGTCATGACCTTTGTGCCCGCGCTGGCCTTGGCCCCGTCAGCCACCAGAATGGCGCCCTGACACTGGGTGCCCAGATAAGCCGCCATGTCCTGAAGGCAGACCGTGGCCTGCATCATGTCTCGAGACGAGATAGCTGTTATCGGGCTGGCCAGCCGCGTTCTTCTGATGGGTGGTGATCAGCCGCTGAATGCTCACCGTGCCGTCATCGCCGACCAGATGGGTCGAGAGCCCGTCATGAAGCAGGCTGTTACGCTCTTCGAATGTGAAACGCCCGGCATCGCTTGGCGGCAGGGCATTGAGGGCCAGAGCCGTGACAGGCGTGGCCGGATTTGCCCGCATCGAAAGCGCCACATGTGCCCCGATTTCAGACGCCCAGCGCAACGGATCGGACGGCTGTCGGAGATGGGCATGACCGTGGCGTGCTGGTCATTCTGTTCGAGCCCGAACTTTGTTGCCTCGCCATAGCTGCCCCGAAAGGCGGTAATGGCGTGGCCATAGAGCTGCGACATAGGCGACCACCGCGAGGCGAGCGTCTCCTTGAGCGCGCGCAGGCTCCCACTATCGGTGTAAGGGTGAATAATCAGGTCATAGACGCGTTCGCCCATGGAGCGAGAGCCCCAGGCAGCGCCGTAGGGGCGCCTGTGCCGCCTGCCATTTGCGCCACGGTCACGGTCAGACCCTTGGGCACGCTCTGCCCCCCAGCCGTGCCCAGCAGCGAGACCGCAAGCCGCGTGTCGTTGCATGCAAGCCCCTTGTTCAGGGCCGTGACCTTGACCACACCCGGCACGGGGCCGTCTGAGGCAATCGTTGCCGCAAGGCCGGAAATGGCTTCCGAGGCCGCCACCACATTGCCCGCGATCGTTGCCGCCGTATCGCCCGTTGTCACCATCGTATTGACGAGCTGATCGCCCACATAGAGCGACAGCGTGCCCGAGCCGTAGCTGTGCCCGAGATGGTGAACGACCCGCTTGCCGCTGTTGCCGCGCTGTCATCGTCAAGGCTCATGACCCAGAGCTCGCCCTGAGTGTCAATCGCGCGATACCAGGCGACGGCACGAGCCGCCTGCGAGCCGACGCCGTATTTGCTGGCCGCATCGGTTGCGCCGAGCGAGAGCTCGGCAACGCCCGATGTGGCCGAGCCTGTCGCCAGCTTGCCGCTGATAACGAGCACGCGCCGCGCCGCCGTGGCCGTGTTCGCTCTCGAGTTGTCGAGCGCGAAATAGACACCCGGAACGCGGTTATCTGCGGAGTAACCCGGAATGGTGATGGTATCGCTCATTCTTTGCCTCCCGCCGCGCTCTTGCGGCCTGATGCGGGCTCGATCACCTCGGGAGAGGCGGCGGCCTCGATGACATCGCCTGTTGCTTTGGCACGCAGCCAAAAGGCGGTTTCCGGCACGTCTTCGCCCGTATCTTCCAGCAGGCGCAGCGTGCCAGGCCAGCGCACGGCGCGGCCTTCTGCGGGTTTCACGCGCATGGGGTGGGACCTCATTTATTGGAGAAGGTGACGCGCAGATCGGCAAAATCGTCATTGCCGTTTGCGCTGAGATGGCCGTCGATCTGCTTCAGAGGCAGACCGGTCACTTTGAAATATTCGGTGTATTCCAGCCCGAGACGCACCGTGACCATGCCGAGAAAGGTCTCGCTCGACGCGTCGATCTGGGTGCGTATGTCGAGTTCTGTCACTTGCTGGATCATGCGTTGCAGATCCGGGCTTTGCATGAGGGCATATTCGATCTGGCTGCCCAGCCGATCGAGCGCGAGCTGGGTCTTGTCTTCTGATTTGTGCGAGACCTTGCCCACGACCACGAGACAGGCCACGCGCGTCAGGCCCGGCGCTGATCGACCGAGGCTTTCACCGTGGTCGATCGGCACCTGAAGCACGATTTGCGGCAGGCTTTCGACGGATGTCGGGGTGCTGCGGGCAGTAAAGACTTTTTCACCCGCATCGGTGCCCGAAGCGCGAAGCACGGCACAGGCCGTTTCACGCAATAAGAGGCGGTAAGGGATCGTCATCGACATCTCTGAATTTGAGCATGAGCAACATGCTGCCCCGACCGTCAGCACGGGCCTCACGCACGGTGAAGGCCTGCTCACGCACCGTCAGCCCGTCATCCTTGACCGGCAGAGCGTGCATCTGCGAAAGCTGCACACCGAGCACGGCTGAATAACTGGTGATGTGCGACGGTGTGAGTTCGGTCCCGTCATCGGGGAGGGTGGGCACAAAGGTATCGTCAAAAATACCTTTGATGTGGTAGGAAGGCCCGTCGGTCGGCTCGTACAGGACCTCCTCCCCATAGGCCTGCATGCACGGCCCGAGGGTCAGGCCGTCGAAGTCGATCATGTCGCCCCTTGCTCCTGCGTCTTGTCGGTGCCGCTCTTCTTTTTCGGCTCTTCGGGCTCGACGTCATCGACCCGCTCGACATGGCCGCCCTTGATCAGCGTGTCTGCCTGAGCTGCCGAGAGCGTAATGACATCACCCTCATCGACGCGCGCGTCGTCATGGATGAAAACCCGTCCGGGCAGGACCCGGACGGTGACGGTTCTGGTTTCGGTGCTCATGGGTCAGCTCGCTGCACTGGTAACGGTTGCGGCAAGGCAGGCATTGACCCGGCTCGGGATAACGAGCGGGGCCGACTGCAACATCAGGAAGCGTTGCGCAGGGTCTTTCTGCGTCCAGCTCTTGGGCGCGTAGGCCATGGCGCCATAAGCGAATTCCGGGTCCTTGATAGCGCCATAGGCACGGGTACCATTCAGCTGATCGGAAACGCCGAGAACCGTCCCGTCAGGAATCATCGGCTGTTCCTTGTTGTTTTCGTCGACATACCAGTCGTTATAAAGCCAGACGCGGATCGTGCCCCAGTAACCCTTGAGGATAGCACCCGGCGCCACCTTGGGGCCGAACTGGAAATTGGCGTCGTCATTCTGCCGGAGGGCAGAGTTGAGAATGGCGGTCTTGATCGTCTCGTCTTTGAGCAGCGCATTGTAAGGGCTGTTCGTGAAGAGAGATCGGTCAGGTTGGCGCCGCTCGCTTTGAGCATGGCCGCAGACCAGGCCGTGACGTCGTCGGTAGGGCTGGCCGTTGAGTTGGGAGCGTCCCACATGCTCGCGCCCGAGCGTACAATCGTGAGCGACGGATCGCGCATGAAATCGATTGTCGACGTCGGGAAGCCATCACCGGAAACTGTCACTTTACCAGTGAGCAGCGCCTGAGCAGCCATCCATTCCTGACGACGCTTGAGCATGTCGATCTGATCGTTCAGCTCGAACATCAGATTGGCTTCCATGCGCTCCGCCGCGCTCATGGGACCGCCACCAATGCGTTCACCCAGCATGCGACGGACAGGACGCATCAGATCAGGGGCTCGCTTGTCCTTGACGTAGGGCGGCTCGAATACGTTGGTCTGAATGCGCCGCTGCTCAACCAGCTTGCCTTCGACAAGCGGGCTTACAAAAGGCGACATGCGGCGCTTTCCGACATCGACATCGATCGAAACATATTGCGTGTCGCTCTCAATGATGTTGCCGAAGAAACCATCGAGAAAGAAGGTCTGAGCGGTCTTCAGGTTGGCGATGACCTGCACCAGAACATTGGTGTCATAGATAGAAATGGCGTTCACGGGTCAGGCTCCTCAGGAAGGATCGGCGGCACTGACCGCAGATTTCAGAAAGATGGAGAGGGGGCGCAGCGCTGCCGTGGCGGCTTCCGGCGTCAGACCGGCACCAAGCGTCACGGCGTTGATGTTGAATTCGCCCGTCAGATAGACACCTGCGCCGACGACATCGCCGGAGGTGGTGTCATAGGTGTCTGCCAGGATCGCGACCGGGTTCTGACTGCCATCCGACGCGGACGAGCTGGCCGGGACGTGCTTGCCGCCTGCCGTGATGGCGCCAAGCACCGTGCCGCGCTTGAGCACGCCATTGCCGCCCGCAAGCGTCACGTTTCCCGTGACGGGCTGAAAGACCCCGGCAATGAGCTGATCGGGCAGGAACGTGGCGTCGAAGGCGCCGGGCGTCTGGGGATAGATGCCCTGAGTAATGCTGTCGCTCATGGGGTTAACGTCCTGTCATCTGATGATGGATCGCGTTCAGGCGGGCTGCCACACCTGAGGGCGTGTTCGGGTCGGGGCGGTTGTGACCGTCCTCGGAGAGTGCAGGGGCCGTGCGGGCGCGGGTCAGTGCGGGCATCGAGCTGGCTGAGCGGCGTTTCAGCCTGAGCCGTAGCCGGGGCGGGGCTGAGGCTGGCACCGGTGCGCGTGAGCGTGCCGACGACCTCCTCGCGGGTCATGCGCGTGTTGAGCGCGAGGTCGAGGGCGAGGATGGGATTTCCGGCAGCGGCGTTGCTGCTCATGATGGCAGCGATGCGGCCCCGTTCACGGGCGCGGGCCTTGGCTGTGTCTTCGTCGTCCTGGTCTTCGGCGTCGGTCTCGTCGTCGCCCTCTTCGGCTCCGGTCTCGTCGTCCTGCTCTTCGGCACGGCGGGCTTTCTTGCCCTTTTTGCCGCGCTTGCCGGTTTCCGGGTCGGGGTGGTTCGGCTCGTTGTCATCATCTTCCGCCCGCCTGGCCGCTACGGAGTGAGGCAGGACCGGATCGACGCGCGAGGCAGCGCTCGAGCTGAGGGACGACCCGCCGAAGAGGTGGCCGAATTTGTAATTTCCAATCATGGATGACTCTCCAGGGCATAAAAAAAGGCCCCGGAAGGGGCCTTGCGTGTGGGCAGAAAGAGGAGGGACGTCAGACCTTCAGCAATGCGCTGATGGCCTCTTGCGGCGTGGCGGTCCGGTCTGCGAGACCGAGAGCCACGCCCTTCTCACCGAGGAAGGTGGCGGCCTGTGTGTTCCGCACGCTCTCAGGCGAGATATTTCGATTACGAGCGACGAGCGCGACGAACATTTCCCCCAGCTCGTCAATATCGGCCTGCATGCGGGTGCGTGCGGGCTCGGTCATGGCGGTAGTGGGGTAAGAGTCGGTTTTTCTCTCGCCAAACTGGAAGGTGGTGACCTTGATACCGGCATCGGCAAGCGACGCCGTGACATCAAGATGCATGCCGACAACGCCGATCGAGCCCGTGCCACCGGTGCGGGGCACAGTGATGAAATCGGCAGCCGAGGCAATGGCATAGGCAGCGGAATACGCCGCATCATCGAGAATGGCCCAGATGGGCTTGCTGCCCCGCGCCTGATAGATCAGCTCTGCCGTGTCGAAACACTGACTGACCGTGCCGCCCGGCGAATTGACGAGCAGCGCTAGGCTTCTGACCGCAGGATCTTCAAGCGCTGCCTCGAGTGACTGACGAATGTCCTGATAATAAGTCGCTTCAGACCAGGACAGGCCCGAACCGGGGAGCAGCATGCCCGTAACGGGGATGATCGCAATGCCCTTGATCACCTCATAAGGCGCGGGTTCCGACAGACGCTCGCCGAGCAACGCCACGGCAGAGCCGCCGCTCTCGAACGCCAGACGAAGCAAGGCGAGGCTTGATTCCGCAAAGGCGATCGGGCGGTTTAGAAAAAGGCTTGGCTGCACCATGGCGGCAAGACTTCCTTTCACGCAGGTATTGGGGTTTGTTTACTGAAGAGACGGGCAGGGCGGGCCCCGTTCAACTTTGGGTTTGGCAGTGTGAGGACCAGGAAATGAGCTATTTGCCGCAGATCACCGTCGGCGAGGCGCGAAACTATCTCAAGATTGCGAAAGACGTTGTGTGATTGGTGCCGGGCGTCAATGAGGCAATAGAAGCGGTAGTCGCGGCCGTTATAACTGCCCCCATTCATTACAGCAGGCGAAAAAAGAACATCAAACGAGAGCTCGACTTAGCGCAATTACTGCTCGAAAATGAGCAGTAATTGCACCGGATCAGAGAGTGTTCCAACAAAAATGCCAGCCAGGTTTTAGAAGCCTGCGCGGATGAAGACCGCGAGGAGCTGCAAGTCCTCTGGAGCTTTGGTTAAGGCAGAATCTGGTCCTGCTCCCGGCCCACACCCGGCTGGCCGAAGTTATCTGGTACGCGCTAGAGTGCTAGACGGACCTGCCGCGGCTCTTTGATGACGGTCGCATCAATCACGATTCTGATCCGAAATAGCGGGCAATCAGATCCGTGGCTTTAGGGCGCAAGAATGCTTTGTTTGCCGGCAGTGAGGGCGGCGTCGAACGTTGGGCGATCGTGGCGTCTCTGATCGAGACCGACAAACTCAATGGGACTGAACCTTTCTCTTAGCTGCGCCATGTCCTCACGCGCATCAACAACGGTCATCCGATGTCCCAGATCAACGGACTTCTCCCGCTTGGTCGAAGCGCGAAAGGCTGATGGAGGCTTTCGACTAAACCGACTGGTCATGACACAAGGTAGGCGGATAGAAGGCGCACAGACGAGCAGGCCGTCAAATATCGTCACCTGTCTCTACTTCAGCGTCGTCCGCTTCCCACCCTTCCAGCTTTTCCGCGGTAATCCAGTGATATTCGGAAGAGTAACCGACCCTCACCAATTGCAAATATCTCTTTTTGAATGCGGCCAGAGCAGCATTGAACTGAGCCATCATTAGCAGTGCGTCGCTCACCTGTGGTAAATCGTCACTCTCGAGGCGCTGCAGATATTTTCCCTCTGGTTCGTTTTCGAGAACCGTCAAGAGGTCATCCAGCACCTTGTTAACGAGCTTTACCTTACTGGCGCTCATCGTCGCATCAGGCTTTTTTTTCGAAAGCTCGCGGATCTCATGCAGCAAAGCGTTGAACACGTCGGTCGTGGCGTTATAGGTAGCTACCGCTGCGTCAGTTGTAATATGTTCAAAGTCGCTCATTTCTTAATTACTTTCGCTGGGGCGTTGGTTCGCACATCACTACGCTCGCCATCAACCACGTACCACCATACACTACCATGTTGCTCGACATTGTCGGAACGATAGTGTTCGGTGCCTTCGAGATATTGGGCAAGGATGAGTGCAACATCGCTGTTCGTGGGGATGTCGTCCGTATCGAACGCTTCGAAGTCGTCGAATGGCAGATAGCCGGACCCGAGAAACTCATTAGAGACACCGATAACCTTGTTGACCAGACGTAGCGTGAACCTGTTGCGACTTCTTAACAAGCAGGCCAGTCTCCTCGTCGAGTCCAAGTACTTGGCCGATCAACTTTTCGATTTTCTCGAGAGCCTCACAATCTTTCATATCGTTCTCCTAGGGGCAGGTCCGCTTAAACTCAGCATATTTCTTAACAATCACGTCTAGCGGATCGCGCTGCTTAGTGTCGAAAACTTCAACCATTTGCTCGAGGTCTGCGTCAGTAAGAGTTATTATCGCTTTGCGTTGTCCAGACCACAAATCCACCATACGCCTGTTGATCGCCTTCTTAGGTGGGTTACGTGTCACGAATATGCCGAATCTACCTAATTCATCGGCGAGATAGCGATTTAATTGGTCAACGTGCGTGCGCTCGAGTTCGGCGACATTCTTCAACTCGAACGTGATCTGACGCGAACCATAGTCGGCATGTATCTCTCTCAGGAAGGGTGCGCGTTGCGTGTTATAGAAAATGAGGTCGCGGATGCTGACGCCACTATCAGTACGGGCTTGTGCTTGAGCAAAATCAAGGTTGGGGTAGAGTAGCGACGGCAGAAGCTGCCCCATCGCTGCCTCATATTTGAGATCTGCTCCGTCGGTTTTGCCACTCGAAAGCTTTTTGATCTGAGCTAGCTTACTGCTGGCCGAGCGTACGGGAATTTGCGAGAATAGCGGGTCATTCTTCGCGTCTTTGAAGGAAAGCTCCTTTGCAGCGATATAGCTAGCGACAACACCATAATTGTCGCGATTATAATTCAGTACCTCGACACGGGTGAGCTCCTCAGCTGTGTGGGAGATCTCGTCCTGAGGACAGTGCTTTTCAAAATAATCGTCGTAGCTGATCCATGGGACGAACCGCAGCCAGCGTTTGGGCACGAGCAGCAGAAGACGGCCCTCTATGGGATCGACTGGCAAGGTGGTGACGACGTCGGTGAACCGTCGTGCTCGTATGTCCCATACATTCGGCACGGTTCTGGCCAATCTAGGGATGCCAAGCTTGGTGCACTGGTCGATTGTGAAGTCGATCAGGAAGGATTTGAGGAAACTGCACGCAAAATCACTGATGCGATCCTTCGAGATACCCTCGACAAAAAATTGCAGCTCTTCCAGATGGTCGAGGCCATGCGCCGCATATTTTGGGATGCGGCGGAAGATATCAAGTATCTCGCCGGCCTTCGCACGTCCAATTCGCTTGCCACTGCGTGTGGCGGACGTTCCCAGCCCTACTTCGTCGCATTCCGATGCGGTAATGAGCACGTCTATTGCTTCGTCGCGTCTTCCGTTGAGGGCAAGCTGACCAAGATTATTGAACGTCGTCATCAACGCGCCGTGCAGCGACGTGTCCTGCAGAGAAGGCGAGCGCCACATAAGGAATGGATCAACGTAGAGCGGGATATCCTCATCAAAGAATGGGATCGCAAAGTCGGCATCTTCCTGCGCCAAGGTGACACCGTGGTAGTCAGTCAGGCGCGGGCGGGTGAGGAGCGTGTGCAGCGTCATACAACACCAGAGGTTACGCGCTTTGGAAAAGTTCGCAAACATCTGGCGTGACGACGAAAGCGGATGGCAAGCCTGTCACCTCTGGACGGTTACCCCGAAAGCAGCAATGAGGAATCATTTCTCCTTTTTCGATTTTACATCCATCTCGATAGGAAGACACATTTTAAAGCTCGTTTCTTCAGGTAAAGAAAAAACGCCGCAAGAGTCCGCCGCGTCCTAGCCGCTCACTCTTGCGGCCGCGCGGCGGAGGATGCCGCTACGCGACGCAGGTGAGGCGGTCGGGCATCAGCTTTTCAGCTTGACAGATCTACGGGATTCCCGTATAGTCACTTTCATGATCTTCGACCCCGTCAAAGACGCTCTGAACCGCGAGAAACACAAACTCTCTCTCGCTTTTGGTCAGGAGATTTTCAAAGACGAGGCACATCTCGTTCTCCCCACCATCCGACAGGAAGACCGGGAAGAGCGCTTCAAGGTGATCGGGCTGGTCGATGCCAAGAGTTACACCGGCGTGTTTGTCTGGCGTGACGATCAGCCCCGGTTCATTTCCGTTAGAAGGAGCAACAAGAGTGAAGAAAACGCTTATAAGTCTTCCGGCTGATGCTTCAGACCAGGAAGACAGAGACGTCTCGAACGAAGGCATGGTGCGGGGCCAGCGCGCCCGTACGATCCGTATGGCCCGCAAGGCGCTCGGTCTGACCCAGCCCGAATTTGCCGAGCGCTTTCGGGTCCCGGTGGGCACATTGCGAGACTGGGAGCAGGCGAGAAGCCTCGCCCCTGACTTCGCCATGGCTTATCTGCGTGTGATCGAGGCTCACCCCGACCTTGTGGCCAGTCTGGTGGCGTAAGGCCGGGGCTATTTCGCGTCCCGTTCCAGAGGTTGGGAGGCCTGGTCTGCGGTAGCCTGGTTCAACGCCCATTCCGGGGGAGGGACGCCTTTGAGCTTGAACCGTTCGATTTCCACCGCACGCTGATCGACCACTTCCTCCCAGTCCTGACCGCTATTCTCGGCAATTTCCTGCTCCAGCGTGGACATGCCAGAATCGAGGCTCAGGATCGATCCTTTGCGCTCTGCAACGGGGTCGATATAGCCGCGCCCCGGCCCCAGCCATTTGCAGCGGGAGAGGGGGGTTTTCAGGTCCGGGAAGTTTCGGGCCAGATAATCCTTGGGCACGCCAGCCGGTAGCGGGAGCTGATGCACATTGACGCACTCCTCCATCCACGCCGAACGCAGGGGAGAGGCAAAGCCCTGAGAAAAGTTCAGGCGTCGCCGTGACATGGTTTTCCATGCCTCGATCAGCGCCGCGCGGGCCGAGCTGTAATTGACGTCAGACCAATCATTGCTGACCTGCATTGCAGACAGACCGGTTCCGGCTGCCACGTTGCGCAGGATCGCGGCCTCGAAATCCGCAAAATTCGAGGCGGGGCGGGCCGCACTTACCGCGTTGATCTTCTCGCCCGGCGCCAGCATGGGCATGCGCACCTCACCCAGCATGATGCCTTTACCGGAATGGAATTCGCTGCGCATGTCCTGATAAGATGATAGTCCATCACCTGCGCCCAGGGCATCGCCAATCATCTCCTGATCGAAGGGGCTTTCGACATAGGCGCCAAAGATCGCGTTGACGATTGCGGCGTCGAGTTCGGTCCCGTCATATTTGATGAGCATTTTGAGGCGCTGCACGATCGGGGCCAGAATGCCTGCCCCGCCGCGATGCTGCCCTGCACGCTCGGTCTGGAATTGATGCACGATATTGGGGCGGCCCCAATCTGTCTCACGCGGGATATATTGCCATTGCTGCGATTCAGCAGCGGCAAACCAGTCTCCCTGGTGCGCGCTGCGGATGTGATAGCCGATTGTGGCGCCCCATTCGTCAATCTGCACACCGCCCCGGCAATGCTTCATGTCCCAGTTATTCTGGGGAACAGAGAGCCGGTCGGGTCGATGAGGTTGAAGGTGGTTGCATACTCAGCTCGACCCCGCCCGATGCGCTCGGGCAGCCAGCAGATCTGCGCCAGAGCGTCACCGTCCACCAGATCATGACGCAGGGCAGACCAGCAAAGCTGTGTGAAGGTGAGGCGACGACCGACATCGCAATAACGGTTTTCGTCCTCGGCAAAAGAGCGCCAATGACTGTCCATCTCGCGCGCCCATTCATCGGCCCAGACGGCATCGAAGGCAAAGCCGGTCTTGACGCGCAAGGCTCGATAATCGGGCTTGCTGATGGCCTTGAACGAACCGCCGATGACGTTGTCGAGCACGCGGGTAATCGCGCCCGATGCCCAGCCATCATTGCGCACCAGATCGCGAACGCGCGAGACGATGCGGTCACGGTAGATGTTGAGCTCGACATCGGGCGACAGAAGCGACGGGTTCCACGCCGACATATGGGCGCCGGTAATATCCGCCGCGTCATAAGGCGTGTTGCCCCAGTCGCCATTAAGGGCCGAAGGGCGACGGGAAGAGGGTGCAGGCACGGGCGCCCGGCGCATCGGACTGCCATCCGGGCCGAGTATCAGCGCACTGCGATCTTTCATCGAAAGGTGATCCTCAAGGGTCTGCGCCCGGTTATTCCCAGCTGAGTTTGCAGGAGTTGAATGTAGTTGAGCAGATCGTTCTTGTCGGCGGCTTTGTAGGTCACTGACCGCGCGCCATTCACCTGAGAATAAGAGACAGAGACCGGTTTTCCGCCGATCATCAGGTCGTGATAGCCTTGTTGCGCCGCCGCCAGATTGGCTCTGAGCTGCTCTTGCGAGAGGCCCGAAAGGGCGGTTTGCCGTGGCTTGATGGGTGGGTATCGGGTGAAACTCATTCGAGACGCTTTCGCAATGTGTAGCGGACTGTCTGGCCGATCATGCGATCGGTCTCGCGTGCGACCACGTCCGCGACGATGCCGTCGAAGGAAATGCGTTGTTTGTAGTTCGGCGCGGCAGGGGTGAAGACGAGGATCTGCGCCACCTTGCCGGGGCCGATATACTTATAGATGCCGCTCGGTCGCCCGTTGCCGCGCTCTCGGGCCACGAAATATTCCGAGCGTTGTCCGCGCGCGTTCGCGCCCCGTCTGGCGAGGGTGCGGGCACTGCGGGCGGTCAGGTTTGCCTTGAAACCGTTCTCCTGAAACAGGCCGAGACGGCTTAGGATACGGGTAATTTCGCCCGATCGAATGTTGCCATTGGCATCGAGCGGCGCATCCTTGCCGGGTATCCAGTATTGACCCTCTGAAATGCCCCGCATCAGATATTCAGAGCGCTTCATAGGGCGTCTTCCGCCCGTGTCCTGGATGCTAAGATAACTGTAGGCGCCGGGGCTTTTCTCGCCTGTGCCGTCCTTGGTGATGACCGTAGCAACCAGATGTTCCGGCGTGGCGGGCAGGACGGAGAAGGAGTCGAGGGTCCATCTATTCGGGTTGTCGAAAACCTCTGTCATTCGCGATCGGATTGCGCGTTTGGCAGCGCCTGCGACCTTGTTCATGGACATGGCGATTGCGTCGGGGATCTCGCTCGAGGCGAGTTTGTCGAACGCCGCCATGGTGGGGCGGACGTCGATCTTTACCCTGAAATCGACGCCCGTCATGTTGCTACCTTGCTAAGCGTGAAACCAATCTCTTCATACGATCTTGCCGCTCTGTCACCGCTGAAGCGGGTGAGGGGGCGGGCTGTGTTGCGACCCCGACACGAGGGGCCGGGGCCTGCTCGTCCGCCTGTGTGGGCTGCGACGTGACGAGGCTGTTGCTGTCCCATTCCGCCGCCCAGGCGGGCGGTGAGTCCCACTTGATGCGCGAGATCCCGAAGAGGAAGGCCACAACATTGGTCATGACCATCAGATCGAGCCGCTCATTGCGGGCTGACGGCGTTGTCTTTTCCCATCGACCATCCGGGCGGCGCTGCTCGGCAACGAGCTGCTCGAAGAACGGGTGAGGGGGTTCGGCAGCCAGAAGAGCGCCGGGGAAATGCACGTACCACGGCCCCGGCTCGCCGACCTGAAGCTGTGTTGAAAGGTCGTCCTTGAAGCGGTTCGGGTTGAAGAAGCCGACCGGCACCTCGCCACGCGCATGAGCATGCGGTCCTTGCGCTGTGAGTCGGGGTAGGTGACGACCAGCGAGGCGGCATTGAGCGAACTGGCCCCTTTGAGAGGCAGCACTGTCCAGCCGTCGCGTCCGTCGAATTTCCCGACATGGCGGGCGCCGCGCCGCTTGCGAGACCGACGCCAGGCGCCATAGGCCTGCAAGGTGACACCGTCTTGCCCGCCGCTGTCATAGCCGAGCGCCAGCACCCTCATGGACCGGCCTGAGCCGTCTGCAAGCGGGTAAGCCGCGCCTTCCAGAGAGAGAAGAAGCTTGTCCCAATCCGACGGGCTGGTCGCCGGGTCGGCTGTCATGACGCGGTCATCGATGACCCAGCTCTCGCCATTGATGCCCCAGCCTCTGACGAGGATCTCAAAGCGGTTCGACTGGATATCGACCGCAGCGGTCAAAAAGCGCACGCCCTCAGGCACGAAGCCCAGACGCAACCCTGCCTCTGCACGGGCCGCAATCGCCCCGGCATCGAGAGAGCCTGCCACGCGCTTGGCCTGATAGGGGAGGCCCCAGCGCTTGACGGTGACGGAGCGTAGGTCCTTGTCATCACCCGTGGCTTCGAATGCGCGTTGCGCCTTGGCCATGTCATAGGCCAGAGCCCCCACGCCGCCGATGATAAAGGGCGACATCAGGCCGGTGATCCAGAAACCCGCCGTCCTGCTTTTGACCAGATCGCCTGTGACTTCACCTTCGGTCGAAATTGCCTGTCCCTGACCGACCCAAATGCCATCCCGGTTCATGGCGCGACGCCATTTATCTCGATCAGCGTCCCGCAATGCGGGCAGAGAAGCGCCGCGCTTTCCGCAATCTCATCGAGTGGCGCATCGGCCTCCCAATGGAGTGACATGGGCACCGAGGAGGTAGGGTTCGGGCTGGAATAGCCGTTGCAGTGCGGGCAGGGCCACCACCAGAGGCGGCGGTCACTATCCGCATATTGCTTCATGATGCCATCCGTCCAGCGTGACAGATCGAGCCCGTTAGCCCGGTCAGGATGGCTCTCCGCCAGCAACATGCTCTCTTGCCCGAAGGTCTCGCGACGGATCGAGGCAAGGGCGCAGGGGTCTCCGAGATTGGCCGGATAGGCATCGATCTCGGTCATGATGATGCGTGGAGCAGATTTGTTGATCAGGTTGTTGTAGGCCGCAGCCAGGAACTCAATCCACATCGCGCGAAAGCGTTTGAACTTAAGCGAGTTGTCGACGGGACGGGTGCCGAGCTTCTCTCTTGCCTGTGGGTGAAGATCGACCATGGGGGCGATCTCGCGTTTGACATAGCTCTCGATCACGTCATCGGTCTGGGCATAGACCAGGAAGTCAGCCGGATCGACATCGATCGATTTCAGGATCCAGTTTTGACCGACTGTCGTCTTGCCGGAGCGGGCAGGCCCGACGATTGCGACATTGAGGAAGCGCAACTCGTCCAGCGCTTCCATAGGCCCGACCAGAAAGGGGGCTTCGTCATGGTTCCAGCGCCCGATATAGCCGCCGCCCCGATTGTCGAGAATGCGATGTTTGGCGGCATAATCGGCAGTGTTGATGCGTTCGGGTGGGAGATAGGCCTTGATGGCCTCGGCAAGAATGGCACGCGGGTCGGCAAACAGCACATCGTCAGGCGAGGTGTAGCTGTCGCTCATGGTCGGTGTCGGCTTCCTGTTTCAGGGTGTCGAGAACGGCGTTGACCGTCTTGCGCTGCATGCTGGCAAGATCGGCTTCTGCCTTGCGTAGAACGGCCTCTGGCCAATCCTGCTCACGCGCCAGGCGTCGCAGAAAGACGCCCGACTCACGCGAGAGGGTGGCAAAGGCCGATGAAAACATGTCCTGCATCTGGTCTGCGACCACGAGCTTGCCGCAGCGCTCGGCTTCCTTGCGCTTGAGCTCACGCAGCCGCCAGATGTCTATCTGTTCTTTTGCCGAGACACCGCCGAGTGATCTCGGCTGCTCTTTTGGCTGGAACAGATCATCGAACTGAAGCTGAAGACGTTCGAGCTGCTCGTCGCGCCCGCTGATCTTGCTCTGCTCCTCTTCCCGACGCTCTGCCAGGAAGTCGAACACGGCGTGCGGATCGAAGCGCCAGCTCTTGCCGTTAGTGCCGCGCTCGATCACCGGAAAATCTGGCCAGCGGTCGAGCCAATTTGTCATCGTCGGGAGCGACACTTTGAGCCGTTTCGCCATCTCTGCCTTGTTCAGGGCAATGATTGGCGGCGCGTCCATGACAGTTTCTCCAGTCGTAAACAACAACAGCACCAAGCCTTTCCAGATTTTACTAAAAAACTCCGACCGACCGGGGTTCGAATAAGCCCCGGCAGGGGGCCTGGCCAGGAGGGACCCATTTTTTAGGGCTCGATCCCTAGGACTGGCACTTTCACCTAGTTAGCCACGATCTTCGTGATTGTAATACGTGACAACACATTCCTGCTCTTCCATCCACGCGCTCAGCAGTGTGTCCGCAGCAGCTTTGTCTTTACCCGCCATAATCAGATTACCGTCACCGTGGTCAGTGAGATGGGCATCAATCCCCCCATCCTTGAATGCCGCGTTGACGGCATCGATAGTAAGGTTGTCAGGGCGTGGGATTATGGATCTTGCTTCGTTCGTCACCGTATTCTCTCCTTGGTTGCAAGAGTGGAGAGCAACTTAAAACGCGTGAATCTTCAATCTCTAACGACACAATTCAATGAGAAGTTGGAGAGGCAACGACCTTCCTAGACCCGAGTCACGAGCACAAAAAAAGACGCATTACCTTCAGGCAATACGTCTCGCGATCATGAGGCTTAAATATCTGCAAATTGGGGAATTTGGGAAGTAAAAAATGCATCTGGTCGAATTTTTTTGCGATGACTGCACAGGCGCGCTGGTGCCAAGCCTGAATCGTCTTGTGATTTGCCCCGAGTTTGTTGCCGATCTTGCGCCATTCCCATCTGTGGCGGCCTGATATCGGGTGAACGATCAGCCGCATGTTGACCACAGCCCTGAGCTTGCGATCCTCGATCAGAGGCACCCAGGTCAGCACATGATCCAGGCGCTCAACCTGATCGGCACCAGGCCTGGGAAGAAAGTCGTCACTTTCTCGATCCCAGCCGAGATCTTCAAGCTCGCGGACATAATCCGGCCACCCGCTACCGGCACCCGCAGGGCGAAGCCCCGTTGCCGGAAGAGCTGCCAGTGTCAGTGCAGCCTCATCGAGCCATTCACCAATCTGCTCGGGCAAGCTTCGTTCAGGGTCGAAGCGTAAGGGCATCCTGCTCACGCAGCGTCCCTTGCACGATTGAGGTAGTCGGAACGGTTGGGAATCAGGCCGCTCGTGTCACCAGACGCAAGCCTTTCGCGCCAGGCATCCATGTCCTTCATCCAGGCACGATCAGCCGCTTTCTCAGCCTCGCTCAACGGCGCTTCAGGAATGTCGCGGTTTTCAATGGCGATAGCGACGGCTTTGCCAAAATAGCCAGATGGCTGATCGTGGCGCCTTTGGCCCGTTGTCTTTCGGTCACGCCGGTGACCACGCCGAGAATGAGCCGTTCAGACTCCTCGGCGGTCAGACCGGCATGCAATGCATCGGCGACCCATTGGCGAACAATGCCGAAATTGCCCATGTCGCGAGCTGGATCGAAGCCCGCTGCTTCGAAAGCCTTCGGGCCTATGCGCTGGAATGCCGGATCAATTTGGTCATTGCCAACTGTCGCCCCAAGCTTAGCTTTCTCTTCTAAGCTAATATTAGAAGCTAAGCTAAGCTTCTCACGCGCGCGAGAAACCTGGCTGGTCATCTGGGTTTCGCGAGACATGGTTTTTCCTCCCGAAATAGGCATCATGGCCGTGCGTTGGCGTGGGTCGTTCTGAGGCGTTGGGTTTACATTTTTTGGCGGTCTTCCGCCCTTTTTCCCGTTAAGGCGGGATGCAATCGCCCGCCGTGTCGGTTGCAATGTCTCGGGCAATCCGATCAATCCGCTGGCTGCGTCGTAGGTTATCAGCCGGGTTCTTGAATAGGTTTCGATGTAGGTAGAGAGCTGGGTTTCAGACAGGTGAAACCTGAACCGCGCGAGCGTCGTAAGGTCTGGTGTTCCATCCCTGCCCATGTGCAGGATGCCATCTGCCCCATGCTCCAGAATAGCGGAGATGAGACGAACCCAAACCACGACCGCTTCAGCCGCGAGCGTCAAAAGGCGCAGGTCGTGGGTGACCATGGCAAGCGCCCGGCTCTCAATTGATGATTTCGACATGTCAGAACGCTTTCAGGCGATACCCATCCGAGACGGGTTCGATAATGTCACGATTGATCAGATGCGAGATGGCGCCGACCACTTCACTCGGGTCGGCAGCCAGAAGACGCGCGAGATCGGCCAGGGCCAGAGCCTTACCGCGCGCCGGGGCGCGTAGCTCGGGCATGGCATCGGCGATGTCGGTCAGGTGCAGCCACATGCCGCGTGCAGACAGCGGCAACACCAGCCAACGCGGATCTGCCATGACAGAGCGCGCATGCACGCCATAACGCTGACGTTGCGAGGCGCGGCGTTTCATGACGGGCTAGCCTGACAAACCCACGCAGGGCTCCTCGGATCTTCACGCTCATCACGAAACCAGGTGCTGTCGTCGTCAAAGCGCATCCGCACCGCGCCTGTTCCGCCATGGCGGTTCTTGCGGATCAGCACTTGTGCCTTGCCAACGGATTCAGACATTCGAAACTCGAATTCAGAGCAGCGATTGGCATACTGCTCGCTCGTTTCCTTCTCGCGCTTCTGGAGCCCGTCGCCACTGGCTTCTTTTTTGAGATAGTAGTGATCGCGATAAAGAAACGCGACGAGGTCGGCATCCTGCTCCAGCCCGCCACTATCACGAAGATCAGCTTCAGTCGGTCGCTTGTCCTCGCGCTTTTCAACCTCGCGATTAAGCTGCGCTAGGGCGATAATGGGAATGCCGAGCTCTTTCGCGAGTGATTTGAGACCGGCACTGATTTCGGACATCTCTTCATAACGTCCGCGCCGGCGCGCTGCGTCGCTACCATGCATCAGCCCGACATAATCGAGAACGATCAGCCCGAGCCCGCGCTTGCTGCGTTTCATTCTGCGCGCGCGCGACCGGAGCCCCGCCACTGTCAGGCCCGAGCGCGTATCGAGCTCGAGCGGGACTTCTTCAGTTGCCCGCTCTCCCTCTTCGAGAGCATCCCACTGCCATTTTTCCAGCTCGGGCCGTAAACCGGTCTCGATATCTTCAGGAATGTCGTAACGACGACCAGCAAAGACCGAGAGGGTCGAAAGACCCGCATAGGCGGCGCCAGCACGGGCGCCAATCTGCCGGGCAGCCATTTCGCCAGACCAGAACAACACGCGCTGACCCGCCGCCGCGACACGCGTGGCAATGCCGAGCGCAAAAGCGGTTTTACCCATCGCAGGACGTGCGCCAATCACATAAAGCGCCTCATCCAGCAGCCCGCCCGTCATGCGATCCATGCCGGGATAGCCCCAGGAAAGCCCCGCAAGCGCAGAGCCCCGCGTCACATTCTCACGTCCGCAGGCAATGGCTTCGCGAACCGCCTCGGTAATCGTGACGTTCGGCAGGCTTTCGCGCATGTTATGCGCAATATCGAGAAGCCCGGCTTCCATCTGCTCCACGAGGTCCTCACCGGTCTGCCCGGTTGGATTGAGGCAGAGGCGGGCGACATCGACGCAGACAGTGCGGAGCTCGCGGCGTGTCCACGCATCGAAGATGGCGCGCCCATAATCACCGGCATTATGAATGCCCACCAGAGCCATCAAGAGCTGACCGACATAGTGCCGCGTCTCTTGCCCGACCAGAACCCCGTCGCCTCCGATCCGATCAAGGATCAGAATGGGGTCAGGCTCAACGCCTTGTGCAAACATGCGTAGGGCGGCCGAATAGATAATGCCGTTGAGCTGATCATAGAAATGCTCGGGCCGCAGATACTCTTCCACCATGGGAATAACGCGTTTCCCATTGGTGAGAATGGCCCCCAGCAAAGCGCGTTCCGCCGCGACATTCTGAGGCTCATTGCAGCTGACTTGCTGCGCGAGGCCATGGAGATCACCCATGACGCAACTCCATTTCTCGAGGGGTCGCAGCGCGTGACATGGTCAGACCGAGATCTTTCAGCATGCCGCGCGTGCTGCGTTCAGAAATACCGAGCCGAAAGGCGATAAGCCGCGCCGGAACGCCCTTGCGGTGGAAGCCACGCACAGCAGGGGCAAGGCGAGCGCGATCGAGAGCAGGGCGGGCCATCAGCCGTCCCCCCTATGTGCATCGCAGCGCCGGATGAACGGAGAGTCGACCTTGAAAGCCTTCCTGCAAAAGAGGCAGTTGCGGTGCCAGAGGCCCGACACGCTGGCTTTGCTGGTCGCAAGCTTGACGACAGGCACGTCATGGCTGCTTCCCGCCGCCGGGACATGAGACCCGAAACGCGCAAGAATTGCCGACACATGGCGAAGAGGCGCGGCGTTCCATTTTCTGACCAGGGAAGGCGCCGCTTTCAGTTCTTTGCAAAGAGCCGAAAGCCCTGTCTGTGATCGGCGCATTTCATGCACAATGTCGGTCGCGCGCGTTCTGTCCGCCGAGGTGATTTGGGGTGCATGGCGTTGCATGGCCGCGCAAAGCTTGCCCGATTGAACGGCATCCATGAATGGACGCACATGCAAAGCCGGAACGTCCTGCCAGCACGACACAGAGCGCGGCGAACGATGAAACAACTCTGCGGCCGCAGGGAGAAAACCGGGTTTTTGCCTGTTTTCATAAAGCAGCGCATTGGCGTAGTTCTGTTCGGCAGCGGTCGCGAGTGCCTGACGACGCCGGGCACGGCACGGGGGAAGGGTGTCGACTCTCATGCTGCACCCCGCAGGGAAACAGGGGCCTCACCCGTCGCGTCGTCTGTAGCCCGCAGGTTGTTCAGGGCAGTCGTGGCCGAATGAATGAGACAAGACAGTGTTGCCCGCATCGACATGACCTCATGAGGCTCGACCTTGCCGTCTGCCAGAACATGCAAAGTCGTGGTGACGGTTTTATTGAAGCTCTCGGAGACACGCTCGATATCGGTTGCAAGATCGCCCTCGCCGACCTTGAGTGGCGTCAGAAGATACCCTTCAGCCAGCGCCATGGCCGCCAGAACGATCGGCTCTTGCGCGCAAAGATCCATCTCAATCGCGACATCGACGGGCACGATCACAGGCACGTTGCGGTTCTGATAATCGGAGAGCTGAGAGCGCCCGACACGCGCAAAGCTGGCAGCGGCTTCGATGCCACCGACGCGACGAATGACGGCCTGTGTGGCCGTCTTGATGGCAAGCACATTCATGGCAGTATCCTGCAAATTGTGGGGTAAACGCGCGCAAAGGAGCGCGGAGGAGCAGCAGCCGACGCGGGACGCACAGGGCGTGGGGGCTGATCCAGCGGTGTGTGATGGTGTCTGGAACCGGCCTGAAGCCGCGCAGCAGATCGGCAAGCACGTCGCTGATGTGCCGCAGAGCAGTGACGACGACGGACCGGACACGCATCGGGTGACTGGCGATCTGACTGCGCATAGGGTGACTGGCATGAAGAGAGGGAACACACAGATCACAGCTGCGGGAGGCGCATTGCGACGCCCCCCGCAGCGGACCACCATGGGCGTTGCGGTTCCCGCCGCAGCAACTACCCATGGAGGATTCGATGTCAGCTTCTCGCAGCGATACACAGACCGCCCTCGATCTCGCAGCCTTGGCCATAGCCGCGCTCGGCACACTTCTCGAAAAACACGCGGCTTTGGTGAAGGATACGGATCCGCTGTTCCTCGAGAACTTCGAGGCAGAGCTGATGGGCCTAGCAAGTGCAGGATCGACACCGAATACGCCGGACAACCCACGCCCGCCGACGCCTCGCGAAAGCGATGTCAAACTCCTCATGATGAGAGCGCGAAGCTAATTTCACGCAGCGCAGCCTTGGCCCAAGCGGGGAGGAACCGGCGAAGGCAACGGTACTTCCTTACAGCCCTCTCACGCTCTTCGCTTGCCGCCCGCGCTTCATCGGCCAGCATCTTCAGGCGATTACAATCCTGCCGCAGGAACCCAAGCGGAAGGAAACTATAATCGCCTCTACGAAAGCCGGGCTCGAGGTAACAGGCATCCGGCAACACGATACGAAGCGCGCCCCACATCTCCTCCTGCGAGAACGGGCATTCGGTCTCATCCGGGTCAACTTGCCGGGGGGCCTCCTCAGGTTCGTGCGAAGCCGGGAACGGCGTAGGAAACAGGCAATCGACTATCTCATTCAGCGCCTTTGTCTTCGCGCGCAGCTCTGTTTCTTCGTCAGTGGCAAGCGTCGCGTCGTCGCGCCTGGCCTCGAGCAGGCGGACGCGCCCCCGCAGTACGTCCATGGCTGCGTGTGCAGTCCAGCGGTCAACCGTCACGCTTTCTCGTGGAGCGTTTGTCATGATCGATTATCCTTGTGGGAGAGGGAGGACTTCAGTTCCACTGGGGCAATGCCAGCGCGTGAAAATGTCCGGCCTGATTTGCTCAGGTGTGAGGCCACAAAGCTCGCTGACCGCGAATACATGATGGGCTGGAACAGAACGCCAGGAGGAGACGGTGTTGTGCTTTCGCCCGATAGCCTTTGCTACTCGACTAGGGCCGCCCGCAAGCTTCAAGATGTCTCGGATATCCATGGACACAATGTCGCCTACACCGACATTCTTCGTCAACAAGAAAGTCGTTCATACCGACACACTTGCGCTCGAAAGCTGTCAATCTCTGGGCATGACTGACAAAGAAACCATGGGGTCGCGCATCAAAAAGCTGCGCAAAGATCGCAAGCAGGCTCAGGTCGATGTGGCCGCTGCTTTGAATATAAGCAGATCACATCTGGCGGAGATCGAAGGAGGCTCTCATCCTGGCTTCGCTACCTTTGTAGAATTAGCTTCTTACTTCGCGGTCTCCCTTGATTACCTTTACGCGGGCACGTCTTCTGATAGCGATCAGATCCGAGATCGCCTGATAAAAGATGACGAAAAGGTCTTGATTGAATTCTGGCGCAGCTGGACGGGCAAAAAAAAACGACCCTTCTTGACCTTCTTGTTCGAGATCGGGGCCGCGATGCTGCCTGAATACCTTGCAAGCCTGACTTGTGTACCCATCAGAAGAGCTTCTCCGTCTCGATTTCTTATTTTAGAACATAGAGTGAACAAATAGAAAAAGGCAACACGTCAATGAGTGAACCGTGGCTAATGGTTCCTACCCGCTCTCACTTAAGATTTTGCAAGAAAGCATCAGGGAAAGTTCTCTTAAGTGCTTTATTTGCCGCCGTTATCGAGATGTCTCTTTCGCCAGTGAGTTTGGCGGGTGGCGGTCACTTTTATCGTTCAAATGGTGGTGAGTACGCGTGCGTTAACCCTCGAGCGACCCGTGCATTACTCAGTAAGGAAGATGAAAGAAGGAACGATCCGAACTGGGTTAGCTATGTGGTAAATGATGGCCGGTGTTTCCCGATCAATTCTGGGGAACGGTGGGAACTGGTCAGCGAAGTCGACGGGCTGCTCCTGATGCGGCTTTCACCACCAAAAGTCGGTGTCCCACCGCTTTTTTTTATGCCTTCTCAGGTCCTGCCGGACACGATACCCATTAACCGCACCGTCGCACCTGCTCAACCCGACGTCCATCAATCGAAATCAGGTGAGCGGGACGTTGAATCCGACCAAAATGCCTCGAATATTTTACCTAAGGGCTGGGAAAAACCGAACGCTGCATTAATGCAGCCTGATGTAGCCAAAAAAGTCTCATCTCTTCTCAATGAACAGTCAGTAGCACCAGTACAGTCTAATCAGACTGCCGTAACCACAGCGGAGAAAAAGGACAATAGTACTGGATTTCCTTGGCTTATATTGATTGTCGGTGGCATCATCGGCTGGCTTTGGCTGAAACATAAACGCAAGCGAGATGCAGAAAATCGTAGAGTAGCCCGATTGAATTCAGCTTGGAATCTAGTGAACAGTGAAATAACTGCGCAGGCAAATCAACTGCAAATCAAGAGGTTTCAACTAGCCACACCGGACCATTACGGTACGATCAATATGAGCAAATGGAGCAAAGAGGTTGATTATTTTTGCTCGACACGCCTGAGAACGATTCTGATGGGAGCCGGTTTGGACGACCAGTGGCTATATATCGAGGGTGATGCTCGCGCTGCAATTGAGCACATCTCGGCGGAATCACCTCAAGGTGCTACGTTGAACCCCGGTTATGTTAGTGATCCAAGAGTATTCGATATTAGAATGGATCCTATTGATTACGAAAAGCATTGCGCGCTTTTACTCGGTCAGGCGGGATGGGATGCACGAGTGACTCAAGCTAGTGGTGACCAAGGAGCGGATGTCATCGCAACGCGTAACGGTAAAAAGATTGTTGTTCAGTGTAAGCTTTATAGTCAACCTGTCGGCAACAAGGCCGTTCAAGAAATTTATACTGCTTGTCAGCATCAGAGAGCAGATGCGGCCTTAGTAGCATCCAACGCAGGCTATACCCTGCAAGCAAGGCAGCTTGCGAGCACCACCGGAGTCTACTTAATGCACCATCAGGAATTAGGTTCATTTTAAATGTCGGTATAGACGACATTTAAGGCTTGCAGAATATGTCGGTATAGACGACATTACTTCCATCGCTCACCCTCGATGGAGTGCAAGCCGATGTCGGCACCGCCGGTTCAGACCGTCTTCCTTCCCGAAAAATCCGCCTTACCGCCTCTTGCGGGGCGCGATGCCATCAAGGCCATGCGGGCCATGGCGGCCTATATGGACGCCATGGCAGAGCAGGCAGGCTTTGCCATGCGTCCCGCCGCCGAACGCCTGTGGCAAAAGGCAGCCGCTGACAAGCATCATGAGGCGGATGAACTCGAGCGCCTCACCAAGGCCCGCAGCATCATCCCGCCAGCACCGAGTACAAATCCCGTTTTAAACATCCTGGCTCGCCACAACCGTGTGGGGAGGGCGTGAGATGCTAGCGCAATCCTCATCAGCCTTAGTTGCTGCGCAACGCTGGAAACAGACGGCCTCCTTCGATTTTCGAGACGGGGCACACTCAGAGAATTTCAGCTCGTATGACGAGGCGGAAAAGGCAGCCCTCAATTACTGCCGAAATCGGAACGCTCTCGTCACGTTGAATTGCCTCGGTACCCACCTGGCGACCCTTTACCCGCAACACGGAAGCAGGCCCCGCATCGAAATGACCTGGACGGGGAGCGCCTACGCATGACCCCGCTTCACAGTCAGACAGATCCCCGCATCGACGCGCGCGATCGCCAGTATCAGGCAGCTCAGTCCTCGTTAAGCCTTCCGCCCCGGCAGAGATCGGAGCCCTACACCCCTCGGCTGGAAGGCACCGTGATGGCCCTCCTTCCCGTGCGGTCGGATGAGTGGATGAACCTGACCCGATCCATCCCGCCCGAAGGCGTCGAAATTTGGGTTCCTCTCACCTGGCCAAGTCGAATTCTTGAATTCGTCAGTATTCCCAAGCATTGGGCCTGCCTTTGGGATTGCGGATCAATCGAAACTTTTGCGCCTGACGATCGGCGCAAACGAGCGATTTTCATGACGCCTCATGCCGCCCTTGCCGTGCATCGCAAGCAACCGCTTGTCGATCTGTCCTTGCACGAAAAGACGCTCGTGTTCCGCTTCAAGCGACCGACAGAAACCCCCGGCACCATCAACGCCGCCCCGGCCCTTCATCAAGCCTGCGGCCTGCCACAACCTGCACGTCACACAGGAGCCGCAGCATGACGGACAGTAACTTCAGAGCCATCCTCGTGCTCACGCTTCTAGCCGCGTTTCTGATCTGGTCCCTGATCGTTACAGGACGCCATTATCTGCGTTGTCGTGAGCTCGCCGCGCAGCTTCGCATCCTCGAAACACTGAGCACACCCAGCACGCATTATCGCTCGGCTGGCGACGGTAAACGCCCATGACGAAAGAAGAAGCCTGGACCGCAGGCAATTACGCCATGGCCGCGACCATGGTCTTGTGCGTCATGGTCACGCTCAACGCGACGGCTAAAGTCATGATCGAGCTTTATGCAGATTTTTCAGACCAGAAGATGGAGAGGGCGCATGGGTGAGGGAATGCCGAGGCTGCTGACCGTAAAGAAAGCAGCCTCTGAGATACACGTCTGTGCTGAAACTGTGCGCCGCGCCATCAGGGCCGGAAAGCTCGCAGCTTACCGACGACCGGGCGGATACCGCGTCTCAACCACTGACCTTCAAGCTTATATGGACACATACCATTGCCCCGCATCAGAGATGATAAACCCCACCTGGAATTACGTCGCGGCAAATGGGCGATCGTCTGGTGGGAAGAGGGAAAAAGAAAACGACTTTCGACTGGCACAGAGGACGAGAAACGCGCTCGCCAAGCGTTAGCTGACTTTGAAGGGGCGCTGGAGAAAGCGCCCCTAAAGATGGCCGTGACTGAGTGCTTATCCCGATACGTTGAAAGCCGGAGAGGGAAGGTATCGGCGCTCAAGCGTCTCGAAGAAGCCACTGTCCCGCTTTCCGAGGCACTGGGTCATCTCCGCATAGACCAGATCGATCAAAAGCGCTGGGATAGCTTTGCTGCGGGCCGATTCAAGAAGCGTGGTGAGGCCAACGTGCCCATTTCGGCCGGAACGCTGCGTCGTGAGTTCAACGTCTTGCGGGCTGCGCTACGGCGGGCTTGGAAAGACGGGTATCTCGTCAGACCGCCTGAAATCGAGCCGCCACGTGACAGCGCCCCGCGAGATCGGTTTCTGACAAAAGAAGAAGCAAGACGCCTTATCGAGGCGGCTCACACTCCGCACGTCCGGTTATTCATGGCTCTGGCAATCTACACCGGAGCGCGGAAAGGATCGATTCTCGCCCTGACGTGGGATCGTGTCCATTGGACCACGAACATGATCGACTTCCAGGAGCCAGGCCGTGCCCTCACACGCAAGCGCCGTGCTACCGTGCCAATGACCAAGGCGCTACGGGAAGAGATGGAAGTGGCCTTCCAAGAACGGAACGGAGGCTATGTTGTGAACTGGCACGGGAAAGCGATCCCGAGCGGCTTACGCTGGTCGTTCAACAAAGCTTGCGAAAGGGCAGGGCTCACATGGAAGCCAACGCCGCATCATCTCAAGCACTCACTTGCCTCATGGTTTGCGATGGATGGCGTACCGATTGATCAGACATCAGACTGGCTTGCTACCGATCCGCAGACATTACGCCGCGTCTATCGTAAGTTCGACCCAACTTATCTGAAGAATATCGCTGAGGGCTTTAAGCTGTAGTGGTCCATATGGACCTGTATCGAGCCTGTGGATAACAAAGAAACCTCAATGTTATCAATGGCGTCCCATAGGGGATTCGAACCCCTGTTGCCGCCGTGAGAGGGCGGTGTCCTAGGCCTCTAGACGAATGGGACGAGGCAAGGTGCGTTCTATGATATCAGAAGGCACCCCGCAAGGGTTATTCGGCGCTTTTCTTAATTAAATTCGCGCTCAGCTTCTCACCGGCGAGAAGATGGACGTGATAATGCGGCACTTCCTGTCCTGAATCCGGACCCGCATTGCTGATCAGGCGATAACCGGCCTCGGCCAGGCCAAGCTGCGCTGCAACTTTGGCAATCGCCCGCGCAAACCCGGCGATCTGCGCATCGCTTGCCGAGGCCCCGAAATCGGAGGACGACACATACGACCCCTTGGGGACAATCAGGACATGCACAACTGCCTGCGGAGAGATATCCGGAAAGGCGAGGGCGAACTCGTCTTCGTACAGAACCTGCACGGGAATTTCCCGGCGCAGGATCTTGGCGAAGACGTTCTCAGGGTCGTAGGGGAGACTCAGATCGACCGCCATGTTCTCAAACTCCCTCGTTACCGGGGCGGGAGGCTTTCTCAGCGACGCCGCTCATCGCTTCGCGTCGGCGCAACTCCTGCCAGACCTGCTGAGGGGCAACGCCCGCGTCGACCCACATGACGATCAGATGATAGAGCACGTCCGCGCTTTCACTCACCAGCTCAGATTGCTTGCCCGCGACGGCCTCGATCAGACACTCAACAGCTTCTTCGCCGAATTTCTGCGCGATCTTCTTGCGTCCACGGGACAAGAGCCGCGCAGAATGGCTCACTGCAGGGTCTGTGCCGCGGCGCGCCTCGACTGTTTCGAAAAGGCGATCAAGCACCTGAGCATCAACCGGGGTCATGTCGAGAGGGGCGGGTTTCGCAATGCCTTTCTTGGCCGAGGCCTTTTTGGCAGGCGTCTTTTTTGCCGTGTCGCTCTTGGTCTCCGAGCGCTTCACACTGCCTTTTTTTCCGGCGCTGCCGTCACTCTTGCCTGTCGTTTTTTTTGCGGTGAGCGCCATTGTCATGTTCTCCTTGGACATTGAGAAAACGCGTCTGTGTTCAATTGCCAGGCCGGACCGGCAAGCCAGCGCTTTCCAGCGCTGACTTGACGCTCGCAATGCCAAAAGTCCCGAAATGGAAAACGCTTGCCGCGAGCAATCCGCTGGCGCCCGCTTTTGCGCCCTCTACGAAATGCTCCAACGTGCCAACGCCGCCCGAGGCGACAACCGGAATGGTAATTTTTCCGCAAATGGTCTTGAGCAGATCGAGGTCGAACCCCTCACCAGTACCGTCACGATCCATGCTGGTGAGTAGGATCTCTCCCGCACCACGCTCCTGCGCCTCCTGCGCCCAGGCGACTGCATCGATACCCGTCGCTGTCTGCCCCCCTTGGTGTAGACCTCCCAGCAGCCCTTGCCATCAGAGCGTGCATCGATCGCCACAACCACACATTGGCTGCCGAAGCGATTGGAGGACTGATTGATAAGGTCGGGGTTGACCACTGCCGCCGAATTGACCGCGCATTTATCTGCGCCGGCAAGAAGCAGACGCCGCATGTCTTCCGGGGCTCTCACACCACCGCCCACAGTCAGAGGGAGAAATACCCGCTCGGCGGTCCGCCTGACGACATCGTAGATGGTGTCGCGGTTTTCGACGCTTGCCGTGATGTCGAGAAAGGTCAGTTCGTCCGCACCGGCGGCGTCATAGACGATCGCCTGCTCGACCGGATCACCCGCATCGCGCAGCGAGACAAAATTCACGCCCTTGACGACGCGGCCGTCCTTGACGTCGAGGCAGGGGATAACCCGCAGCTTCAGCATGCAGGCCCCTCGACAATGCTGAGCGCTTCTTCGAGAGACACGCGACCATCGTACAGGGCTCGTCCGACGATAACGCCCTCCAGCCCCGGAACCTCCTGTGCGATCTTGCGGAAATCACGTAGATGCTGGGCAGACCCGACGCCACCACTGGCGATGACGGGGATGGAGAGCTTGCGAGCCAGATCGGCTGTCTGCTCCAGATCGAGCCCCTCGAGCATGCCGTCGCGGCTGATCTCTGTGAAGATCACGGCTGCAACGCCTGCATCCTGCATCCGCAGGGCGAGGTCGCGCGAGTTGAGTTCGGAGACTTCTGCCCAGCCCTCAGTGGCAACCCGGCCCTGACGGGCATCGATGCCAGCAACAATGCGGCCGGGGAAAGCTTTGCAGGCTTCCCGCACGAGATCCGGGTTCTTGACGGCAACCGAGCCTAGAATGACACGATCGAGCCCGGCTTCGATCCAGCGGCTGATGCCCGCCATGTCGCGAATGCCACCACCCAGCTGCACGGGAGGTCCGTCGCAGCGAGGATCGCCTCGACTGCTGCGCCATTAGCCGAGCGACCGGCGAAGGCACCATTGAGATCGACAACATGCAAGCGTGAGCACCCAGCCTGAGCAAAGGCCAAAGCCTGAGCCGCAGGGTTGTCGGAATAGACCGTGGCGTCATCCATCTCGCCCCGACGCAACCGAACACAGGCGCCGTCTTTCAGGTCAATTGCCGGATAGAGGTTCAGAGTCCGGCTTTTCTGCGCGTCGATGCTCGTCACGGCGCATTCCTTTTCGTGTTGTCTTTCTGGTCTCGCATGAGCTGCGTCATGATCCAGACGCTTGGTCATGAACACGCCTTTGACCGTTCCCTGATGGCTGCGGGCGTAATAGGGGTGCACACCCCATTCCTCGAAGCCGAGCGAGCGGAACATGGCGAGTGCCGAACTCTGAGTCTCGGGGACTTCGCAATTCAGAACACGACATCCCAGCGCGCGGGCTGATGCAATGACGGCGTCTGCCAGCACAAATCCCAGACCGCGGCCGCGCATATAAGGTGCTACAAAATATCCCCGGATCTGCGCCGTCTGAGCCTGAGCCTCGTTATTGCGCGAGGGGCGGAGAAGCTGGGCACAGCCCTGGATCTGCCCCGTCTCGTCACGAACGACGAAGAGACGGGCCTCAGGCACCAGAAGGAGGCCGTGGAAAAAGCGCTCGAGCACGCTCCGCCCGGGAGGAGTCAACCATCCAAGCCCGCCACCATCAATAATGGCAGCCGTAGTGATCTCGCACAGAGCGGCCAGATCTGTCTCGCTAATGCGGGAGAGACGTTCAGCGATCAGGGTCACGGCGTCCAGCTCAGGAAGTTCGCCATGATGATCAATCCCGTTTTCTGACTTTTCTCGACGTGAAACTGGGTGCCGCAACGATTATCTCGCGCGACGATCGCAGGAACTGGCCCGCCATAGGCAGCCGTCGCAACGATATCGGCCGGGTCCCAACCCGTCAGGGCATAGGAGTGGACAAAATACCCATGGTCACCCGGCGTGAGACCATTAGTTAGCTGGTGAGCGCCTGGTTCGAAATCGAGAACATTCCATCCCATATGGGGCAGGCGGAGCCCGGCCTCGAGAGCAAAATCCATTTTTCCGATCTGGCCCTTGATCCAGCCAAGCCCTGCCGTGCGCCCATGCTCAAGACCCCATTCGGCCATGAGCTGCATCCCAACGCAGATCCCGAGAAACGGGGTGCCGCGCTCCGTTGCTTCGATCAAGGCCTCACGCAAGCCGCCATTCAGGCCGGAGGCGCAATGAGCGAACGCGCCCTGGCCAGGGAGAATCAGATGATCCGCCGCCAGGACCGTCTCCGGGTCGCCAGAGATTGTGACCTCGGCGTCGAGCTGCCTCTGCGAGACAACATGACGTGCAGTCTGGGCGGCTGATGCGAGATTGCCCCCGTCATAATCGACAACGACAATTTTTCTCATGACGAGACCTGCATCTTATCCCCAAAGCGCAACCGGGCATCTTCCTCGGTCCGGCCGAGCCAGATTCCCTCAGGAATGCCCCCGTTGAGGCGTGCTTCCCATCCGAAAATTTCGGCACCGAAAAGGGCAAGCCCTAGATTGACGAGGATCGTCAGCAATCCGCCATCGGGTCCGCCCAAACGCAGGATCAGCATATTCAGGCTGGCTGTCAGCCCGAAAGCAATCCAGCTTCGGCTAAACAGAAATCCGACCGGGCCGAGGATGAGGAGGCGCCAGTAAAATCCCTGCCTTACAAGCGCTGGGGCAGGATCATTCGGTCGGCGATAGGCCTGATAATAGTTCACAGAACCCCCTTGGTCGACGGAACGCTCCCTGCGAGGCGAGGGTCGATCGCTACCGCCATTCTCAGCGCGCGGGCAAAGGCCTTAAAGCCACTCTCGGCGATATGGTGAGCGTTACGGCCTGCCTTGCAGGTGATGTGCAGCGCAATCGATGAGGACATTGCGAAGGCGCGATAGAATTCCTCGAACAGGTCCGTATCCATCTCGCCGATGCGCTCGCGCTCGAAGGTGACATTCCAGGCGAGATAGGGGCGCCCGGAAATATCCACCACGACTTCACTCAGCGCTTCGTCCAGAGGAACCAGTGCATGACCGAAGCGGGTAATGCCACGCTTGTCGCCCAGCGCCTGCGCGAAGGCCTTGCCGAGAGCGATCCCGATATCTTCGACCGTATGATGACCATCGATATGCAGGTCGCCGTGGCACCGTACATCGAGATCGAACCCGCCATGCTTGGCCAATGCGGTCAGCATATGGTCGAAAAACCCAATGCCGCTGTCGAGTTCTGCCTGACCGCTTCCATCAAGATCGATGGCAACGGAGATATCGGTCTCACCGGTTTTGCGGTGAATGCGGGACTGTCTGGCGTCTGTCATACTCTCCTCCATAAACTATTCGGAGCGAATACGCGATGGCCTCTTGGCGGAGTGGCCGGAACTTGCCATCTATTTCGCATGAGTAGTGCGCCCGAAACTCCCTCCGCCCTTGACGTCCTGCTTTCCAGGGCCTCCACCGACCAGCTCGGTCTGCCTGCCCCGGATAAAGGGCAGATCGCGCGCATCCTATCCGCGGGCCTGCGCGCGCCTGATCACGGCAAGATCAGGCCGTGGCGTTACATCGTCATAAAGGGCAAGAACCGGGCAGGGTTTGCCGAGAAGGTGGTCGAGGCCATGCTCGCCGCTGACCCCGAGGTTCCCGAAAAGAAGATTGCCAAGCGCCGTCAGCGCTTTTCGGAAATGCCCATGACGATTGCCCTCGTGATGGCCCTCAACCCTCAGAGCAAGATACCCGTCGCCGAGCAGGAGCTCTCTGTGGGCGCGGGTGCCATGAATGTGCTGAACGCTCTTCATGCTGAGGGCTTTGGCGGTTTCTGGGTCTCGAGCGATTTTGCAGAACAAGCTGCTTTCGTGACGCGCTCGGTTTGACTGAAACCCAGCGCCTGGCCGGTTTTCTCTTTGTGGGCACGCCTGAGAAGCCTGTTGGAGGTAGCAAGAGGCCGGACATTCAGGATTACATGGCCGTCTATAAAGGTGAGCCGGTCAAGTTCGAGGCAGATCAGTGACCCAGACCTACGATATTGCCATAGCCGGCGCTGGTCCGGCTGGCCTGGCCTGCGCGCTCTCTCTTGCCAAGCGCGGCTGGCGCGTTGCCGTTATCGATCCTGCGCTCGCTCGGCGTTGGCAGCACCTTCCTTCGATGGACGCGAAATCGCCCTGACTCACCATTCGCGAGACTGGCTTGAGCGAAACGGCGTCTGGGACCGTATTCCGGCTCAGTGCATTTCCCCTCTCAAAACGGCTCAGATCGAGAGCGGCGACGAGCCGTCATCCAATGGCTCGGGGGCGCTGCTCTTCACGGCCCCCCCAGACTCTGCCGACGCGCTTGGCTTTCTTGTTCCGAACCATCTGATCCGTACCGCTCTGCATGAGGCTGTCAGCGAGCAATCTGCGATCACGATCCTTGCGGGGCAGGGCGTTGTGGCGAGCTCTGGCAATCGCGACAAGGCTGTCCTGCTGCTTGATGATGGGTCGCTTATCGAGGCGTCGCTTCTGATCGCGGCCGATGGGCGGTTTTCCCGTATAAGACAGGCTCGCGGTATCGGCGCCATCATCCATGATTTCGGCAAGCAGATCATGGTATGCCGGATGCGGCACCCCGAGCCCCATCAGGGTGTCGCGCTGCAATGGTTCGACAAAGGGCAGACGATTGCGCTCCTGCCTGTCGCCGACGACGATCAGCCGGGTCATCTGTCTTCGCTCGTTCTGACGCTCGATCCGGCCAACATCGCGGCACTCAAGGCGTTGGACAAAGCGGCCTTTGATCGTGATGTCACGCGCCGGACCCAGAGCCGTCTTGGCCCGATGAGCCTTGAGAGTGCACGCTGTACCTATCCTCTGAAGACCGTGTTTGCGCATCGTTTCCAGACCACGCGTCTCGCGCTGATCGGCGACGCAGCTGTGGGCATGCATCCGATCACCGCTCACGGCTTCAATCTCGGATTGAAGGGGCAGGAGATCCTCTGCGAAGAGATTGAGCGCGGTGACGCCGATCCGGGGGCGCCCGAGGTTCTCCGTGCCTTCGAGCGACGTCATCGTCGCGCCACCGCGCCGCTTTTCGCCGCAACAAATGGCATCGCGTCGCTCTACACCCATGATGCCGGGCCGGTGCTTGCCCTGCGCAAAGCCGGTCTCTTACTGGCCGACAGGATGACCCCCCTGAAGACGCTCGTCACGGGGTTTCTTATGGATCGGAAAGGGGCCTCCTGAAGGCCCGCCTTGGTACACAGAAAAAGGGCGGTGAGGCTTTCAGCTCCTCACCGCCCTTTTTTGTCATCAGACTTCCGATTTAGGTCGGTTTGCCAAGCTCGAGCCCGGATTCCTGCAAGACACGATAGGCATCCAGCATGATCGAGTTGGTCACCCCACCCACATCGCGTACCGACGAGACCTTGGCAGAAAGAGCAAGGGTAATTCCGGTTTCGGTGATTGCCGAAATCGCCACGCCGGGTGGCGGCGTCTGAAGGATATCTTCGCGCTGCTTCATCATTTCCATCAGGGCAAGCTGCGCCTTTGTGGCATCGGCACGGGGCGAGATCGTCACGGTTGCAGATGCTGCGCTGAGCGACGCGCCAAGCGTTGCGTTACGCACTGCCGAGGTGATGAATTGTGAATTAGGCACGATCATTGTCGAACCGTCGCCGAGCCCGATTTCGGTCGAGCGTACGCTGATGCGTTTGACGTCACCCTTAATAGAGCCAAGCTCGATGAGGTCACCAACACGGATCGGTCTTTCTGCCAGCAATATCACGCCGGAGACAAAGTTCTGCACGATTGCCTGAAGACCGAAACCGATACCGACTGAAAGCGCGCTGACAACCCAGGTCAGGTTTTTAACGGTCACGCCCGCTTCGGACAGCACGATAAGAAATACTGCAATCCAAGCGACATACGAGAAAATGTTCAGGATTGAGGTGCGCGCGCCGATGTCGAGATTGGTCGTGGGGAACAGACGTGATTCAAGCCAGAGCTTGAAAGCCCCAATCGCGTAATAAGCGACAATGAGGATGACGATGCAGTAGACGGCGGTATTCAGAGAAAACTGCACACCGTTAATTGTCTGACCGACAAAAAGGCTCTGCACGCGGTCGGCCACGACCGGGATGGCAAGGCTGCCGCTGGACAGGCAGATGGCACCGAATACGATAATCAGACCGATATTGACGATGCCGGAAAGCAGGACACCGAACTGCGCGACGCGGTTTGCATGCACACCGAGACGGGACATCCGGCGCGAGATCGGAGATCCAACGCGGAAGACTCTTGATGTGAACTCTTTGGTCGCAATCGCAAGCAACATCAGCGAGGCGAAACTCACTGACAACGCAATGGCCCAAACTGTCAGAGCAAACGCGAAGGCAAGATATCCAATAGCGATCGCCAGCCAGGTTACAACCAGAAGCAACCAGCCAAGCCCGTAGATGGCGGGGGCAAGACGGGCTTCTGTTCGACGGGTCAGGCGCTGGCACATCCAAACAAAGAGTAGGGTGACGACAAGCGTAAACGCAGCCTCACCCAGACGACGGGCGGTGAGTGGGAAAGCGTTCTCGGACCCGACGATCACGAACACAGTCTCGATCAGGACCAGAATGGCGACGCACCAGTCAGCGCCCCACAGCGCTTTCGCCGTGCGCTTGGCAGCCCCGTCGATTGCCATCGCATGACTGAGCGCGGGCAGGCCCGCGCCCAGAATGAACCCGCAAAGCGGCATGATGCCCGCAATGCCATGGAGAAGAACCGGACTGCGCCCTACTTCAAGCGAGAAGATCCCAGCAAGAATCTCCCAGAGCACAAACATGACAAGGCCGCAGACCAGACCGCTCAACGCGACCGGAATTGACGACGAGTGACCTTCGGCAAGGGGTTCGCCCGTAAAGCGATGAACGATATTTCCCTCAGCCTTGCGAAACACCCAGAAGACGGGACGCGAGACAAGCGCCGTAAGCAGAAAGACAGCGACCAATGCTCCAAGCATGAAAGGCCAGTTATAGAGCACTCCAGCGTAGCCGTTATTGACCGGTGGTGCGAGGGTCAGGCGTAATTCAGGCCCTTCTGAAGCGAGAGCCCGCCAGAAGGTTAGAGAGAAAGGGGACGCCATACGTTCCGACAGCAGGGCCTGCTGGCTCACGGTCCCGCGGCGCTGCACCTCCATCTGCATCTGCTTGGCCTGCAACCCGAGGAGCTTCCCCTGGTTGGCCGTGGACTTGATATCCTGAACGACGGCCTGAAGATGATCACGCTGAGCGGCGATTGCAGCGCTTTCGCCTTCCGCCTTTGCGCCGACGATTTCCAGATAGCTCTGATAGACGGTCTGATAGCTCGTCGCCTGTGCCTGAATCGACTGGGCAGTGCTGACGACTTTATCGACCTGATCGGACAAATCGGAAAGCGTCTCACTGCCCAGAACGATGTCTGTCCTGTTGAGCTGGCCGTAGATGTATTTCAGGCGGTTCTGGGCTGACGTGATCTGCTTGCCCAGCGCGGCCGAGACAGAAGTCCACCCGTATCCGTCCGCTGCCGAAGGAACGATCGCTGCATCCGCCGGGACACTGGAAGGCGCCCCGTGAGCAAAGCGCGGCGATATCGAAAGGGCGAGGACGAGGAAGACCCCCAGATAAGAATACAGGCTGGTCGCCTCTTCAAAGCTGACATTCCGATGATCGCCTCCTTTATATGTCTGAATTTCAGAGCAGAAACGGGGGTGAACCCCCGAAAGTTCTCTACGCGTTTCTGTTTGAATTCAACGCGTCGAGGATTTGAGGTCGCTGACCGAGTCAAATCCTGCGCGATAAAGCTCTTTCAGAAGCTCTGCCTTGAGCCGGGTCACCAGTGCAGGGCCGTGATAGATCAGCGCGCTGTAGACCTGCACCATATCGGCCCCGGCGCGTAAACGCTCGAAGATGTCGAACCCGCTCTCGATGCCGCCGCATGAAATCACCGCCAGACGGTTCTGAACCAAGGGCACGATCTGGCGAAGCATCTGCAGTGAAAGCTGGGCGAGGGGGCGTCCGGAAAGTCCCCCCGTCTCCTGTGCGAAAGAAGAGCGCAGGGAATGGGGGCGGCTGATGGTGGTGTTGTTCACGATCAGTCCCGCAGCACCGCCCTCGACAGCAGCCTCGACGATGTCCGACAAGGACTCGGGATTGAGATCAGGCGCGAGTTTAACCACCAGCGGAGGCAGGGTGACGTTGGCACGGGTGATCGCTTGCAGGATGTCGCGCAGCGTCGCGGCGCTCTGCAGGTCACGAAGACCGGGCGTATTGGGCGAGGAGAGATTGATTGTGATGTAATCGGCCAGCGGACCGACGCGCGACGCGAGAAACGGATAATCCTCGAGCGGACGCGCCCCGATCTTGTTGATTCCCAGATTGGCCCCGATCGGCACGGCGCGCAGTGTGGCGTTTCGCCCCGCCTGCAGAACCCTAAAGCGCTCGAGGCGGCGTGCAAAGACGTCAATTCCGCAGCCGTTGAAGCCCATGCGGTTGATAATCGCTGCGTCTTCTGAAAGCCGGAACAGGCGCGGCTTCGGATTGCCTTCCTGCGGGCGCGGTGTGACCGTACCGCATTCGACATGACCGAAGCCCATCCGCGCCAGGGCCATCGGCACGCGCGCATTCTTGTCAAATCCGGCAGCAAGCCAACCGGATTGGGGAAGCGTAATCCCATGCATCGGGTGCTCAGGCTGGCACATCTTTGGGTGCTGTCGGGCCCATGCCGAGGGCCAATGTCTCAATGGCCGCCTCATGAGCGGTTTCAGGGTCGAGACCGTGAAAAAGCCTGGTTGCAAGGCTCGAGAAGGAAGATAAGGCCATGAGATATCCTGAGCATGAAAGCGTCTTGTCCGCTCTATAGCCCGACTGAGCCTCGGGTCTAACCCCTGAAGCGATATCGGGTGAAGAACAGCCTGTCGCGTGTCCTGCGTTAAAGGCTCGCGACACAGGGCTCAGCCGGTTGCTCTTCTCACCTCAATTATGGGAAGAGGTCACCCAGTCGTGATGATCGAGCCTAGCTGCCCCTTTTGGAGACCGAGCGATGTGGGATGAGCCCTATCTTGAGACCTGCTGTCGCTCGACTTTGCATCGTGCGCTCCTCTGCGAGGGTATCGGGCGCCCCCAGAACCTGCGCGATCAGCCTTGCCTCGAGCGATTGAGCGCTATGGGCTTTGTCAAATTGGGTGCCGATGGGCGTTTCCATATCACCCCCTCCGGGCTGAGCCGTCACGATCAGGAAATCGGGCAGTTGAAGCCTATGAGGGCGAGAGCCTCCCAGATACGCGTCTGAGTCTTCTGTCAGGCAGATCAGAGCGCTTTGGGTGACGGTCGAAGGCGAGGGGCCAGTCCTGAAACAACTCGACGCCGGTTGACAGAGACGCGGCAACGTCGCAACACTCGCCACCATACCAGGGGGGGCCTCGACAAGAGGCTGAGAGGCTACTGGCGGTTCTTCCGCAGCGTAGCGACCCTTTCGCCCCGGCATGTGGGCGAAGAACCTGATCCGGTTCGTACCGGCGTAGGGATTGGTTTGAGCGGCCTGTCTCGAATTGCGACTCTGCTCATACTACTCTTGCGCTGTCGGACATAACCCCACACCGCAAGGGGTCCACAATGGACGACTCAACGCTTTCCACTGAAACCAAAATCGCCGCACGAGACCAGGCGCCTGCCCATGGACAAGTGACCACCGGCCCGATCTCCGGCTCTCGCAAGATCTTTGCGAGCCCAGCCGATCGCCCTGACATCACTGTGCCGTTCCGCGAGATCGATCTCGATCCCAGCGCGAACGAACCGCCGGTGCGTGTCTACGATACCTCGGGCCCTTACACGAACCCGGCCTATCACGCTGATGTTTCGCTCGGTCTGCCAGCGCTCCGTGCGCCCTGGCTCGCGACGCGCGGACTGACAAGCGTCACCCAAACGCGGGCGCTCAAGCCGGAAGATAATGGTTTCGCCAAGGGCGCGCAGGCCGTGCCGCATTGTCCGGCGCCGCACAAGGTTCTCGACGGCGAGAACGCTTCGCTCGTCACGCAGTATGAATATGCGCGCGCCGGCATCATCACCGAAGAGATGATCTTCGTCGCGCATCGCGAGAATCTGGGTCGTGCCAGCATGGTAGACGGTGCAGAAGCGCGGCGGGCTGACGGTGAAGATTTCGGGGCGGAAATTCCGGCATTTATCACCCCTGAATTCGTGCGCTCGGAGATTGCCGCGGGTCGCGCCATCATCCCGGCCAACATCAATCACCCAGAACTCGAGCCGATGATTATCGGACGAAACTTTCTGGTGAAGATCAACGCCAATATTGGCAATTCGGCTGTCACGTCTTCCGCTGCTGAAGAAGTGGAGAAAATGGTGTGGTCGATCCGTTGGGGTGCGGATACGGTCATGGATCTCTCGACCGGCCGTAATATCCATAATATCCGGGACTGGATCCTGCGCAATTCTCCCGTTCCGATCGGGACCGTGCCGCTTTATCAGGCGCTGGAAAAGGTTGGCGGTATTGCCGAAGATCTGACCTGGGAGATCTATCGCGATACGCTGATCGAGCAGGCAGAGCAGGGTGTTGATTATTTCACCATTCATGCAGGCGTGCGGATTGCGCATGTTCCCCTGACCGCAGGCCGTACGACGGGCATCGTGTCTCGTGGCGGCTCGATCATGGCAGCCTGGTGCCTTGCGCATCATCGCGAGAATTTCCTTTACGAGCATTTCGACGAGATTTGCGACATCATGCGTCGCTACGACATCTCGTTCTCGCTAGGAGATGGCCTGCGTCCTGGGTCGATTGCCGACGCCAATGACGCCGCCCAGTTCGCCGAGCTCGAAACACTCGGTGAGCTTGCACGCGTCGCCTGGGCGAGGGGTTGTCAGGTCATGATCGAAGGGCCGGGTCACGTGCCGATGCACAAGATCAAGGTCAACATGACCAAGCAGCTGCGCGAATGTGGTGAAGCACCGTTCTATACGCTTGGCCCGCTCACAACCGACATCGCCCCGGGCTACGATCACATCACTTCGGGCATCGGTGCGGCCATGATCGGCTGGTTCGGTTGCGCGATGCTTTGCTACGTGACGCCCAAAGAGCATCTGGGTCTGCCTGATCGCTCTGACGTCAAAGTGGGCGTTATCACCTACAAGATTGCAGCCCATGCTGCCGACCTCGCCAAAGGCCATCCGGCAGCGCAGCTTCGTGATGACGCTATTTCACGCGCACGCTTCGAGTTCCGCTGGCAGGACCAGTTCAACCTTGCCCTCGATCCGGATACTGCGCGGTGTTACCACGACGAGACGCTCCCTAAGGAAGCGCATAAAACGGCTCATTTCTGCTCGATGTGCGGTCCCAAATTCTGCTCGATGAAGATCAGTCACGATATCCGCCGCAACGCGGAACGCGAGCAGGGCATGGAGCAGATGAAAGAAGCCTTCAAGAATGGCGGCAACAAACTTTATGTAAAGGCGCCCGAACCGGAAGAGGTCTGACCTTTTCCACTCTGGAGGTCAGAGAACGACGAGGCGGCGTCTGACGTCGCCTCGTGCTGCAACGAAAGTCGCTGCTTGGGTAGTCCCTCCGCTGTCACGCACGCTCATCAGGGCGTGACAGCGGTCTGCAGTATTGTTAGATCAGCAATAAAGCAGACGTAATCGGTTGGCATTCCGTCATTCAGGAGTGGCCGCCCTATACCGGATGGACGCGCCATGACTTATCTCTTTCTGTTTATTGCAATCTGTTCTGAAGTTTTTGCAACAACAATGCTGAAGCTTTCCGAGAGCTTTACCCGCCCCATGCCAGGCCTGTTGAGCGTGCTGGGCTACTGCGTGTCGTTTTATGCTCTTTCCTTCACCCTGCGCGTCATGCCGACAGGGATTGCCTATGCGATCTGGTCCGGCGTCGGAATTGTTTTGATTTCGGCAATCAGCTGGGTAAAGTTCAGACAGGCTCTCGACACCCCCGCCATGATCGGCCTTGGTTTCATCATTTTCGGTGTCGTGATTGTTAATGTGTTTTCGAAGTCCGTCTCGCATTGACGGTTTGTGATTTTATATTAACAAAACATACGCGTATGTGAACGAGCCGTGCTATAGTAACGCCTTCAGGCAGGAGTATGAAGGCGCGCATGGTCACTCCCCATATCATTGACAGGATTGCACAGGTCCACCGCCCTGAACCCGAACGCGAGTCTGAAACTCATCTCGAGAAGAGCGTAGCCCCGCCTAAGAAAGGGAAGGGGCGCAAGAAAAACATAGCGTCTGCGGCAGCCCTCCCGGTCGAAAAAGTGGTGACCGACGAAGAGCTACGTCGAGATCTGGCCCATACAATTGTCCGCTGTACGACGTTTTATATGCTCGATGAACCCAATCAGGTCACCGAGCATAGCGCCGCCTTTCTCGAGGCTCTCATGCGTCTTTGGGGAAAGCGGGGGATTGACGCCGTTGACGTCTGGCGCGAAATCGATCATCGCCTTCAGCTGGGTAACCTGCTGGCCCAGATCAACCGCGACATTCCGCACAGCTCGGTAAGCACCCGTAAATTCTGGCGGCCGTCCTCTACTAAACTGCCCTGATGCAACATAACGCCGATATCGTCGCCCTTTGTCTTCTTGGCCTCTCTGCCTTCTGGGGCGCAAAGCGCGGATTTTCGCGCGAGATGTTCAGTCTCATTGCCTGGGTTGGGGCGTTTGTGCTGGCAGCCAGAACAGCCCCTTTGCTGCTTCCCTGGCTTTCACAAAAGCTGAGTGACGGACTGGCTGCAACAGCTCTGGCTTACGTGCTGTCGTTCATCGTGCTGGTGCTTATCTTCTCGATGGTCGCAGAGCGCTTTGCCTCCGGCTTGCGCACTGTGCTTATCGGCGGGACCGATCGACTGCTCGGCTGCTTTTTCGGGCTCGCACGTGGTGGCCTGATCCTGATCGTTCTCTACCTGCTCACGGTCTCCATCACCGGTGAATTTACCGCGCATATGCTCATTGCAGGGAGCCATTCAGGCCCCTACATCCTGACCGGCGTGCATCTGTTGCAGGAACTAATGCCACATTTACCGCAACTTCATCTTGCCTTGCCGCCCGCAACAGGCCATGAGGCTGCCTTCTGATCGACACAGCCTCGAACGCCCATGCGTGACCATGCAAAGGAGCGCCGCCTGACTATGAGCCCTGACACATTCGAAACTTCGAACCGTCCTTATGAGGAATGCGGCGTCGTAGGTATCTGGGGCACCCCCGATGCGGCTGCGCTTGCCGCACTCGGCCTGCATGCGCTTCAGCATCGGGGTCAGGAAGCTGCGGGTATCGTCAGCCATGACAGCGAGAAATTCTACCAGCATAAAGGGCTTGGCCTTGTTGGCGATGTGTTCAGCGATGCACGGGTCATGGCAACGCTCAAGGGCAAGAGCGCGATCGGTCACAATCGTTATGCGACAACGGGCGGCACGCTTCTCCGCAATGTGCAGCCGCTCTACGCCGATTTCGAATTTGGCGGTCTCTCCGTTGCACATAACGGGAACCTCACAAACGCTGCGACCCTGCGTAAGGCGCTGGTCAAGCGCGGCTGTCTGTTCCAGTCCACGACAGATACCGAAGTTTTCGTCCATCTGATTGCGATCTCGCTCTATGCGACGGTGCTGGAGCGCCTCGTGGATGCCGCCAAGCAGGTCAAGGGGGCCTATTCGGTTCTCGCGCTCGCCCCGGAGTTTCTGGTCGGCCTGCGTGACCCCCTGGGAGTACGGCCTCTCATCCTCGGGCGTCTACCTGACGGCGGATGGATGCTCGCCAGCGAAACCTGTGCGCTCGACATCGTCGGCGCTGAATTCGTGCGTGACATCGAGCCTGGCGAACTGGTGATTATCGATAATGACGGTGTGCGGTCGATGCGTCCCTTTGCGCAGACCAGCCCCCGTTTCTGCGTTTTCGAGTATATCTATTTCGCGCGTCCTGACTCAATTCTCGAAGAGCATTCTGTCTACGTTGCCCGTAAGCAGATTGGCGTCGAGCTGGCTCGGGAAAGTGGCGTCGAGGCAGATGTGATTGTGCCTGTTCCGGACTCAGGTGTTCCTTCTGCCATGGGCTTTGCCGCCGAGAGCGGGATCCCGTTCGAGATGGGGATCATCCGTAATCACTATGTCGGACGAACCTTCATCGAGCCGACCGACCAGATCCGTAATCTGGCGTTCGCATGAAGCATTCGGCGAACAAGCCGGTTCTGGAGGGCAAGCGCGTCGTGCTCGTCGATGATTCGATCGTGCGTGGAACGACGTCTCGCAAGATCGTGGATATGGTGCGCGCTGCTGGTGCCACCGAGGTGCATATGCGGATCAGCAGCCCTCCCACAAAGCACCCCTGCTTCTACGGGATCGATACCCCGGAAGAGAGCCAGCTCATGGCGGCTACGCATTCGCTTGAGAAAATGGCCGAGACCATCGGTGTCGACAGTCTGGCCTTCATCTCATTCGATGGATTGTATCGTGCTCTTGGGCATGAAGGACGGGTCGCGGCAGAAGGGCGCTACTGCGATGCCTGCTTCACCGGTGATTATCCGATCGAGCTGGTCGACAAGGATGGACGTCTGGTCGCCTGATCAAAAACGGGGCTTTAAGCCTCGTTTTTTATGGTTTGAGGCCAGAGAGAAACATCCTGACGACCTTGCGGATATAGGCGGGACTATCCTGCCATGCCTGTCTTGGGCGACAATGGCTCAGCTCGAACAGGATGAAGGTCGCGAGCGCACTCCCGAACAGGATGTCTGAAGCTTCTCCGACGTTGCCAATTTCAATCCGACCTGTGTCGCTCAGCTTCTGCAGCCAAAGTCGAAGAGGGAACTGCGCATTTTCGCTCGAGAAGAAATCGCGCAGGAACCGGCTTACCTCAGGATTGCGAGACACCTCGGCAATCACGACGCGGATCAGATTGAGGCGCTTCTCCTCCATCATGGTCTCACCAAGCGCCTGAAGCCCGAAAACCAGCTGATCTTCGACCGTCTCGCCTTCAAGCGTCAGATCTCTCAGGTCTGAGAGTAGGAGACGATCTCTCAGCAATTGCTCGACCATCTCCTGTTTGGAGCTGAACATATGGTAGAGTGTCTTCTTGGACATGTTCGAGCACTGGGCGATCCTGTCCATCGACGCGCCGGCATAGCGTGGTCCTTCAGGACAAGTTCAGCCGCATTGAAGATACGATCCCGTCTCTCTGTTTCGGCGAGTACTGGAGGTCGCCCGCAATGCCGACGATTATGACTTTGTGTTGCTTCGTGCGTATTGGCGGAAGTGGAGGTAGAGCAATCTGACATACCGCTAAAGAAAACCACTCTGGTGCTGCTTCCGGTCCGTTGACCAGGTTTCGGAAACCGTATAGTTCCCTATGCCAGAGAAACTCAAGAGTTTCCGAAAACCTTTTTTCGGACTGTAGCGTTGACGGCACCTCTTGGGACAAATTGAAAATTTGGATAGCGCCAGCATGCGAGTATTTCAGTCTCTTTCTCCGCGGACACCGTGGACCTTGAAGACCTCAACAAGCCTTTCCCTGCGTTTGATCCCGCTAGCTCTGCTGACGCTTGATCTGGGTGGGTGTAAACACAAGGCCGATGCGCCCAAGTCTTCCCCGCAGGAGGCCGGGTACGTCACGGTCCATCCCCATCCTCTCAAGACCAGCACATCGCTGCCAGGCCGTACCGGCGCATTCGAGCAGGCACCGGTACGACCCCAGGTCGGGGGTGTCATCCTGCAGCGCACCTTCGAGCAGGGGACGGATGTCAAGAAGGGGCAGCTGCTCTACGTGATCAACCCGGCGCCCTTTAAAGCCGCCTATGATCAGGCCAAAGCCCAGCTCCTTCATGCTCAGGCCGCCGCAATCAGCATCAAGGCGCAGCTTGACCGTTACCGCCCTCTGGCTGCGGCTCATGCCGTCAGCTCGCAGGAATATGACAACACGCTGTCTTCCGCCAAGCAGGCAGAAGCCGACATCGCCCAGGCCAAGGCAAATGTTGAGAGTGCTGCGGTCAATCTTGACTGGACCCAGGTTCGCTCACCGATCGATGGCCGTATCGGTCGTATGCTCGTCACACCTGGGACCTTGTGACTGCAGGTCAGACGACAGAAATCGCCACGGTCACACGCCTCGATCCGATCTATGTGGACGTCAACCTTGCGACGACCGACATGTTGCGCCTCCGGCGCGAGCTCGCCAGCGGCAAGCTGGAGAAGGTCTCCGGTGAAGCAGCTGCCATTCAGCTCACGCTGGAAGATGGAAGCCATTACGACAAACCCGGCCAGCTTCGCCTGACCGAAGTCACGGTAGACCCGGCGACGGGCACGATGATCGTTCGCGCCGAGTTCCCCAATCCGGATCACCTGTTGATGCCCGGAATGTACGTTCAGGCTGAAATTGCCGAGGGTATCGATCCGAATGCGATCACCATCCCGCAGCCTGCACTGCAGCGTGACAACAAGGGCGAGCCTTTTGTCTACGTGATCGATCAGGATAACAAGATCGCCAACCGCTCCGTGCAGCTCGATCGTGCGCTGGGTGGCGACTGGGTTGTTCTCGATGGCCTGAAAGATGGCGATCGTGTCGTTGTAGAGGGGCTGCAGAAGGTTCATCCCGGCGCGGTTGTCAAACCCGTCGAGAAGACCGCCGATAACCAGCCCGCGCACGCAGGATAAGAGCCTCTCATGTCTCGTTTCTTTATTGACAGACCGATCTTCGCCTGGGTCGTCGGACTGATCATCATGCTGGTCGGCGGCGTGGCGATTTTCAGCATGCCGATTGCCCAGTATCCGTCCATCGCTCCGCCACAGATCGCGATCGCGGTCGATTACCCCGGCGCTTCGGCTGACACCGTCAACAACACGACCGTGCGGCCGATCCTGCAACAGATGACGGGCCTTGACGGGCTCGAATATCTGTCAGCCTCCTCCTATGGCAGCGGCCATATGGAAATCGACCTGACCTTCGTTCAGGGCACAAACCCTGACATTGCGCAGGTTCAGGTGCAGAACAAGCTTCAGCTTGCCCAGCCGCGCCTTCCGTCAGAGGTCGTTGCACAGGGTCTGAGCGTTACCAAGGCCGTGAAGAACTTCATGCTCGTCCTTGCCTTCATCTCGACCGATGGTGGCATGACTGGGCAGGACATCTCGGACTACGTGGCCTCGAACATTGCCGATCCGCTCTCGCGTGTCACCGGTGTCGGCGACCATACGCTCTTCGGCACCGAATACGCGATGCGCGTCTGGATGGACCCCAACAAGCTCTTCAAATACAAGCTGAATGTCAGCGACATTCAGACGGCCATTCAGCAACAGAACATTCAGGTTTCGTCCGGTGAGCTCGGCGGTCTGCCATCGACGAAGGAAATGGCGTTCGACGCATCCATCATCGGTCCGACACGCTTCAGCGATCCTGAGCAGTTCAAGAAGATGGTCCTGAAGGTTCAGCAGGACGGATCGCAGGTTCTGCTTCAGGACGTCGCGCGCGTTGAGCTCGGGGCGCAGAACTACAACTTCACCTCGCACTGGAATAACCTGCCGACGGTCGGTATGGCGCTCAAGCTTGCTCCGGGTGCCAATCAGATCAAGACGGAAGCACTCGTCCACCAGAAGATCGCCGAACTCGAGCGCTTTTACCCCCATGGGCTGAAGACGGTTTATCCGCTCGATACCGAACCGTTCATCACGCTGTCGATTGAAGACGTGGTCATCACGCTGATCGAGGCTATCGGTCTTGTCTTCGTGGTCATGCTGGTCTTCCTGCAGAACTTCCGTGCCACGTTGATCCCGACGATTGCCGTGCCTGTCGTGCTTCTTGGCACGTTCGGCGTCCTTGCAGCTTTGGGCTACACGATTAACACCCTGACCATGCTGGCCATGGTTCTTGCCGTCGGTCTTCTCGTCGATGACGCCATCGTTGTGGTCGAAAACGTCGAGCGTGTGATGAGCGAGAAAGATCTCTCGCCCAAGGAAGCTGCCCGCCAGTCGATGGACGAAATTACCGGCGCTCTTGTCGGCATCGTTCTCGTGCTGAATGCCGTCTTCCTGCCGATGGCAGCGTTCGGCGGATCCACAGGTGTCATTTATCGTCAGTTCTCGATCACGATCTCGGTCGCGATGTGGCTGTCCGTACTTGTCGCTCTCGTCATGACGCCGGCGCTCTGCGGATCCTTGCTCAAGCCGACCCACAAGAAGAAAGACCGTGGCCCGGCTGCCTGGTTCAACCGCCATTTCGATCGTATGACCGAAGGCTATCTCAAGGGCGTCAAATTTCTTGTGGGCCGCCAGGTCATCAGCATGCTGCTTTTTGCAGCCTTCACGATTGGCGCAGTGGTTCTGTTCTTCCGCGTTCCGACGGGCTTCCTCCCGGATGAGGATCAGGGCATCATCTTCGGACAGGTGACCATGCGTCCGGGTGCCAATGACGCCCAGACAGGAGCGGTCAATAAGAGGATCACCGACTACGTTCTGAAAAACTACGGCGACATCACTGAGTCTGTCTTTGCCGTCAACGGCTTCAACTTTGCCGGTCAGGGCCAGAGCGCCGGATCGTTCTTTATCCGACTCAAGCCCTGGGATCAGCGACCCGGCGCCAAGAACACGACGATGGCTGTCGCTGACAAGATCATGAAGCACTTCTGGATGGATCCGGAAGCGATCATCTTCGCGATCAACCCTCCTGCGGTGCTCGAACTGGGTAACGCCGCCGGTTTCGATCTCGAGCTTGAGGATAACGGCCATCTCGGACACAAGGCGCTGCTCGATGCCCGTAACAAGGTCCTGAGCGCAGCTGCGAAGAACCCGCTTCTTCAGGCCGTGCGTCCGATGGGTCTTGAGGATCAGCCTCAGTTCCATCTCGAAATCGACCGCCCGAGAGCCAATGCTCAGGGCGTCAGCAACGCGGATATCAACACCACCATCCAAGGCGCGTTCGGCTCGATCTACGTCAACCAGTTCATGCGCAGCGATCGTGTCAAGCAGGTCTATATCGAGGGTGAATCTTGGGCTCGCATGCGCCCTGAAGACCTCAATAAATGGTATATCCGTAACGTCACAGGCTCCATGGTGCCCTTCAACTCCTTTGCAACGGGCAATTGGATCGTAGGGCCGCAGAAGGTCGAAAACTACAACGGTCTCAACTCCTTCGAACTGCAAGGCCAGCCGTCTGCTGGTTCCAGTACGGGAACGGCAATGGCGGAGATGGAGAAGATCATGGCGACCCTGCCGAAAGGCATCGGGTACGAGTGGACTGGCATCTCTTACGAGCAGGTTGCATCGGGTGGCGCGACCGGCCCTCTTTACGCCATGGCCGCTATCGTCATCATGCTCTGCCTTGCTGCTCTTTATGAGAGCTGGGCGATCCCGATCTCGGTGCTGATGGTGCTTCCTCTGGGTGTGCTGGGCGCAATCGGTGCGACTTTGTGGCGCGGTCTGGATAATGACATCTACTTCCAGGTCGGGTTGCTGACGACGGTCGGTCTCTCGGTGAAAAACGCTATTCTGATCGTGGAATTTGCCAAAGAATTCTTCGAGCAGGGTGACAGTCTGGAGGAAGCCGTGCTGAAGGCCGGACGTGAACGCTTGCGTCCGATCCTCATGACGTCGATCGCCTTTGTGTGCGGTGTCGTCCCGCTTGCGATTGCGACCGGTGCCGGATCAGCAGCACGCGTGGCGATCGGTACGTGCGTGGTTGGCGGTATGCTCTCCGCTACACTGCTGGCAGTTTACTTCGTGCCTGTCTTCTTCGTCGTGGTTCTTCGCCTGTTCCGTGTCCAGCGCGTCAAGGATCGTCGACCCGTATGAGAAGAAAGACAAAGCCGCTCAGGGAGAGGGCGCATGAGCCAATTTTCCACACTCAAGACGGTAAGCGCCCTAATGGCGTTTACCATGCTGGCCTCTTGCGATCTGGCGCCGAAATATCAGCGCCCGACGCAGCCGGTCCAGAACGCTTATCCGAAAGATAGCGGTCAAACCCAACCTCTCATGGGGCAGGCTGCATCGGATATCGGATGGAAGCATTTCTTCACCGATCCTCGTCTGCAGGCGCTCATCGATCTCGCGCTCCGTAACAACCGCGACCTGCGCAGTCAGGCTGCCGCGATCATGGAGGCTCAGGGAAGCTACGACGTTCAGCATGCGTCGCTCTTCCCGCCAATCGGCGTGTCAGGGCAGGGGCAGTATTTTGCCCCTTCTGACACGGGTGGTTTCTCCTTTGCTCCGGGCATGGGCAGAGGCACCTCCATGCTGCGTTACTACGGCATGGGGATCGGCTTCTCGGCCTACGAAATCGATCTGTTCGGTCGCATTCGCAACCTCTCGAAGCAGCAGGCAGAGGGAATCCTCAACACGCGGATGAGTGCGCAATCGGTTCTCATCAGCACGGTTTCCCAGGTGGCCAATACCTATCTGTCATGGCTGGCAGACAGGGAGCTGGTGCGGGTCACGGATCAGACGCTCAAATCGCAAGGTGACACGCTGCGTCTGACGCGTATGAAGTATGATCACGGCGAGGCAGATGCACTGACCCTCAACCAGGTGGAGACCCAGGTAGAGCAGGCAGCCAGCAACAAGGCTCAGTACGAGCGTCAGCTCGCACAGGACGATCACCAGTTGCAGCTTCTCGTCGGCGTTCCGCTGCCGGACAGCTTGCCAGCGCCGCAGCCCTTCGGCACGCAGACACTCCTTACGGATCTGCCTGCAGGGCTTCCTTCTGATCTGATCGCTCAAAGGCCTGACATCCAGGCAGCCGAACATAGCTTGATCGGTGCCAACGCCAATATCGGTGCTGCACGTGCTGCCTTCTTCCCGAAGGTGACCGTGACCGCGCAGGAAGGTGTCAGTTCGCTTCAGTTCAAGAAGCTGTTCACTCCCGGCGCGCAGACCTGGTCAGTTTCGCCCAATATCGAGCTTCCTATTTTCACCTGGGGACAGAACTCGGGCAATCTGAAGATCTCGAAAGCCCGTCGCCTTGCTCAGATCGCAACTTACGAGAAGACGGTGCAGACCGCTTTCAAGGAAGTCTCGGACGCGCTGACCGCACGCGAGACCTATCTTGTACAGGATACCCACCTAAAGTCTCTCGTCGATGCATCTCAGCAGGCGTTTGACCTCGCCATGATGCGCTACAATACCGGTATCGATCCTTACCTCACGACATTGACTCAACAGCGCAGCCTGTATGAAGCGCAACAGGGTCGCATTGTTGTGCAATTGGCGCGTTACCAGAATCTGGTAACACTCTATCGCGCACTCGGAGGAGGGTGGAGTTCGGCCGATGTTGCCACCGCTCAATCCCAATCGGCGGCGCATAAAGGTTGATACTGGAAAGAGTGATGAAAAAGGGTTTTCTGCTTGGATGGGCTCCAGGCATCCTGACAATGGGAGCACTCATCGCTCCCGGCGTCGCTTTGGCTCAGGACGATGACGAGGGCAAGAAAAAGCCCGACATGCATCAGCTCGCAAAATCGTCGGCTCTGCCGAAGGCTGAGGCTGATTTCAGCATGTTCAAATATCGACCTAGGGGCGACAAGGTGATCGAACAACCGGATGCCAATCGGATCCTGTTCAAACGACCCGATGGAACGCCTGATGGGTATGCTCAACGTCGAGGCAATGCTGTGATCTATTATGATCGTTCAGGCAAAGTCTCCCATGTTCAGCCTCTCGAAGACTAATTTAGATGCTTAGGGTGCGCCATGCACCCTAAGCAGGGTCTGCGACGCGGCTGCCGCGTGTGACGGGTCGAGTACCCGTTCTAGGCGAAGCATGCCGGTCTGGCGCCGGAAAATGTTAATTTTATTCTACAGTCAAAAATTGTCGCCGCCGCCCTCGCGTTAACGCATAAGATCGCAACCTATGTCTGTGATTCTTCGGCTCTGCGGGCCCCGCCACCTCCCGTCTATGTGTTCCTCGCCTTCAAAGCTCTGGCTGAGCGCGCGTCTATTATTTCTCGGGACCGTTGTCGCTGCTCCTCCCTGCTTTGCCGAAAGCTTCCACGACGCGGTTCGAATTGCCTGGGAGCGCGATCCGGCAAATCAGTCCTTCTCAATCGATGCGACGTCTTCCGCAAAGAGCGCCCGGGCGGCCCATTCCTGGTTTCCTGATGGGCCGATCGTGGCCGGACAGTATCTCGATGACCATTTCATCGGTAGCAATTTAGGCTACACAACCTATCAGGGAAGCATCAGTGTTCCGCTCTGGCTGCCGGGGCAGGGCACGGCAACTGTGAGAAATGCACTGGCAGATGAAGCGGTCGCAAAGGCGCGCATCAAGGTGCAACATTTGTTGAGCGCGGTGCGCGTCCTCGATCTCGCCAGTTCGGCGACGCTTCTTCAGAAAAAAATCGGCAATCTACGAGCAACCAGCGATCTGCTCGACCGCGTCACTCAAACGACGCATCGTGGTCTGCGTGCAGGAGAGGTCGCGTCTGTCGATTTCGACGCGGTCATTGGTGAAAAAAGTGACGTCGATGCCCAGATCGCTCAATCCGAGCAGGCACTCGAAAATGCGCGTGCTGAGCTGAATGCGCTCACAGGCACCGATGATATCCCGGATATCCTCTCGCTAGATGGACGTATTCTGGGTACGCAGACCCTGACACTGGATCCGTCTCGTGACCCACGCAATGAGATGGCACAGGCGGTGACCAAAAGCGCCAAAGCTGCTTACACGCTGGCCCGGCATTCCTACATGCCTAACCCTCAGCTCGGCGTGCAGGTGCTCAAACAAGGACAGTTCGGGAGCCCGTGGGACACTCAGGTCGGAGTCCAGTTTTCAATGTCGCTGCCGAGTGAGGCCCGTAACACGCCGATGGTCATGAAAGAAGTCAAGGCAATGGGCGCTGCAGAACGTGACGCCGTGCAGGCACGACGTCAGGTTGCCGTCGAGTATCGCCAGACACGCGCCAGTCTCGGTTCTGCACTGACAATGTTGCGCCAATCGTCCATCTCCCGCCAGGCACTGGATGCGAGAGCCCGCGATCTCGAACATGCCTGGACGGTCGGCGAAACGCCCGTCATCGAGTATCTGCGTGCCAGACGTGCGGCACTTGATGCAGGACAGCGAAGTGCCGAGGCCGACGTGATTTGGCATGCTGCCATGATCAGAATGAGCCTCATGGCAGGACGTTATCCCTGAGCACCGATGCCATTCCCGCACGGTGAGGCTCCGAAGCATGGTTTGCTCGGATTGCAGTTGCGATGAAGCGCTACCGTTTCCCAACCAAAAACTGCGACCAAGACTGCTTCCGCGTTTCTGCTTCCACGATCTTGCGACGCCACTCAAACGCTCCGTCTTCGAAGTCGCGTTTTCGTGATTAGAAAAAGAAAACTAATTGGTTTCGTATTTGAACCCTGAAGGGCTGGCAGCGTTCGTTTGATATGTTACGAAATAAGAACGCGTCGCCAGATGAGTGGCGCGTCGATTTTTCGTAATCTTCAGAATCCTGACTCCGGAGAACGACCATGCTGTCTTGCATTGGTTATGGCGCGCAACAAGCGTCCGATCGCCTCGCACCTTTCAAATTCGACCGCCGCGACACGGGGCCGGAGGATGTGCGTATCGACATTCTGTATTGCGGTGTCTGTCATTCGGACATCCATCAGGCTCGAAACGAGTGGCAGAATACGGTCTATCCTTGCGTCCCCGGACATGAGATCGTCGGGCGGGTGAGCGAAGTCGGCTCGGCTGTCCAGAAGATCAAGGTGGGCGATCTCGCAGGCGTCGGCTGTATGGTCGATTCCTGTCGTGAATGTACCAATTGTCGCGAAGGCCTGGAGCAGTACTGCGATAACGGCTTTGTCGGCACCTATAATGGCAACGACCGTCATGGGCGCGGGAATACCTATGGTGGGTATTCCAAAGCCATCGTCGTGGATCAGGCTTTTGTCCTTAAAGTGCCGGAGAACCTGGATCTGGCTGCTGTCGCGCCCCTGCTTTGCGCTGGAATCACGACCTATTCGCCTCTAAAGCACTGGAAGGTTGGCCCCGGCCAGCGCGTTGGCGTTGTCGGTCTGGGTGGGCTCGGTCATATGGCCGTCAAATTTGCCCGCGCCTTCGGTGCCCATGTCGTGCTGTTCACCACATCGCAGAACAAGGTGGAAGACGGGCTTCGTCTTGGCGCGCATGAAGTTGTGCTGTCCAAGGATCCCGAGGCAATGGCGAAGGAAACCGCCAGCTTCGATTTCATTATCGACGCGGTTGCCGCAGATCACGACATCAATGTTTATCTGAACCTGCTCAAGCGCGAGGGTACGCTGGTTCAGGTCGGTGCTCCCGAGAAGCCGCTTCCCGTCACGGTCTTCAGCCTGATCATGAAGCGCCGCGGCTTTGCGGGTTCGCTGATCGGTGGCATTGCCGAGACACAGGAGATGCTCGACTTCTGTGGTGAACACGGGATCACCTCTGACATTGAGATGATTGCGATGGACGAAATCGAAACGGCTTACTCACGGATGCTGAAGTCAGACGTGAAGTATCGCTTCGTCATCGATATGGCGACGCTCGACAACGCCGCCTGATCACAAGCTAATCAGAAACGCCCCCGCATCATGCGGGGGCGTTTCTCAGCACACCTCGATCGCCACACCACTAGCTTCAAGCTCCGCCACCGTGGAGGGCGTGATCTGGTTATCCGTCAGAATACGGGTGAATTCGGACAACGTTGTCAGGCGATGCAACCCACCCTGACGAAACTTCGTGCTATCGACGAGCAGTACCGAGTCATCGGCAATAGCCATAAGCGCGCGCTTTACTTTCACAACATCCTGATCGTTCTGGAACGCTGTGTCGCCGGAAATAACCGAGGTCGACATGAACATCAGATTGGCTCGAAGCGAGCGGGCGGCCTGTTCACAGACAAGACCGAAAAAGGCGTTGCGTGAGTTGCTGTAATCGCCGCCGAGACAGATGATCTTGATCCCGGGGAAAGGGGCAAGCGCCTGAACGACACCGACGCCATTGGTGATGACCGTCAGAGGGGCGAGGGCAGGCAGTAGCGGGAGCATTTCTGCCACAGTCGTTGAGTCATCGAGAATGATTACCTGACCTGGCTCGATCATCGAGACGGCACGCTGGATGATGGCCCGCTTCAGATTGGCTGCACGATGCTGGCGGTAGGCGACATTCTTTTCCGTGCGTGCCCGGTTCTTGAGCGTGATCCCACCGTGGATCTTGTCGATAAGACCCTGACCAGCCAGAGCATGAGCGTCGCGATGAATGGTCATACGGCTCACGTCGAAATGCTCGGCCAGAAATTCGATGCTCGCATTTCCCTGCTCGAAAAGCAGATCCAGGATCTGCTGCTGACGCGATTTCAGGTTTTGACGCTTCATCCCGGAAAATCCATCTAAAGAAGGCGCTGACCTGCTGTCATCACTCATTTTCGAAAACTGCCTCTGACTGAAGGTACGCCGCACCGGACGGGTTGAGCATTACGAGAGCTAAGATCACAAAAAATTATCACAAACGTCTCATAGCGACAAGATCGCGATCCCGTCGGTCCCGAGTGGTTCGACCGTAATCAACTCGTATTTACCTTACCGCGCGACACTGATCTCAATAGGTTCCGCGTGCTGATCCTAACGCTTCTTAAAGCGAAAGCCAGTCGCGGATGTCCTGATCCCGAAATTCTGATGCCTCAACCATATCCGCGTTGAAGGTCCTCATCATAGGACCTTGATAAGCCTCATTGCATGGCGTGTACGGACGCTCTGCTATCGAAACGCAGAGCGTTTTGAAGAATGCGTCGCCATGTTCGACCTGAGGACACTGCGTCTCGCCAAGCGTAGACCGCGCATCACGCGTCCGCCAAAACTCACTTTCATAACAAAAGAAAACTAACAAAGTTTCGAACTACACCTCTGTTATTTATAGGAAAATCTTTATCTCTCGGGAAATCATATCAATGTGAACGGATAATATGATACTATCACTACACAAATGTTATCTCACTTCCTATCCTCACATCGTCAACGTTACCGCGGCGGGTCGTCGCACCGCAGGAAGTGAGCACCATGGGTCAAAAGCCGATCTGGATCGGAACAAGCTGGAAAATGAACAAGGGGCCAGCTGCTGCACGCGAGGCTGCCGAACAACTTGCCGATATCGCAGTACCCGCAAATGTTGTGCCCTTCGTCATCCCTCCCTTTACGTCGCTCGAAGCTGTCGCAAAGCGTCTCGAAAACTCGCCCTGGCGTATCGGCGCTCAGAACATGCATTGGGAAGAGCATGGGGCATGGACGGGCGAAGTCTCGCCGAGCATGGTGCGCGAATGTGGTGCAGCCATCGTTGAACTCGGGCATTCCGAGCGCCGCGAACATTTCGGTGAGACCGATTTCACCGTCAATCTTAAGGTTCGGGCGGCGCTCCGCCATGGCTTGCGTCCTCTGATCTGCATTGGAGAGACGGCGGCAGAGTTCGAATTTGGCGTCACACACGAGACGCTGGTGCGGCAGATGAAGATCGCCCTTCACGGTCTGACCGAACGCGACTTCCAGAGCGTGATCCTGGCCTATGAACCCGTCTGGGCTATCGGCACCAAGGCACCCCCGCCACTCCGGCTTTCGTCAGCTCCGCTCATTCGCGCCTTCGAGATGTCCTGATCGAACTTACAGGGGAACGCCTGGCGCAGCAGGTGCCCATTCTCTACGGTGGCAGCGTCTCACTGGATAACGCAGCCTGCTTTACAGCTCTTCGAGACGTCGATGGTGTCTTTATCGGCCGCTCGGCGTGGGATCCTGCTGGTCTCGCCTCGATCATACGATCGGCTGTCTCATGAGCGGTACTACGGGCGTGGAGAGCAAGGCAGTCTCCGCAAGAAGACGAGAAATACTCGACTACGTTCTGGAAAATGGCGGTGCTCAGATAGAGGAGCTGGTCGAGCGCTTCTCTACCAGTCGGATGACCATTCACCGCGATTTACACGCTCTTTCCGAACAGGGGCTGGTGCGCAAAGTCCATGGTGGCGTCACAATGCTCGCGAGCGGCGTGATGGAGACAAGCGTCGTTCACCGGATGCGTCGAGCCTCCCGCGAGAAACAGGCCATTGCACGTGTCGCGGCCAGCTTCATCAAGACAGGCGATATCATCGCACTCGATGACTCGACGACATCGCGCATCCTCTCTGAGACGCTCCCCTCTGGCATGCCACTCACGGTTATGACCAATAGTATGGGGATCGCCACCCAGATTGCCAACGCACGCGATATCAGCCTGATCTCCCTCGGAGGCAAGTATCATCCTCGCTTCGATGCGTTTCTCGGCATCCTCTGCGAGCAGGGAACAAAATCCCTCCGCGCAAACACGCTTTTCATGTCGGTCTCTGCGGTCCGTGATTTGGGAGCGTTTCATCAGGAGCAGGAGATCGTCAAATGCAAGACGGCGCTGATGAATATTGTCGACCGCCGGATCCTGATGATCGACAGCCAGAAATTCGAAGTTACAGCGCTCAATCGTATCGCGAGCCTGACAGATTTCGATGTTGTCATCACTGATTCAGGCGTCGCCGAGAGCCAGAAAAGCCGAATGCTGGAGGCTGGCGTCAATCTGCATATCGCATCTCTCGATGAGGCCTCACCAGCGTCGTTACACGGCAAGTCCGGAGAGAGCCAAAAAGGAACAAAACAATGAAAATCGCAGTCGGTGGAGATAGCGCGGGTGAGGAACTCGCTCAGAAGATTATTGCCCATCTCAAGGCGATCGGCATCGAGGCCGATGATCTTTCTCACCCGGTCGAGGAAAAACCCGAACTCTATTCGGAACTCAGCGAGCGGGTTGGGCGGGCCATTCTTGCCGGGGATTACGAGAGAGGAATTCTCTGCTGTGGTACCGGGATCGGTGTCGCCATCTCAGCAAACAAAATTCCGGGTATTCGCGCAGCTCAGGCTCATGACACCTATTCGGCAGAGCGTGCAGCCCTGTCCAACAATGCGCATATCATCACACTCGGAGCCCGCGTCGTCGGTCCGGAACTCGCCAACACGATCGTCGAGTCATTTCTGGCGAAGACGTTCGACCCGCAAAGCGCATCGGCGCGCAATGTGGACGGAATTGATGCACTGGATCGAAAATACTCTAAGTAGAAAACCATCAAACACTTCTAATATTATACTTATAGAACGGCATATATCGCCAATTCATATTTCTGTTTTTATGAATTGTTCTCAATTGCGCCAAAAATCTTCAACAGAGAGAACGCCGGACACATCTCAAGACCTTCTCTCACGAAGAGGATGATTATCTCATGACCAGGATTTGTGGGCCCGCCGAAGATTTCGCGTCGTCAGCCCTCCTAGGCTTCGCCAGCCTCCATCGCGATATCGTCCGTCCAGTCAAGGGGGGTGTCCTACGTGCGCGACCGGCGAGAGAAGGGAAGGTAAGTCTGGTTGTCGGGGGCGGTTCGGGTCACTTTCCGGCCTTCAATGGCTTTGTCGGTTTCGGGTTTGCCGACGCTGCAGTCGCGGGAGACGTCTTCGCTTCACCATCGACACAGGCAATCCTCAGGGTCGCGCGAGAAGCGCAGCTTGGTGGCGGCGTGATCCTTGGTTACGGGAATTACGCAGGTGACGTCCTGAATTTCAGTATTGCTGCCGAGCGCCTTCGCTGAAGGCATCGATACACGCTTGATTGCCACAACCGACGACGTAGCGAGTGCGCCCCGACTGGAGCATTATCGACGCCGTGGGACGGCAGGCGATCTCCCGGTTTTCAAGATCATCGGTGCAGCAGCTGAAGCAGGACTGGCGCTTGATGCTGTTGAGACAGTTGGCCAGAGAGCCAATGCTCGGACGCGCTCTTTCGGTGTCGCTTTCGATGGTTGCACTTTGCCGGGCGAGAAGGAGAAACTTTTCCACGTACCTGAAGGGCGCCTGGCTTTAGGGCTCGGTGTTCATGGTGAGCCGGGTATCGATGAGCTCGACCTCATGCGGCCTGAAGAACTGGCTGCGATATTGTGCGAGCGCCTTCTTGATGAGGCTCCGTCGGACGCAGGTTCACGGATTACGGCTGTGCTCAATGGTCTGGGCAGCACGAAATACGAAGAGCTCTTTGTGTTGTGGGAGGCGATCATCCCCTATCTCGAAAACGCGGGGTATTCGATCATTGCCCCTCTCGCGGGAGAATACGTCACAAGTCTGGACATGGCCGGCTGCTCCCTTACCCTGACCTGGCTCGATGAGGAGCTGGAAGCGTTCTGGTGTGCACCTGTCACGAGTGCCGCCTTGAGGCGCGAGAGAGTAACGGGGCAGGAGAGCATCGCCTTACCCGCCCTAATCGACGTGCCGAAGACGGTCATGAGGTCACAGACCGACGAGGGCCGGAGAGGAGGGCTCTGTGTCGCGCGAGCCATGGCAAGACTCTCGGCTGCACTGGCAGAAGCAGAGCCCATGCTGGGAAAAATCGACGCTCATGCGGGCGATGGGGATCACGGCCAAAGCATGGCCCGCGGCTCTGACGCGGCAGCCAAAGCGGCTCGCACCGCCGTTGGCGCGGGTGCCGGACCCAGCACGGTTCTCATGGCAGCAGCCGATGCCTGGGCAGACCGGGCAGGGGGAACGTCCGGCGCTCTCTGGGGGGCTGGTTTGTTCGAATTCAGCACGGCGCTCGATGATCGCGCCATGCCCGAAGCTCAGCATCTTGCATTGGGTCTCCGCCGCGCAAGAGATAAAATCGCGGCGCTGGGCAAGGCAAAGCCCGGGGATAAGACGCTCATTGATGCTCTGACACCGCTCGTCGATCATTTTGAGGCAGGAATCGAGAAGGGGCACACGCTGTCTCGTGCCTGGTGCGAGGCCGCAAAGGCGTCGACAGACGCCGCCGAGGCAACGAAAGAGCTTTTGCCGCGGCTCGGTCGTGCTCGTCTTCATGGCGAGCGCAGCCTGGGTCAGCCTGACGCGGGCGCTGTGTCCATGGCGTTCTGTGCCCGTGTCATCGGAGAGCTGCTTTGATCGATCGCCGCTCAAGACTCTCCTGAGAACTCTTCTCCAAAGGGCCTGTGCGGAGACGATGCTTAAGAAGCACGAGTTAGTCCCCAAGTTTGAATTTTACCAAAGACCTATCCACAGCCTTACCCACGAACGCATCCACGAAATCTGTGGGTAAGTCAGTCGACTTTGAACATGACCGTTTTCGCCCTTTTCAAGAATGGTCGTCGAGACGAGCGAAACGGGAATTATGCCGTGAGTAGAACCAGTATGTGGCGAAGCCGAGCGCTGCGTATGCGAGGAGAAGCAAGGCCGGAACCGGATTGCCGTGCATCAGGGCCCGCGCCATGTCGGCGAAGAGCGGCGCAATCATGACGATGCAAAAAAGGATGCCCAGCAGGGGCGTGATACCGATCCACCAGCCTTTGACCCAGATCCCGCCGAGCGGAACGCTGAAGCTCCTGGGCATGTCGGGGTGCATGTTGCGCTGCCAGATCACGGTGAAGCACACGATACCGAATGCCGCCGCAGTCCCGATGCTCACAAGATCGCTGATCACATCGATCGGCAGTGTTGCTGTTGCGAGCGAGACAATGACGCCCAGCAGGATCGTTCCTGTCCAGGGTGTGTGATACCGACGGTGAACATAAGAGAAGATCGGCGGCAGCAAGCCGTCGCGGCTCATGGCAAAGAAGATGCGTGTCTGACCGTAAAGCAGGCCCAGCAGCACCGAGCAAAGACCGATCGTTGCCCCAAGATTGACGAACAGGGCGAGCCAGGGCTGGTTCATGGCCTTGACCGCAATCGAGAGCGGGTCGGCAACATTGAGTTTCTGATAGGGAACGATCCCGATCAGGATCGAGGCAACACAGACATAGACAATGGTGCAGATGACGAGGCTGCCGATGATACCGATCGGGACGTCCCGGCGCGGATTTCGGGCTTCAGCCGATGCCGTCGATACCGCCTCGAACCCGACATAGGCGAAGAAGATGATCGACGCCGCCCTGAACATACCCGGTACACCAAATCGAAATCCCCCTGATAGGCGGGGACGAAAGGGTGCCAATACGCAGGATGCAGCGCAAACAGACCACACCCGACGAAAAGAAAAAGCACGCCGACCTTGATGAAGACGATGATGGTGTTGACCCGGGCGGATTCCTGTACACCGCGCACGAGGCAGATCGTCACGACCGTAATCGCAAGCGTCGCGACAAGATCGAAACGCCAGCCCGACGTGATGGCCATGCCGCCACTACCCGGAACGGTCTGGAATGTTGCCTGGCTCAGCGAGGCAGGAATCCGCACACCGAAATCTGCAAGCAGACTGGTCGCGTATCCTGAAAGCCCGGAGGCCACAGCCGCACAGGAGATGCCATATTCGAGCAATAGCAGCCATCCTACCGTCCAGGCCGCGCGTTCGCCCATGGAGACATAGGCATAGGAATAGGCCGAACCGGAAACCGGCAGGCTGGAAGAGAGCTCGCCATAGGAGAAGGCGGTAAATAGGCAGGCCAGAGCCGCGATCACGAAGGAGATCAGGATCGACGGGCCCGCATATTCAGCAGCGGCCGTGCCGGTCATGACATAGATACCGGCGCCAATCGTCGAGCCGACACCCAACATGACAAGCTGCGTCGCCGTCAGGGAACGCTTCAGCCCGTTTGTTTCAAAATCAGCCGTGACCTGTGCAAGCGTCTTGCGACGGCTCGTGATCGTCGATGAAGGAGGAGGAGATGCGGCCAGGTCAGGAATGATGAAAATCGCCCATGCGTAAAAAAGCCGATCATGCCGGATCGGCCGTCAAAGTGGAAATGATTTCGTTCTCAGAGGAGAACGAGAACCAGAAGGGAAAAGATACCCGCGCCCATGCAATAGAAGGCAAAAGGCGAGAGCGCCCAACGCTCATGATCGCGGAAGTATCTCAAAAGCACAGCCGTACTGATCAGCGCCGTGATCCCGGCGACGACAGCCGCGATAATGGAGATATGAAGCATGTCGTGGCTGACGGTCATATGACGAAGCTGCCAGGCCTCATGGACTGTGGCGGCGAGCACTGCGGGCTGAGCCATGAGAAGCGAAAACCGGGCGGCAGTTTCGTGATTGAGCCCCCTGATGATGCCCGCATTGATCGTGGAGCCAGATCGCGAGATACCCGGGAAAAGAGCAAGACATTGCCATAGACCGATCACGAGCGCGTCTTTCGCAGACATGTCGGCAATCGCCCGTTGCGGCCCACGCCCCTTGTAGGAACGCATCCATTCGGTGACGAGCAGGATCAGACCGTTCAGGAAGAGAAATCCGGCAACCGCAACAGGCGTGCCGAAGATAATTTTCAGACGATGTTCGAAAGCCGCTCCGATGATGACCACAGGGATGGTCGCGACGACAAGCAGGACAAGGACGCGGATCGCCTCTTCGCGACGGGCTGCTCCATGCACGCCGAGCGCCCCGGTAAAGATGGCCAACCAGTCGCGCCAGAAGAAGCAGAACAAGGCCACAAAAGTACCGAAATGCAGCATCGTCAGAAACGGCAGAAACAGCTCGCCGCGTTCGTCAATGTTCCAGTGCAGCAGAGCCGGAAGCAAAACTGCGTGACCGAGACTGCTCACGGGGAAAAGTTCGGTCAGTCCCTGAACGATTGCAAGGACCAATGCTTGAAGCAGTGTCATGTCAGCTCAATATCAAAGGAGTATTTGTATCTCCTGCCTCAGACGGCCCCGGATCGCAAGCCCGCGCTTGACCGTTGACGCGTCTCGGGCGAAGAGTTCCCCTCAGATAACAGACAGGTGAAGCGGACATGGCGGCAAAAAACCGGGGCGGTGCAATTCTCGCCAGCACAATGGTGCTCGCCCTTGCTGCGGGCTTCGCAGTCTATGCAACGGCCCAACGACATGGTCCCTCCGGTGACACCCAGCGGCTCCATGCGCGCTTCGTCTCCGCCAATGGCCTCAATCCTGGCGCGGCCGTCGTGCTGGCAGGTGTGCGGGTCGGCACCGTCTCTCATATCGCTCTCGACCCGCAAACGCAGATGGCTCAGGTCGATTTCTCCATCGACAGGAATCTCTCCTTGCCATCCGATACGCTCCTTTCCATCGCTGCGCCGACCATGACATCGGATAATGCCCTCGCAATTGAGCCTGGGCAGTCCCGGGAGCGCCTGGGTTCCGATGGCATGATTACCAATACGCAGGCACCGACCTCGCTGGAGCAGCAGGTAAGCAATTATATTTTCGGTTCAGGCATCCAGTAACGCGACTTTTGTCGCATCCCCTCAATCGTTGAGGGGATAAAGCGCCAGCAGGCGCCTTTGCTTGCGCCAGTAACGGAGCATCGTATAGGCGCCGCAGGTCTTCCACCCTCTGGCACGGTTCATGGCCCCGATACGGAACGCCTCGCGATAGTGATAAAACTGGGCGCGATACGCCTCCCATAACGTGGTCCGTGAATCCCAGATATGGGTCGCTTCCGACCCCACACCGTTCATCTCGATGATCTCGAAGTCTTCGCCAGCTCGTAGCGCCTCAATCGAGGCGGCCTTGACGTCGATACGACCGAAATGAAACTCGCTCACATCGCCAAGGATCTCGTCGAGCCTTTGGGTCAGCTCAAGGGTCGCGTCCGCACAGCCATTGCGGAAGATCGATCCTTTGCAATGATTGCCGGTAAAGACAAGCTGAACTGTCTCGCCCGCCTCCGGCACCGTTGCCAGCCTCTCCTTAAGGCGCGGGAGATAAATATCGGGCAGCAGGTTCGTTCGCGGGTCCCGGGCAATCAGGTCGCTGATCGTTGAAATCCCGTCGCCCTTGAGAACCGGGGATTCCTTGTAGGTTATCGACGTGATCTTTCCAGTGCTGGAGCCCGGCTCGCGAATATAGAAGAGACCCGCTTCGACAGGCCCTTCAGCCAGGGCTTGGGCCATCACGCGAACCGAAGAAGGGAACTGCTCGAGGACGGATAAAAGCGTGGCTTCATCCTGAACAAGCTTCACTCCCGTCCCGTTACATCCGATATCGGGCTTGATCACGACCGGAAACCCGATCTCTTTTTCCCGCATGGCCTCCAACAGTGCTACGGCGTCCGCCTCACGTTGGCCCTTGCGCAATAACTGCGTCACGTAGGGGGCGATCCATCGGCTGGCGACCTTACCGGCGAGATCGAGAATGCCGCTCTTGCTTTCACCACATAGCCCTCCAGTCTCGATGCGTGGATTGGCCGCACTTGGGACGCTGAAATCCCCATAACTCAGTCCAAGAGCGATCCAGTACAGCACGATCGGCGTGTAAAAGATCGACCCTGGCCAGAATTCAAAAAGAGACAGGGGGTGGGGCGGTTTCTCGTGGGGATCGGCCTGAGCGTCGAGGCGAGAAGAATCTGGAGAAATCTGAAGCATCGAGAGATCAGTCACTGAAAGTTTGAAACCGGGCGATCAATCGACCGACGAAGAGAATAGTCAGGATGAAGCCGCCAATGCCGAGCCAGCGCCAGCCCGCCATGTGAGCACTCAACCACCCGCCGACATGAAGCGAGACACCGAACAGCAGTGACGTCCAGATCAACGTGGCGACAACGGCGCTCCCGGCGAACAAGCCAAACGGGGCACGGAAGAAACCGCACGCTGTATAGAGAGGCAAGCGCGCTCCAGGGATGAAGCGGCTTATCACGACGGTCCGGACGACGTTGCGTTGAAACCAGCTTCTACCCTTGTCGTGTCGTGGCAAGGTGAGCCAGCGGCGGGCACGCGGCCATTTCGCGCCCAGTGCACCAAGTCCGTAAAGCCCCAGATCGCCAACTGCAACGCCAATATAAAGCGAGATCAAGGCGAGCGGGATCGTGATGCGCCCCTCATCTACGGCCATTGCGGCAATCATCGTCGTGGCATCTTCGAGAATGAAGGTGCCGAGGATCACGGCAAGACCCTTAGACCACCACGCGGCTCCAGCAACCGAAAGGAGATGATAAAGCGAGCTGGTATGGAGAGGGGCACCATCAGACATGGCGCCCCCATGTGCCACGGACAGGCCCAAAAGGCCAATCTGGGCGGCTGCATCGTTCTCAAACATTTGCGGACTTGTGGTGAAAAGGAGACCTGGCGCCAAACAGTAGCTGAGCGACGCGCCCAGCTCTTTCTGGCCATCACGCATCTACACGCCCCAAAACGACCGGCTGGCTCGTTCACATAGACGACTTGATACACCCACCCCCATGACACTGAGGCTAAGTGCAGGTTTCCATAGGATAGCGGAAGAGCCAGATCGATAAGGTACCGACCCGAACGCCAAGCCGTATAACGGACAAAGATGAGAGCTGCGAAACTAACAAAAACAACCACTTATGTAGGCGGCTTATAAGAAAAAATGATAGGCTAATAGTGACAAAGCCCCCATACACTTCATGATACATGGCTCACACCGAAACGTTGAACTTAGGCTCATCACTTTTTGTCAGAGGGCCGCCGGAAATTACGAGACGAAATGTTCGATCGAGATAGGAAAATCAGTCGACACGACCTAACCTGAACCGGAGATTGCGGCGGGTTAGGTTGTGAAATTCCAGCCCGCGATGGTCTGCATCAGGATCGGGCGAAGAGCGAAGCGGTTCAGCCTGACGATGGCAATCACGCGCGCGCCCAAGTTAAATCAGAGAACCGAGAGCGGAAGAACAAAACCGTGAGCACCATATAAATTTGCATATTTCCACTCATCAATAAATGTCCAATCAATGGTTCGGGAATAGCATGTATTATACTCGGATGGGCAGAGCTGAGGGAGAAGTGATCAGATCTAGCTAAGCGCGCCGCGAGACTTTCAATAGCCTCGGACATACCTAATCAAGGACGATCTGTTTCGTTTCCTTATTTTTCTACCCAAGCGTTGGAGCCCCTTATCAATTCTCAGGGCTTTTCCACATCGATGATCGTTTCAACCTGAGCACTGCCTCATCGTCGAACAAAACGTTAGCGACTCGCCTCACTGTTTCGCGCGGCTGATCCTATTTATCATACTCTATGACGCTACCTGAAAATCGAGACCATGCAGGTCTCGTTAGGAGGGCGTAACTTATCGTTTGAAACGCAGTGTACACCGAGCACCGCTCTGTATTCAGAAAACTTTTTTGCGATACGTCCCGTACTAAAAATGATAATGAAGACCCAGAGAGTGTATCAATTTGGAGATTGTTTGATGTTATCTGGAAGATCGATCAATATAAATTATGTTTATTTCATATTTTCGTTATTTATCTCGGCTTTTATAGGGCTTGTAAGTTATCAATTTAATATACTCTGCCTAGGAAAGCATTATGAATTATTCGTGCAGAAGGACATCGACATCATTAACGGTGTTGCTAATATAAGGGCGTTTCAGCAGAGAGTGATTCCGTCTCTTGTTGAAAAATTCATCACAGTAATTCTAAATAAAAATATGAATTATGCCACGATCATAAATCATAAGATGTGTTTCATCCTGTTGCCTGTGCTAATTTTTATTTACGCCGCAATTTGCACAAAACTAAACTACGCAATCTCTTTAACGATAAGTTTGTTTTTTTCTATAATTAATACGTTTGTCATAGATTCAGGTTATTGGTTAATCTCGTTTGATCTATATAATGAAATATTTCTAATCACTTTCTTTATACTACTATTTTCAGATATGATGATGAAATACAAAATTATTTCTATACTATTTATGGCTATACTATGGATATTCATATTCGAAGAAGTAGTTTATATACCTATTTTTATTGCGCTGATCATGAACGCTAAGAAAATTAGAGGTCTCGATTTCAAAGGCATATTATCAGATCCTAGAAACTACTTTCTTGGTATTTCTTCCATCGTGATAATGCTTTTCGTCAACTTTCTTAGATCCGCCTTCGCTACAGTTGCGGACACGCCAAATCACACGAGCACTATATTGGGTCAGTGGGTGATGATTGTACCGAATTTGAAGACAATCGCCAAGGAGGGCTGAGCTTTCTCTATGTGGGAAATACACTGATGAATGGCTTTTCATGGGTTCAATCAGGTGGTATCTTTTTGTTGCTAATTTTGTTTACTATTTTTCTGATAAAAAGTTTTGACCATCTGTCAGATATCAACTTTACAATCTCATTGTTCATTATTTTCGTTTTCTTCATAAGCTTTATTTTTGCACATCTTGAGGAAACGAACACATTGATGCCGATCGTGGCTCTGTTGTTCATTTTACTGACGAACAGAGTAGCGGAAGACCGAAAAACGCGTTTGTTCGCTAACCCAGGTTCTGCTCAGTCGCGAACGTCGTCGATGTAGCCTCAAGCATCAGACGATACATCTCACTCTACATTACTTCATCCTTTAAAAATGCTGCGCGAGGTAGGGAGGCAACAGAGGGGCGCTCGTTGCCTCCCTACTCACAACGCATCCTCCTGAGCCATCAGATCGCGGTCTTTCGTCTCAGGGATTGCAAAAGTTGAGACGATAGCAAGACAGGCAAGGAACACGACATAGGACGCGAGCGGGATCCACGCATATTTGCCGCTACTGACCCCACCGACATGGAAACGGGCGAACATGGCGATCAAAAACTGTCCGACCATGGGCGAAACGCCACCAGCGATTACAGACGAGAACTCTCTTGTGAAAGAGACAGCCGTATAACGATGGCGAAGACCGAACATTTCCGGAAGGAGCGCTCCCTGCGTGCCGAACATGCCCCAGGTCGCGACACCAAGTGCAAGGGAAAGTGCAATTGTCGAAGCCAGAGGATTTCCCTGGCTGAAAACATACCAGACCGGCAGGGCGCTCAAAGCCTGAAGGATTGCAAATCCCCGATAGACCTGAACACGTCCGAACCGATCACTGAGTGACCCTGCGATTGGAATGGTGATCCCGCCGACGATGGCCGCTCCGATTAGCATCAAGGTGCTCATACGGCTATTCATGCCGATTGTATGAACGAGATAACTGACCGCCAGCACCTGATAGATCGACGAACCGCCATTCTCAGCCATGCGTAGCCCTAATCCGGCGAGGATGGGCCGCCAGGACGCGGCAAGTGTCGAGCGGATCGGCACGGCCTGATGATGCCGCTCATCGCCCTTGAGCTTAGCAAATGTCGGTGACTCCTTCAGGCGCAGGCGCATATAGAGCGCAATCAGCAGGAGAAACGCACTTCCGATAAACGGGACACGCCAAAGCATGGTCTGTGTGATGTCCGGTACCCCGGTGAGCATCCCGTAGTAAATGAGGCCAGCTGCAACGGTGCCAACCTGAATCCCCAGAAACGGCAAGGCTGCATAATAGCCGCGATGCCGTCTCGGCGCGGATTCTGTCATCATGACAGCGGCGCCCGCCTGTTCTGCTCCTGCGCCAAAGCCCTGTGCCATGCGCAAGAAAACAAGGAGGAGAGGCGCCGCAATGCCGATACTGGCATAAGAGGGGATAAAGCCGATCAGCGTGCTTGCCAGCCCCATCAGGGTGACGGTCAGAAGCAGCACTTTCCTTCTCCCATGGCGGTCACCAAGACGACCGAAGAAGATGCCGCCAATTGGCCGCACAGCAAAGCCGATGAAATAGGTTGCGAAGCTCGCGACCAATCCAAGACCCGGGATATTACTCGGGAAGAAGAGGGGACCGAAGACCAACGCGGAAGCCAGGCTGTAAAGCGCAAAATCGTAATATTCCATCGCGCTGCCGATGGAGCACGTCCAGGCAGCCCGGCGTAATTCGCTTTCCGTCATTTCGGGAGGCGGAACTGCGTCGATCGCAGAGAGATCGGTATCACTCGAGGGCCGCCGATGGCGCTCTGCTGATGCTGAGTGTGACATGACAAGTGCGGTCATGAGAACCTCCTCATCCGGGCCGGAAACCAACCCGAACTGACGAACACCAAACCATGCCCGCCGCGCGATGCGGGCGGGAGCACGCCATTCCGTGAACGGGCTCTTCCCAGGGCCCCATGGGACTTCGTACAGACGCGTAAAAAGAAGACTGAATGGACGATCATGTCAGACCACCTCGAAGCGCAGAGGCCATATCATTGCCTCTGCAAAAGCGATTTAGATCGATCTAAAAACGACGCCACAGAAAACGCTCTCGCCCCGATTTCCTGGACGAACACCACTTTCGTGGAACTCTTAGCTCAATCTGAACAAAACGTAATCTTCACGTAATGCAGGGAGTTGAGGATGTCACACCTATTTTGTTATTATATCGTCACTCTTGTGTGATGGACGGATCAGGCTTGGCGTTTGAACCTCAGGCACTGTCTCGGAGGATTAAACGCGGTGCCATGACAACCCGTTCTCTGGGCAGGTCAGGCCTTTTCAGACGGGCGCTCAACAGATTTGCCGCGGTCGACCCAATCTCACGCGGCATTGTTCCGATGGTTGTCAGGGAAGGGTAGGCGCTTTCGCCTGAGGTAAATCGTCCATCCCGACCACTGCGAAATCGGTACCGATTTTGAGTGCTCGACGGCCAAGATGATGGAAAAGCGTGAGGGCAATGAGATCGTTGTAACAGATTGCGGCGTCAGGACGCGGGCCGGAATCAAACAAGGCATCAAGTGCGCTCTCGTTATATCCATTTCCGCCCATGGCCTCGACGAGGGGCATTTCAGCGAGACCAAAATGTCGGATCGCGCGCCTGAATCCCTCGACGCGTGCCTGAGCCGCAGAATGAGTCTCCATCGCCCCGACAAAGACGATATTGCGCCTGTTCATAGCGACAAGATAGGCAACTGCCTGCTCGATACCTAGCCCGTAATCGACCGAGACGACGTCTCCCTCACTGCCGGGAATCTCACGTAAAACCTGCACATAAGGGAGAGCGAGAAGTCTCAACTCGTCGATCAGAGTATGATCGCTGCCGATTGCAGGGCATATGATCAAACCGTCCACATTATGTTCGCGCAGACGTCGTATCTGGCGGCTCTGTTTTTCAGGAGACTCAGCCGAGTTCGCGATGAAACAGATTGCTCCGGAAGCATCGTTTGCCTCGTCTACGCCGGCGGTCAGAGAACTGAAAAAAGGATTAGCGATATTTGACAAAACCAGACCGATCGTCCCGGTTCGATTTTGACGTAAATTCGCCGCACCGCGGTTGTAGATATAACCGAGGCGCGCCATCGCCGCTCGGACCCGTTCACGCGTCGGCTCTGCGACGAGAGGGCTATCGCGAAGGACGAGAGAGGCCGTGGCGCGGGAGACGCCGGCTTCTTTTGCCACGGCCAGGAGGCTTACCGCAGCTGGATGGACAGATTTCTTCATCCCATTACGCCAGATCAGAGGAAAAACTCACTCGCTCGACCGCCTCAAAAAGCCTGAATGCAAAAGAGCAAGACGGAGGAGAGATTTGAAGAGCGCCGTTAGTACCTGTACGCTCGATGATTACGGCTTTAACGAAAATTGTTGAACGTTGCGATTGTGGTATGGATTTTATTATCACATCTCCCTAATATTCGTTAATATCTCTTCAAACGTTTAGTTTGTCACTAGACGCTTTTCGTTGTTCAACCTAGATAAGCGGCCGTGAATCAAATCTTAACATGCCAGTCAGGCTTAGTGCCCATCTGGTGTATCGGCTAACCGGTAGTTTCGTGAAATTTACGCCACGGTGCCCGCATAGTAGGTTTTAGGGGACTAAAACACACACTCACCGTCATTCGATCCCGAAAGGGTTCTTTCTGGATCGAATGATTTCTGATCACTTTTTATCGCAGCTAAGGACCCCTCTCTTGGCCAGACCAGTCCGACCCAGAGCAACCACCGCACGCAAGAAGAAGGTGGCTGCCGAGCAGCACGACATGCAGGGCGAGACACTTGCTCTCGACTCTGACACGGCTGCTGCACCTTCTCCAGAGATCAATCAGGTACCCGAGGTTGCTCCAGCTGACGTGGTGCCGTCATCGCATGGCTATCCTGTAGAAGCGCTCTATTTCGATGCGGCATGGTACCTCGACGCGTATCCGGACGTCGGGGCCTGCGGTATCGATGCTGTCGAGCATTTCATGACTCATGGCTATCTCGAGGGCCGTAACCCGAACGGTTATTTCAGCGTCTCGGAATATATCGCCGCCAATCCAGACATCCCCTTGACGATCAATCCATTCCTGCACTTCATCATGCATGGTGCTGCTGAGGGTCGCCCGCTCCGTCCGTGAACCGAGCCCCGGCCCTGAGCATCAGGCGGATTGAACAGGCTAGGATGATACAGGTGCTGACTCGACGCTCTCTGGTGGCTGTAGCCACGGTCGCTCCCTCTCTATGCGGGAGTGGCCTCGCGCGCACGCTCAAGCATTCGACGCCTCCCTCCGCTAGCAGCAGCTATCGAGCGTTTCTCGCCTCAGTGAGAAGAGAAGCACTCGATAAAGGCATCTCTGCCACAACGCTGTCACGCGCCTTTACGCTTACTTCTGAACCGAATGCCCGTGTCATCAAGCTCGATCGCCACCAGCCCGAGTTCACTCTGACCTGGGCGCAATATCGTGATCGGGTCATTGGCGCGACACGTATCAGCAGGGACAGGCTGCCTACGCGCAATATGGCAAGCTCCTTGACGCCGCTGGCGCCCAGTATGGTGTGGATCCCCGTGCAATCATGGGCATCTGGGGGCTTGAATCGGGTTTCGGCCGCAAGATCGGCACTTTTTCGGTCATCGATGCTCTGGCTACCCTCGCTTTTGATGGCAGACGCGCCCGTTTTTTTCGTGGCGAACTTTTCAAATCCCTTCTGATCATCGATCATGGTGACATCGCGCCTGAAGCGATGCTCGGCTCCTATGCGGGGGCGATGGGGCAACCCCAGTTCATGCCCAGCGCATATCTGAATTACGCCGTTGATGCGGATCACGACGGCAGACGCAATATCTGGACGAGCGAACAGGATGTGTTTGGCTCGATTGCCAATTATCTGCATGGTTCAGGGTGGCAGCCCGATGACCCTTGGGGGCAAAAGGTACAGCTCACGCGCGAAATTGAGCAAAGCGAGATCGGCCGGTCCAATAAGCAAAGCCTCGGAGCCTGGATGGCACGCGGCGTTCGACGTGAAGATGGAACTGAATTCTCTCAGGCGGATGTCACCGGCGCGATCATTCGACCGGACGGTCCGGGGACAGAAGCGTTCATGGTCTATCGCAATTTCGATGTGATCCGACGCTACAATCCGTCGGATTTCTATGCCCTAGGAGTAGGATTGCTCGGCTATGCGATCGGTTAAGACTTTAAGTTCACTTCTTGGGACAGGGCTGGCGCTGTCGGCGTGTCATCATGACGAAGCTCCGCGTCATGCCACGCCCCATTACGAAGTCGGTCAGGCGTGGCAGGGAAGCGAGACGTGGTTCTATCCCACGGAGCGCTTCGATCTTCGAGAGACCGGGCTGGCCGTGATCCAGCAGCCTCCCAAGGGTGGTGTGACGGCAGACGGCGAACTCTGGTCTGCTCAGGCGATGACAGGGGCTCATCAGACCCTTCAGCTCCCTGCAATCGTCAGTGTCAGAAATCTTGTGAATGGACGCACGGTCCAAATAAGGCTCAATGATCGGGGCCCAAGCTCCTCCGGGCGGCTGCTCGCCGTGACGCCGGGTGTGGCTGATCTTCTTGGGATGGGTAAGGTGCCGACGCCTGTCGAGGTCACCGTCGATGAGGCGCTCAGCCGGCAGATCGCAGAGTCCAATCCGAATGCTCCCAAGATCGACATCACAGCGGCTCCGCGAGAAGCTATCGTCGCACAATCGCTTGATGACGGAACGACGCGTACGCTCGGGATCAAGACCGAAGAGAAAGCTGCCGGTGCAGGATCGCTGATCGTGCCCGAGATGCCACGGGTCGTCATGCAGGGCATGGCTCAGGCCACCCTTTACCGTATCGAGCTGGGTAGTTTTTCGGGCCATACGGCAGCAGCGCGGGTCTCTGGACAATGTGGAGCAGAAATCACGCCGCAGCAGGGTGGCGCGGGCACATTACCGTGGCTGGTGTCACTCGGCCCCTTCACAACCGTGCCCGAGGCGGATAGGGCATTAACACAGGCGCGCCAGTGCGGTGCAACCGGCGCGCATATTGTGGTCAAATAAGGTGTTGATGTGCGGACAAGACGTTTTCTGCTCTCAGGCGCGGCTGGATTAGCCGCTTCAACTCAGTTCGCCTTCGCGCGCCCGCGCCGAGGAAAAGTGGCGGCATCAGCCGCCCCTTCAACCGTCGCCACCCTTCCGAGCGCGTCTCCCGCCACGACCCCGATCGGTCCGCTCGATACGGTTGCGCGCTGGGCGTGCATCATCGATTTCGACACAGGGGCAACCCTTCTCGAAAAGGCCGCTGACGAGCACATGCCGCCGTCATCGCTCACAAAGATGATGACCGCCTATGTCACCTTTGGCATGTTGAGGCGGGACATCTGTCGCTGACTCAAGCCCTGCCAGTGAGCGAAAAAGCGTGGCGGACCCAAGGGTCGAAGATGTTCGTGCCGCTTGGTCAAAGCGTCACAGTCTCCGATCTGATCGAGGGGATGGTCATTCAGTCGGGCAATGATGCCTGTATCGTTCTGGCTGAAGGCATTGCCGGGTCCGAGGAACAATTCGTCAATCTGATGAACCAGACCGCCGCCAAGCTGGGCATGACGAACACCCATTTCATGAACTGCACCGGACTGCCCGATGAGTCGCAGTATATGAGCGCGCGCGATGTCAGCCGCGTCGCCATGCATCTGATCCGCGACTACCCCGAGTTTTACCACCTCTTCTCGGCTACCGAGTTCACTTACAACAACATCAAGCAGGGTAACCGTAACGTCCTTGTCGACAAGGGGCTGGCCGACGGCCTGAAAACAGGTCACACCGATGCTGGTGGGTTCGGACTATGCGCCAGCTCCAAGCGCGACGGCCGACGCATCATCATGACGATCAATGGCACCAGCTCGATGAACGAGCGTGCTCATGAAGGTGAGCGCCTTCTCGGCTGGGCGTTTGCGAATTTCGAGAACGCTACGCTGTTCCGTCACGGACAGGTGGTCGATCACATGCCCGTCTATATGGGGGAAGCCGCAGAAGTCGCGCTGGTCGGGACGAGGGACATCGTTCTGACCTTGCCCCATGGATGGCAGCAGCGCAGCAAGATCAGCGTTGAATACGCATCCCCTGCCATTGCCCCGGTAAGGGCAGGGCAGACACTCGGTGCGCTCGTTCTGCAAAATCAGGGGTTGCCGGATATTCGCCTCGACCTCGTCGCCGCCAAGTCGGTTGCCCGTCTCGGACTGGTCGGCCGTGCCATGGCACGACTGGGTCATGGCCCCAAACCTGCATCGCATAGCTAAGGCGTGAAGGGACTATTCATCACCTTCGAAGGCGGAGAAGGGGCGGGAAAATCGACCCAAATCCGACTTCTGCACGAAACGCTCAGTCAGAAGGGCCATAAGGTCGTTCTGACGCGTGAGCCAGGCGGGTCACCCGGTGCGGAAGCCTTGCGCGAACTCATTTTGTTCAATGAGGCACCGCTTTCCCTGCGAGCCCAGACCCTGGCGCATATGGCGGCTCGTGCCGACCATCTCGACAGTTTGATTCTGCCTGCTCTCGCCCGGGGCGAAATCGTGCTCTGCGACCGTTTTCATGACTCGACTCTGGTCTATCAGGGCTACGGTCTGGCCCGGGGGGACAAGGCGAGCCTGGATTTCATCCGCTCGCTCCGCCAGCTGATGGCATGCGAGCCTGACCTGACCCTGCTTCTGGATATCTCGCCCGAACTTGGGGCGGAACGCATGGCTGCCAGAGGGGGAAAGCCAGACCGGTATGAGCAGGAGGCAACCGAATTTCATCACCGGGTTGCAGCTGCATTCATGGCGATCGCTCAGACGGCACCAGAGCGGGTCAGGCGTGTCGATGCCTCCCACAGTCCTGAGCAGGTTGCAGAAGCGGTCCTCTCAATCGTCTCGACGTATCTTCCTCAATGACCGCGTCCGAGTTGCAAGCGAACTGCCCGCTGATTGGCCATCAGGCGGAGCTGACGCTGTTTCGCAAGACCCTTGAATCGGGCAGACTTCATCATGGATGGATGATCCATGGTGAGTCCGGGATCGGCAAAACGCAGTTCGCGTTCGCCTGCGCCCGGCTTCTGCTTGAGGGAACCGAGCCTGAGAGCCGGGCAGGGCGACAGATTACCGCGGGGACCCATCCCAATCTTCTCGTGATTGCACGACGCTTTGATGAAAAGCGAAAGCGTTTGCGCCAGGAGATCGTCATCGACGACGTTCGTCCTGTGCAGGATTTCCTCCATCACACAGCGGCTGATGGCCGCTGGCGCGTGGTAATCGTCGATGCCGCTGAGACCCTCAATCGCAATGCAGCCAACGCCTTGCTGAAACTGCTCGAAGAGCCGCCGGTCGACACGGTATTTCTGCTGACATGCCCGGTTCCGTCGGCAATGCTGCCCACGATCAGAAGCCGATGTCGCCTGCTCGCGCTCAATCCTCTCACAGACGAAGAGACAGCGCGTGTCCTGACGCATCATGGGCGCCAATCATCCGGGCCCGGAGGCCTTGTCGCTCAGGCTCAGGGCGCTCCGGGACGTGTCTTGTCAGGCGATCGCGGGACGGACCAGATCGCGCGGCAGTTGACTGAATCGTTGATCGCACAGGGTTCCGAGATCGATGCAGACGCTCTTGCCGGGCTCCTGCGACATGATGACGGTTTTGCCGTGCTGTGTTCTTTGCTAGGAGAGGCACTGGTGAACCGGGCCAGGGGTCTGGCAGGGCGAGGAAAGCTGAATGAGGCCGCCAAGGCCGCAGAGGCATTTTCTGCGCTGCAGGCGTTACAACGCGAGACCGAACGGTTCAATCTGGACAAAAATCAGGCTGTCAGACAGGCAGCCGCCTTAGCGAGTGCCCCATGACCTCACGTTACTACGTTACCACCCCGATCTACTACGTGAACGGCGCACCGCATATCGGCCATGCCTATACCTCTATAGCCGCAGACGTGCTGGCTCGCTTTAACCGTCTCGACGGCAAGGACGTATTTTTCCTGACCGGAACCGACGAACACGGGCAGAAGGTCGAGCAGGCCGCACAGACGGCCGGCGTCGACACCCAAAGCTTTACCGATGGGATTGCTGCGGATTTCCGCAGCATGGCAGACGCCATGGAGATTTCGTACGATGATTTCATCCGTACGACCGAACCGCGTCACAAACAGGCCGCTCAGGCCCTTTGGGAGAAAGTCGCGGCAAACGGCCATATCTATCTGGATGCATACGAAGGATGGTACGCGCTGCGTGACGAGTGTTTCTACTCGGAAGACGAACTGACCATCCATGCGGACGGAAGCAAGACAGCGCCTACAGGCGCTCCGGTCGAATGGGTGAGAGAACCCTCTTATTTTTTCCGTCTCTCCGCCTTCGAAGATCGCTTGTTGAAGCTTTTCGAGCAGCATCCTGAATTTCTCGGCCCGTCCGGTCGGCGCAACGAGATTGTCAGCTTCGTCAAGCAGGGGCTGAAAGACCTCTCAATCAGCCGGACCAGCTTCAAATGGGGCATCCCGGTCCCGAACGATCCTGAGCACGTGATGTATGTCTGGTTCGACGCCCTGACGAACTATCTTTCTGCGCTGGGCTATCCCGATCAGAATGCCGAGCGCATGGCGTACTGGCCTGCCTCCGCGCATATCGTCGGCAAGGACATCATCCGCTTTCACGCTGTCTTCTGGCCCGCCTTCCTGATGGCTGCGGAAATCGAGCTTCCGAAATCGGTCTATGCCAATGGCTGGTGGACGATCGAAGGCGAGAAGATGAGCAAGTCGATCGGTAACGTGATCGACCCGCGTGATCTCGTGCAAAGCTTCGGTCTCGACCCCGTGCGCTTCTTCCTGCTGCGTGAGGTACCGTTCGGTGGGGATTCCGATCTCAGCCGCCGCTCTCTGATCAATCGCCTGAATGTCGAGCTGGCGAATGATCTGGGCAATCTGGCGCAGCGCACATTGAGCCTGATCGCACGCAATTGCGATGCCACCTTGCCTGCGTTCGATGCGCTGAGCGAGGACGATAATGCCCTGTTGGCCAATGCGTCTCTTCTCCCGGAATTGATGCGCGGCCAGCTGGCACGCTTTGCCGTGACCGAGGCGCTGGAAGAGGTGTGGAAGCTCATCCGTGCCTGCAACTCCTATATCGACCGTCAGGCTCCCTGGGCGTTGAAGAAAACCGACCTTGTCCGCATGGCGACGGTTCTGCGCGTCTTGCATGAGGCGATGCGTCACATCGCGACGGTGCTCCAGCCTATATGCCCGGCACAATGGACAAGCTTCTGACCCAACTTGGCGTGGAACAGGAGCAGCGCAGCTTTGCCGCTCTTTCGGGCAAACTTGCCGACGGCCTGGCTCTCCCTGCGCCACAAGGCTTGTTTCCGCGTTATGTCGATCCTGAGGCTGCCGCATGAGCGGCCTGATCGATACACATTGCCATCTGGATCGGCTGGATGACGTTCCCGCCGCTCTGACGTTGGCCAAAGAGCACGGTCTTGCCGGGTTGACGACCATCGGCACACGTTTGTCGCGTGCCAGCACCCAGATCGAGTTGACCCGTTTCGACACGCCCGAGTTGCGCGTTTGGTGCACAATCGGGACACATCCGGATCATGTCGAGGAAGAGGGCCTGCCGGAAGTGGCAGCGATCACGCGCCTGACGGAGCCACAAGGCGTGATCGGGATCGGTGAATCAGGGCTGGATTACCTCCACGGCGATGTTCCGGTCCGCGCGGCTCAGGCTGACAGCTTTCGCCGTCACATTGCAGCCGCACGCGAGACCGGGCTCCCGCTTGTGATCCACGCGCGTGAAGCCGATGACGATGTCGCTGCGATCCTGCGAGACGAACATGCAAAGGGTGCCTTTCCCTTTCTGCTACACTGCTTTGCTTCAGGCATGGCGCTGGCAGAGGCCGCAGTTGAGCTGGGAGGCTATATCAGCTTCTCCGGTCTGCTGACTTTCCCGAAATGCGAAACGATACGCGAGGTTGCGCGCGCGATGCCGCAGGAACGTCTACTCGTTGAGACCGACAGTCCGTTTCTGGCGCCGGTGCCCAAGCGGGGCAAACCGAACACACCCGGTTTTGTCGCCTATACCGCCCAACGGCTCGCTGAAGAGCGGGAGATGAGTCTTGAAGAACTGACTGAGCTCACAACCCGCAATTTCTACACCCTGTTCAGGCGCGCCTGATGAAGGTCACGATCCTCGCTGCGGTGGGTCCGGCGGCGTTCCGATGGTTGGCGGAGCGGACGGGGAAGGGATCTGGGGCGAGTGCGACCCGAACGAACCGCGGAATCAACGCACGCGCTCGTCCATCGTCGTCGAGGCCGAGAGCGGTAAACGTCTCCTTGTCGATTCCGGACCAGACCTGCGAACGCAGCTTCTTCGCGCGAAGATCGGCGTGGTTCACTCTGTACTTTACACGCACGAACACGCCGATCACGTCGCCGGACTGGACGAATTGCGGGCGATTAACCGCATGCTCGATGCACCTCTGCCGCTCTACGCCACTGACGCCGTGATGAAAGAGCTTGCAGCGCGGTACAGCTATGCCTTTCGTCCCTGGAGCGGAAACGGATTTTTCAGACCGGTGCCCGAACCCCATCTGGTTTCGCTGACTGATCGGGTCCGTGTCTGCGACCTCGATCTCGAGCTTTTCGAACAACGGCATAACCGCATCCCGACCATCGGCTTGCGCTGTGGCGATTTCGCTTATTCGACAGATGTCGAGCATCTGAGCGAAGAGGCGCTTGCCTGCCTCGACGGGGTGAAGACCTGGATTGTCGGGTGCTTTCAATACGAGCCGCATATCGCTCATGCCTGGGTCGATCTCGTGATCGAGTGGTGCAAAAGACTCAAACCGGAACGCACGATTCTGACCCATATGGGACCAGCACTCGATTACGAAGCGCTACGCCGTGTTCTGCCCGAGGGCATTGAGCCTGGTTATGATGGCATGGTTCTCAGCCTCTAAATATTTTCGCCTTTAACCAGTTTTTTGTTGAAGCTCGGTTCGAACTCGCGATAGCGTTCAGGTATCGAGCCCTTCTGTGGCTCCTAATAACGACGTTAATTCCCAATAATACAGGAAAATTCCGGGTAATTCCTAGCGATGTTGGAGCATTATTTGTCTCCACACCCATTATCGTCTCTTAACGCCTGACTTCCCGACCATCGCCCTGCAGCACTGCCGAATGGGTCTGACCGTTTCGACCCTCGTACTAGTGACAGGTTTCATCGGAGCCTATGAGTCATGACTTCATCCCCGGACGTGTTCACGCTGGCCTCTTCCTTCCGAGAGGAACGCCGGGAAACAGAGATGTCACTTTCTTCCTATCTGTCGCTCTGCCGTGAAGATCCCAGTTGCTATGCGGGCGCCGCCGAACGCATGTTGAAAGCAATTGGCGAGCCGGTCATGCTCGATTCTTCGCGCGACCCGCGTCTGAGCCGGATCTTCATGAACCGGACCGTCCGGACCTATCCTGCTTTTGCCGATTTCTATGGCATGGAAGACGCCGTCGAACAGATTGTCGGCTTTTTCCGCCACGCTGCCCAGGGCCTGGAAGAACGCAAGCAGATCCTCTATCTGCTCGGCCCGGTTGGCGGCGGCAAATCGTCTCTCGGCGAACGCCTCAAGACATTGATGGAGCGCGAACCTATCTATGTCCTCAAAGCGGGCAAGGAGATCAGTCCGGTCTTCGAGAGCCCGCTGGGGCTGTTCGACCCAGAGCGTTTCGGAGCCTCTCTGCTCGATCAATATGCGATCCCGCGCCGCGTCCTGACAGGCATTGCCAGCCCTTGGGCACTCAAGCGGCTGGAAGATTTTGATGGCGACATCTCTCGCTTTACCGTCGTGCGCCTTACCCCGTCCAAACTCCGGCAGATTGCCATCGCCAAAACCGAGCCGGGTGACGACAATAATCAGGACGTGTCGGCGCTGGTCGGCAAAGTCGATATTCGCCAGCTGGAAAATTTCAGCCAAAACGACCCCGATGCCTACAGCTTCTCAGGTGGTCTGAACCGCGCCAATCAGGGGCTTCTCGAATTCGTCGAGATGTTCAAAGCACCGATCAAGATGCTCCATCCGCTGCTGACGGCAACGCAGGAGGGAAATTATGTTGGCACGGAGAATATCGGCGCGATCCCCTTTACGGGCGTGATCCTCGCTCACTCGAACGAAGCTGAATGGCAGACCTTCCGTAATAACCGCACCAACGAAGCGTTCCTCGACCGCGTCTGTGTCATCAAGGTTCCGTATTGCCTCCGCGTTACCGAGGAGTCGAAGATCTATGAAAAGCTGATTCAGTCTTCTGCGCTTGGAAACGCCCCATGCGCGCCGCACACACTGGAAATGCTTGCCCAATTTGCGGTTCTTTCCCGCCTCAAAGCACATCCAAATTCCACGCAGTTTGCCAAGATGCGGGTCTATGACGGCGAGAATATCCGCGAGACGGACCCCAAGGCCCGGGCGATGCAAGAGTATAAGGACAACGCAGGCGTCGATGAGGGGATGGAGGGCATATCGACCCGTTTCGCCTATAAGGTCCTGTCTGCGACGTTTAACCATGATCCTACAGAGATCTCAGCCGATCCGGTGCATCTTATGTATGTGCTGGAACAGGCGGTAAGGCGCGAGCAATATCCGGCAGAAATCGAGGCCACTTATCTGGCATCGCTCAAATCCGATCTGGCGCGGCGCTATGCCGAGTTCCTCGGTAATGAAATCCAGAAAGCCTATCTCGAAAGCTATAACGATTACGGTCAGAATCTCTTCGATCGCTATCTCGATTACGCCGATGCCTGGATTGAAGATCAGGACTTCAAGGACCCCGATACCGGACAGCTGATGAACCGTGACCTTCTGAACGCAGAATTGAGCAAGACCGAGAAGGCGGCTGGTATCGCCAACCCCAAGGACTTCCGCAACGAGGTCGTGAAATTCTCGCTTCGGTCCCGTGCCTCCAACGGGGGGCGAAACCCGTCATGGACAAGCTATGAGAAGATCCGTGACGTGATCGAAAAGCGCATGTTCAGTCAGGTTGAAGACCTCCTGCCTGTGATCAGCTTCGGCTCGAAAAAGGACAGTACGAGCGAGCGCAAACATGATGAGTTTGTCAGCCGAATGGTCGCGCGGGGTTACACAGAACGGCAGGTTAGACGTCTGGTCGAATGGTATATGCGCGTCAAACAATCCGCCTGACACGTCGAACACGGAGCGTTTCATGGAAATCATAGACAGACGCCCCAATCCGCATGGCAAGAACACCGAAAACCGCCAGCGCGTTCTCTCAAGGGCGCGTCAGGCCATTCAGTCAGCCGTACGGGACGCTGCAGCGCAGGGGCGTATACGAGAAATCGGGCAGGATAGCGCGGTATCGATCCCGGCAGATGTTCTCCATGAGCCGAGTTTCCACCGGCAGTTCAGTGCAGGCGCGCGGCACTATGTGCTGTCTGGCAACAAGGAATTCGTCAAAGGCGACCGGCTTCGCCGCCCTCCAGGGGGAGAAGGGGCGTCAGGCGGTCAGGGCAGTGGAGCGGGCGAACAGGGCGGCGGCGAAGATTCCTATCGCTTCGTCTTATCCCGTGAGGAGTTTCTCGATCTTTTCTTCGACGATCTGGAGCTCCCGGATCTCGTCAAGCGTGAGGCCGCTGCGACGACCTCCATGGCGACCAGCCGTTCAGGGCTCACCAGTGACGGTTCCCCCTCTCAGATCGATCTCGGGCGGACGATGCGACGCTCAATGGGGCGTCGCATCGGACTCAAGCGGCCCAAGCCTCAGGAACTGATCGAGATCGAGGCAGAAATTTCGACGCTCGAAGCAGAGCGCCCGCTCTCCGACCCGCAATTCCTTCGTTTGCAGGAATTGCGAGAGAGCCGCATCCAACTAAGACAGAGGCTTGCCCGCATTCCCTGGGTTGATCCCGTCGATTTACGATATCGGCGGTTCACCCCGGTGCCCAAACCGACGACACAGGCCGTTATTTTCTGCATCATGGACGTTTCTGGCTCCATGACGGAAAAGATGAAGGAACTGGGCAAGCAGTTCTTCATGCTGCTGCATGTTTTTCTCGAGAAGCGGTATGAAAAGCTCGAGATCGTCTTCATTCGCCATGCGGAAACAGCCGAAGAGGTCGATGAGGATATCTTCTTCACGGATCCCCGCACGGGTGGCACCGTCGTCTCAACAGCACTCGAACTGACGCATGACGTTCAGAACGAGCGTTTCCCCGCAGATAAATGGAACATCTATGTCGCGCAGGTATCGGATGGGGACAACATCTCATCCGATATGAGCAAGGTCGGCCGCCTGATGGCAGAAGCGATTTTACCGGTTGCCCAGTATTTTGCGTATGTCGAAGTCAGTCTGGGTGGAATGCTCCTGAGAAGCGAAACAGATCTCTGGCGGGGCTATAAAGCATTGCCGAGACAATGCCGCATCTCGCCATGCGTCAGGTTCAAGACCGTCGCGATATCTTTCCCGTCTTCAGAGATCTGTTCGCCCGTCGCATGGCCGAGCGGGCAGGGGAGTAAGACATGCTCTACACGGGTACTGACTGGACCTTCCCAATTCTGAAAAATTGCTTCAGCGAGATCGAACGCATCGCCCACGAAGAGCTGAAGCTCGACACCTATCCTAATCGTATTGAGATCATCACATCCGAGCAGATGCTCGACGTCTATACGTCTCACGCATGCCGATCAGTTATCCGCACTGGTCTGCGGGCAAGCGGTTTGTCTCTCATGAGAATGCCTATCGCCGCGGTTTGATGGGTCTGGCCTATGAGGTTGTCATCAATTCAAGCCCCTGCATCAGCTATCTGATGGAAGAGAATTCCGCCACGATGCAGGCGCTGGTGATTGCCCATGCGGCATTCGGTCACAACCATTTTTTCAAGAATAACCGGCTCTTCAGAGAGTGGACAGATTCCACTCAGATCCTCGATTATCTCGAATTTGCACGTGGTTATGTGGCGCGATGCGAAGAGCGATATGGCATCAAAGCCGTTGAACGGATCCTCGATGCGGCTCATGCGCTGCAGAATCAGGGGGTCGATCGCCACACGGGCAATAAGCGCCTCGATCTACGACAGGAGCAGGAACGGGCTCGAGAACGACGCGCCTATGAAGACGAACAGTTCAACGATCTGTGGCGGACTCTGCCGGAGGGTCAGAAAAAGGGCGAGGGCAAAACAGACCAGATCGACGCGGCAGCAGCGCTTGGGCTCCCGGAAGAAAACATCCTCTATTTTCTGGAGAAAAACGCCCCACGTCTTGCCAACTGGGAGCGTGAGCTCATCCGTATCGTACGGCTAATCGCTCAGTATTTTTATCCTCAACCTCAGGTGAAACTCATGAATGAAGGCTGCGCCACATGGGTGCACAACTTCATCATGCATCGCCTGCACGACAAGAAACAGATCGATGACGCGGCAATTCTGGAGGTGATCCATTCCACCAGCAACGTCATCACCCAACGAGGCTTCGATGAAGGGGGAGGGCCTAACTTCAACCCTTACGCTCTTGGTTTTGCCATGATGACCGACATTGCCCGGGTGTGCACCGACCCGACCGAGGAAGACCGTCTCTGGTTTCCGGGTCATGCCGGCAATCAGGATCCGATCGGCACACTCCACCATGCCTGGGCTGAATACCGGATGAGAGCTTCGTGCAGCAATTTCTGTCGCCGAAGGTCATACGCGATTTTCGTCTGTTTCGCCTTGAAGACGATTTGACCCAGCCTTATTTGCTGGTCGATGCCATCCATGATGAAGCAGGTTACCGTGACGTGCGACGCAGCGTTGCGTCATCCTACGATCCCGGCTTGCTTGCGGAAGAGATCGAGATCGTCGGGGTCGATCTGACCGGTGACCGGATATTGCGCCTCGAGCATCGGACGCGACCCGGTAAACTCCTGCAGCCCACAGATGCACGATTGACGCTGGAACATCTGAGCGCGCTCTGGGGATACGGCGTTATCCTCAAGGAGGTCGATAGTCAGACCGGTGCCGAACTCGGAAGCTACGCGCTGGCATAAGCGCCGCAGCAGATTTTGAGCTTAAACTGAGAGACAGCCTTCGTGCTGTCTCTCACATGGATATACGAGTTGGCATAATATATCTTATCGAACTCTTATATATGAGAGAGGGCTACCACTCGAACCGTCACCACGCGTCTCGCAGCTTTCATTTATCTGCAGCTGACGACCCCGCCTAAACGAACCCAAACGAACGTCAGAGGCGTTAGGTGCCTCTGACGCTTGTTGCATGTCAGCTTGGCTTGGTCTCGTCCTTATCGACCGCATTGATCTGCTCACGCGCCGGAATGAACGGCTCCTTATCGCCGCCCAGCACAAGCGAAAGACGATGACCATCGACAAGCCGTGCTTCCGCGCGTTCATCGATGGTGCGTCTCACGATCGGATAATCTTCCACAACGCGACGAAAGAGATGCGCCGGAATAGCAAGTAGATGACAGAACTGCATCGTGCGCACGGTTCCACGGGAGACACTGTGATTGACCAGAGCAGCTGCGCCGATCAGATCCCCTGCCCCATACTGAACATCCTGCTCGGCCATATGAACCTCGGCCAGACCGGCCACGACAGCATAGACCATCTTGATCTTGCCGTTACGCCGCATCAACACCTCACCCGGCGAGGCAAAACGCAGCGAGATATTCATCGCGAGATCATGCAGGACACCATCGGGCACACCCCGAAACGCCGGGAATGACCGCAGACGTTGCTCAATACCGCCCTTGAGGTTGAACCGAAGCGGCTTTTCGAGACGTTCCTGACGCTTTTCGACGTCTTTCAGAAGTTCGCGATGCAGCTCTTCACTGACAAGATTATCCGAGAGAAGCTCGTCATATTCTTCTTCTTCGAGCCGCAGCGCGATCTGATGAAGGATCCGGCTTTCGAGTGCTTCTGAATAACCCTGATAATGCAGCCGCATCATCTCAAGCGCATCATCGAGCATACGACGTTGGCGGCCAAGCACTTCAGAAACGATTTCACTGATGCGCGACCCAAGCGTTGGCTCAAGCCTCTCATGCATGAAGCGTGTCAGTGACAGCGAGACAAGATGGGCAATGATAAGCATCTCGAACCGCTCGGACATGCAATACATAAGCGGCTTGTCGATGTGAAAGCGCTGATGCAGCATCTGAGCAATACGGAACCGCAAGGTCGGTCGAAGACGACGACGCAGCGCCCTCACATAACCATAACGCCCCTCTAGCCGGGCTCCATCGACCATGGCTTCGGAAGACCGCAGCAAGGTTTCCATGACGCGGCGCGACAGGCCACGGATGCGGAATAGATCGAGCAGCAATGTCCGTTCGCGATTGGCGATCGTGATCAGCGCCAATGTCACACGCTGACGATCACCAAGAGCCGTGTCGAAGGTGTTCGCTTCGCTCTCTTCCTGCGCACGCCTTTCGATCTGGCCGATGATCGTCTTCTGGGTCCCTTCTCCGAAGCCAAGCTCGTCGGCAAGACCATGAGTGCGTTCCGCAACCTGAGCCAGACCGCTGCTCAGCACCTGATGACGCATGGCCTGATCGATCGCCGGCAGCTGATCGAGCTTCAGGAAAACGACGAGATAACGGAGCGTCGTACCGTTCACCAGCAAGGTGATGAGCACGAAACCTGTTGCGATAATTCCGATGAAATGCGCGGTCGAGGTCGAAACACGCTGGTTTTCGGTTACAGCCAGGGCCAGAGCAAGCGTGATCGCACCGCGCAGACCGCCCCAGACCATGGTCGTCTTAAAAGGGTTCGGAACGGGTGGTGACAGCTTGGCCGCTGCCAGTATGGGAAGCAGCCCGAAGACAACGGCGCCTCGCGCCAGCAGGCCCGCAACGGTCGCAATCAGAATCAGGACGCAATCCCAGCGTGTCATGCCGATCAGAAGACGCGGCACGAGCATCGATGCCAGGACGAAAACAAGCGATCCGGCCCAGAAGACGAGCTGGACCCAGAGTTCGTTCAAGAAGCGCCAGACCTGAGGTCTGAATGTCGATGGGCCATAGACCGAGAGCGTCAGACCAGAGGCTGCGGTCGCCACCACACCCGAGAAACCCAGGAACTCGTCACAAAGGATATAAACGACGTAGGGTAGCGCTAGGGTCAAGGTGACCTCGGCAGCCGTGGAGCCTCCCAGGCTGGCGATCAGGAGCAGCGTCAACCGCCCTACCGCCACACCAACAACGATAGCGCCGCCAAATGACGCAAGAAAGTCGATGACCGTCTCGCCAAGCTCGATGTGACGATGCGAAGTGACCGAGGCAAGGAGAATAGAAAAAATTGCGATGGCCGCGGCGTCGTTCAGGAGGGCCTCGCCCTCAACCAGACGTGTCAGGCGAGATGCTGCTCCGATTTCTCTAAAAATTCCCGCCACGGCCGAAGGATCCGTCGTCGCTACGATCGAACCCAGCAGCAGACAGACCACCATGGACTGGCCTGCAAACGGATAGAGAGCCCCTCCGATGGTCAGGGTCGAGACGAGAACGGCAACGACTGCGAGAAGGAGTACGGTCGCCGTCTCATGGGCCAGGCGCCTGACATCGATTGCCAACGCTCCCTGGAAGACAAGGATCGGCAGGAAGATGAGCAGAAAGGCTTCACTATTGATCGGGAAGTAGAGAAGTGTCTCAGCCGCACCGTCAAAAATCTCGGTCAGAGACGAACGCAGCAGCAAATCGGCCGCAGCGCCAATTCCAATACCGGCAAGGGCAAGAAGAACCGTTTCCGACACCTCGAGCCGTCGGGCCAAAGGCTGCACTGCGCTGATGAGCACCATCAGAAGCGCCAGCGCCAAAATAACGGCAGCCAGTCCCGTCACCATCATGCCTGGGTATTCTCCATCTTTTCCTGTTTCGTCGGTACTCTATACGCGAAGCTTCAACCTCAGGCGAGGGCGAGCTCTCAATTCCGAGAGAAATATTACATCATTTCAGCTCGAACAGGCCTTGAGCCATTCTGAAACCTGCGCCTCCGGATCTGCTGAAGCGATAAAATCGGACACAGCCGCGACACTATCCGCACCAGCAGAAAGGCAAGACGCTGCCCGGTCTTTGGTGATGCCGCCTATGGCGACCAGCGGCATGGCTGGGCCGATGATCCGGCGCCATTCGGACAGTTTCTCAACGCCTTGCGGTCCCCAGATCATCTTTTTCAGCTTCGTCTCCCAGATCGGACCGAGCGCAACATAGTCCGGTTCGACCGAAAGCGCCCGATCCAGCTCCTCATGCGAATGGGTCGAAATCCCAAACGAAATCCTTGCCGCTCTGATCTGCTCCAGATCGGCCGTATCGAGATCTTCCTGCCCGATATGGATGTAATCGATGCCGAGCTCGAGGGCGAGCTCCCAGTAATCGTTCAACACCAACCGCACGTTATGCCGTGCCGCAGCCTCCTGGCCTTCGATGACCTGAGCGCGCAAAGTTTCTGAATCCAGATCCTTCAGACGCAGCTGGATGAACCGGGCACCGGCCGCTCCGAGACGCTCGATCCAGCGGGGATGATCCACAACGGGGTAGATGGGAGAAGGAAGTAGACCAGTCATGAGGCGAAAACTGCCTTTCCAAGAGTAGGCGTTGAGGGAACGGCCATGTCGCGAGCCTCCATCGGGTCCGCTGCGCGAGCCAGTTTTCCGACCTCACACGCCAGATGGAAGGCCTGCGCCATTCCAACCGGATCTCCCGCCTTGGCCACAGCCGTGTTGATCAGAATGGCATCATATCCCAGCTCAAAAGCGGTAACCGCATGAGATGGGCGTCCTATCCCTGCGTCGATCACCATGGGAATTTCCGGAAAATGCGCGCGCAAAGCGCGTAGTCCGAAAAGGTTATTCAGTCCCCTGCCCGACCCGATCGGTGCGCCCCAGGGCATCAGGACTTCACACCCTGCCCGCAAAAGCCGCTCGGCGACCACGAGATCCTCTGTCGTGTAAGGAAAGACCTTGAACCCTTCCTCGGTCAGAAGCCGCGCGGCCTCAACGAGAGCGAAGACATCCGGTTGAAGCAGATCGCCCTGACCGATGACCTCGAGCTTGACCCAATCTGTGCCGAACACCTCACGTGCCATCTGGGCGGTGGTAATCGCTTCACGGACCGTGTGGCAGCCAGCTGTGTTAGGCAGCACGGGGACCTGCAACCCGCGGATCAACTCCCAGAAGGCCTGCCCGGCTTGCGAGCCAGCAGATTCCCGACGCAGCGAAACTGTCACGACACCCGGCCGCGCAACCCGCACTGACTCAGCCAGGATTGCCGGACTGTCATAGAGGGCCGTCCCCAGCATAAGCGGAGATGTCAGCTCTGTTCCATAGACTCGCATGACTTATCCTCCTGCATCGGCGCGAGGATCTCGAGTTTCTCGCCCTCTCGCAGTATCCGGGTGCTTCTGGCAGAGCGTGGCACAAAGACGCCATCAATCGCGGTCGCCACTTTCGCCTCGCCATAGCCCAGCTCGACGAGCGCTTCGGAGAGAACGCCACTCTGAATGCGCGTTCTCTCGTCATTGACCATGATCTCCATGGCGGATCTCCCTGTTTCAGACTCAGATATAGCACGATCCCAAGGCAATCGCCCGTGCAGGGAGATACGATCACAGGAGACCGCTAAACACCCCCGCCCTTAAAAAAGTTCAGGCCTGGTCGCCAAATATGATCCCCGCGGCTTCCGCTGCTCTGGCGGGCGATAGCAGAAATCCGTGACGATACATGCCGTTGACCGAGAGGCGCTGCCCGTCACGATGCACACGAGGGACATTGTCGGGATAAGAGGGGCGAACCCCGGCATTGGCCTCGATGATCTCAGCCTCTGCGAAAGCCGGGTGCAGTGTATAAAGGGCATTGAGCAATTCACTCATAGCCCGCACTGTGATCTCACGGCTGTCATCGCTTTCGACCATCGTCGCGCCCACCATGAAAACTGACTGCGCCCTCGGAACGATGTAGATCGGGATGCGAGGATGCAACATGCGCACAGGCCGATGCAGCGTCACTTCGGGACAGCGCACCAGAATCATCTCCCCGCGCACGCCACGCAAGTTCGTTTCCGTCTCGCGTGCGTTGAGCCCTGTGCAATCGATCACCCAATCGAAAGAGCCGTCCTTCACCGAGCTATCGAGCCTGATCTTTCCCCCGAGCGTCAGAAGGCGCTCCCTGAGACCGGAGAGTGCACAACGGGGATCTACATGCCCCTCTTCCGGAAAATACAGAGCATGGTCGAAGCGCCCCTCAAGATCGGGCTCCAGTTCGGCAATGCGCGCGCTACCCAGAGTTTCAAAATGGCTGGTGCGCCTGCCGAAACGCGAGAGCTCGACCTGATCCCGAGGCGGAGCGACGACGAGGCTACCATTACGCACGACGCCCGGCACATGGTCGGCCCACCAGGAGAGCGACTGTAGTGAGTCGCGGGTAACTTCAGCGGGAGCTGCCTCTGCTTCGCACCAAGGGGCCAGCATCCCTCCAGCGTACCACGACGCACCGCTTCCGATACGAGGGCCAGCTTCAGAAAGCGTGACCCGCGCGCCGCCCTCGGCAAGGGTGACAGCGGTGACAAGACCGGAGACCCCGCCTCCCTGGATGAGTATCGTCGGTCCCGACCCCGCCATGTGACTACCCCTCGTCTGTTCCGCGACAGGTTACTCCACGGTTACCGATTTGGCGAGATTGCGCGGCTGATCCACATCTGTGCCGCGACGCAAGGCCACCTCATAGGCGAGGATCTGCACCGGAATGGTGTACAGAATAGGCGCCACAAACGGATCCACGTCGGGCAGGATCACCATATGTTCGGCAATCCCACTCAAGCGCTCCGCGCCCTTCTCGTCAGTGAAGGCCATGATGCGGCCGCCTCGAGCCTTTGCTTCCTGGATATTCGACAGGGTCTTGTCGAACAGGATGGTCGACGGCGCGATGACCACAATCGGCACGTCCTTGTCGATCAGGGAAATCGGACCGTGCTTCATCTCACCTGCGGCATAGGCCTCGGCGTGGATGTAAGAGATTTCCTTGAGCTTCAGAGCGCCCTCAAGAGCGACAGGGAAGCAGATACCGCGACCAAGATAGAGGACGTCACGCGCTTCCGCGACCGATGTCGCCATATCCTGAATGGCGCCCTGTCGAGAGAAGACCTCGGCTGCGCGTGACGGCAGATCGAGGAGGCTGGCCAGAAGATCGGCTTCGCGTTTGGGCGACATGGTGTCGCGCGCGCGCGCGATGGCGATGGTCAGAACGGCCAATACCGAGAGCTGCGCGGTAAACGCCTTTGTGCTGGCAACCGATATCTCGGGTCCAGCCACCATACCCAGTACAACGTCGCTCTCACGGCCCATCGTGCTTCCCTCGACATTGAGGATGGATACGATGTGCTGCTGCCGTTCACGAAGCTGCGCAAAGCGGCCAGAGTATCGGCGGTCTCGCCTGATTGCGAGATCATGAGCGCCATGCCTCTGGGCGTCAGCGGCGGATTGCGATAACGCAGCTCGGACGCCACATCGATATCGACCGGCAGGCGCGCCTCGGCTTCAAGCCAGTAGCGAGCGACGAGCCCGGCATAGAACGCTGATCCACACGCCGTGATCACCGCGCGCGGCAACTCTGCCATGTCGAACGGGAAGTCCGGCAGGTTGATGGCACGGGTGACCGGGTCGATGATGCGCTGAAGGGTCTGACCGATCACCACCGGGTGTTCGTGCAGCTCCTTCTCCATGTAATGGCGATAGCCGTCCTTACCGACGGCTCCGGCAATCAGGGCAATTGTCTGGACAGGACGCTGGACGCGCTGATTTGTCGCGTCGAAGAACTCCACGCTATCCGGCTGCAGAACACACCAGTCGCCGTCATCGAGATAGGCGATGCGTCTTGCAAGGGGCGCCAGAGCAAGGCTGTCGGAGCCAAGAAACATCTCTCCTTCGCCGAAGCCGACGGCAAGAGGGGCACCGTGTCGTGCGCCAATCATCAGCCCCTCATGCCCGGCAAAAATCATCGCAATGGCATAGGCACCCTGCAGACGACCAAGCGCCTTGCTTGCGGCATCTCGCGGCGACAGTCCCTGATCGAGATAGAAATCAACGAGTTGGGCCACACACTCCGTGTCGGTCTCGGACGTGAACTGACGTCCGACCGCGAGCATCTCAGCCTTGAGTTCCTCGTAGTTCTCGATGATCCCGTTATGGACGATCGCGACGCGACCCGTCGCGTGGGGATGTGCGTTGGCTTCGTTCGGAAGGCCATGGGTCGCCCAGCGGGTGTGCCCGATCGCAGTTACCCCGGTGAGGGGCTGCACATCCAGCAGAGCCTGAAGATTGTCGAGCTTTCCGGGTGCGCGCCTTCTTGAAATCTGGCCGTCAACAAGGCTCGCAATACCGGCTGAGTCATACCCGCGATATTCGAGGCGACGCAGCGCCTCGACGACGAGCGGCGTAGCATTCTGATGCCCGACAACACCACAGATTCCGCACATCAGCGCTGTTCCTTTTTCGCACGAAGGGCCTCTTTCAGAAGACGCCCCCGTTCTTTCTTGTTGATCTGCGTGGCACGCCCCAAGGCGAGAGCTTCTGGCTCGACGTCTTTCGTGATCACGCTGCCGGCAGCAATAAGGGCATGGTTGCCAATTGCAAGGGGAGCCACAAGGATGGAATCCGACCCAACAAACACATCCTCGCCGATTATCGTGCGATGCTTGAAGACGCCATCATAATTGCAGGTGATCGTCCCTGCTCCGACATTGGTTCGCGCGCCAATCGTCGAATCCCCCAGATAGGTGAGATGATTGGCCTTGGCGCCGTCTCCCAGTTGCGTCGCCTTTAGCTCCACGAAGTTACCAACATGCGAGGCGACGCCGCAGGTAGTGCCCGGCCTCAGACGTGCATAGGGACCGATCAGCGCCTCACGTCCGACAACACATCCTTCCAGATGGCTGAAGGCTCGGATACGGGCCCCGCTCTGGACCGTCACACCGGGGCCGAAAACCACATTCGGCTCAACAACCACATCAGGCTCGAAAACCGTATCGGCACTTAGAAAGACGGTCTCCGGAGCGACGAGGGTGACACCGGCATCCATCGCCGCCAGACGCAGGCGCTTTTGCAAACTGGCTTCAGCGCCAGCCAGTTCGGCGCGCGAATTGATTCCTGCCAGTTCCTCAGCAGGCGCTTCGACGTGATGAACCTCGCCTTCCTTCGCTGCCTGAGCAACGACGTCGGTCAGATAATACTCGCCTTGTGCGTTATCATTTCGAAGAGCAGCCAGCCAGCGACGCAGAGCTACAGCATCGGCACAGAGAACACCCGCATTGCACAGGGTCACGGCACGCTGGGCCTCGGTCGCATCTTTCCATTCGATAATCTCGCGGACCGAGCCTTCCTGCACGATGACACGTCCATAGCGACCTGGGTCAGAGGGGCACATTGCGAGAAGCGAAAGGATTGTTCCCTGTGCGCGGCGGGTCTCCAACAGATCCCGCATTGTCTGTTCCGTGATCAGCGGGTTATCGGCATAGAGGATCGCGACGTCCCCCTCGCCAAAAAGCTCTTCCGCCATTCTGGCCGCGTGACCCGTACCCAGACGATCTTTCTGGACAACACAGGGCCAGGGCGCTGCTGCTGCCTCAAGAGCGGCCATGTCGGGACCGACCACGACAACAATCCGATCGAAAATATTTTTCGCTGTTTCAATAAGATGGGCGATCATTGGTCGCCCCCCTAACGGATGCAGCGCTTTCGGGAGAGAGGAGCGCATGCGTGTCCCGAGACCTGCCGCGAGAATGACGGCGGTCGTGGGTTTGTGATGGCGGACGGTCTGGCCGTCGGAGGAAGATGATGATGTCATACTATGACGTGGCGTAGCCAACACGGCCGAGGCCTGTCAAACGGCATTCCTGTCACTTCGGGTTGCCGATTATTGCATCACCCTCCAGCCGAAGGAAAACCCTGTTGAATAATGCACTTAGAAGCGCCGTTTTCGACCTTGACGGCACTCTAATCGATAGTCTGCCTGACCTTGCCGAGAGCGCGATCGAGCTCGCTCGCTCCTACGATCTGAGCCCACCCGACGAGCACGCGATCAGATCCATGATCGGCGACGGTGCACGTCGGCTGGTCGATCGGGTGCTGGCGCATGGCGGAAACGAAGCGAGCATTGATCGCGACGAGGCAACGCGACGGTTTCTGGAACTTTACGAGCCTCGCGCAACACTCAAAACGACGCTTTTTCCTGAAACGAAAGAAACCCTCGCGCTCTTGCGCAGCCGCGGCATCGCCTGTGTCATCTGTACGAACAAGCCAGCCAAAGCGGCTCAAGCCATTGTCGAAAAATTGGGTCTTTCGGCCCTCATAGACGCAATCGGTGGCGGAGACAGTTTTGCGTTGCGTAAACCGGACCCGGATCATATCCGAAAGACGTTAGGCATGGTCAGCGCCGAAACAGACACCGCAATCATGATCGGTGATCATCGAAACGATATCAGCGCAGCAAGAGCTGTTCCCATGCCATCTCTTTTTGCCAGCTGGGGATATGGTGATCGTGCCATGGCAGATCATGCGACCGCAATCGCCGGAAACATGGCGGAGGTGCCGCGTCTCATTTATGATCTTTCCGGAGCTGACTGATCATGAAAACGCCGAGGGCCTGTCAAAAGACCTTCGGCATGAATTTGTGTTACTGAACGCTCGGTAGGTGATCGAGAACGGCGGTCATCTTGCCGAGCTTGGGATGCTCGAATTCAACCCTCACCGCAGTGAGCCCAATTCCCGGCAGATCCTGAAACCAGGCCGCTCCCGGATGGGGTGCCTTCATGACCTCGAGATGGGATGAGTCCTTGATGAAACCGGCCTCCTGCTGGCCGACAAACTCGCAACGCAACGCTGGGCCCTTGAACTCCTGACTATAAGATGTGGGCACATCCCCGGTGAAAGGTCCGTGAGACGTCATTGCACTCAGGCGCAGCCCGTCGAAAACATGGGCGCTACCTTCGCATTTTCCCGTACGGCGCACGGTTTCAAGAAGAAGCGCCATGGCACTCAACGTATCCACGGCATGCCCCAGTCGGCCTGTGGCACCGGTTCGCGATCACTCTCAAGAGGATCCAGTGCCACGATCTGAGGCGTATCATTGGCGTAATGCAGGACCACGCTGCGGTGCTTGCCTCTTGAGTACCCCTTGCTCTCGTACTCGATGGGCTCGACGCGATCCTGCTCGAAATGGCCTTGCGCCGTGCTCTGGATATCCATCCTCAGAAAAACACTGAGAAATCCACCCGCATGCAACGTCGTGCGTATGCCGTAAGCCAGATCGGTCAGATTATAATCGGCCGTGGCATCGACCACATGAATACCGTGATTGTAGACACGGTAAACAGCCGTCGTCTGTCCCGCGCCCACAGCCTTGGCACCTGCTGACGCCTGAGGCTGGTCTGCTGCACTGGCTGCATTGAAACCCAGAGCCGCAGCGCTGACGAACAGGGCCGCCCCTAACGCCTTAAACGTCAAGATTGGCGACCTTCTGAGCATTGCCCACGATAAAGTCACGCCGCGGCTCAACCACATCGCCCATCAACGTGGAGAAGACCTGTCCAGCATCTTCGACATCCCCCACCCGGACCTGAAGCAGGATACGCGTAGCGGGATCGAGCGTGGTATCCCAAAGCTGCTCGTTATTCATTTCGCCAAGGCCTTTGAAGCGGTTAATGGCAAGACCCTTGCGGCCTTGCTGCAACACGCGCTCAAACGCCATTGACGGGCCGGTGAGCTCAAGATTCAAACTGTCCAGAGAGAGTTTGGTTGAGCCTTGGAAGTCATCGGCCACCCGGCTCCCGTCTCCGGAGAGCCAGCGCGCCTCTGCTGATCTCAGCAGCGCCGCATCCAGCGTATAGACTTCACCCACGCCCCGGACGGTACGCGCAAGGCGTAGTCCACCCTCTTCGGTCGGGCCAACGATCCAGCCTCTTTCGTTGGCCGGTGAAGTTTCGTCCAGCCGGGCCTGCAGAACGGGGGCACGCTCCTGGGCCCGGTCATGACCCAGAGAAAGGGCACGAGCAACATAGGCCTGCTCGAGCACCCAGACCGGAATTTTGGACGCGAGGGCAGCGAGGGTCTTGGCGACCTGACCCATTGCCTTGACGCGCTCCATGAGCGTTTGCCCCTCGAGCACCGTCCCATCGGTCAGGGTGAGCGACGCATTCGCCAGGGCCTTATCGAGCAGATATTGCTCAAGCGCCGCATCGTCCTTCAGGTAACGCTCCTCATTGCCTCGCTTGGCACGATAGAGGGGCGGCTGAGCAATGTAGAGATAGCCCTTTTCGATCAACTCGGGCATCTGGCGGAAGAAGAATGTCAGCAACAATGTCCGGATATGCGATCCGTCCACGTCAGCGTCCGTCATGATGACAATCTTGTGGTAGCGCAGTTTTCGATCGAAAACCGCCCTGATCCACATCGCCACGACCGATCCCGGTGCCGAGTGCCGTGATCAATGTGCCAACTTCAGCCGATCCGAGCATACGGTCGAAACGCGCACGCTCAACGTTGAGAATCTTGCCCTTGAGCGGCAGAATGGCCTGAAAGCGACGATCCCGCCCCTGCTTTGCCGTGCCACCTGCAGAGTCACCCTCGACGATGAAGAGTTCGGCCTTGCTTGCGTCACGCTCCTGACAATCGGCGAGCTTGCCCGGCAGGGAAGACACATCAAGCACGCCCTTGCGGCGAGTCAGTTCACGCGCCCGACGGGCAGCGTCACGGGCAGCGGCGGCCTCATTCACCTTGGCGATGATCGCCTTGGCTTCGCGCGGATGGGTCTCGAACCAATGACCGATCGCATCGGCAGCCGTCATATGCACAACGGGCTGCACCTCGGACGACACAAGCTTGTCCTTGGTCTGGGACGAGAATTTGGGATCGGGCACCTTGACCGAAAGCACGGCCGTCATGCCTTCGCGCATGTCCTCGCCAGTCAGAGCAGCCGAATTCTTTGATGATCCATTATCGGCATACTTGCCAACAATGCGGGTCAGCGCCTGCCTGAACCCGGCCAGATGCGCGCCACCGTCGCGTTGCGGAATGTTATTGGTAAAGCACAGCATCGTTTCATGGAAGCTGTCATTCCATGTAAGCGCGAACTCGACCTTGATACCGCTCTCGGCATGATCGATGGAGCCGATGATGGGGGGCGACACGATGGAGGATTTGCTGGCGTCGAGATACTCAACAAAAGCGCACAGACCGCCTTCGAAGCAGAACACCACCTCCTTGTTGTCTGCATGACGCTCGTCGCGCAGAACAATCTCAAGGCCTGAATTCAGAAACGCCAGTTCGCGCATGCGGCGCTCGAGAATGGCGAATTCGAACTCGACCTTCGTAAAAGTCTGTTTGCTGGGTTTGAACGTCACCAGCGTCCCGCGAGACTCACTGCTGTCTCCAACAACCGCGAGGGCGTCGTCGCGCTCACCATGTTGGAACCGGATGAAGTGCTCTGTGCCGTTACGCCAGATACGGACTTCCATCCACTCGGAGAGCGCGTTGACCACAGCCGCGCCGACACCGTGGAGGCCACCAGACACCTTATAGGAGTTCTGATTGAACTTGCCGCCAGCGTGAAGCTTGGTCAGCACGACCTCGGCCGCGCTCACGCCCTCTTCTTCATGCATGTCGGTTGGAATACCGCGTCCGTTGTCACGCACGCTCACCGATCCGTCGCCGTTGAGGGTCAGGGTACATCGCGTGGCGTGACCCGCCTGGGCTTCATCAACGGCGTTATCGATGATCTCGAACACCATGTGATGGAGCCCCGAGCCATCATCCGTATCGCCAATATACATTCCTGGGCGTTTACGTACCGCATCGAGCCCCTTGAGAACCGAAATGGAAGAAGCGCCGTAATCGGCATCGTCAGCTTGGTTTTCAGGCAACTCGGTCGGACGGATCTGTTCGGACATGCTGGCGTGACGCTCCTACTCGCAACAAGCCGTCAATATAGCCCCTCTCCTCTTCTGCCGCTAGGGCACAGACGGCCTGACTGACGAATTGCCTCGAAGGCCCAAGCCGCAGAGCAAGAGCCACCCGCTCCACCCTCAACGCTCCTTTATCATTCCTGACCTGCAGCTACGACAGTGACGACCTTCGGCGAGATCGCGCTTTCAGCCGCCGGAGATGTCCCTGATCTTCAAGCAAGTCTGAATGAACAGGCAGGAAAACTTGTGTCGCAGCATTCGCTTTTCGACCCAGCCACCACTCTGGTGCGCGATGGACCGAACCGCCTCCCGACACTGCCAATTGCGACCGGCAGTCTTGATGACGGCTTTTTACGTCATCCGAGCACAGGCCGAATGAGAGCAAAGATATCGCATTTCGAGCAGACTCCAGAAGGTAACAGCAGGGCATGACCCATCCCGTACAGAGTGGGTTCGAAATAAGACCGACCGTTAAATATCGTTATTCATTTGATCCGGAAACATGATGAAATAGTATCTCGTTTTTAATTTGAAAACATATAATTAACGGTTAACATTTGTAACATCACAAATGAGAGACTCGAAATGTCGAACACTTATCCGCAGACAGGCCAGAACGTTAATCTTCCGAGTTCGAGTCAAACATCCCTGTACAACGATATTTACGTAACGAATTCGAGCAGATCGTACGGCAGCTTCAACGGAAATGGGCGACAGAACGATAGGGTTGCAGGTGGCGGCTCTGGAGCGACGTATCAGGTCTCCAATAATTCGACCGCCACTTTCCGCGGATCATTCAATCTGAATGGCGCACGTGTGGTTGTTGATCGCGGATCGTCAATTGTCGTTAACGGCGACTTCACCAACGCCTATGGCGGCAACGTTGTTCTCAACGGCAATCTGACCGTCAACGGAACGACAAATCTCAACACCTCACGGATAACCGTCAATACGGGCGCAACATTTACAGCGAACCGTACGACAAATCTCAACTCGGCACACATTCTCATCGACGGTGGCACCGTCGACCTCAAAGGAAATCTGTCGAACAATAGAGGCGTCGTATTCGACTTCAACAAGAACCCGAAGAGCACTCTGATCATTGCCGGTCCGAACGAAAACGACGACATGCAAACGGTGACGATCAGGAATTACGTCTATGGCGGCACGATCAAGATAAACTACGACCGTGATCTTAATCCCAACGCCAGTCTGACCACGCATTATGACACGCGCAGCCACACCCTGACCGTCCTTTCAGGGGGGCGGAGACTGCTCGTTCTTGAAGAATTTTATCTCTCTGGAACTGCCAAGCCTGAGGCATCGACTCAGTCCGTGGGTCGAGACGTCTATCTTGTTCTGACATGCTTCCTTGCAGGCAGCCTCATCCAGACTGTCGATGGAGAGAAGCCGGTTGAAGATCTGGCAATTGGCGATGAGATCATTGCGTATGTCGACGGGGTCGCCACTATTCGCCCCGTGATGTGGACGGGTCGCGCCCACTGTGCTGTTCGTCCGCATCTCTCTCTAGATGAGGCCGATTATCCTGTTCGCATTCTCAAGAATGCCTTCGCTGAGGGCGTACCTTCCCAGGATCTGCTGGTGACAGCCGAGCACTGCCTGTTTCTCGACGGCAAATTCGTTCCTGCCCGCATGTTGGTAAATGGACGTTCCATCTTCTACGACACCACGATCACGTCCTACGACTACTATCACATCGAAACTGAAGAACACTCGGTGGTCAGGGCGAATGGTCTCTTCACAGAGAGCTATCTCGACACAGGCAATCGTCGATCATTCACTCAGAATGGCAAGGTTGTGCTCTTCACTCCGTCGCGCAATCTGAGCTGGGATGATGCAGCGGCTCCTCTGACGACCTTGCGAGAGGACGTCGAACCGGTGTTTCAGCACTTGATGTCACGCGCCGAGGCAATCGGGGTGGCAAATCACTTTGAAGCCCCTGCCAAAACCGAGGATGCGGCGCTTCATCTCCGGACCGAGACGGGGATAATCATTCGCCCAACCCGAAAGGACAAGAACCGCGTGATGTTCATGGTCCCCTCCGGGATCGAGAGTGTCCGCATCGCGTCCAATGCGAGCCGTCCCTGTGACGTTGTTGGCCCTTATGTGGACGACCGACGCCTTCTGGGGGTCCTCGTTGGCGACATTACCATCTTCGAGAGCGAGCAGTTCCGTCTTATTACAACCCATCTGGAGACGGCCGATCTTGTCGGCTGGAACGATGGGGAGAACGGCCGCGCACGATGGACTTCCGGTCTCGGCGAGTTACCTCTGGGTGAACGCCAGCCAAACTGTCTGGCCATTCTCGCCATCGAGATCAAATCGGCAGGCCCTTATCTCCTGGATCGAACAGAACCCGCACTGACGGCCCTGACAGCCTGACACCGCCACCTCTGAACGCATCGTGCAACTCCATAGCGGGCGATACGCCACGATGGAGCGCTAGGCCCCAAGGAGTTTGTTTGAGGCTCAGCAGAGCGTTACTTCGAGACCGTCAAGCAACCCTTTTCATGAAACGGCTCTGAGATGAAAACGTGTCATCTCGGACCCTTTCCCGAGACGCAGCGCGAAACCTGGCCACAGGCCGGTCCCATTGCTGACGTAAAGGGTCATGGCACCCAGCCTGTATCGACCAGAGACAAACCCTGCATTGCCCCGGGCCACCAGCCGATCCAGACCCAGGATCATACCGCCATGGGTATGGCCAGAAAGCTGCAGCAGCACACCTTGCTTTGCGGCTTCACCAGCCCCGGAGGGCTGGTGATCGAGCAGGATGACAGGGGCGGAGTCAGGTCGCCCTTTGAGGGCCAGGGTCAGATCCGGAGGAGCCTCGCCATGGCTCGAAGCGGCCCTGTCGGTCACACCGGCGAGCACAATCCGCTCTGATCCACGTGCAATGACGTGATGCCGATTGAGAAGCATCTCCATACCGAGGCTTTGGAGGTGTTCTATCCAGGCGCCGTAGTCGAAAATATACTCGTGATTACCCGGAACCGCGAAAATGCCGTCTTTTGCTCGCAACTCTGCAAGGGGGGCGACATCAGCCCGCCGCTTGGCAACGGTACCATCGATAAAATCACCGCTGATGACGATGAGATCAGCCTTTGTTGCATTGGCCCGCGCACCACAGCGGCGGCCCATTTCGCAGGAAAGAGCGTGGTCAGATGGAGATCACTTAGCTGAAGGATCGTATAGCCATCGAAGCCCTTGCCAAGTCCGGGAAGTTCGACATGCACGTCACGGACAGGAGGCACACGGAGCGCATTGTGAACCCCGATCGCGGAGAGCAGAGCAGCGATTGCCCCCACGGTGACCCGCATGGCGGGATTGATCCGAGGCGGCTGCCAATTGATCGCAGCGATCACAAGCGAGACGAGATCAGTCGCAAGTTGCAGCACTGTCAGAAAGAGAAGCGCGCCGAAGGCCCAGTTGAACAGGATGACAATGATACGAGGCATCTCAGGCGCGAGAACCGAGCCCGAAGAGAGGCGGCACCATTGATGGTAGAACGCGGCAATAACGAAGAACACTCCCACAACCAATCGCACAGTCATTGGTAATGGGAGCGGCCATAGCCAGTTGAGGACAGGAATTGAGAGCAGCACTCCTGGAATGATTAAACGCATCAATGACTGCTTCCTCTTGATCTCTGAATCGGACGGCTCAGAAAATACGCGCTCACAATTCCCACGGAGGCAGCTGCGGACGCGTTCTGAGAAGACGATGCCCCTTAAGTCAGAGAGGAGACAAGTTACCGAATGGATCTGCCCTCAGGAGAATCAGCCAATCTCGTTCGGAGCCACGAGAAAGACCAGTGTGTCAACGGTTGACGCGTCGCGATCGAGCTGAAGCTTGACGGGCTCTCCGCTTTGCAGGAACCAACCTGTGAAAACGCCAGCATACACCGCCGCAAACCACTGCCCCGAAGGCGTGCCCAGCGACCCAATGTGAGGCGTTCCGGTAAGGTCCAGATAGAGGCTGCGCGTTTCGTGAGATAATCTCAACTGAGCCCGTCCCCAGCCGACAAGCGTGAGAAGCGCATTGCATTCGAGCTCGAAATCCTCCGTCGTCTCACAGCTGGGCAGTGGAAGCCTTGTTGAGAGACGATGACCAACGCTGAACAAAAGCGCATCGCGCTCCTCAGGGCCTGCCTGTAGATCGAGTTCGGTCGCGAGCGCGTGCAGAAAGAGGGAGTAATCAGGCGCGGTCATTTCGTCCCCAAAAAGCTGTATTTGGCAGAGACAAAGGCTCTGACTTCATTCCAAGGCCCAGCACGCTGATAATCGGCATTGAGGCTGAGCTTCAGGTTTGGTGTCATCCGATAATCGATGACGCCATTGATACCGCCCGTCAAACCATTACCGGAATTGCCAGCCTGATAAGCATAGAGCGGTGCCACATTGGCGAGGAGCGCCTGGTCACCTGGATTGTTCGGAAAGGTTTCTGCCCGGTTGGAACGATAGGTCTGATATCCCGCCCGTCCAATCAAGCTCCAGTCCACTTGCTTGTAAGACCCCGAATAGGTGACCGGAAAGGTGAAGGCGACAAAATTCTGCGGAGAGAAATACCCGCCATTGCCGAAGCTGAAAGCGTACTCATTTCGCTCATAACCGAACCACGTCAGATCCATTCCAAGATGGATCTTGTTGATGGCGTCATTCCATACCTTGACCTGCCCACCGGCTCCCGCCTCATAGCCCGTATTGCTGCGCGTGTTACGTCCAGCAAGATAGGAACCTCCCCCTCTGACATAGAGGGAAGCATCGCGATCGCCATAGGCAAGCTGGGCGTAGACGCGAGTACGCGTGACGCCGCCCCATGTGGCGCCCGAGGCGTCCTTGAGACCCGCATAGGAAAGGATACTATCTTCAACGGACCGGCGTTCAACACCGACGCTCAGCACGGTATTGCGCGCAATCGTCGGTGAGATCTTGCCACCACCGAGAATGTTGTTGACCGCGAAACCCAGAGGCGAAGAGCCCGCATCGAGCGCGAGCCAACGCCAGTCATAAGATGCCCCAACGGCGATCCCGGTAGCATTGAAGGGCGATGTCTGGTTCAGCGGGGCTCCCGAAATCGTCGAGTTCAGAGCGTTATACCCGATCGCCAAAGGCCCCTCTACATCGCCTGTGCGATAGGACCGACTACTCAGGAAGGTCGGCGTTGCAGATAAGGTAAGATGGCCTCCACCGAGCGGCAACCTGCCGAAAATTTCGGCATTCACGTTGCTCAATCCATTGAGGCCGGAGCCGGACCGCGTATCGATGCCGGGCGTAATGTTGACGGATGCCGCCAGCGCATCGCTGATCTGGGTCAGATCGCCGTCAACACGACGTACGAACGGGTCCGTCTCGTTTGAGGTCGGCGTAAGGTCTTCCGACGCGAAGGGATTATTCCGGCGGAGGGCAACATTCTGACTCGGTGTGAGCTGTTCGATCCTGAGCAGCCGCGCCTGAGCCAGTTCACGCACAGCGGCCCGCGTGTTCCCGCGCGCCCTGTCGAGAAGTGCTGCCGCGTACCAGCTCCGTGGATCTGTCGGCGCTATCGCATTCATCTGCTGCAGATAGCCACTCGCCTCAGCATAGCGATGCATCGAAATCGCTGTCTCGATGAGTGCAAGCCGCGCATCGAGGTCTGCAGGGTCGTGTTCAACGGCCTGAAGCGCGATCTGATGAGCCTGAGCGTGCTGACCGCCCGAGCTGTAAAGACGCGCCAAGGCGAGATTGGCGGCAACGGGAGGTCGTTCGCTATTCAAGGCCGGAGCGAGGGCTTCATAGGCCTTTGCCCGGTTACCCGCTTCATTGAGCCGGTCTGAGGTTGCGATGGCCAGATTATTATCGAGCTGCTTCGCCCTGCCCTGTTCATCAGGCGTGAGGGTCACCGATTTCGCCGAGGCGCTCAGACGACGAGCACGCTCGAGATCGTGCATATGCAAGAAGGCCTCGGCATAAGCGAGTTTCTGAACAACCGTCAGCCGAGCCGCTCCCTGCGCCAGCTGCATATCCAGCAATTGCGCGGCACCAGCTGCGTCGCCCCGGTCATAGAGAGCTGTCGCAGCCTGCTGAGCCAGACTCCCCTCAGGATCGCCCTGATCGAGCAAGTGAGCGAAATAAAATCTCGCAGAATCTCGATCGGCAGGGGCGCTTGCAACATCCTCACGAAAGGACGCTGCGCGCAGCACGGCCGCAAGCTCGGGCGTGAGAGCCCGCGCAGGAAGAAGCGACTTCAAACGCCGGATTGTCTGTGCGTCATTCGTCTGTGCCGCGAAGAAGAGGCCGGCCTGCAGCGCAGAGACATCTCTTCCTGATGGCGCGTCCAGAAGAGGCGCCATTACCTGTTCGGCATCGGCGCGTCGGTTCTCCGCGAGGAGCGCCTGAGCGTAATGCAGTCGGGTCCAGGTAGAAAGTGCGTTGTCGCGATCTGCCTGTTGCAAAATATTCAGGCGCTCTGCCTGTGTCGGTGCCTGTCCAGCCTCGGTGTCATAAAGTAAGGCCCTGAGCTGCGCATTCGGAACCGGGCTTTCATTGAGCAGGCTACGCGCCTGAGCGTAATCATGTTCCTCCAGCAGGGCACGGATGAGCCGTTCACGATAGCTGACACTCCGTGGCTCCTCTCTGAGAAGCGCACGATAGGCATCGATCGCTTCCTGCCGGCGACCTGTACGTGCCAGAATGTCGGCGCGCATTGCGCGTAACCAGCCTTGCTGCGGGGACTGGGCGATCAGGGGATTGATAAGAGCAAGGGTTTCGGCATAGCGTCCATTCGCAAAGAGCGAATTGGCTTTTGCATAGGTATCGCTGAGGACGGCTCCCGTTGACGCAGATCGCCAACGCCCGGCAGTCGCAGGGTCAGCCTCCATCGCCTCATCCAGATAGGCTTTGGCCTCAGGACCACGCTTTAATCGAAGCAGGGCAATGCCAAGTCCCCCGAGCGTATCGGCGTCATTTGGGGATCGCCCCAAGGCTTCACGAAAAGCACCTTCCGCAGCAACCGGATCGTTCGCACGCAGAGCATCCCAGCCCTTTTGCCTTGCGATTTCTTCGGGTCTCGCAATGACCGGTGCAGCCCGCTTTCGTAGGGCCTGAATGTCCTTGTCTTCGGGATGAGCCGCAAGATAATCACTGACAACGGCGGTTGAGGACGCATTGGCCGGAAGCCAGAGGACCGATTGTCGTGTCGTTTTACCGATATCGCTTCTCTGGACCTCGCTGAGTCCCGGCAGTTTGGACAGGGCAACAAGACGCCCGATCCCGGAAACGCGTGTCTTCTCGTCCCACACAAGAGACTGGGCATAGGCGATCTGATACTCGATATTATCGGGGGCACCGGAAACGAGTTTGCCCAGCCCTGCCTGGGCCCTGCTTCTCTGCTCGGGCACGCCGGCCAGGGTCCGATAATATTCGAGTGCGTAACGTGCCGGGGGGCGGTCGGGATAGGTTCTGAGGTAAGCGTTTGCAGCCTGAACAGTCGCACCCTTGCGCGCCAGTTCGCGAGCGTTCTGTATGTCGCTTCCGGGAGCCGATCTTTCCTGAAGCTCCGTGTCGAGTGAGCTGCCTGCATCGGGGTCGCCATTTTGATCACGAATATGCTTCATGATCTTGCGGGCGCCAGCCACGTCTCCATCACGCAGGCTCATCTGCCCCTGAAGAGAAAGAACCTCGGGATTATCGGGCGCCAGTGAGGCTGCCTGGTTGAGCGCGATCCGCGCATCATCCATCCGTCCGTGATCGAACCAGTAACGGGCTCGCCTTATGACAGCCGTCAGAATACGGCTGGTCTCCGTTTCCTGAACCAGCGGACCGGCTGTTGAGGTCGGGGCCTTGCCCTGCGCTGAAACTGCGCTGTCCGGTGCGGCAAGAGCCTGCCCCATAAGCACGCAGAGCATCGCAGGCACAGCCACCGTTGAGTACCATAGGGTCTTATTTGTCACGACGGAGCTCCTTGGCCCGACGCTTGGCGTGGGAGGTTAACACCCGGAACAGGATCAGGACGCCCAGACCGATACCGAGCACGGCAAGGAAAATCACCCTGAACGGATGATCTCCAAGATAGAGATCGGGCCAGAACCAGAAAGGAAGCGAACCGATCGAGTAGGTCGGCAGGTTACGCGTTGCCAGAACATGGCTGGCATTGAGCAACGAGAGATCGCCCTGGATCATAGGCTGCAGCTTCGGATCCCGCATGGTCTGGATGAGGCGGTCCAGCCCTTGAGGATTCTCACTCAGCATCAGAAGCATCGTGGCCTTCCGGGAGAAGGGCGATTGCCGCTCGATCAGGACGCCGCCATCTCCAAGGGATGTGGTCGTATTCAATGACCGAAGGAGGTTTTCAGTACCCCGGACCGAACTACCACTCAGACTGCGCGACATCAGACGAAACGGCTCGAGGAGAGGTGAGCTCGCATAATTCAGGGTCGTGCCGGTGAACCGGTAAGGCGTCCCCTTCAGGAAACGTTCAACAGCCTGTGACGAGGAGACCGTATCCATGATGATGAGATTGCGCTCTTCGCTATCAGATACGGCATCGCTGTGAAGTATTGTCAGACCCGAAGCGGGATATTCAGTGATGCTGCCGATCATCCCCATCAAGTCGAGGAAGGCGCTTTCTGTTCCCTCGGATCGGGTTGCCGGAAGAACGATCGCCGTATCCGACAGATCCGCCATCCGCGTGAATGGGAAGCCCGAATTGGCGAAATAAGCCAGATTGGGGAGCTGGGTATAATGGTACGCGCGTGTCAGATCGATCGTCGAATCCGGATCGATGCTCATGCGAAGATCCTGCGTCATGCCGCTGCAATCCCGACGCCCAAGAGGTCGACCCTCAAGATAAAATCCAATCGTATTGGCGCCATAAACCGACCAGGGCGGGATGGAAACGCTGGCTGACTGGGCGCGGGAGGCGTCGGGCCAGAAACGTCTCAGCCATTCGGGGATTTCGGCGGGCGGGGCGAGCGAGACGCTCGTGAGGTAAGTGCCGTTTACACTGACGTCGACATGGGAGCGCGCCTTGTCGATCTCGGTTCCAAGGGGCCCCGCACGGTGAAGTGGATGTTCAGGGGGTGATCACGCCAGGTGTAGATGTCGGGTGTGGTACGGAATGGCACCGCAATCGTGCCCGGTACATATCCATATCCCTGGAGACTTGAGAGCGGAACGAGATCGCCAAACCGCACAGGCTGACTGCGTGTCACGAAACCAGGGGCATCGAAAGGACGACGCGCGGCAAGGGATATGGCCGGTGCGAGAATCCGCGAAGCATGTGGAAAGCCGACGCTTCCGAACGCGACCGAACGTGCAGCAGCCTCAACTTCGTCATCAGTCCGACCGGTCACGATGAGAACCGCCCCGAAAGGATCGTTGGGGTTAACATTCTCCATCACGGTCGGACCCGTAACGCTTTCCCGCCCGATGAACTCCTGCCCGATGAACTCCTGCCCGACATCGCTCGCCACTCCGATAATGATGCGTTGCCGGAGGGAGGAACTTGCCGCAGGACCGGAAAGCTTGCCCCGCGATACTTGCTGAGCGAGCCGAACCACGATGCAAGTACCCCTGACGCTTCGAGAACATGAGAGCCACTGTGATTGTTCAACACGAAAGGAAGCCGCACCGGGGTCAGGACCGCTTCATTGAAGAAAGGCGCCGGGAGCGCTGCAAGATCCCGCGACGGGGGCAGAGGCGCCGACGTTACCGAGATGCTGGACTGACCCAGAATCTTTGCCCATAGGACTGAGCTCGTCTGATCTCCACAGCTTAGCGTGTACTGCCCAGCGAAATGGAAAGTCAGCACATTGTGCTCTCTGAAAAACAGGGGATTGATCGGAAATGTGAGAGGGCCGAACTGAGGCTTGGTCTTGTCCGGATGGACAACACCAACGAACTGATCGTTCAGAAATATGGTCACTCCGCTTCCCTCTGGGAGAAGATCTGGCGACAAGGATCCCATCAAAGATAGCGATGCTGAGGTCACCACCTCAGAGGGGGGCATACCGAAATTGAGCCCCTGAATGGGAATCCAAGGTGTCATGACAAGGGTGTCAGCACTTCCGAGCTGCTTGAAACTCCATGACGTGGTTCTCGCGTTTTCGAGCTCTTCACGAGAGGCGACCGGTTGAACAGCTCCCGTCGAATTGTCCGTTACAGGCTGCGTCAGGGCACCCTCACCCTGGGGTGCCGATCCGGCCTGAGGGGGGGCACCGGCTGCAGGAAGGCTCGCGGCGGCGGGGGGAGATCCAGCTGCGGCATCTTTGGGTGACAGCGCACTGGGCAATGGCAGGTCAGCAGGGTTTTCCTGCGCAAAGGCGGCACCTGACACACCGAAGAGTGCCAGGGAGAGAATCACAAGCCGAACCAGACCCGCCTTTGGTTTGACGAGCACCGCAGCCCGTCGGATCGTCGGCGGACTGACACGAGGCTTGACCGGGATCGCAATTTTGCGCCTCTTGAAGGTGGCCGGCTTGAACAGTCCGACGATGCTATGCAGGATAAGAATGATCGATCTCCGCAGGCTATCAGGCTGGTAATCGGCCCAGTTGTCCCATGCATCACGACTGCCAAAAATCACTCGCACAATCTGCGCCTCCTGCAAGATGGATGTCGCATTCCACCGCAACGCCAAAGCACCAGTGTCCGCCGCCCGGACAACCTGCCCCGGAAGGCAATATGTCTCGTGTCTATCCGCCACGAAGACCGTGATCTGCGCATCTCTCTCCAGAAGCACGTTTTCCTCAGGTTCTCCGTGCAGCAAGCACCCCCCTTGCGACATGTTTTCGCTCATATATTCGAGGAGACGCCCATCATCTGTGCGAACGGTAACGGGGATGACCATATCGACCCGTGGCGCCGTTCGGATCTGCATCGTTTCACGACCGATCGAAATTGCTGCCAGAACAATTGTAATACTCAGCGAAATCCAGAGGACATTCATGGCGAGGGCGTTTCGGACGATTGAATCGTTCTGACCGTGCAAGAGACGAAAGACACCGAAACCCCATGTCAGGGAGAGCCCGATCGCAAGATAAACATTGGGATAAATGGCGCTCCAATCGAGATAGGAACGATGAAGCACGCCTCCCTTTTCAGTCACATTGAACTTACCCCGGCGCGGGAACAGCAACGTGGTGATCGTCACGCGGGCCAGAAAGGGAGCAAGGGTCGTCTCATAGACTTCGCTCCAGAACGAGTAACGCCAGTTCTTGTTCGTTCTGGCCGATGTCAGGATGCTGTGCACGAGATGAGGCACCGCATAGATCGCAATCGCAAAAGGTGACGCAGCGATCAGTGTCTGATCGAAAAGAAGATAGGCGAGCGGAGAAACGAGAAAAATCAATCTCGGAATTGCGAAAAGGAAACTCGCAATAGCGGCGAAGTAGCACAGGCGTTGCGCAAAAGTGAGGCCGTGACCGAACAGCGGATTATCGATACGGAAGATTTGCAACATTCCACGAGCCCAGCGCAGCCGCTGACCAACGTGGAGGATCAACCGTTCTGTCGATAGACCTGCAGCGAGAGGCTTGGCGAGATAGGCTGTGGACCATCCTTGCGCTGCAGCTTCAGCGCAGTGTGCATATCTTCCGTGACAGTCTCGACGGCAATTCCCCCTATTTCCTGCAGAGCGCTCCGGCGAATGACCGCGCAGGAACCGCAGAAGAAGGTCGCATTCCAGAAATCGTTCCCGTCCTGAATCAGTCCATAAAAAAGATTTCCCTCAGGCGGAACGAAAGCTCCGTGAGAGAAGTTACGCTGGAACGGGTCAGGAGAATAAAAGTGATGCGGCGTCTGGAGAAGTGCGAGCCGTTTTTCCGAAACAAAGGGACCGACGGTTTCCTGCAGAAAATTACGCTTGGCGATGTGATCGCAGTCGAAAATTGCGATTAAGTCGCCCTTCGTCAGTGCAAGGGCGTGATTGAGATTCCCGGCCTTCGCATGCTCATGGTCCGCGCGCGCAATATACCCGGCCCCGCATGCCTCAGCGAACTCGCGAAACTCGTCACGATGCCCGTCGTCAAGCAGATAAACGTTTATCCTGTCGCTCGGCCAATCAAGACCGAGCGCCGCCAGAACGGTCTGCCTGACAATACGTAAGTCTTCGTTATAGGTCGGGATGTAGACATCGACGCTAGGCCAGAGCGAAAGATCGCGAGGCATGGGCTCAACCTGGCGCCGCAAGGGATGCAGCGACTGGAAGTAGCTCAGGACGAGCATCACGAAGGCATAGACTTCTGCGGTGACCAGGATGGTACCGAGAATGGATTGTGCCCAGGTACTGAAATCGAGGGTCTCTGTCAGTCGCCAACTGAGATATCTCAGCGATACGATGATCGATAATCCCTTGAGAACCAGCGTTGCTCTGGGACCTGGATGACGATTGACGTAGAGAAACAGGAGGATACCGACAAAGCAGATGATCGTCTGACCTGACAGGTTGAGATGGACGAACGCTGCGAGGAAGATGCAGAACAGCGCAAAGACAACCAGAGCGGCTCTGATGAGCGACTTGCGTGGCGACTGGCTCGCGTTGTCGATCCATCCTTCGACGAGAGGGAGACCGCGTCGAAGGATATTCATAACCGCCCTCGCCGCTCGATGAGGTTTTCGATGATCTGGACAAGCCGGCTTCCGACGAGTTCCAGATCCGCCGTGGCGCGGCAATAAGGAGCGTAGCTCTGAACGAGCTTCTGGCTCGCAAAGGCTTCCCCCACATGCTCATCCCTGCATATCGTGCCCAAGATCATATTCCCGAAATGGCGGGAGATCTGGGGCATTGCCATGGCGCTGATCCGGTTCATCGGGTCGAACCGATTGACGATGACACGGTGCACGAAAGAAGCCGGCTCATGCTGGGAAACTCCGTAGCACGCTCCGTTCTTGATATCAGGAATGAGCGAGATGCAGGACGCCTCGGGCGTCATGACGGTCACAACAATATCCGCGACCGGAAGAAGGCTCGAGAAAGCCGCTGAATAGCCAGGGGGTGTATCGACGATCACGATCGTTTCAGGTTCGTTTGCTCTGGCGAGAACCTCATTGGCAATAAGCCCGGGTTGCGCCCTGACAGCCTGATCAAACTCAGCCTGAAGAGGAAGCGTGAGGGCGCCAAAAGGATAAACAACCACGTCACTCGTGCTTGGAATCGCGGCATCGTCCCACGGGAGGCCAGCCTCGATACAATTGACGACTCCGAAACGTAACGACATCGGAACACCATAATGCAGGCGGAGTGCATTTTGGGGATCCAGATCGATCACGACGACATTAGGGGCTCCTGCGCGACGCATTTCGTGTGCGAGATGCGCTGCAACCATGGTCTTCCCGACCCCCCCTTTTGGGGAGGCGACGCATATTAGGGTCATCTTACTCTAATCCAGCTCCCTGGAGGTAGAATGGTGCTGCCAAATCAACGTTTGAACATGCCACGCAGACGTTGTTGCGCTTCGGGCTTCTCAGAGGAGGGCACGCGCAGAACAGTGAACATTTCTCGAAGCGACATCTGCCGCCAGTCGCCCTGAGAACCAGTCCTATCAGGATTTGATGACACGCGATTTGGGAGGTCGTCCGGATCAGAGCGTTTGGCAAGACGCTTGGGCAGCGGAGATTCAGCAGGCATGGAGTCAGCTCTGGAGAGGCCCAGGTTTTCTGACCGAAGGGTGGGGAGTTCACCTGCCGCGCGAATGGTTTCTCGGGGAAGTCAGACGCCTTCTCACCAGCCGACAGTCTCACCTCATGATCAGAGTGCGGTTCAACGCCTCTATCAGCTGCAATGGCAGGCTCGCCTCCAAATCGGGAAAGCGCATTGAAGTTCTGAAAACCATCATCTTCGGGCAGTGGGGCATCCCCGGAGAACGAATCATCCAGAATTCTGAATTTATCAGGCATCACACCATCTCCATTGCGGCAATTCGCGCCTGTAAGGTAAGCGAGGCGGAGTAGTAGTCGTTACTTTCCTTGATATTCGGCAACTCGGACAAAGCATCTGCGCCTTTCTGAGCGAACAGGAACACCGCTTTAAAACCTGGTGGAGCATTGTAATCGGAGCGCTTGCCAGTCTTGAGGTCGATCCAGTCAGGCAGGCCGCTCGACGCATAATTCTGGCTGACTGCATAAAGCGCCTGCGTCAGGCTCTCTGGCATCCGATTAGCCCATTTCAGGTAGAGTGGGATCCGAATGGCATCATAGGAAAAGCGGGGTGGAAAATCCGACGCCGGATAAATGCGCTCTGATTTCCGGTCGATCGAGAGCCAGTCAGGAGGAAGTCCCCACAAGCCGAAACGGCTGGATTGGACCAGTTGCTGTCCTGCATCCATAACGGCTTTCCAAGGGCCTGTTGGATCCATACGGAGAGCGCGTGAGAGTGCAGGCATATTGTAATAGGAGAGATTGACGACCGTGTTTTTAGGCCGTTCGAAACCCCGTGCCCCGGGTAAAAGAACCAGCCTGCTACCGATCTTGCGTACGCATTTGCGTCCTAGCGCCTGGATAATCGCCTGAGCGCTTTGCGCAAAGTCTTCTCTCCCCCAGAGCAGCGCGCCTCTTCGCAATGCCCAGGCGATCATGAGATCGCCATCCGATGCATTGTTCGTGTCGGTGATATGCGGCTCAGCGGGTGTCCAGCGCCAACTGTGAAGGTGACCGTCTTTATGCTTGAGCGTCGTGCGGGTCCAATTCCACATCGACTCAAACGCTTCCCGATCATTGAATGTCGAGGCGAAGAAGAGCCCGTATCCCTGGCCTTCAGAATGAGAAACATCATGATTGCCAGTGTCGACAATCCGTCCCTCGGGGCGGAGATAACGTGCCTTGTAAAGCTCCCAATCGGGATCGGCCACCATTGCCGCCCGAGCCTCACCAGCTCCGGCGAGCACACCGCTCAACGCCATTGAACTGCGGCAAAAGCAACGCCTGGAAAGTTCACGACGCATTAACGTTCTTTCGACGATTGACGGGCTTAGCCGCAGATGAGAGCACATTTCTGTGAAGAAGTATGCATATCCCGTCAACTCCTCGTTCGCGCCAACCAGCTTTTTTCTCGATTACCTCCAAGTATCTGGGTATAGTCCCGTAAAATTAACGATTTATAACGATTACATTTCCTATTCAGAACGGCGCTCGTCAACGAGACTCCATTTGCAGAAACCGATGATTGCATCATTCACCTACACCGAACCTGGTTAGAGTTCAGTCGGTATTTTTCCAATATAGATAGTAGTTTAAAACTCGACGGGACGAGGACTTTTATGAGCGGAATGCAGAGATGGGATTGAAATATTAGGTCAACGCCCTGCGCGTTATTGGAACTGGAAACACCAGACGATACTCCGTTCCAGCTTCAGAGCTAATATCCAGCGTTGCACTTAACTGGCGCGCGAATCCTCTCACCAACTGCAGCCCGATACCCTCTCGCTTCTCTTTCTCTGCCTGAGCCGCGTGGCTTAGGCCCACACCGTCATCTCGAAGTGTCAGAATCGCCATATCGTCGTTCCGGCTCAGCGTAATCGCGACAGCACCACGACGTTCATCAGGGAAAGCATATCGGAGAGCGTTGGTCACCACCTCGGTAACGATGAGCGCAAGCGGTACCGCCTGATCTGGCGTCACCGGTACATTTTCCACGTCGAGCGAAAGGCTGATTCGACCTCTATTGATACGGTTATTCGCAGTAAAAATCTGACTGGCCAGCTCCTCCAAGAACGCCCGGATATCCAACGCGGAAAGACCACCTTCCGGGTAAAGATGCCTGTGAAGCGTGGCCAAAGATCGCACCCTGTCCCTGACAAGATGAAACTCTTCACGCGCTTCAGGTAATTTGATCCTGTTGGCCTGCAAATTCAGAAGCGACGCAACAATCTGCAAATTATTTTTGACGCGGTGATGAATCTCTTTGATCAATAAATCCTGCTGTTTCGCAGCTCGTTGCAGGCGGGCCTCGTGTCGGTCGAGGCGTCTCGTCGCGCGATCAAAGGCGCGCTCCATCTGACGAATCTCAAGAGGCAAGGATTTCGGGAGATCAGGCTGAAATTTCCCATTTTTCCGCCAGACAGCAACGCTAAAAGCCAGCTTTTCCAAAGGTTCAACGAGATAGCGTTGAGCAGCAAGCGCGACCAATAGCAGTTCTACGACAAGAATAAGGACGATCAGCGCGACGCGTGCAAGGAAGAGGTGAAGCGCGCGGGTTTCAGCAAAGCTTCTTACGGACACCGCAACGATACTATTATCGCCATACCCCGGAACCAGGGTGTAATATAAATCGTCGACTTGAAAATGATCGCGAACCCTTCCCTCTCTCAGATCTTGATCAAGTCGTTTGAGCGCTTGGGTCGACCAGGGATCATCAACTTTTTGTGAGCCCTCTAATGGTACTGGCGGCGCCCCCGCCTTAAAAAGCCATAGATCCGTCGTTTCAGGCTCAAGATCGGTTGGCGAGCGAGAGTTCTTCACGGACGTCGCCACATCCTGCTTGATCAAGGGTCTTAGCGCGATAAGCTCCCCAGGCAGCGTCTCTCCCAAACTATTGACGTAACTCACCTTGATATGAGCTCGTGCAAGGGGAACCTCACCGTACGATAGAGACACGGTGGCTTCGCTGGGGCTTCGACCCATTCCAGAGGGACTGCTCTCTGCTTTCGTCGCAGAAAAAATCGGGACTGACCCACCGAGACAGGCAACTTTCGTCCGCCCCTTATCGGAGGAAGGAACAACAACCCGCCCTTCCCCATCGGATAGGATGAGCGCGCAATAGCGGTTTTGATCGATCGACTGAACAAGTTGAAACGCTTGATCGGCAGTTGCCTCGCGCATCCCACTTTTCGCAAGCGTCCGCAGCGCGCTCTGAACCCGCTCGAACTCATTCGCAATCTCACGTCGCGCGCTGAGAGCATCAGCGCGCGCGCGCTCAAAGCTGTTATCAGAGGTCGCGAGATAGGTGTGCCATGCCAACACCCCAGCCACACAGGCGAGAGGGAGAGACGTGCAGATGATGAGAGCCATCACCCGGGACCCTACTGTATCGAGCAGCCCGGAACGCACGGACAGCGCTTTAATCGGGAACAGCCTGCGAGAGCTCAATTTCTGTCCCCGTTTCGATTCATAAGCGCCGTCACAACCACATCATTAGGCGCTACGATCGTCTCGATCTTCCTCAATCAGACGAAGAAGCTCCTCTGGTATCGGCTCGTTCGCCACATCGTCAAACAACTGATGTAAACCGCGCTTAAGCCAGATATCAAAAGGATTGTCATTCTCCGGTGATGGCTGTGCCTGCCGGGGCTCATCGGCCGCGCCGTCCTCTCCCCCAGTCATGTCATCACCTCAACAAAAGAAATCAACCTATGCGTGTTTAACAGAGGTCTTGCACATGAGTTGCACTCAAGAGTTAAAATCAGCGCACTTGGGTCAAAATAGAAGCAGACTCACAAAAACGGGGAATGATGTGCAATCATTCCCCTCATAGCTCTGCAAATTATCAGCGCCAACTACAGGAAACCCCTGCTCAGCACATGAGAGCTACTTAAAATGTGAAAAGATCGTCTGACTTGAGGCCCTTCCGGCGACGATCATCAAGCAATGCACGCAATGAGGAAACCTTGACGCGCAACTTGTCATTCGCAGGAAGATCACCCGTCATCCAGGCTTCGAGCTGACGGCGAGCACGGAAGACACGGCTCTTGGCGGTACCAACGGCACAACCAGTTGCCTCGGCGAGCGATTCATAGCTCATCCCCTGCACGACAACCATCACCAAAGCTTCACGCTGGTCAGCAGGGAGACGCGACAGGGCCAGGGAAAGATCCTTAAGCGCCAGACTATCTTCGTGTGTCGGGTTGCTCGCAAACGACGCTGCGGGGACATCATCGATATCGGTCGTTTCTCGGCGCTTACGCAGATCGGAGATAAAACGGTTACGGAGAATGCGATGCATCCAGGCTGAAAAATTTGTGCCTGGAATGAAGCTGTTCTGAGCAGCCAGAGCGTTGCAAACCGCGTCCTGGACCAGATCCTCTGCAGCGGAACGGTTGCGCGTCAGGGACAAAGCCTGGACGCGGAGCTTGGGGAGAATCTGGATAACTTGGTCGTGGAAGCTGGTCATGCGAAAATCCTTCTTCGCTCAGTGCTTTTCATCTGAGGAATGAATGGCGAGAAACTTTGGTTGCAACGGCTCGAAATTTTTTGAACTTTTTTCGATACGCGGCGTGCCCAAGCACGATTCAGCTGACTTGAGTGACTGGTTTCCCACCTTCCGGGATAGAGGCGGACATGGCCATTTCCGCCAGTTTTGCGCGAGCCCGAGATACCCGCGCCTTGATCGTGCCGGCTGGACAGAGGCAGATCGCCGCCGCCTCCTCATAACTCATTTCCTGGGCGCCTACGAGAATGAGAGCCTCACGCAAGGCGTCAGGCAATCTCCAGATCAGAACTGATAGATCGAGCACCTGATCGCTGAACTGCTCGCCCCCTCGATCGTCGCCTTCATTGTCGCGGGATATCTGCGACAGGATTTCAACTTCACGAACCTGCCTTCGCCTTTGTTCGTAAAACAGGTTCCTCAAAATCGTAAAAAGCCACGCCTTTACATTTGTTCCTTCTGCGAATTGCGCCTTGGCGCCAAGAGCGCGCAAAACCGTGTCCTGCACGAGATCGTCGGCTTTTGACGCATCCCTTGAGAGATAGCGTGCAAAGCCGCGCATATCGGCAAGATGAACGGCAATGCCCTCTCGGACTGGATCACGAATGGCGGGCAGATTGCTCTGCAAACTGTCATGGACGTTCTTCAGGGTGCTGTCTTCTCAGTGGATGTCACAGCATTCCTCTTTGCTGATTTCGGAAATAGTGCCATTCTACCGCAATTGAACGCGTCTCGTACGTGAATGATTTCGGAGTTACGTTATTCAATGGTCGATGCAGAGCGCCAAGACCTGATTAGAGCCTTGCCCTTTGCGCGCCGTTTTGCAAGGGCCCTTGAAGGCAATCAGAAACAGGGCGACCAGCTTGTCGCGCACGCCCTCAAGAATTTGGCCACCCTTAAGGACGGCCACAACATCGGTATCCGCTATCGGCTTTACCGTGCAATCACTGAGCGCTTTCAGCAAGCGAATGAAGGCCCTCACACATCGGTAACGTTAACGCTTACCCAGCGATTTGTTCTTCTGCTCACGTCGCTCGAAGAGGTTCCTCTCAGCGCAGTGGCACTCATTCTCGATAAGTCCGAGCAGGATATCCTCGAAGACATCACACGAGCCAATGACGGGCTACGCTCCGTTGCCGAGACCAGCGTGCTGATCATCGAAGACGAGCCGATCATCGCGATGGACATCCAGGATGTGGTTCAGCAATGCGGGCACCGCATCGCGGGTGTCGCCTATAACGAGGCAGATGCAGTGCGGATCGCCAAGGAAACGCGTCCAGGCTCATTCTGGCAGACATTAATCTCGGAGGAGGCGGCGACGGCATGCATGCCGTTGGCCGGATCATGAAAGATCATCAGGCCCCTGTCATTTTTGTCACAGCCTACCCCGAGCGTCTGTTGACAGGAGAGCAGGAAGAGCCCTCGTTCATCATCACAAAGCCCTTCGAACCCACGACACTGGCCATCACAACCTATCAGGCGGTGACGGGCGGCGTGAAGGCAATCTGACTTGCATCAAATGGGTCTGTGCGACACATAGGACCCATGGCTGCACCGATCCTTCATCTTCGTGATATCGTCTATAGTTTAGGAGGCCGTCCGTTGCTGGACGGCGCTGAGATCGGGGTCGCTCCCGGGGAGAAACTCTGCCTTGTCGGCCGTAACGGCTCAGGCAAATCGACCCTGCTTCGTATCGCAGCAGGTGAGATCCTCCCGGATTCCGGGCAATGCTTCGTGCAACCGGGCATCAAGGTTGTCTATCTGCCTCAGGAACCTGACCTGAGTGCGTTCCCGACCAGCTATGACTACGTCGCTCAGGATCTCGAGCCCGAAGAGGATTATCTTGCTCGCAGCATGCTGGCAGAGCTCGGACTGACCGGCGATGAGCTGACAACGACATTGTCGGGAGGCGAAGCAAGACGCTGCGCCCTCGCGCGCGCCCTCGCCGCGCGCCCGGATCTGCTCCTCCTCGACGAGCCGACCAACCACCTCGACTTGCCGACGATCACCTGGCTTGAGCGCGAACTCGCCTCGATGCGCTCAGCCATGATCGTCATCAGCCATGACAGACGCCTTCTCGAAACGCTCTCCCGGGCCGTCGTATGGTTGGAACAAGGAATCACGCGCCGCCTCGATCAGGGATTTGCGCGCTTCGAAGACTGGCGCGAAGAAGTTCTCGCCCTGGAAGAGCTTGCAGCGCACAAGCTCGATCGCGAAATCGCGCGCGAGGAAGACTGGATGCGCTACGGCGTGACCGCGCGCCGCAAACGCAATGTCAGACGCGTTGCCGAACTTGCCGGGCTACGCGCACGCCGCAAGGACATTTCGAGCCAGTTCCGCGGCGCCCTCAAACTGACCGTTTCCGAGGCGCAGAACACCGGCAAACTCACGACCATGGCTGAGAATGTCACCAAGGGCTTTGGTGACCGCGTCGTTGTGCGAGATCTGGACCTGCGTGTTCTCAAAGGAGACCGGCTCGGGATTGTCGGTGCCAATGGCATGGGTAAAACGACGCTTCTACGCCTCCTTACCGGCGAAGATCAGCCCGATAGCGGCAGAATACAGATCGGCCCCTCGACAGCGCTCGTGACGCTCGATCAGCGCCGTGCGAGCCTGGACCCCAACCTCACCCTGTCCGACACAATGACCGGGGGAAGTGGCGATATGGTTCAGGTCGGCACAGAGAAGCGTCATGTTATCGGCTATATGAAGGATTTCCTCTTTCGCCCTGAACAGGCCAGAACACCCGTTGGCGTTCTCTCGGGTGGCGAACGCGGACGTCTCGCTTTGGCCTGCGCGCTCGCTCAGCCCTCAAATCTCCTCGTCCTCGACGAGCCGACGAACGACCTGGATTTGGAGACGCTCGACCTGCTTCAGGAAATGCTGGACGATTATCCCGGTACAGTCATGCTTGTCAGCCACGATCGCGACTTTCTCGACCGTGTAGCAACGTCAGTGCTCGTCGCACAAGGCGATGGTCACTGGATCGAGTATGCTGGAGGATATAGCGACATGCTTGCTCAGACAGGAGGAGAAGCTCCTGCTGAGCGGGGCACCGCAGAGCCAGCATTTAAGGAAAAAAATACTGTAAAAACAGAGAGAAGCAGCAAAAAGCTCACCTATAAAGACAAGCTGGCGCTGGAAAAACTTCCCAAGGAGATTGAGCGATTGGAGACGCTGATCGTGTCGCTGCGGGAAACGTTGTCCGATCCGGCCCTCTACAGCAAGAACGCAAAGGTGTTCACTAAGGCCAGCGAGGACCTGACGCAGGCCGAGACAGACCTCGCCACTGCGGAAGAAGCCTGGCTCCTGCTCGAAATGAAAAAGGAAGAGATCGAAACCGGCGCCTGAAGCGCTCCTTCCGATCTCAGGCCTGAATCAAACCGGAGAGCTCCATGGTCCTGCGGGAGAGGTCCATGCTGCTTTTGACCCGGATGGCCGCATCCAGAGCTCTGATACCAGCTTCGGCATCGACAAGCACAGGCGCCCCATCGAGGCAGGCCGCTGCGAAAGCATCATGCTCGGCGGCGAGATTATCACAATCTTTCCAGCGCATGGCTTCACGCTTGAAGCCACCTGTGCCGGGCAGAGGCAGGCCCCGCTTCCGCCCGATCATAGTCAGCTCCTGCTGCATGAAATCGGCAGAAAGATAGCCTTCTTCGGAAAAAACCCGCATGCGACGCTCGGTTTTGAGCGAGATGCGGCTGGCGGAGATCGATGCAACGCATCCGTTCACAAAACGAACACGCGCATTGGAAATATCCTCATGCTGGCTCGATACGGCGACACCCACCGCGTCGATTGATTCGATCGGCGAGTCAACCAGTGAGAGCACGAGATCGAGGTCGTGGATCATCAGATCCAGAATGACCGAGACGTCAGTGCCGCGCGGCTTGAAGGGGGCGATACGGGTCGCCTCGATATAAAGAGGCTTGCCGATCCGCTCGGAGATCGCACGATGCTCTGCCGAATAGCGAAGCAGATGTCCTACCTGCAGAATACACCCAGTCTCACGGGCAAGGGCGGCAAGCGCCTCGGCTTCTTCGAGGGTCGCTGCAATCGGCTTTTCGACGAGCACGTGACGGCCCGCCTTGAGACAGGCAGATGCGACAGGAAAATGGTGTTCGGCCGGAGCCGCGACGATGACGGCATCGACCTGCTTGATCAGATCCTCGAGGCTCTCCGCCTGAAGACATCCCGCTTCCTCAGCCACAAGACGGGCACGGGCCGGGTCAGGGTCGAACAGCGCAATCAGGGCCTCTCTCTTGCAGTCTCGCGCCTTGAGCGCATGAAACCGCCCAAAATGCCCGGCCCCGACAATACCGACCTTCAGCATGTGTTTTCCCGTCTCATACGCATCCGAATTCATGTTTTTGGTGTAGCAGGGCGCAGAGGGAGGTTGCAACGCACGGCGCCACCCGGCATCTTCCCGCAGCTTGACCGCCCTGCGGTAGCTTTTGATCTCCGGTCGTTACAAGAAGGACGCCGCTCAGTTCGATGATGTACTATAGTCGGCCTACCATGCTGGGAGTGCTCGGAGCCTGTTTGCTCGGGCTCCTGCTTTGCCTGCCCAATTTCATGCGCGCCCCCTCGGCCAAGCTGCCCTGGCATCAGATCCATCTGGGTCTCGATCTCCGGGGTGGCTCGTACCTTCTTCTTCGACTCGATCAGCAAAGCCTGGTCGATGATCGCCTCCAGTCGCTGGAAGATCAGACCAAGCAGGGTTTGATCGAGAAAAATCTCGGCTATCGCGATTTCCGCAAGGATGCAGCGTCACGCACGCTCAGCTTCCTCCCGCGCGATGCCAGCGAGCAAAAGGCGAGCCTTGAGGCGCTGTCTTTCCTCTCAGGCAGCAGCAACGAGGTCACGTCAGCTCTGGATCACGACCGCATCGTGCTGACGCTCAACGACGCTGTCCTGAAGCAACGCGCGCGCGAAGCCGTAAGCCAGTCGATTGAGATCGTGCGTCGTCGTATCGATGCAACAGGCGCTGTCGATCCGGAGATCACCCGCCAGGGCGAAGACCGCATCGTGGTCGAACTGCCTGGCATCAGCGATCCGGAGCATATCAAGCGCCTTCTCGGCACGACCGCGAAAATGACGTTCCGCCTTCTTGCGAATGGCATTGGCACCACGGTTGCCCCCCCGGGTGCAACGATGTTGCCCGATCTGAGCGCGAACAATCTTCTGCTGCCGGTCATGGATCATGTCGAGGTCGATGGCGCGGCACTCACCAATGCAGGCGCAACAATCGACCAGAAAGGCGGGCAATGGGCCGTCAGCTTCTCGTTCAACCGCGCTGGCGCTGCCGCCTTCGCGCGGACGACGCGAGAAAATGTCGGCCGACGCTTCGCGATCGTTCTCGATAACAAGGTGATTGAAGCACCTGTCATCAACGAGCCAATCACGCAGGGCAACGGTCAGATTACAGGCAATTTCACGGCTCAGGCCGCGACCGATCTCGCCGTCATGCTGCGCGCGGGCGCCCTGCCCGCTCCGCTGGCAGTGATCGAACAACGATCGATCGGTCCGTCTCTCGGCGCTGACTCCATCCGCGCAGGCGGGATCAGTCTCGGCGTCGGTTTTGTTCTGGTCATCCTCTTCATGGCCCTGTTTTACGGGCGGTTCGGCCTCTACGCGAATGTTGCGCTGCTCGCGAACCTTGTGCTCATGACGGCCATTCTCTCGCTTTTCGAAGCGACGCTGACGCTGCCCGGAATGGCGGGCATGCTGCTTACGCTCGGCATGGCCGTTGATGCCAATATCCTGATCAATGAGCGTATCCGCGAAGAGGTAAGGCGCGGTCGCACTGCGCTGGCTGCCATGCAGGCGGGCTTCGAGCGCGCGTCTTCGACGATTATCGATAGTAACGCCACGGCCTTCCTGGCCCATGTGATGCTGTTCGTCTTCGGCACCGGCCCTGTGCGCGGTTTCGCGTTGACGATCACCATCGGTATCGTCACCACGCTCTTCACCACCCTGCTCCTGTCGCGCCTGCTGATGGTGCGCTGGTATGCCCTCACCCGTCCCACAGAACTGCCGGTCTGAAGCGATGCTCTCACGTCCCCTTTTGCGCTTCGTCCGCGAAGACAAGCACATTCCGTTCATGCGGGGTCGCTTTGCCGGCCTTGCAACTTCGGCCATCCTCTCCGCGCTTTCGGTCGTTCTGTTTTTCGTGCCCGGTCTCAAGCTCGGTCTCGATTTCCACGGCGGTATCGTCGTCGAGGCCCAGACGCAGGGACCAGCCGATTTCGACAAGCTGCGTCACGCCCTGGCCGTCCATAACGTCACCGCGGCCGGGCTCCAGAAATTCGGCGCTGATAATGACGTCCTGATCCAGCTCGATACTCCGCCTGCTGGGCCCAATCAGGAAGCGGCGACACAAAATCTCGTCGACACGGTGCGTCATGCGGTTGTCGAGGCTCAACCCGGTACACAGGTTCTTCGTGCCGACGCGGTCGGGGCATCGGTTTCAAGCGAGCTGTTCCGCAACGGCCTTCTGGCGCTCGGGCTCAGCCTAGTCATGATCCTGGTCTATATCTGGGTTCGTTTCGAATGGGAGTTTGCGGTCAGCGCCGTCATCACCCTCGTGCTCGATTTGACCAAAACCGTCGGCTTTCTGGCCGTCACACGCTTTCAGTTCGATCTCGTGATGGTGGCAGCCATCCTGACCATCCTGGGCTATTCAACCAACGACAAGGTCGTGGTGTACGATCGGGTGCGTGAGAACCTGCGCAAGTTCCGCACCATGCCGTTACGGGAACTCCTCGATCTCTCGATCAACGAGACACTGAACCGGACGCTCGGCACGTCCATGACGGTGTTTCTCGCAGCACTGCCCCTCGCCATTTTCGGTGGGCACAGCCTATCCGGTTTTGCGACGGTCATGCTTTTCGGCATTGTGGTGGGCACGTCGTCTTCGATCTTCATCGCTGCCCCCTTGCTCCTGCTGATGGGCGAGAAGCGCTTGCGCCGCAGCAAAACGCCCTAAGTGCAGATTGCAGGCATAAGAAAAGGGGCCTTCGAGGCCCCTTTTTGCTGTCATGACCCTGATTGTTTGCTGCGCTGACCGGTTCAGCGAGTATCACTGGCCTGACGCTCTTCTTTCGACGGCGGCTGTGTCACCGGCGTGGCATACTCCAGAATCTGGTTGATCCCGGAATCAGCGAGGCGAAAATTTTCTTCGGACGGCGCGAAAGCGGCCTGCTTGATCAGTTGCCACGTATTGTGATCGATGGCGATCAGTCGGGCGATCTCTTCGTGCGTCGCCCGCTTCTGGATAATACGCACGATAAGTCCATGTTCGGCCATGCCGTTGGCAATAGCGTAGCTCGTTAGCAACACGCTTGGCGAGCGGTTCCTCTGAACAATGTCTCCTTCCGGTCCTGCGCAAGCAGTCAGAAGGGCGAAACCACAAAGTAAGGCTGAGGCAGAAAGACGGCGCATAGCGTGATCATGCGCCTCGACGGCGCATACGCCAAGTCGGCATATGCGCTGCCTGAAGGATCCAGTCGAAACTTACTTCGACTCTTTGGCCATGAGATCGCGGATCTCGGTCAAGAGAACTTCGCTCTTTGTCGGAGCGGGCGGTGCAGAAGGGGCGGCTTCCTGCTTGCGCTGAAAACGGGAAATAATCTTGATCAGCCAGAAGATGGCGAAGGCAACGATCAGGAACTGAATGACGGCATTGAGGAAAACGCCTACATTAACCGTGACGGCTCCAGCCTTCTGAGCCTCTGCCAGTGTCGGAAGAACGGGCCCCTTCAGCGTCAGAAAGATGTTCGAAAAATCGATGCCCCCCGTCAGCAGACCAATCCCAGGCGTCAGGATATCCTTCACCAGACTGGTCACGATCGAGGTGAAGGCAGCACCGACGATGATACCCACAGCCATGTCGATCACGTTGCCGCGCATGATAAATTTCTGGAATTCTGTAATCCAGCCAGGGGTGTGCAGCTTTGATCGGAGATCGGACATGATCTATCCTTTTCTAGGTTCAAGTATGACGAAAACAGGCTTCGTCCGCCCTGACCTGTTCGGTGAGGCAGACGGATCGGGTAAGGGATGAGGGATAAAAGAGAGCGATCAGGTAGAAAAAACACAGGAGACGCAAAAGTTTCTGCGTTTTTATCGTTCCCCTGACGGTTTCTTTCCGTTATAGCCGCGAAATTCGCTCCGGTCGGCATCGGAGCTCTGCAACAAGGACAACTGAGATGAAATCCGGCATCCACCCCGACTACCACGAAATCAACGTCATCATGACCGATGGCACCGAGTACAAGACCAACTCCTGCTACGGCAAGGCCGGCGACACCCTGCGCCTGGACGTTGATCCGAAGTCCCACCCGGCCTGGACCGGCGTGCAGCGCATGCTCGACACTGGGGGCCAGGTTGCCAAGTTCAACAAGCGCTTTGCTGGCATCGGCGGTCGTACCGCAAAGAAGTAAGTCAGGCACTCCTTCCCAGGCGGGACCTTGTTCTGCCTGGAAACGGTCCTACATGATGGTTATCGCGATGCCCTTGAGGGTCGCGAGACACCCCTCATGCAGCGGCGCTTGCCCCTGAGGAAGCACGCTGTCGGATCTGCCTTGAAGGAGGTTCACATCATGTCCTACGATTTTGCACCCCTATTGCGTTCAGCAATCGGCTTCGATCGCCTCGCTCGTCTTGTCGACGATGCCGTATCGAATGCTCCTGCCAATGCGAGCTACCCCCCGTATAATATCGAAAAAGCGTCGGACGACGATTATCACGTCACGATGGCACTTGCCGGTTTCGGACCTGACGATGTCGAGATCTATCTCGCGGATAATCAGCTGATCATCAAAGGCAACGCGCCACGATCCCCCCGCGCGGGTCAGATCCTCCACCGAGGTATTGCCACGCGCGCCTTCGAAAGACGCTTCGCGCTCGCGGATCATATCGAAGTTACCGGAGCAGAACTCGTCAACGGGCTTCTCACGGTCGCTGTGCGACAGATCACCCCCGAGGCCCTCAAACCGAGACGTATTCCGATCAGCGTCGGCCAGCCCGTCTCCCGGCAGGTTCCGGAAAAGACAACAGCCCTCGGGCACGCTGCCTGATACTAGGCGAGACGCTCGGCGTCACACGGGTTTTTTAACGATTTTAGCGCGGAAGGGCTTGACCCTTCCGTGTCCGACAGACCATACATTTGGCAACTTTGCAGTGCATCCAGCAGGTGCCAGGCAGAACCGCCCCGGTTTCCCCGGGGCAGGACATTTCAATCGGTGCCTGCTGGAGCGATGCTCCTCACGCAGGATAAACCGAGATGACCTTGCCGCTTATGCCGAAAGCCACCGCAGTGTGGTTGATCGACAAAACCGCCCTCACCTTCACCCAGATTGCCGAGTTCTGCGGCATGCACCCGCTCGAAGTTCAGGCGATTGCTGACGGCGAAGTGGCTGCAGGAATCAACGGCTACGATCCCGTCAAGAATAACCAGCTTACGCAGGAACAGATCACGCGCTGTGAAGGCAATGCTGACCTTCGTCTGAAGATCTCCGCGAAGGCCAACCCGGTGGCACGTCGTGCCAAGGCGCCCGCTACACGCCAATTGCCCGCCGTAACGACCGACCGGACGCAATCGCGTTCGTCCTGCGCCAGTTTCCCCAGCTCTCCGAGCTGCAGGTCATCAAGCTGCTCGGCACGACCAAGGACACCATTGCCAAGGTGCGCGACCGCCAGCATTGGAACAGCGCCAACATCAAACCACGCGATCCGGTGATTCTTGGCCTGTGCAGCCAGACCGATCTCAATGCTGCCGTCCAGGCTGCCAATGAGCGTCTCGCCCGCGAAGGCCAGAGCGTTCCTGTTGTCGCGGAAATGTCAGCCTTTGAAGACAGCCACAACTAAGAAGGGTTGGCACCAGCCTACAACCCTGTTGTAGGATTTCTGGGTTAACGTCTGTCTTTAGAGCGGAAAAGAAGCCGATGCTCGTTGATCATGAAATCATGCTCCGCCGTTTGCATGAGCTCCGAAGCGAGCATCGCGACCTCGACACGGTCATCGACAGACTCATCCAGCATCCTCTCAATCAGTTGCAATTACAGCGTCTCAAGAAAAGGAAGCTCATTCTCAAGGATGAGATCAATTTCATCGAGAACCGCCTGATACCGGATGATATCGCCTGAATGAGCGAAGAACTCGATCTTTACCGTCAAAAGACGGACGCGGCCCAGACTCCTCGCGTAGGGATTATCATGGGGAGCCAGTCTGACTGGTCCACGATGAACTTTGCAGCAGAAAAGCTGGCCGAACTCGAGATTGCTTTCGAGACGCGCATCGTCTCAGCCCATCGCACGCCCGACCGGCTCGCCGAGTATGCGCGCTCGGCGCGCGGGCGCGGATTGCAGATCATCATTGCCGGAGCTGGCGGTGCAGCTCATCTCCCAGGAATGGTCTCAGCTTGGACGACCCTTCCCGTATTGGGTGTGCCAGTCGAATCCCATGCGCTTAAGGGGCTCGACTCCCTGCTCTCCATTGTCCAGATGCCGGGTGGCGTGCCGGTCGGAACATTGGCAATCGGCAAGGCCGGTGCCATCAATGCGGCCCTGCTTGCAGCATCGATCCTTTCTCTTCAGGATGACGGCGTGCAGGCAAGGCTGGACACCTGGCGTGCCATGCAGACGGCCTCTGTCGCCGACACACCTGAATCATGAGTCTGGATGCGCTGCCCGCCGGGGCAACGATCGGGATCATCGGTGGCGGTCAGCTTGGGCGCATGTCTGCCATGGCGGCCGCCCGTCTGGGCTATCAGGTGCATGTTCTGAGCGCGGAAGATGCACCCCCGGCGGAGGACACCGCCTATCGTGTGACGATCGGCGCCTATGACGACGAAGCGGTGCTCAGACATTTTGCTGAAACCGTCGATGTGATCACCTTCGAGTTCGAAAACATCTCCACGGAGGGGCTTGAGCTTCTCGCCTCGCTACGCCCGGTTCACCCCGGGAAGCATATTCTGGCGACCAGTCAGGATCGTATCCGGGAAAAGACCTTTCTCGGCGATCAGGATATTCCGGTCGCGCCCTGGGTTTCTGTCCCCGACGAAACACAGCTTGCCAAAGCAGCCTCTCAACTCGGTGTCCCCTTCCTGCTCAAAACCACGCGTTTCGGATATGACGGAAAAGGCCAGTTCCGGATCACTGATGAAGGGTCGCTCTCGCAGCACGCTGCGGATCTGCCTTATCCCTTGATCGCCGAGGGGTTTGTCGATTTCGAAAGAGAGCTGAGTGTCATGGTGGCGCGTAACGCTCACGGTGCGGTCCGCTGCTTCAGCGTGACCGAGAACCAGCATCGCGAAGGCATTCTCGATCTCAGCCTCGCACCGGCACGTATCCCGGTGGCGCTGGCTGAGGAAGCGGAACGACTTGCCAGAAGAATTGCAGAGACCATCGGACTGATCGGCATTCTTGGCGTCGAGATGTTTGTTGCGGCAGACGGAACCCTGCTCGTCAATGAAATCGCGCCACGACCGCATAATTCGGGTCACTGGACCATGGATGCCTGCCTGATCGACCAGTTCGAGATGCATATCCGCGCGGTGGCCGGCCTGCCTCTGCCGGAGCCGTTTCGTCATAGCGACGCAGTGATGAAGAACCTGATCGGCCCGGAAGGAATCGCACTCTGCGATGCTGTACTGGAGCAATCGGGTCTGGCGCTTCACCTCTATGGCAAGCGTGAATGCCGACCGGGGCGCAAAATGGGGCATGTGAACGCGCTGTTCCCCCTCGGTGCACTTCCGGTCCGTACGGAATTGCCGCTCAGTTCGACGCAGCGCTTCAGCCGGAGCTTTCCAGCTGAGCGCCTAGCGGGTCCAGCCCTTACGACTCACTCAACAGACCCAGATCGCGGAAGCTGACATAGGCGCCGTTGCCGATGATAATATGATCGACGATACGCACCTCGATCAACGCTGTTGCTCGCGCGGTATCTCTCGTCATGGAGATATCCCCGTCGGAAGGGCTGGGGTCGCCGCTCGGATGATTATGGACGAGAACAATTTTTTTGGCGCCCAGCTCCATGGAGCGTCTTGCCACCTCTCTGGGATAGACAGGGGTATGATTCACAGTCCCGCGCGTCTGGGCTTCATCGGCCAGCAATCGGTTTTTCTCATCCAGAAAAAGGATATGAAATTGCTCGATGGGTTCGCGGGCGAGGCGCGAAATCAGATAATCGAGCAAAAGCTTCCGATTGCCGAACACGTCATCGCTGCCCAGACGCGCACGGCTCACCCGAATGGCGGCGTCATGAACCAGCCGCAATCCGGTGCGTATAGGAGGGCCGACATGCAACAACCCGGTCAACGCACGATCCTCTGCTGCAAACACGGCAGCAAGTGAGCCGAACCGAACCAGAAGGGTCTGCACCATCGTCCGTCCAATTTCCGGATTCACCCCAAGAGACTCGCAGAAAAGCCTCAACAGCACTTCATCCGCCAGCACTGGCCCCTGCCCCGCGACCAACGCCTGTTGGGGAAACTCAGTCCAGTCAGGTGAAGAAATGTCCGATCCGTCACCAGAAGGTTCCTTCTTCTGGTTCTTGACGCCGTTAGTGTGCTTTACTTTCCTCAACGGCTTCTCCGCCTTGGTCCATCGAGAGAATTATGTCAGAGTTTGATAATTATACGAGTGATCATTCTATTTTATTTGATCTTGACGGGACAATTATCGACTCCCGCATCGGTATTATCGAAACACTCCACAAAGTGGTTTCGGCGCTTGGACACAAGCCGGATTTATCGATCGACCTGACTTGGGTCGTCGGGCCACCACTTGCCGAACTTATGGCCGAGGTGATCAGCGCCTACGGAGAGACACGGGTGAACGAAGCCATCACACTCTATCGTCGCTTCTATGACGAGACGGCGCTTTCAGACACTTGTATTCCCTGCGATGGCGGAATTGCTTCGCGATCTCGCCCGGTCACCGATCCGTATTTTCACAGCCACCTCCAAGCCAGCCTTTCTGGCCCGTCAGATCCTGACGGAGCATGGCCTCGATACATGTTTCGACGCGATCCACGGGGCTTCCGATAATGATAGCGGCGGCGAGAAGCCTGAGATGATTGCCCGGATCATCGCCGAAGAAGGCCTCGCGCCCCACCGTACGCTCATGATCGGCGACCGGCGCTTCGACATATCAGGTGCGCATGCGAACAAGCTGAGAGGGCTCGGCGTCCTCTGGGGCTATGGCGGTGTCGAGGAGCTGACCGAGGCAGGAGCGGATCTTCTTGTCGAAACGCCTGATGGGCTTGCCGCCGCCATCAGGGGACAATTTCAGGCGCTCTCTCGCCTCTAAGTCACGAGATCTAAAACAAACCTTTCTGCCTCAGGCTGAGGGGGGAGCGCCTCTCGGAGACGATGACGACATCGTGCAGGATCATCGACAGCGCGCCCGCCTCCTGGCTCAGACGCCCGGCGAACAGTTTGAGAGGCGAGGTTGTGGCATGAAAGCTGGCGAGCGTTTTCTGAACGCCGATCAACGCCACAGCCTGTAGCGCCAGAGCGCGACGAAAGATCGGGGCCGTGCAGGCAAAATCATCGACTGGCTCATCGGCGAGAAGGCGGTTTCGGTTATCGAGATAGAGCAAGCGAAACTGCTCGGGCACCGCACTTGTCATCGCGCCAGAAAGATAGGCGCAAAGCTGCTCCCAACCACTCAGCCTTGGGCGCAATCGATCCTCAGCCAGGGCAAGGCGATCTGCGACAACGGGCGGGAATTTCAGCAGCAGGACAGCCTGCTCCCGTAACCCCATGGCGAGGAGGTCCTTGCCAGAGGCGGCAAACACCCCGGCGAGGCTCCCAAACCGGTGCAGAAGCGCCTTTGCCAATGGCTTGGTGTCCCGTCTCGGCACGCTGTAATAAAGCAGCATTTCCAATGTTTCGTAATCGGCCAGCGTCTCTGCCCCCTGCGTCAGCACACGATGACGCATCCGCTCCCGATGACCGTGAGGGCCAGTTCCTTTCAGCAGGTTCTTTTCTCGGGTCGGAAATGAGGATTTGGCCATAACGCCATTACATTCTATATCGAACCGGTGACGCAATCCCTCATCTCACCCTCCTCCCCTGAGTATCTCGACCGGCTCAATCCGGAGCAACGAGAGGCCATTGAAACGACCGAAGGGCCGCTTCTGATTCTCGCGGGAGCCGGCACTGGCAAGACACGTGTTCTGACGACACGTTTTGCCCATATCCTGCTCGAAGGGCGCGCGCGCCCCTATCAGATTCTGGCTGTGACCTTCACCAACAAGGCGGCCCGGGAGATGCGCGAGCGTATCGGGGCCCTGCTCGGCGAAACCATCGATGGGTTGTGGCTCGGCACCTTTCACGCCCTCTGCGCGCGTATGCTTCGGCGTCACGCCGAGTATGTCGGGCTAACGACCGGCTTTACCATCCTCGACACCGACGATCAGATCCGTCTGGTGCGCCAGATCATGGAGCCTTATCGTCTCGATACCAAGCGGTGGCCGCCTCAGGCATTGCTCGGAATTTTCCAGCGCTGGAAAGACCGGGGACTGACCCCCGAACAGGTGACCGCCGCTGAGGATACGGATTTCGCGGGCGGTCAGGCGCGCAAGATTTACGCGGCCTATCAGGACCGCCTCAAGGCAGTAAATGCGTGCGATTTCGGCGATCTCATGCTGCACACGCTCGAGATCCTACGCACCCAGCCCGATGTCCTCGCTCAGTATCACCGGCTTTTCCGTTACATTCTGGTCGATGAGTATCAGGATACGAACACCATCCAGTATCTCTGGCTTCGGCTTCTGGCCAAACGCGAGCACGGCCCGGCCAATATTGCCTGTGTGGGTGATGACGATCAGTCGATCTATTCATGGCGCGGCGCCGAAATTGAAAATATCCTGCGTTTCGAGAAGGATTTCCCCGGCTGTAAAGTCGTCCGTCTCGAACGCAACTACCGATCCACCGCCCAGATCCTGGCTGCCGCTTCCGGTCTGATCGCCCATAATTCGGGTCGCCTGGGTAAAACGCTTCGTCCCGGCCGAGACGACGCGCAGGGCGAAAAGGTGCAGATCATCAGCGCCTGGGATTCGGATGAGGAAGCCCGTATCGCGGCAGGCGCCATCGAGCGTCTGCGCGCCGAGGGTCACCCCCTTTCGCAGATTGCCATACTCATGCGGGCGGGCTTCCAGACACGCCCCTTCGAAGAGCGTTTTCTGACACTGGGTCTTCCCTATCGGGTCGTTGGTGGTCTGCGCTTTTACGAGCGCGCCGAGATTCGCGATGCCATGGCCTATATGCGTGTTCTGGCGCAGCCCGCAGACGATCTCGCTTTCGAACGCATCATCAACGTGCCCAAACGCGGTGTCGGCGCGGCGGGGCTGCAGAAGCTCCACCATGAAGCCAGAACGCTGAATGCACCGCTCAGCGCAGGTGTTGCCCATGCGCTTGAGACTGGCGTGGTCAAAGGCAAGGGCCGCGAGGCTCTGGCAAGCCTGATCGAGGCCTTCCGGCGCGCACGCGAGACACGAGAGACCGAGGGTCATGTCGTGGCGACCGAGCAGCTGCTCGAGGAGAGCGGCTATCTGCAGATGTGGCGCGACGACAAGACGCCCGAAGCACCGGGCAGGCTCGACAATATCAAGGAACTGCTACGCGCTATCGGCGATTTCGGAACGCTTGAGGGTTTTCTCGAACACGTGGCTCTCGTCACGGAGACCGAGGACAAGGCCAATCTCGACACCGTCAGTCTGATGACACTGCATGGCGCCAAGGGACTGGAGTTCGACACGGTCTTCCTTCCCGGTTGGGAGGAAGGCGTATTTCCCTCCCAGCGCAGTCTCGATGAAGGCGGTCTCAAAAGTCTGGAGGAAGAACGCCGGCTGGCCTATGTCGGCATCACGCGCGCGCGCAAACGGGCGATCATCATCCACGCAGCACGTCGACGCATCTATGCCAACTGGCAGGACTCAGTGCCAAGCCGCTTCATTGAGGAAATCCCCTCCGAGACGGTCGAACATACGGGTCAGGCCATGCAGGAGCGGCGTCAGGCCGCAGCGCAGACATCGATCTTCGCCTCGGGCCCCGTGTCCAGTTCACGGGGCAGCTATGGTCGCCCCTCTCCGCGTGTTACCGACGTGCTACCCGATGCCTCGCATAACATCGCCATTGGAGCGCGCGTTTTCCATCAGAAATTCGGTTATGGCACAGTGCTGGGCGTCGAATCCGATCGGCTTCATATCAACTTTGAAAAGGCAGGCGAAAAACGCATCATGGCCCATTTTGTGGAACAGGTCTCGTGAGCGCATCCAGACGACACGCTTCGGCACTCGAAACCATCTCCGTCACCGTTGCCGATGAGGCCGTGCCTCTTTTCGAACAGGCCATGCTGACAGTCTGCACCACGGTCGGCATTTTCGAAGCCAATGAAGACCAGAACATCTGGCGTGTCGAAGGTGTCAAAGACGTCGGCTACGGTGAGGAAGAGCTCGACCGCGCTCTGACGCTGGCACGCCTGATGACAGGCGTGGATGCCGAACTGATCCGCGAGCGCACCGAGGCCGAGGGCTGGCTGGCCCGCACCTATGAAGCCTTTCCCCAACAGAATGTCGGCAAGCGTTTCGCCATACGCGGCACACATCTGACGCCGAGCCATAAGCGCGACCGCCTCACCATCACGCTAGATGCCGGCATTGCCTTCGGTTCTGGCGAGCATGGATCGACACGGGGCTGCCTTCGCGCGCTCGAGGAGATGGCCTGGCGCAAGCCGCCCGTATTCTGGATATGGGATGCGGTTCGGGCATTTTGGCCATGGCGGCGGCGCAGCTTTTCCGCAAGCGCGTTCTGGCAGTCGATATCGAGCCGTGGTCGGTGCGTGTCGCTGCCAGCAATGCCACGCTAAACGGCATCGGCCCGCAGATCGATGCGCGCCTCGGTAATGGCTGGCTTACCCCCGCCGTCAGGGCAAAAGCCCCTTATGACCTGGTCTTTGCCAATATTCTGGCCCGCCCGCTTTGCAAGATGGCGCGCTCCCTCGCCAATCATCTCGCACCGGGCGGGACGGTCATTCTCGCCGGTCTTCTGACCACTCAGGCGCGGATGGTGCTTGCTGCTCATCGCCGACAGGGCCTGGTGCTCGAAAAGCAGTATTATGAAGGCGAGTGGTCCACGCTGGTTCTCCGCCGCCGTGGTTGAGCTGCGCGACGCGACAAAACACGATCTGCCAGCCATCCTGGCGATCACAAACGACGCCATCGAGACGTCGGAGGCCATCTGGGCCACGTCACCGCGCAGTCTCGATGAGCGCAGAGCCTGGATGGCTGACCGCCAGGCGAACGGCTTTCCCGTCGTCGTCGCGGTTTCCGAGGGCGTTATCCTCGGTTTCGCCTCATACGGCCCCTTCCGGGCCTATGAAGGCTATGCGCGCACCGTGGAGCATTCGATCTACGTCTCCCGGCAGGCCCAGAGGCAGGGCATCGGTCGGCGACTTCTTGACGCCATGGTCGCCCATGCTGAAGGAGCGGGCATGCACGTGCTGGTTGGCGCCATCACGGCGAGCAATTCCGCCTCCATCGCCCTGCATCGTGCTGCGGGGTTCAGCGAAAGCACCCCCTTGCCTCAGATGGGGCGCAAATTCGGGCGATGGCTCGACCTGATATTCATGTACCGGCTTTTCGAGAGCCCCTGATTCCCGGACCAGAAGTGAAAGATCGCACGATGAGCAGCATTCCCCTCGCCAATCGTCAGGCCCTTGTCCGTCAAGAACTCAAGGCCAGCCGCGTGGATGGATTTATCCTGCCTCGAGGAGACGAGTTCATGGGCGAATATGTCGCGCCCTATGCCGAACGCCTCGCCTGGCTGACCGGATTTACCGGAAGCGCCGGCATGGCCATTCTGCTGCGTGACAAGGCCGCTGTTTTCTCGGACGGACGCTACACCAGCCAGCTTGAGGATCAGGTGGAATCCGACCAGTGGGAACGCCTTCATATCACGAAGGAGCCCCCCCGTGAGTGGCTGGCCGCTCATGGCAAGGGACTCAAGATCGGGTACGATCCCAGGCTTGTCAGTGACGTGCTTGTCGCCTCCCTGAGTAACACGGGCCTTGAGCTCGTGGCCATGGACCGCAATCCGATCGATGCAGCCTGGACGGATCAACCCGCCCCCCCTCAGAGCGAGGTGCGTTTTCAGGAGGATGCGTTCAGCGGTGAAGGCAGTCTCGCCAAGCGCCAGAAGCTCGCTGCCGAGCTCGACAAGGCCGGTCAGCAGACGATGCTCGTCTGCGACCCGACGTCACTCGCCTGGCTGCTCAACATCCGTGGCGATGATGTGCCCCACACGCCGGTCATCCTTGCGTTCGGCATTTTGCACCAGAACGCCTCTCTGGAGGTTTTCGTTGACGCGGCCCGCGTGAGCCCCGCCGCTGCGGCCTCTTTCCAGGAAGTCTCTGTTTTGCCGCCTCAGGCCCTTTCTGAGCGTCTGCAAGCACTCAGTGGTCGCGTCGTGCGCTTCGACCCAGCCCAGACCGGGCTTTGGTTCATCCAGACCCTTACGGAGGCCGGAGCGGAACTGGCCCGTGGTCCCGATCTTTGCGCCCTGCCCCGCGCATGCAAGAATGACACAGAGCAGAATGGCGCCCGCAAGGTGCATCTGACGGATTCAGCCGCACTGTGCCGCTTCCTGCGTTTCGTCGAAAGCAAAGGGACGGGTCTTCGCGAGACCATGCTTGCGGACATCCTCGATACCTATCGGTCTGCTGCTCCGGATTATCATGGCGAAAGTTTCCCCGCGATCTCTGCAGTGGGACCGAATGCGGCCCTGCCCCATTACCGTGCGCTGCCCGGAGAAGATCGCGTTCTGCAACCCAATCAGGTCTATCTGATCGATAGTGGCGGGCAATACGACGCCGGGACGACCGACGTGACGCGCACTCTGTGGAGCGGACCGGATGCCCCGCCACCGGCACTCTGCGAAGCCTTTACCCGCGTTCTCAAAGGCAACATCGCCCTTGCGCGGGCACGCTTCCCGGCTGGCACGACAGGACACCGCCTCGATGCGCTTGCCCGTTATGCGCTTTGGCAGGCCGGACTCGATTATGACCATGGAACAGGTCACGGTATCGGCAGCTATCTGTCCGTGCATGAGGGACCGCAGAACATCAGCGCCGTGCCACGCCCGACAGCGCTTGCCGCAGGCATGATCGTGTCCGACGAGCCCGGATATTATCTGCCGGGCGAATACGGGATCCGGCTTGAAAACCTGCTTCTCGTTCGTCCGTCCGCCGTGACAACGAGAACGCCCTTCCTCGAATTCGAGGTCCTGGGTTTCGCTCCCTTCGATCGCACGCTGATCATGGCATCGTTACTGGAACCTGAAGAGCTGCGCTGGCTGAATGCCTATCATGAGGATACGCTCGCGCATATCGGACCGCTTCTGGACGAGCAGGACCGGAAGTGGCTCGTCGACGCCTGCGCGCCGATCACGAACTGACAAAGGAAAGACAGAATGGCTGATCACATGATCCCCGCGACCCTTATCGAAGGCGACGGTATCGGTCCCGAGATCACCGCTTCGGTCGTCGAAATCCTGACGAAAATCGGAGCGCCGCTCGAGTGGGACCATCAGGCCGGCGGTCTCGGCGCGATCGAGAAGTTCGGCGCTCCGCTGCCCCAGCCGACGCTGGACAGCATCCGCAAGACCGGCCTTGCTCTCAAGGGCCCTTTGACGACGCCGGTTGGCGCTGGTTTCAAATCCGTCAATGTCACCATGCGTCAAGAATTCGGTCTATACGCGAATCTGCGTCCTACGAGGACGGTCGTGCCGGGCGGTCGCTTCGACAAGATCGACCTGGTGGTCGTGCGTGAGAACATCGAAGGCCTCTACGCCGCCATGGAACATTACCTGCCAGAAGGCGACGACCCCAAGGGTCTTGCCTACGGCGCAGGGTTCAATTCCCGTCGTGAATGCGCCCGTATCGTGCGCTTTGCCTTTGACTACGCCGTGGCAAACGGTCGCAAGAAGGTCACGCTGGTCCACAAAGCCAACATCCTCAAGATCTTCAGCGGTATCTTCCTCGAGGAAGGTCGCAAGATCGCGAAGGAATATGAAGGCAGGGTCGCTGTCGAGGAACGTATCGTCGATGCCTGCGCCATGCAGCTCGTGACCGATCCCTGGCAGTATGATGTGATCGTCACCACCAACCTCTTTGGCGATATCCTGTCCGACCTGACAGCGGGTCTCGTCGGTGGTCTGGGCATGGCTCCTGGTGCCAATATCGGCCCCAATGCCGCGATCTTCGAAGCGGTTCATGGCTCGGCTCCTGACATTGCAGGCAAAGGCGTTGCCAATCCGCTTGCCATGTTGATGGCCGCAAGCATGATGCTTGCTCATGTCGGCCGTCAGGATCTCTCGAGCCGCGTCGACAGCGCCATCGACCGCGTCATTCGCGTCGACGGCGTGCGCACGCGCGACCTCGGCGGTGAAACCGGAACCGCCGAACTGACAAAGGCTCTTCTTGCCGCTATCTGACACTCTCGACGAGGCCGGGTGCCTTACCCGGCCTGACTTCCAAACCTTCTAAGATCCGGATGGGTCGAGAAAGGGTCTTCTGCCACTTTACCGTGTCGGTAGAGAGAACTGTCCACGCCGCTCAGACGGCCCGTAGGCCTCAACGCGGACTCTTTCCCTGGACGGTGAGCATCTGCGCGGCACCTTCACATCACAGACCAAATGAGACCGCTCGAGCACGACAGGGAAGGCTTCTCCTGCGTGCTCGAAGGCTCCGTCTAAAGCGTGAGTCCTTATTCACGTGCCAGAAGCGTGTTGACCTTATCTTCAATGTGGATCAGTCGATCCATCATATCCTGGCTCCTGAGCTTTTCCTTGAAGTGATCGCTTGCTTCCAGAAGCATCTCGCGTTCCTTAAGTTCACGAAACGGCAGGCACACAGACAGCGAGACTTCCGCTCCACCGCCTCCGAGATTCAGCCACTCCAGATGATTTCGGTACCACTCACTGAAGAGAGCGAGCAACGCCTCGCTCTTCCAGATTTTTTCGTCTCCACCGAAATGGACAACCCTCGCCATGATGGCAGTTTCCCGCTCTGGCATGCATTGCCAGATTTCTGTCGGGACGAGAGTTGGGCGAAGACTGAAGTTTTGCAACGCCAGATTGAAAATCGGTTGATCGCCAAGCTTCAAGAGAGCTGCATGACGGACGACAGCTTCGTGGCACCATTCGTAGATTTCTCTGTGGTTTCCAACTGAATCGTCCACAACGATGAATGCTGAACAGACAGACGGAGTCCGCATGTTGAAGCCTGGAACAGGCTGCAGAAAATTGTCACCAACTGTCCAAGGGTAGTCTTCGGTCATGACCAGACCCTGAAAATCTACAATCTCGTTAAGGTTCCTCTGGACAAGCATATCGATATCCAGCCAGGCCGTTTTTTTGTAGGTGTCTAACAGACTAAAAACCTCAAAATGGGCGAGAGCATCAAGTGCTTTTCGTTACGCACAAAACGAGAGTCCTCGGAACAGTTTTTCAACACCGTTTCCCTGTAGGTTTCTACATCGAAGCGACGCACGGAAACGTTGTCTATGCTCTCCAGTGCCTCTCGATCGCTCTCAGAAATATCATCGCTAAATAAGATGATATCGAACGGACAAGCTGTGAAATACTTATTAAGACTAATCGCTGTATTTGCGGCCGCGAACAGAAGGTTATTTGTAGCAGCAAGAACGAAAGCTAATTTTTTCTGATTCAAGGAGAAATATATCCCTTCGCTTAACTGGGTATAAACAATGATACGATCTGATTATCGTCGATGACGACTCTGAGGGAAAATAAATATTTATTGAGGCTTTATTATGGGTGTCGGTCGGTTACACATACGAACTCCGATACTTATTCTCAAATCTCCGGGCCCATAGATCAACATCCGGACATATTGCTGTCGCACACCTTCGCGACGTCAGAGCACAGCCTGCTGGAGTCACTTGGACTCCGACGGCGACCGAATAACGTTAAGCCAAGAACTCCTACCGCTTATGAAACTCTTTTCTGCTCCCACTGTTTCGTCCTCCCATCGAAGCAGTGAGACGATCATGATCAACGGCGTGCCTGATTTTAGGCAGCAATCTGAAAAACAGTCCGACGCTCTGACACACCAGATCAATTCACTTCGCGAGTATCAAGAAGAATGGGCTCAGGTACCGGTACGAAAGCGTATCCTGTTTCTGAAACGCCTCAGAAAACTTCTTCTTTTTAATATCGCCGACCTTACATCCCGCATCAAAGATCAATCAGCGTTCGATATCGTCACCGCAGAACTGCTTCCTCTCCTCTCGGCGACACGCTTCTTAGAGCGAGCCTCTTCCAGACTTCTTAGAGACAAAGCGCTTAGCGTCGTGAACCGACCTTTGTGGCTCTGGGGCGTCAAGACCACCGTAACGCGAAAGCCGCTGGGTGTCGTTCTTATCCTTGCACCGGGCAATTATCCCCTCATGCTCGCTGGCATCCAGACCCTGCAGGCGCTGGTCGCGGGCAATACCGTTGCGCTCAAGCCTGCGCCAGGACGGACGGCCGTGCTGACACATTTCGCCAGTCTGCTCGCACAATCCGGCCTCCCTGACGGTACACTGCAAATACTGCCGGAAGACGCCGGCCCCGAGGCCTGCCGGGCGGATGTCGATCTCATCGTTCTGACCGGCTCTGCCAACACGGGGCGTCAGGTCGCTCTCGCAGCAGCGGATAATCTCACCCCCACGATCATGGAGCTCTCCGGGGCTGATCCCGTGTACGTGTTACCCTCCGGCTCGCTCTCGCTTGTGACGCGAGCCCTGCATTTCGGCCTCTCGCTCAAACAGGGCGCGACCTGCATCGCACCGCGACGTGTCTTCGTTGAGAAAACGCGGCGCGACGCGCTCGAAGCGCGGCTCATCTCTTTGCTGAAGAAAGCACCTCTGCGAGATCAGACTGCGCCTAACCCGGCTCTGGATGCTCTCTTGAGCCGCGTCATCGCTGCCGGTGGAAAAGCCATCCTCATAGGCGGAGCGACGGTTTTCGTCCTGGACGCAAAACACACTGACCTGGTGGACATCGATCTCTTTGCCCCGTGGCTCGCTCTGATCAGCGTGACGGACATGGATCAGGCACTTGCTCTCGAAAGGCAGGCGAAGCACGCCCTGGGCGCCAGTATCTTCGGCAATGAAGACGAAGCGACAGCGCTCGCGCGCCACCTTCCGGCGGGCACCATCACAATCAACGATCTCATCGTACCTAGCGCAGACCCACGCCTCGCATTCGGTGGCGCCAAGTCGAGTGGCTATGGCGTGACGCGGGGGCGCGAGGGATTGCTGGCCATGACCCGCCCTGCATCGATCGCCATCCGCAGGCGCGGTGCCTTGCATCTTATCGAACGCGTAAGGCGCTGGCACAGCAGATAAAACCTTGACGAACCGAAACCCCATCGATCACGATCCGTTCTTGAAGATGTGCAGAGTTTCGGCGCATCGACCGGTCATGCGCCTTGAAACGATCCTCCGGTCTGACCATGCGCCTCTGACGCGGCGCGGCCTGACCGGAACATTCCGGTAGCGGCTAATCCTTGGAAGGAATTCTCGCCTGATGGCCCCCTCCCTCCCGCCGGCATCCCAGCTTGCCTCGTCTTCTCTCGCTTCAAAAAAAGTTGCGATTGTCGGGGCTGGCCCAGGTGGGCTCGCTGCAGCAATGCTTCTTGCTCACGCAGGCGCCAAAGTCACTGTCTATGAAAAAGCCTCACAGCCGGGTGGACGCTCGGCTTTTATGGAAATCGACGGCTTCCGCTTCGACACCGGCCCGACGTTTTTTTCTTTACCCCGAGATCCTTCGGGAGATTTTCACACGCTGCGGCTTCGATCTTGACCGGATGGTCAAACTCACGCGCCTCAAGCATCTCTATGATCTCGTCTTCGAGGATGGTCCCCGGCTCGGCCTGACTACCGACCCGACACGGCTGGAAGCTGAAATTGCCAAGATTTCGCCCGAGGATTCTCGCCAGGTCAGGCGCTTTCTGAAAGATAACCGAGGCAAGTTCGCACGATTCATCGCGCCGCTGCAGCGACCGTTCAATTCATGGCGTGACCTGCTCAAGCCTGACATGCTGCGTGCTCTGCCGGTGCTCTCGCCCTTCTCGTCGATCGACAAGGATCTGTCGCGGTATTTCAAAAACCCGCGCACCCGCCTCGCCTTCTCTTTTCAGAGCAAATATCTGGGCATGTCGCCCTATCGCTGCCCGTCGCTCTTCACAATCCTGAGCTTTATGGAGCACGAATACGGCATCTATCATCCCGAAGGCGGGACTGGATCCGTGATGGCCGCCATGACCGAAGCGGCCGAGAGCCTTGGGGTAACGATCCGCCTGAACACGGCCGTGGAGACGATCGTCACCAAAGACGGTAAAGCCGTTGGTCTCAAGACGTCAGAGGGGACGCAGTCTGCCGATGCGGTCATCGTCAACGGCGACTTTGCCCGTACGATCCAGAAGCTCCTTCCCGACACATCACGTCGCAAATGGAGCAATGAGGCACTCGCGAGCAAGAAATACTCCTGCTCCACCTTCATGATGTATCTGGGTTTGCGCGGAACCATGCCCGGCAAGGGACATCACACGATCTTCCTGTCGAGCGACTACCAGTCCAATTTCGCCGAGATCGAGGCGGGCAAAATTCTCTCACCTCGCGCCTCACTCTACGTTCAGAACGCCTGTGTCACCGATCCAACCCTGGCGCCAGAGGGATGCACAGCGCTTTACGTCCTGATGCCCGTCGGCAATCTGCGCGAAGGCGGCTATCAATGGGACGAAGCAGCAACTCAGGAGGCGAGGCAGATCGTCTTCAATCGCCTGCGCGATGCTGGATTCGGCGAGATCGAAGACCGCATCATGGTCGAGAAGACCGTCACCCCGCTGGACTGGCAGGAAGAATACGACGTCCATCGGGGTGCCGTCTTCAACCTCGCCCACTCGCTCGATCAGATGCTGCATCTCCGCCCTCATAACCGCTATGAGGATGTCGGCTCCGTGTATCTTGCCGGCGGTGGAACCCATCCTGGCAGCGGTCTTCCCGTCATCTTTGAAGGGGCTCGCATCAGCGCCGACCTTGTCATCAGAGATCTGGCAAAGATGCCCGCTTCAATCGCCGAAATGCCGACACCCGGCCTCACCCTCATGCCCGAGTGCTCGCGTGGATGAGGGCCCTTCCAAAGGGATTACGTCATGACAACATCGTCTGAACACGCGCCGGTTATCATTATTGGAGCAGGACTTGGCGGGCTGGCCGCAGCCTGCACCCTCAGCGCAAGAGGGCACAAGGTCGTCGTTCTGGAAGCCAATGACTGGACGGGTGGCAAGGCCGCGGAACTGAGTCAGGATGGCTACCGCTTCGATATGGGGCCGACCATTCTGACGCTGCCTTCGGTCCTCAAACGCATCTTCGCCGAGGGAGGCCTCAGCCTCGATGAACGGCTCGATCTGCGTCGTCTTGACCCGCAATGGCGTTGCTTCTTCGATGAGGGATCCCCTCTCGATCTCGTCGAAGACATTCCCCAGATGGCTGCCGAGCTTGAAAAGCGTCATCGTGGCGACGGTAAGGGTTATGAGGCACTTCTCGCGATGAGCGAGAAATTGCATGAGATCTCCCGACGCTTTGTGTTCTGGAAGTCCGTCGGTGGGCTTCGTGATACGATCAAGATCGGCGAGGCCATGGCGCCCGATACGATGCGTGATGTCCTCGCACTGAGGATGCATTCCACTCTGGGCCGAGAGATCCGCAAACGCATCTCTAACCCGCAAGCCGCTCAGGTATTCGACCATTTCACACAATATGTCGGGTCGAACCCGCTTCAAGCGCCGGCTGTCCTGACAGGAATCGCCCATATGCAGGTCGATGAGGGCATCTGGTACCCAATCGGTGGCACGCGTGCAGTGCCGCAGGCATTACGCCGCATGGCCGAGGAAAACGGCGTCGTCTTCAAGACAAACAGCCGTGTCACGCGTCTTGTCCATGATTCAAAGCGGGTTCGTGGGGTGGTTACCGAGCAGGGCGACACCTTTGCCGCGTCAGCCGTCATCTCCAATATGGACTCTGTGCGAACCATGCGGGAACTGGTCGACGCCCAGATTGCGCCGCGTGCCGTGCGCAGTTTCAAACGGCAATGGAAACACCGCGAACCGGCATGCTCGGGCGTCGTTCTCTACCTCGGGCTCAATCGGGCCTATAACCATCTGGCCCACCATAACTTCGTCTTCTCCCGTGACCCAGAAGAAGAGTTCGATGCCATCTATAAGCACGGTGAACCAGCCCCGGATCCGACCTGCTATCTGGCGGCACCATCGCGCACCGAGCCGCAGACAGCCCCCGATGGGGGCGAAGCGCTCTATGTGCTCGTCCATACGCCTTATCTGCGTCCGGGACAGAACTGGACCGAGATGTTCCCCGGCTACCGTCAGGTAATTCTGGACAAGCTCAAGAAGGCGGGCGGGATGCCCGATATCGAAGAACGCATTGTGAGCGAACATCATCTGACGCCAATGGACATCCATACCCGCTATGCGCCGCAGGCGGGTGCCATCTACGGTCTGGCAAGTCACGGTCGTCTTTCCGGCGGGTTCAAGCCTGCCAATCGCTCGGGGGAGCTCGCGGGGCTCTATCTGGCTGGCGGAAGCGCCCATCCCGGGCCCGGGATGCCGATGGCCTCATGTCTGGCTGGATTGCCGCAGATTGCCTGGACAGCGACCGCAAGGAGACTGCCCAGACCCTGCATGCTCGTGCCGTCTGATCCCGCAAGGGCTTTCGGCAGATCGCCCTTCCTGACGCCTTGGGTCACGCGCGCCTTGAAGCATCGCGTCAAACGCAGCTTCGAGTGCGTCAGGTATTGTGGAAAGCTTCCGCAGATCGAAAGAGGACGCGGGATCCTCCTCTATGCCACCCATCCCTCCTGGTGGGACCCGGCCATCTTTGCGCTTCTTCAAGATCACTTCTTTACCGACCGGCCGGGCTTTGGCCCCATCGACGCGGCTGCGGTCAAGCGCTATCCCTTTCTGCAAAAGGCGGGTTTTCTCCCACTGGACGCCCGTTCTCATGGCTCGATACGTAGCTTCCTGACTGCTTCACAGCAGATTCTCCGTTCAGGAGGAACGTTCTGGATCACCGGTCAGGGCGAGTTTTCAGACACGCGCCTTCGCCCGATCCGGCTGCGACCCGGACTGGCCCATATTGCAGCCCGTTCACCCGGAACGGCCATCATTCCCGTCGCCCTCGATTACAGCTTTGGCTCGGAAAACCGTCCCATCGTCTCGGTCAAGTTTGGAGAGACGATCTATCCGACAGGCCATAGCATTGCCGAGCTTAACCAGCATTTGAGCAAAGCTCTGGAATCGACTGCAGACGCACTCACGCGCCTCGTCGTCGCGCGGCAGGACACCGCTTTCACCATTTTGCTGAGAGGATCAGTCGGGATGGGCGGTCTTTACGGAAAAATCCAACATTTTTCGGCATTTTTAAAACGGCGGCCCTATGATCCGAACCATGCTGATCGCTAGCCCTCTCCTTCGGAAGAGCGGTGAGACAGTCATTGCAGGGCTCGCCTTGCTGCCTCTCGTCATGACGCGCTCAACCTCCGCGCGCTTGGCCGCGCACCGGCAGAGGCTCCTGGTGACGTTGAAGGAATCTCTGTTCTTATCCCTGCGCGAAATGAAGGTGCGCAGATCGACGACGCCCTTGAGTCCATTCTGGCGAACCGTGACTGGGTTCGGGAAATTCTCGTCCTTGACGACCGCTCGACAGACGATACCCGGGCACGGGTAGAGGCGTTTCATGACCCGCGCATTCGGCTTCTCGCAGGGGGAGAGCTCCCTTCGGCTGGGGCGGGAAGAACTATGCCTGTGCGCAACTTGCTGGGGCAGCAAGCCAGCGTTGGATGCTCTTTATCGATGCTGATGTCCGTCTTGCACCGGATGCGCTCTCCCGCCTCATGGCACATATTCGCAGAACCGAGTTCCCCTCTTTTGTCAGCGGTGTGCCAAGACAGGTGATGAACACCCCGATGGAGTGGCTGCTTCTGCCGTTCATCAACGCTCTGCTGTTTGGCTATCTTCCTGCGTCGCTCGACAAGGGACGAAAGCCAAAGATGGCAGCAGCATGTGGGCAGCTCATCCTGATCGAGTCAGACGCCTATCGCAAGATCGGGGGGCACGGCGCCATCAAGGCCCGTCTTCACGATGGCCTGGCGCTGGCTCGTCGGATGAGAGATGGCGGGTATCGCACAAATCTTGTTGATGCGACCGATCTGGCATCCTGCCGCATGTACCGAAACGGTAGCGAAGTCTATGCCGGACTGATGAAAAACGCCACGGAAGGCCTGGCTGGTCCGGTTGCGCTCCCGGTGTGGACCCTTCTGCTCGGAGGTGGGCATATTCTGCCTTTCCTCATGCGCTCGTCTCCGGTCATCTGGCTTGCACGTTCTGCAAGCCTTCTTTTCCGGTTGCTCGTTGCGCTAAGGTGTAAACAAGGCTTTCGTACCGTGCTCGCAAGCCCTTTTGGGACGTTTATTCTTCTCTGGATCCAGTGTCACGCACGCCTGCGTCACCTCGCCGGGCGCCCCGTTTCGTGGAAAGGACGTTATTATGACACTTGACTTGCATCACCTCAGGCATGTGCTCGCTGGCACCGTTTTTTCTCTTGTAGTCCTGCCGGGCGTCGCGTTGGCCGGTCCGGTCACAGCAACCATCGAAAACATCCCTGACGACCAGGGGACAATTAGGGTCGCTGTCTGCACCGAAGACGAGTTCCTGAAGCCAACCTGCCACTATAACAGTGAGGTGAAGGCCAGCTCTCCCAAGGTCAGCATCAGCTTCACTGACATCCCTGCAGGAACCTACGCGGTTCAGGCCTATCAGGATCGCAACGGCAATGCGAAGCTGGATCGCTCCTTCCTCGGGATTCCCAAAGAGCCGATCGGCTTCTCCAGAAACCCGGCGCTCCATTATGGACCGCCCAGCTTCGAGGACTGCGCTGTCGAACTCAGAGAGGCAGGCGGCGCCCTCAATGTGACGCTCCGCACTCGCTGAGCCGAGCACGCCGACCCTGCGGTCGTCAGGAGCGTCTGGCCTGAATGGAGAAGATCTCCAGCCAGGCCATGCTAAAGGTCAGAACGAGCGATTGACCTGCATGAAGACGTAACGTCCGATCATCGCGCCTGAATAGATTGCGTTGGCGGTATTCGTCGCTGTGTCGAGAACAAATGGCGGGTTTTTATCGAGGATGTTGTTCACACCCGCTTCGAAGTTCCACTTGTTCCAGCGGTAGTTCACTGTCACGTCATGCGTGAAGATGCCCGGTGTCCGCCATTGTCCCGCAGTAGCTGGTGTCAGATCCACCGACATGTCATTCCAGACCATACCGCCTGTGTAATGCAGCATGTAGGTGAAGGTGAAGGCATTATGCTGCCACGACGCGGTGGTGTAGTTGGTCACGCGCGGGATACCATTGGGCATACCCACCGCTGAAGACCCCTGGAAAAACAGCGCCCGGCATAGTTATACCATGATCCACCCGGCTCGTTCTGCTGCAGATAAGAGACGATCTGCTGAAGATTGTTCGACAGGGTCAGCGTATTTTCGCGATTGATGCGGAAGCGATAATCGAGATCGAAATCGATGCCCGAGGTCTTCAGGCCGCCCAGATTGTCGTAAAGCGTGCTGACATAATTGATCTGCTGGTTCGAAGACCGCACGATGTCCGAGCAATATTGCTGCGAAGAACCTGAATAGCAGGAGTCCAGAACATACTGCGCGGAGACCGCGTTGATCGCGTTCTTGATCGTGTAATGCCAGTATTCCACCGAAGCAGAGAGGTTCGGAATCCAGCGTGGCGTAATGACGGTGCCAACCGTATAGGTGCGACCCGTTTCCGGACGCAGGTTCTGGTTACCACCACTGATGGAGGGCACCTGACCCGAATTGGCAACTTCGAATGTCGCAGGGTTGATCCCCTGTCTCATGCATGTCGCCACCACTGTCGGGTTGCTGGCACCCGCGCAAGGATCATTGGCCGCCGCATAGCCAAGCGATTGACCCTGATAGAGCTCGTAAACATTAGGCTGACGATAGGACGTGCCAAGTGTCGCGCGGAACCGGATGTCGCGGATCGGAGCCCAGTTGATGCCGACTTTCCAATTCTGTGTGTTGCCGAAGGTGTTGTAATGCGACCAGCGACCCTGCGCGTCGACCGTCAGATCCTTCGCCAGAAACGCGTCGCGTAGCAAAGGCAGCTTGGCCTCGCCATAGATCTCAGTCGCGTTAAACCCGCCCCCCGTATAAGATTGGGTGTTACCAGTCGTATCGCCATTAACTGCCAATGGATCGGGCGCATAGCTGAGCTGCTCGCTACGACGTTCAAGCCCGAAAGCCAGCCCCAGAGCGCCACCGTGCTGATACGGCATCTTGACGACCTTGTCGTTGTTCACACGGAAGTTGAAATCGCGGATCATATATTGTGAATGATCGTGCTGATTGAACTTTGCGTAAGAAGCTCCCTGCTGCGACATCGGCGCAAAAGGGTTCTGCAGCGTGCATCCCGATGAGGCCTTACACACGCTCGGGTCGTAGACGACGGCGCTGCTGGCGTCGGTCGGATCGACCTGACGAATACCGTATTCTTCCTGAATATGGCGGTAATTACCCATATTATTGGTATCGTAACGCGCTTGGCTCACGCCGTAACCCATTGACGCATCGTAGTACCAGTTATGCGTGATCAGGCCGTTCATCCCGCCTGTGATCTGCAAATTATCAGTCGCGTATTCCTGTCGACGATCGCCCAGATCGGTATAACGCTTCTGGACGATGGCATCGACACCGAACGGATTATAGGGTGCCCCAGCAGGCAAAGTCAGCGGGTTGGAGAGCTGTGACGGATAGATCGAGCCGGCAACGGGCGACGGAGCCAGTGAAGCTGCGGCTGTCTTATGCGCGTAGCGCACATTCGCATAGATATTGAAGTGCTCGCTGAACTTGTAATGGGCATCGCCGGACAGAACCGAGTTCTGGACGTAATTGGTGAGGCTCTGGTTATTACCGTAATTATAGCGATTGGCCGCTGTGTATTTCGAGAAGCTCGACCCGTCTCCATTCGAAATCAGACCGGCGCCGGGACCGCTGAGCACGCGCGTATTTGCCGTGTATCCCGAACCATAGATCGGGGCGACGCCAGGGTCGTTCGAGGCCTGAACGAGACGCGACCAATCGCGGTCTCGCTGCATGACCGGGCCCTGCGTCAGATACTGACCAGACAAGGTGATGTTTCCCTTGTCGTGATCGAAATTCCAGCCTTTATAAGCGGAGATGAGCCCGGTGCGTGAGTCACCCTGATCTGTAATACCACCACGAATGGTCATGCCGCCTGTTGTCAGGTCATGACGCAGCTTGATGTTCACCACACCCGAGACGGCATCGGCGCCATAGAGCTCTGAACCGCCATCCTTAAGGATTTCGACACTCGCGATCTGCTCGATGGGGATCGTGTTCAGATCGACGCAGGCGGCGCCGGGATCCTGTGCGACACGCTTGCCGTCGACCAGGACAAGAACACGTTTCGAGCTCAGGTTACGGATATCCGTGCACGAAACTCCACTGAATCCATTGGTCTGGGTGTTGGACGCGCCCGCACTGCCAATGGAGGGAAGACGCTGAAGATAGTCACCGAGCGTCGTGGCTGAAGTCTGCTGAATCTGCTTCGCAGTGATGATCTGTACCGGATTGGCATTCTGGTTGTTCGAGCTGCGAAGCATGGAACCCGTCACAACGATGTTCTCGCTCCCGCCCTCGCTCACCCGGCTTGAAAGAGTCCGTGCGCGTGCCGATGGTTTGGCAGCCGGCACCGCAGTGGGAATAGCGGCGCGACTGCCATCATTGACGAGGACCTTTGTCTGTTTCGCTGAGCCCTTGGACGCATGAGTGCCAGGAAGTGTGTGAGATTGGGTTTGCGTCGCAGCCATCGCGGCAGGAAGACCGCACCAGGACGACGTCAGAACGGTTGCCCCGAGAATTCTTGCGAGGATCGAATGACACTTCATGTAAAAAGCTATCCATTCTTTATCAGTTATCAGATGCCAATGTTCTTCCGTCGCAGAAACAATACCGGTTAAGCAATGGCATTCGGTTACAAGAACGCCAGTTTCGTCACAAGACACCGATACAGTTGCATAAAAGCAACAATTACTAATATAGGTAAACGATCTTCGGTGCCAAGAAGAAACAAGAGAAACGAAACATAAGCACAGTCACTCTGGATCACCCGAAGATTAATCTGACGGTCGCGTGAGTTTCTTACTGCACTTGATATTCCACCCTCTCTAATATTTAATCGACATCACTTAATTGAGAACAGTATGAGTGTATTCTCATCATCCCTGAATTCAGGATGATCAGTGGCGAAGGATGTGCAGCGATATGACGAGGACTTGCGTCGACCCCCTTCCCTCGCCCGATCAAAATGCCGCAACTTCAGCAGCCTTAAAGCTCACACTCTTCGGAAATCTGTTGAACCTTCGAATATTTCATGGAACGATATTTTGACGTAACAAATGACACGGAAATAGCATTCGCTAGAGGGAGCCATTATGAGCGAAAAAACAGTTATCCTGATCGCGTCTCTGATCGTCGCTTACTTTATTCCGACGATCATCGCGGTCGTGATGCGTCGGAGTTATTATCGGAGATTGTTTTTCGTCAACCTGGCCTCTGGCTTCACGTTCTCAGGATGGCTCGGAACGCTGACATGGGCTGTATCGAATAACCCCGAGCCGCTGACGAAGAAAAACAGTCCGAAGTCGAGATATGCTTATATTTTCCTGATCGGAGTTTTTATTCTTGAGGCCGGGATCGCTGCCTATGTCAGCAGCAGAAAGCATTTTTGAGCCCGACCTCGAAGGGCCTGCTGGCCAACCCGCCTTAATCCTCGCTGGGGGGAGTGTATGGTGCTTCAGACGACTGCCAACGATTGAGCAGTAGGGAATTACTGACAACCGACACCGAGCTCAGCGCCATGGCACCCCCCGCTATCGCCGGGCTCAGATAGCCACAGGCCGCCAGCGGAATTGCTGCAAGATTATAACCGAAGGCAAAGCGAGATTCTGCCTGATCTTGCGGACTGTGGCCTTCGACAACGACAGCGCGTCCGGAATGGCCCGCAGATCCGAGCGCATCAGAACGAGATCGGCAGTCTCCATCGCCGCGGCCGAGCCCGAGCCAATCGCAATGCTGATATCGGCTGCGGCCAACGCCGGTGCGTCATTGATGCCATCACCCGTCATACCGACAACTTGCCCGGGCCGACGCAACCCCTCGATCGCATCGACTTTCCCCTCAGGTTTGAGGGCCGCGAATACCTGATCGATACCGATCTCCCGGGCAATCGCCTCCCCCATCACGGGAGTATCGCCTGTCAGCATGACGGACCGAATGCCCTGCCTATGAAGCACATCAATGACCCGAAGGGCCTCGGGACGAATCTGGTCCGAGAGGCCAATCGCCCCCAGATAATCGTCATCCCGCGCCAGACAGGCAATTGTCTCCGGCCCTTCCGAGGACAGAAGCTGAGTCGTATCGACGCCCGAGTTAGTCAAAAACGCCGGTGTTCCAACCAGATAGCGGCGCCCGTCGCTCCACGCCTCAAGGCCACCACCGGGGATCGCGCGAAAGCGCTCCATCTTCGCCGAAGGGTCAATTCCTCTCTCCTGCGCCTCACGACAGATCGCCTTTCCGAGAGGGTGCTCCGAGTTCAGTTCGAGAGCTGCGGCAAGGGCCAGGAGCTCATCACAGCTGACTCCGTTAGCCGGATGAAGCGAGTGCACCCGAGGAGCCCCCATCGTGAGAGTCCCGGTCTTGTCGAAAGCCAACACATTCAGTCGATGTACCCGCTCGAGCGCCTCGGCATTGCGAAAGAGAATACCCGCAGACGCGGCTTTCCCTGTCCCGACCATCAGGGCAGTCGGCGTGGCCAGACCGAGGGAACAGGGACACGCAATCACAAGAACGGAAATCGCTGAGACAAGGCTCCAGCTTGCATTGCCGGTGATAGCCCATCCGATCAAAAACGTAAGGACCGCGATGATGATAATCGTCGGCACAAAAACTGCCGAGACGCGATCTGCCATTCTTTGGATCGGCGCTTTCGACCCTTGCGCTTTTGAGACAAGCGCCACAATCCGGGCCAGAGCGGTTTCGCTGCCGAGCGACGTGGCTCGTGCCCGCACTGCGCCCGTCGTATTGAGCGTCCCGGCATAGATGATGTCACCCTGACGGCGCAGGACCGGGTTGGCTTCACCGGTCAGCATCGACTCATTGATCTCTGTCTCGCCGTCGATCACCTCACCATCGACCGGCACTGCCTCTCCCGGACGAACGAGAAATACATCGCCCTTACGTAAAGACGACACGGGACAGGTGACGATTGCCTCCCCCTCAACCCGATTGGCGGTCTCAGGCTTCAGATTGAGCAGAGCCTCAAGCCCCGCCGCAGCATGGTGACGCGCCCTCGCCTCAAGCAGACGCCCAAGCGAGACCAGGAGGATGACAAAAGCACTCGCCTCGAAATAGACAGGCAGATCAAGATCAAGGAGTGTGACGATCAGACTGAAGGCATAGGCGATGGTCGTGCCGAGACAGACGAGCACATTCATGTTCGCCGCGCCGGTCCTCAAAGCGTGCCACGCACTCCGGTAAAAATGACGCGCTGAATAGACCTGCACGACCGATGCACAGAGACACTGGATCCATATCGGGACAACGCCATGCTGACCGAAGGCCATGCCGCTCATCTCGACGATAAACGGCAGGCAGAACACAGCGGTCAGCCAGAGATCGACCCAGGCACGGTTTTGCTCGGAAGCAGGATTTGAACCGGGAACTTCGTCGCGCGCGGGTGCCGCGGAAAATCCGGCTTTCTCGATTACCGCAACGAGTTTTTCTTCCGTCGCGGCGCCGGAAATATACCGAATTTGCGCCCGCTCGGTCGCAAGATTGACTGAGGCCGCTACTCCTGGGAGCCGGTTCAGCACCTTCTCGACCCTGGCCGAGCAGGCAGCGCAGCTCATTCCGGTAATCTGAAGCGTCGTGTCCACATGCACGAGCCCAAAACCGGTTTTCTCGATTACTTTCTCGATCGCCGCCAGATCGGGAGCTTCGGCCTTGCGCGCGATCACCGCGCGGGACGAGGCAAAATTAACCGACGCCTCGATCCCGGTTTGTCGGTTGAGCACTTTCTCCAGACGTGAGGCGCAGGCAGCGCAGCTCATCCCTGTGACTTCAAGATCGAGACTTTGAACGGTCATTCACAACACTCCCCGCGCTCGCCGACACATGATCTTGCGCCTGCCCCCGTCAGTCCGACTCAGTCCCGGACGACGTCAAACCCCGTCTCTTCAATCACTGTCTCGATCGTGGCTCTTGGCAGCGGACGCTCCCCCAGCGTAACCGTCACAGCGCCCGTCTCATGGCTCGCCGTCACGGCCTGAATGCCCGGAATTTCGGAGAGTGCTTTCTCCAGCTTGCCTGAACATCCGCCGCAGGACATGCCGTCGACCTGAAAATGGAGTAGTCCGCTCATCTCAAATACCTCTTCACTGCGTTGACGCCCTGAAGTTAGGGATCAAAGCTGTTGCAATCAACTCGCAGCTCTGAGAGATTTAAGGCCTGACCGCAAATCAAGGATCCCATGCCGCGCCTTCGCCAGTCCCTCTGGATCGTCTTTGTTCTGACGTTCTGCCTCGTTCTGCGCGGTGCCTTGCCTGCGCAGGCGGGAGGGGTTGGGTGCGCGTCATCGCATCACTCACTCGGCATGTCAGCCATGCCGAATGCAATGATGTCCGGTCAAGGCGACTGCATGGAGCCACACAAGAAGGCCCCGCCTCACCCGGCCTCGCACGGCCATGGATGCACGACGACTTGTCTGCCCTCCATGTCCTGCATTTCCTGCTTCTCTGTCCCCCCGGGCACCTCATTCAGTGCGTCCTTTGCGACTGACGAGGCGCGCTTCGATATGCGGACATCGTCCGTGTTGCTCGGGCACAGGGTTCCACCCGATCTGAGACCCCCCAGAACCTCCTGAAGCTTTGACCCTCACAGACCCGATCAATGCCCGGGTCTCGTCTTGTCTCGCTCAGGAATTATCTGATGATTATGCGTTCCCGCCCCGGAACCGGTCTGTCCCGTCGGCATTTTGTCACGGGTCTGACGGGCCTTGGTCTTTCGGCCTGCACCCGGGCCCCTGCGCCTTTCCCGGCGTCGCCCCTTGTCGATGCCTCCGCCATCCCTGCCACCGCAACCTCGCGCCATACGCTCACCGTGGATACAAGACCCTGGCAGATCGGCTCACGCATCGGACGGGCCTTTACCGTTAATGGCAGCGCGCCTGCCCCGACGCTCCGCTGGCGCGAAGGCGATGACATGGTCCTCGAGGTCCAGAACCGCCTCAGTGAGCCGACATCGATCCACTGGCACGGGATCAGACTTCCTGCGAATATGGATGGGGTCCCCGGCATCAGTTTTGGTGGTGTGCCTGCGAAAGGCGCGTTCACCTATCGCTTCCCGGTTCGGCAGTCCGGGACCTACTGGTACCATAGCCACTCCGGAATGCAGGAAGCACAGGGGCTTTTTGGCGCGCTGGTGATCGACCCGATCAGCAAACCGATCCACACCTATGAGCGTGATTACGTTCTCGTGTTGTCCGATTGGAGCGACGTCGCTCCGCATGACATCATGAGCAATCTCAAACAACAGGATGACTATTATAATTTCCGTCAGCGCACTGTGGCCTCCCTGTTTGGAGAAGCCAAAGAGAAAGGCCTCGGCAACGCGCTCGATGACCGCCTGACATGGTCTCGTATGCGGATGGCGGCAACCGATATTTCCGATGTCAGTGGCGTCATCTATAGCTATCTGATCAATGGCGAGGCCCCGGATTCAAACTGGACAGGTGTTTTCACACCAGGCGAACGGATACGTCTGAGGGTGATCAACGCTTCGGCCATGACTCTTTTCGACTTTCGCATCCCCGGTCTGACCTTTTCCGTCATCTCGGCCGACGGATCAGATGTCGATCCTGTGACGGTCGAAGAGTTCCGCATCTCACCGGCCGAAACCTACGATATCATCGTGCAACCCACAGATGGCCGCGCCTGGACCATCTTCGCGCAATCTGAGGACAGGACCGGCTACGCCCGTGGCACCTTGGCTCCGAAAAAGGGCATGAAAGGCGCGATCCCGCCTATGGATCCGCGCCCGGTGCGGAGCATGGTCGATATGGGTATGGGGCACATGGATATGGGCCATATGCACGGCTCGGAGTGCGGCATGAGCGGCATGAGCGGCATGAGCGGCATGAGCGGCATGAGCGGCATGAGCGGCATGAGCGGCATGAGCGGCATGAGCGGCATGAGCTCGACTGACAAGCCTGCGTCAACCCCAAAAGAGGCCCCGCCAGCGCCGGTGATCGACGATCCGGGACCGCCTCCGAAAAACGTCGAAAACCAGATTGTCGCCGTCAATCCGATCGACAGACTGGGCGAACCGGGTGACGGGCTTGAGCATAATGGTCGCAAAGTCCTGACCTACGCCATGTTGCGCGCCCTGCGCCCTGCGCCGGATCAGCGCCCGCCGAGCCGCGAGATCATCATGCATCTCACGGGTAATATGATGCGCTATATCTGGGGCTTCGACGCAAAGAAATTCTCAGAGTCCTCCCCCATTCATATCAAGCTCAACGAGCGTGTCAGAATAACCCTGATCAACGATACGATGATGGAACACCCCATTCATCTGCATGGCTTTTGGAGCGAGCTCGAAAACGGTCAAGGCGAGTTGAGACCCAACAAACACACGATCCTGTCACAACCGGGGTCGAAGCTCAGCTATCTCGTGACAGCGGACACTCCAGGGATGTGGGCGTTCCATTGCCATCTCATGTATCACATGCATCTGGGCATGTTCAGAACAGTGGTGGTGTCATGAGCACGTTTCACCGACACCTGCTTCTGGCTCTGATCACTCTGGCAAGTCTTTCGCATGCAGAGGCCTCTTCTATGGCCGACTCAATGGCCAAGCCTTCATCGACCACACCCGACCCGTCGATGGCCAATTATATCGACGACATCATGCCGGTCATGGATCAGGAAATCTGGGTTCATGGCATCCTCAACCAGTTTGAAGGACGCCTTGCGGGCACGAATTCGAATTTCCGATGGGACGGAGAAGCTGGGTAGGCGGCGATTACAACCGCCTCTGGTTGCGGTCAGAAGGTACAGTCTCCAAGGGCCGCATGGGGGATGGCCAGCAGGAGGTGCTCTATAGCCGTTCGGTCTCAACCTATTTCGACGTTCAGGGCGGCGTGCGTGTCGATCTCGATGACGGACCGACCCGAACCTGGGGGGCATTCGGCCTGCAAGGGCTCGCGCTCTACCAGTTTGAGGTCCAGGCGACCGCTTATGTCAGCGACCGCGGACGGTTCGCAGGGCGCTTCGAAGGGTCGTACGATATCCCGATTACGAACAGACTTATCCTGCAGCCTCAGATCGAGCTCAATCTCTACTCGAAAGCAGACAAAGGACGCGGAAATGGTGCCGGGTTATCTTCGATCGATACCGGTTTGAGACTGCGTTACGAGTTCTGGCGCAAATTCGCTCCCTATGTCGCCGTCACCTATGATGGCTACCTGCAACAGGCACGACGCTTCGCCCGCGACCGTGAGGACAGCGCTGGCTCCGTCCGGCTGACCTTCGGCATCAGAAGCTGGTTCTGAACATCCTGCAAGAAACCACCTCCAGACCGTCAAAAGGGTCTGCAGGTGGTTCTCGTTGGCGCACCAATCCTAATGCCTTTGCAAGGGCTTCAAGTCCGAAAGCGCAAATTTTTCGGGGCTAGGCTCTGCCGCATCGCTGACTTGAGCGGCGGCTCCATCGCTTTGAAGAAGACGCGTTTTCAACCTTTGTCGTTACGGCCTCTCGATTGCCCCCGTTCCTCAGTCCACATGCATGGTTCAAGATATTCATAGTAATAGCATGACTGCATTGGAGGATGCTGAAAGCACAGCGAGAGAAGATTGGTCGAATTTAAACGCAATGTTACAAAGTTCACAATCACGTAAGCTTCTCTTAACCTAATCGGACTTTGCAATGATAATTACCTCCCAATTATAATTGGGAACCATGGAGTTCATCGACAGTCAAATTTCAGAATGAAAAGAACGCAAATCTATTTGATCATCAGTTTTTATGAACTACGACAATGTTACCTGGAGTGTTAAGATTATATAAACTTGGATAAATTAACCGTTCGCCCGCGTTACATTTCGTGGCGCCTGGATTTTTTCCGCAAGACTTCTTTCTAGGAGAAAGCGTGGAATTTCCATTCGAGAGTTAGCGAAGCGGAGCGTCGTGGTTTGATCAACAAGAAGTTCTATTTTTATTTTGCCTTTATTACCATTACGCTCAGCAGACATGACACGTTCCTTATGGGGACTGCCCTTGCCAACTGCAACGGAACTTCTGGAACAGTAACGTGCACTGGAACAACAACATCTCGCGTTGGAGCTGGCTCAGGCGACCCGATAACGACTTTAAATGTCTCCTCCGGCGCCGTCATAAGCACGCCCGGTGTCTCCATAAGTCTGGGATCGGGAACCTCGTCGAACCAGAATGTCATCAACGTCGATGGTACGGTGCAGAATCAGGGGAGCGGCGCTGGGCCTTATGACCTCGGCCCAAATGTTATCGAATTTGGAAGCAACACGACTGTCAATGTCGGCAAAACCGGCACGATCGAGCAGCTCGGCGGAGATAGTGGCGGAGAAGCGATCAACGTCACAGGTGGCAATAATACATTCAACAACTATGGTACCATTCAGACAGCGACTTCCTCGACATTCTGGTTTGAGGGAAAAGACTCCGCCACGTCCGATATGCGTAATACGATTGAAAATTATGGCTCAATAAGAGCAGGCAGCACGGGAAATGACACGCTCCTCGGGTTTGGAACTGCCGGAAGTATTTCCTTCACAAATCATACCGGCGCGACGGCCAAGGGCAATTTGAACTTTGGAAGCGGCGGCTCCATCTCGAACGTAGCGACGTTCTATACGGGCTCCACTTTCACGGGAAATATCTCAGGCGGCGGAAATGCCGACATCCTGAATTTGACCGGTGATGGCGGATCATCCAATCTAGGTACCGGAATTACCGGCTTCGGTACGCTTAACAAGACTGGCACCGGAACTTGGACGGTAGGCGCCAATGAGCCATTATCTCAGCTCGGTTCTTCTCTTGCGATGAACGTCGACGGCGGTACTCTGATCCTGGCCAGCGATACCTCCTCCAGCCAGACAAAGGCGACAATCAATTCAGGCGGCGTCCTACAGCTTGGCAATGGCGGCACCGCTGGCTGGCTCGACAGTGTCTCATCGAATGACGGAACCCTTTCCTTCAACAGATCAGATACCAAGACATATTCTACCGCCATAAATGGATCTGGCTCCATAATCCAAGGCGGAACCGGCACCACGATACTCTCTGCCAATAATGGTTTTACGGGCGACACTACAATCTCTGCCGGAACGCTTGCCCTGAGCGGGGCAGGCTCAATTTCGACGTCTTCAGGTGTCCATAATAACGGCACTTTCGACATCTCCGGAACGTCTTCTTCAAGCTCGTCAATCAAGGCATTGGACGGGAACGGCAGCACGATCCTGGGAGACAAGACACTCGTCTTGACAGATGCCAACTCGACTTTCGGCAACACCTATTCGGGGATCATGTCAGGCCCAGGTGGGCTGACCATCGAGGGTGGGACGCAGACGCTGTCAGGGCTGATACGTACACCGGAGACACGACGGTCGCCGACAATGGACAGCTGAACCTTCCAGGGTCGATCGCATCCGCTCTGATCAACGCCGGCACGACAAACATCGATGGCGGAACGATTGGGGGAAAAACGACAAACACGGGAACCCTGAACGCAAAGAACGCGACGCTCGCCGATATCGATAATGGGACCGGTCAGGCAACACTGACCGACAGCTCCGCCAATTCTGTGACCAACACACAAGGCGCTACCTTCGAAGCAAATGGCGGCACAATGGCGACAGCGAGCAACGCTGGCACCATGACGCTCAAAACGGGTAACACCGTTACCGGCGATCTCGCCAATAGTGGTGACCTCACGCTCAACGATAACGCGATCAACGGAAAAACCACCAATACGGGCGCTTTAAACGCTCTGAACGCCACGCTTGCCAACATCGATAATAACGCCGGTCAGGCAACGCTGACTAACAGCACCGCCGACGCCGTAACCAACGCACAAGGCGCGGCCTTCACAGCGACAGGCGGCACACTTGCTCAGGCAAGTAACGCTGGCACCATGACACTCGATGCGGGCAACACTGTCAGCGGCAACGTCACAAATACCGGCGATCTCACGCTCGACGGCAGCACGATCAAAGGAACACTCGCAGCGCAGTCCGGTACTTTTACCGTTGCACCCAAGGTGGCAAGACTTGCTCGCTTGGCTCGCGCAAACGTCAGATCGGGCTCTACATCTGCTGCTAAAAACAATGCAGAGATCGGCTCATTAAGCGGTGCGGGCAATGGCACGCTCAATGGCAGCCTCACCCTCACCGCAGCTGAGGATGACTATTCGGGGGTTATGTCAGGTCCCGGAGGGCTGACAGTCGAGGGAGGAACGCAGACTCTATCGGGTGCGAACACCTTTACTGGCAACACGACAGTCGCGCGTAACGCGGAACTCATCCTACCAGGGTCGCTCGCCTCGGAAGTGATCAACGCGGGTACGATGACCGTCAATAGCGGCGAGGTTGGGGGGAATACCGCCAATACAGGGACCATCAACGCTGATAACGCTACATTTGCTGACATCGACAACAATGCCGGTCAGGCAGTCTTGACGAACAGCACCGCCAACACCGTAACGAACGAGCAAGGTGCCACATTCACGGCAACAGGCGGGAAATTAGCCAGTGCGAGCAACGCCGGCACGATGAATCTGACTGCCGGAAACGTTGTAACGGGTGACGTCATCAATAGCGGCGACCTGTCCCTCGACAGCAATTCAATCGCGGGGCAAACCGTCAACACAGGGACCCTGAACGCTGAAAACGCCACGTTGACCGACCTGGATAACAATGCCGGTCAGGCAGCAGTAATCAATAGCTCGGTCGGCACCGTGACCAACGCTCAAGGCGCAGGTTTCACAGCGGCGGGCAGCAGGCTGACCTCTGCGAGCAATGCCGGCACCATGGCACTCCAGTCCGGTAATATCGTCACTGGTAACGTCATCAACAACGGCGACTTGACACTTGACGGCAGCTCGATCAGGGGCACGCTTGCCGCACAATCGGGTACCTTTACGATCTCGCCGGGGAACGCTCAGGCGGGATCGTTGAGCGGTGCAGGTAATGGCACGTTGAACGGCTCTCTGAACCTTACCAATGCAGTGGACACCTATTCCGGCGTGATGTCCGGCCCGGGAAGCCTGACGATAACCGGTGGTACACAGACATTGGCCGGTGACAATACCTATACCGGAACGACCAAGGTTTCATCGGGCGCTCTTTATGTAAACGGCAATCAGCAGGCTGCTACAGGAGCAACAACGGTTTCAGCGGGCGCACTCGTAGGCGGCTCTGGCACGATCGGGGGTGATGTTTACATTGGCGACAACGGAACCCTCCTTCCCGGCGCAAGCAGGACAACCGTTGGTACCCTCACAATCAATGGTAATCTCACGCTCGCTGGAAATGCCGTCCAGAACTTCAGTTTCGGGCAGGCCTATACCGAAGGAGGTCAATATAATGATCTCGTGCGGGTAAAGGGGAACTTGAACTTCGGCGGCATACTGAATCTCACAGCCCCATCGAGTGGGCCGGATGTCGAGAGAATTGCTCACGGATTTGGCTTTGGCAACGGCGTTTACCGTGTCTACACCTACGGCGGCACATTGGCTGGGGCGCAGATTGCGCGACTTGGCTTGGTGTCTCCTGCGACAGGCACCACAATCGGCCTGCAGACGGCGGTCAACCACCAGATCAACCTGATTGTCAGTGATGGAACACTAACCTTCTGGGATGGCGGAAACACCAAAAACCACGGAACTGACGGCTCGTCCGGAAACGGGACGATTGATGGCGGTGACGGCTCCTGGACCGCGTTGAACGGTGCTGGTGACAATAACTGGACCGATGCAGCAGGATCCAGAAACCAGCCTTGGGCGCAAAAGCAGTTTGCGATTTTCGAAGGGCCTGCTGGTAAGGTGACTGTTATCGGCAAAGACACCAATGGTAGCCCTGCAAAAGTCATGTTCAGCGGGATGCAATTCGCTAACAATGACGGGAGTGCTTACACGATCACGGGCGACGATCTTTACGCAACAACTGCCAGGACGGTCATCCGCGTTGGCGATGGAACAGGTCTCGGCTCCAAAATCACCGCCAACCTGGACACCGTGATTGACGACCGCGACGTCAAGGGGGGAACATCCCTCGTGAAAAGCGACGCTGGATCGCTTGTCATCACAAAGGACCAGAGTTACTCGGGTGCCACCGAAATTGAAGGCGGCACATTGCAGCTTGGCAATGGTGGCACATCCGGCCAGATTTCCAGCAGCTCCGCGATCCATAACGATGGCGTCCTCGCAATTGATCACAGCAATGCCGTGACCTTGGCACAGGCAATAGACGGCAAAGGCTCGCTGGTTCAGTCAGGTTCCGGGACGACGACCCTGACCGGCCAGAACAGTTATTCGGGCAAAACCTCCATCGCTCGCGGAACTCTCAAAGGCTCCGGCCGGAGCTTCGGCTCCAGCGCGATCGACATTGGCGAAGAAGGCACTCTTGCCCTTGATGAACAAGGTCGCAGCACTTTCGATAATACCATTTCGGGAGCAGGCCTGCTGAAGAAACTCGGCACCGGGACATCAGTGCTCACTCGAGACAATGACAGTTTCAGCGGTGCGGTGGATGTTACCGAAGGCGATCTGAGCATCAATGGGTCAATGCGCTCCGCCACGTTCAACGCACGACAAGGTGGCACGCTTTCAGGCACGGGCACACTCGGTAAGACGACGATCGGGGCCGATGGACGGCTATCGCCTGCAGGATCAGGTTCCTTGGGTGAGCTGACCGTGGACGGCAACCTGACCATGCAGCAAGGATCGACCTTGCTGTGGACGGCGACGGTCAGCAGACGGGTCTGACCCTGCAGCATCAAGGTCACCCCTATATCAGGCTCGCCAGCGATCTCGTGAAGGTTCAGGGCGCGGTCACTCTAAATGGTGGAACAGTCGCTTTGAATGTGAAGAGCGGTTCCATTCTGAACCTCAATCGTGGGTACAAAATCCTTCAGTCAACCGAGGGTGTCACAGGCAAATTCGACCAGCTCTCCACCAACATCACGAGCGACTATCTCTATCTGTCGCCAGCGCTGATCTATTCGGGAAATGACGTTGATCTATTATTGAATCGTAATTACGTCAGCTTTTCGGCAGCAGGGATATCGCGCAATCAGATTGCGGCAGGGCATGCGATCGACGGCCTCTCAGGAAACAACGCGTTGCCATCGGCTCTGCTAGGCCTCGACAAACGTGATGCCCGTGCGGGCCTGGATGGCAGTCTCAGGCGAATTGCACGCCTCGATTCGTTCTGCACTGATCGAAGATGCCTCCCAAATCAGGGAAGCTGTCAATGAAAGGCACGAAAGCGCAGATTGTGACGGCGGCGGCAACGCGCTGTCGATGCGCACGATTTCTGGTGAAAAGGGCTCACGCAAAGGACAATGTTACTCGGATCGTGCTGTTTTCTGGACCACGGCTTATGGCAGCTTCGGCCGTAACTACGGGAACGGAAACGCCGCCACTCTGAAACACACCAATGCTGGTTTCCTTATGGGCGCAGATGCACCGGCATTCGAAACGGCTCGGTTCGGTGCAATGGCAGGGTACAGCAATTCGACGTTCAATGTCGGTCAGGGCCGAAACTCGTCAGGTCAGAGCAACAACATCTCTATCGGAGGATATGCCAGCAACCATTGGAATGCACTCAATGTGCGTGCCGGAGCAAGCTATACATGGAGCATGCTCAGCACACGCCGATCGGTAGATTTCAAGGGATACCAGGCTCGCGCCTCAGTGCTTCCTATCTTGCTGGCACAGCTCAGGCGTTCGGCGAAGTCGGGTACAAGATCAGCCGGAAAAATGCCCGTATCGAGCCCTTCGCAGGCATCACATACGTTAACCTTCAGACCGACAGCTTCAGAGAGCATAACGGTTCCGATGCTCTTCGCGGCAAGGCCATGACGACGGGTGTGACATACTCAACCTTCGGCGTCCGGGCTTCTGCGGATTATCGTCTCGGCAAGACGATGATCACCCCTAATCTGATGGTCGGCTATCGTCATGCATTCGGCCTGACAACCCCGACAAGCTCTCTCCGATTTGCGAATTTCAGCACAGTGTCTCTGGATACGGCAGGCGCACCTCTGGCAAGCGACGTCGCCATGGTGAACGCAGGCCTCAGTGTCAAACTGACTGACCGCATCGATTTTGGCTTGGTGTATTCTGGCCAGTATGGCGTTCAGGCGATCGATTCCGGCGCAAAAGGAAGTTTCAACTTCAAGTTTTGAGCCTCAGTTTCCTTTTCGTACGTCACCTCCAGTCGCAAGGTGCGTTGTCTCGTCACAGCGCACCTGTCCTACGCGATGTGCCTCGCAAGAAAGGCACATCCGCGAAGATCCGAAATCCACGCAAGGCGCGAAATCTGAGGCGGACCCTCTTTTCATAGAGAGTTCGCAAATGTGGATATCAATCACTTAAGATGTAATTTATACACTACAGAATAAATATATAATCTATATTGAAACATATTCATTAATATATGCGTATTTTCATTTATTTAAATATGTTAATACATAGTCTATCCTGAACTTCACTTAATTAAGTCGGGATAACAACGTCTCTACATTCTACCGTTTGTTACCTCGGCCTGGCGTTTCCCAATATGTGGCAGAAAAACCACTTTCCGCCGACCAACGTCGGGTTGCTTTCGGAATTGGATCAATCCGCATTGTCATATTATGAAATATTGATAGGACGGCTGGACCGGCCATTCACGAGGCCAACAATCAGACCAAAGAATGTGCGCGATGATGATTGTCTCAAAAATCGGGAAGCTCGGCTCCCTGTGGGCTGCTGGGACCATCCTTGGTGGCTGTTTTCTTACCAGTCAGGCCTACGCTCAAACCGCGGCGACACTCGATCCCACGGAAAAAGTCACGGCCTCCCCAAAACAGACAGGCACAACTGTCGATAGCCCGGCCAATCTGTATGGCAGCCCCTATGACCGGGGACAGCCGACGCTTGGCACGGTCCGTCATCCTGTGGTGCCCGTCCCCGGTAACGAGGCGCTGTTTCCGGCAAGTTTTTCCGACTGGCTGCAACAACCGAGCATGACGGGTGACTGGGGCGGTCTTCGAACGCGCCTCCAGAACATGGGCATCACACCGCAAGGTCACTATCTGCAGGATAGTGCGGGCAATCCGACCGGCGGACGGGCTCAAACAGTGCGTTATGCACACGAAGTTGCGCTCGGCGCCGACGTCAATTTCGCTCAGCTGACCGGCCGTAACTTCGGACTGTTCCATATCCTGCTTACAGAGCGTGCGGGGCTCGGTATCGGGCAGCAGCTTCCCGCGCTGAATAGCCCTCAGCAGATCTTCGGCTCAGGCGAGACAATCCGCTTTACCCGGCTCTCATGGGAAATGCAGTGGAACCGGTACGCAGACACGGAAATAGGCTGGATCAACACCGAGAACGATTTCGGTCAGTCCACGATGCATTGGGGCATGAACCTCTACTGCCAGTTCGAATCCAACGCGATCTGCGGTATGCCTCAGGCCATCGCAAGCAACTCGGGCTATGGCTATTACCCGACCGCCCATCCCGGGGCCATGGTCAAGCTGTTTCCGTTCGGTGATGAGCGGATGCTCGTTTCGGCCGGTATCTACAATGTCGACCCGACGATCTCTAACACCGGATATGCCTGGAAGATGTGGCTCCACGGCTCGACCGGTGCCTATCTTCCTTTCCAGGTCGGCTGGCATCTCGGTGGCACCGACAGCAAGGGGCGACTGCCCACCAATATCAAAATCGGTGGGTACTGGGATACGTCTGAAGTCAAGAACGTCTACTCCCAGCTCGCCGGGTTCGAACTCCCGACGACCGTCCTCGGCAATCTGCCCGTCGACAAGGTACGGGGCCGTTACGGCGGATGGTTCATGGCCGACCAGATGCTTCAGCGCGACAAGAGCGACCCTTCGCGCTCAACCGTTGCCTTTCTCTCTTTCACCTGGGGTGATCCGAGAACGGCAATTGCGCCCTATTACGTGACATGGGGTGTCGTCCGGAAAGGCACGTTCTGGAACCGCCCGAATGATACCATCAGCATTGGTGGCAAGTTCAACTTCGTAAACCCGAAGCTCGGCGCCTATGTCGGTGCCTTGCAGGCAACACAGACCCAGGACACGGGTCTGCTGAAGCCGAGCGGCGAACATGCGGGTGAAATCAACTATGGCTGGCGCCCTGCCCCATGGCTGACCATTCGCCCAGGTGTTCAGTATATCTGGCATCCAGGCGGCACAAATCGCTATAAAAACGCGTTCCTGCTCGACCTCGAAACCGGTGTCAGCTTCTGACAACCACTGCTAGTGGCCGCCCCCTGCAACACCCTCGGACCTGAGGGCGATTGCAGGGAGGCACCACAGAAAAGCTGCCCGCTTCCTTAAGGGAAAAACATCGTTTATCCCCTAGGCTCGCGTGAGGCAGTGATTTCATAAAACTATCACCAGCGAATTATATCTTTCTGTTGCTGCCCCCGGTAAAACGAGCCGTCATCTAGATCTATCGAGGTCACACCATGCAGCTTACCCGAATTTTCGGCGCTCTTTCCCTTTCTCTGGCACTGACCTGCGGCGTGTCACACGCGGCGACCATCACGGGCGCTGGCTCCAGCTTTGCCGCGCCGATTTACGGCGCCTGGGGCGAAACCGCAAAGAAGGCTATTGGCACGTCCATCAACTACCAGAGCGTTGGGTCGGGTGCGGGCCAGAACCAGGCTATCGCTCGCACGGTGGATTTCGGCGCTTCCGACAAGCCGATGGACGCGGCGAAGCTGGATAGCAGCAAGCTCTATCAGTTCCCGACGGTCATGGGTGGCATTGTCGTCATCGTCAATGTCCCAGGCATCGCACCGGGCAAGCTCAAGCTTGATGGCCCGACCCTTGCCGGTCTTTACGATGGCTCGATCTCGACCTGGGATGATCAGCGCATTGCCGCTCTGAACCCGGGCCTCAAACTGCCGGATTCAGATGTCGCTCCGCTTCACCGCGCCGATGCCTCGGGCACGAGCTACGTCTTTACTTCTTATCTCTCCAAGGTCTCGGCCTCCTGGAAGGGCAAGTTCGGTGCAGGCACCTCCATCGCCTGGGCTGGCGGTGCAGGCGCACGCGGCAACGATGGCGTTGCTGCCGGTGTCAAGGAATCCGAGGGCGGCATCGGCTATGTCGAATATGCCTATGCCAGCCGTAACCATCTGAACATGGTCCAACTGCGTGACCATGACGGCGCCTTCATTGCACCGAATGCCGCATCGTTTGCCGCCTCGGCAACCCATGCCGACTGGTCACACGCCGACCATTATGCTGTCGATCTGCTGGACATCGCCGGTGCCAATGCCTGGCCGATCATGAGCGCGACCTTCGTTCTCGTACCGACGAACCCGGCCGACGCGACGCAAGGCAAGGCCGTGAAAGACTTCTTTTCCTACGCCCTAAAAAGCGGCAACCCGGACGCGATCAAGCTCGATTACGTCCCGCTGCCGCAATCGGTCAAAGACGCCATCGTCTCTGGCTGGCCGAAAAACTGAGGCCCATCATCCAGCGGAGATTTTCTCCGCCGGATCGATCTCTGGTCACAGACAGGGGCGCTCTCGGGCGCCCTTTCTGTTTTTGGTTTGCCGTCTCGATCCTTCGCTTTACTCCATCCCGAACTCGGGGCAGGCCCTGAGACGATCGATCTGCCGGACCAGATCCGGAAGCGAAGCAGCCTGCATTTTTCGCATCAAACTGGCGCGCCGCACCTTGACGGTGATCTCACTCAGTTCGAGTTCTGCTGCCGTCTGCTTGTTGAGCAATCCGGCAACGACACGATGGGCCACATCCCGCTCTCCCGCAGTCAGCCCCGCCCATCGTTCCATCAGAACCCGGCGTTCGCCTTCGCTCGCCAGCCTCGCTTCGTCCAGAACCAGCCCCCGATGGAGCGCGTCGAGCAGATCGATATCCCGAAAGGGCTTGGTGAGAAATTCTATGGCTCCATTCTTCATCGCCTCGACGCCCATAGCGATATCTCCATGACCGGTGATGAAGATGACCGGCGTCGAGGCACCCTGCTCCAGAAGCCTCCTGTGGAAATCCATCCCCGAAAGTCCTGGCATGCGGATGTCCAGAACGAGACAGGACGGCCCCTCCACGGGCTCCGCCCTGAGATAGGAATCTGCATCGGAGAAACATCTGACATCGTAGCCGACCGACATCAGGAGGTCTTCAAGCGCCTGTCTGATGGACGCATCATCGTCGATGACCTGAACGCAGGCGTTCCGTTCTTTCAGAACACTGTTCCCCGTCATGCTTTTGCCCTCCTGACAGACCCATCCGCCCTTGCTGCAGGAATACGAAAACAGAAAGCCGTCCCCTTCTTCTGGTCCTGCATCACCCAGATCTGACCCTTGTTGGCCTCGACAAGGTTGCGGCTGATTGCAAGACCGATCCCTGTTCCGTCCTGCTTGCTGGTCCAGAATGCCTCGAACAGATGAACGGCAAGACCGGGGGGATCCCTGCCCCATTATCCTCAATCCTGCAGCAGGCATGGTCTTCTTCATGCCAGATCCTGATCTCGACGAGACCGTCGGCCTGTTTCGTTTCCCGGATTGCATCGATCGCATTAGCTAAGAGATTACCGATAATCTGCTGGATCTGGACCGGATCGGCATGCGCAAGAACAGGCTCATGCATCTCGACAAAGCGATGAGTGATCCCGTGCTGGTCGAGCCTGGAGCGCATCATCCGCAAGACGTCCCTGACAGCGTCCCCCAACGCAAAGCGCTTCGCCTCCGGCGTGCCACCTTTGGTCAGTGCACGCATGCGGGAGAGAATGGCAGCCGCTCTGACGGCATCTTCCTCGATCCGAGTCAGCGCCATGCGCGCGCGCGCAAAATCGGGCGCAGGAAGCGAGAGCCATCGCGCGCAGGCCTGACTGCTCATTGTCACAGCGGCAAGAGGCTGATTGAGTTCGTGCACAATCGACGTTGTCAGCCCGCTCAGTGTCTGGGCTGTCGTGACGCGCGCCAGACTTTCCTGCGCACGCAGGGCGATGTCTCTCGCATGGAGCATCTTGAGCGCAAGGCAGGCAGTAATCACGATCGCCGCCGTACTCAGCCCCAGATTGATCAGCCCGCTCGGGACATTACCTCTGACCGTAAAGAAAAAGCTCACCACCGCCAGAGCAAGGCAGAGAAGGGCCAATCCCGCCAGATAACCCCGACGGATGACAAGAGCGGCATAGAGAATGACGACGGTATAGAGCACCGGCATCGCCACTTCGTAATGCGTCAGTGTGTCTGCCACGAAAATCACCACGACAAGGGCAGCGAGACAAAGCGGATGCAAATAGCGTGAATAACGATGTGCTGGCATGGCGCCCTCGTCAGAACTGGGTTCCGAGACTGAAAACCATCTGGCGCGGCGAGGACCGCTGCATGGTCTGCAGATCTCCCGAGAAGGGTGCCCCATCGACATTGAGGTTACCGATCATCTTACTGTTCATCAGATTATAGACGTCCAGCCGGGCGGTGAAGGGCGGGATCTTTCCCCGACGCTCAAATTTCCACGATGCGTAAGCGGTCATGTTCCAGTAATTAGGGCCCATGATGTCATTTGTGTAGGAAAACGGCCGGTTGAGGTAGACGATATTCGTTGCACCCATCTCAAGATGAGAGACATGTACCAGAGCGCTGGTCTGCAAGCTGAGCTCGGGATAACCGGGCTGCGCCTTGCCTCGCAGGTCGAAAGTCTCACCACCGACAAAGAGATCGCCACCGTAGCGAAACCGGCTGACAGAGAGCGATTGCCGAAGGGTAAAATGCGAACCGATCGGCAGACTCGCCGCCACATCGCCGCCCCAGATATGAGAGGCGCGGACAGTACCGACCGTATTGACCGGGCTGTGAAGCGTGCCTACCGAGGCGGAGACGAGACGGTTCTCAATCAGGCTGAAATATCCGTCCCATGAGAGGGAAATCCATTTCCGCTTGAGATGGCCACCAATTGTCACGGTCGTATCCCGCTCGGGCGCAATGCGGGCAAGGGCCTCGTCGAAACTGGCCTGGTCCGATGCGGACCAGATCGATGCGGAATATCCGATATTGCCTCTTGGCGAGAGGCGGTAGGCGCTCTGGGTCTGAGCGGCGTCAATGAAGACATCGTCATGCTTATTGTAGCGCCACAATGCCGATAGATGCGGCAGGAACCCGGCCTGAGAACGAAGACGCCCGCGCGGCGCCTGGTCGTCTCCGATCCCTCCTCCAGACGAGACAAAATCCACCGCCTTGAACCCTGCCCCAAGGGTCAGCGAGTCTGTGATTTTCCAGTCATCATGGAGGAAAATCTGCCGGGACTGGGTGTTCCAGGTCGAAAGATTGGCCGTCTGAAAGGCATCGCCATAAGTGTCGAAGGGACCGATGGCCTTTAACGGTGCACCCTGTCCGAGTAGCGGCTCGTTATACCACGCCTGATGCGCATCCGAATGAGCGGCTTCCTGCCAGATGCCTGCGGATAAATCATGCCGGGCCAGACGATAGCCGAGTTCGAAAGATCCGCCGAAGCGACGCACTGCCGAATGCCAGACCTGTTCAGAAAAGGGCGCTCCTGTCTCGGAGGGCGTGGTCGGATCGGAGACACTCGCATCGGTATAAGTCGTTGCACCGTAAAACACCGCCTTCCCTTTAAGATGCGGCGTCAGGCGGAAATCATGGGTCAGAGAGCCGATCAAATCCCGGGTGACCTGACCACTATCATAGGGGGTCAGAGCAGCTCGCTCGGCACAGCTATATCCTCCCCCGCACGGCTTATCTGCATTCTCGGGCAGCGCTGCTTTATAGGCAGTCTCATAATCCGGATAAGTGTAATCGGAACCACGCCAGCCGAGACGGTTCAGCATATCGTGGGAGACATCATTGTAGCCCGCGATCCGAGCGCTGGATGCTGAGAAAAAGGCGTTGAAGGCCCCCCAGCCCGTCTCTTGCGTCGCTTTGACATTGCCGCGCGTCATGTACTGGCTCCCTGAGCCTGGTACTTGTCTTTGCTGATGCGCTGGAAGCCCGCCATCACCTTCGGACCGTTTGCGCCGAGCTGACCCGACTGGCCCACCAGCGTTGTCACCAATGTATTGTTGCTTCCCACGCCCTGATTGGTCGACAGGCTGTGCTTTTGCGTGGGGGCAAGCAGCATATATCTGATCTCGCCGCCATTATTGCTGTTCGAAAACAGATTTTCTCGTGCTGTGCCCGGGGAGACGTAAATCGAGCCGATTGTATCGGGCACACTGATATTGAGCACATTCGTGCCGTTCAGAGTACCGAAGCTGGTTTCGTTCAACGGGATGTTTTCAAAGAGAATGCCCAGTTCGTTCATGTGGAAGCCACGAAGGAAAAGGCTGGCATCGGACTCATCCAGCCCATAGGCGTCGGACGCGGTGTAGGACACACCCGGCACCTGAGAGAGCAGCGCCAGAGGGTTTGAGCCACTCAGAACGTTGCGCCAATCGGAGCGCGTCAGAACAGAACCATTGGCGCGAGGCGTCCGATGAGCATCACGTGCAACCCTGATCGTCTCGATCGGGCTCAAAGGCTTCTTCTTCTTCGCACGTTCGGATGTCACCGGCTCCGTCCGCGCGATGCGTTCGACAGAGGCGGCTGATGCCGAAGTGGAAAAGACAGCGAGCGAGGTCAGGATCAATCCCGCAGACGAGACGCAGCAGCGCCTCAAACACAGAGACCGGTTGGTGAAATAAGCCTGCGGAAAATTTCTTACGTGATATCGCATGAGACGACCCTCCTGTTGGAGCGGTCCTAATAGACATCAAATATATGATCCATATTCTCTTTGGTTTTTCTATCGTATACTTTCGTATACCGAAAGTCTTCATGACATCCGCACGTATGAAGGCTCTGCTTTTGGAGCAATCCAGTCGGGATACGGGACTAAGACGTTACCATAACAAAATTGCGTTCCAAATGAACATGAAGTAGTTATTTATAAATATCGTTATTTTATTCAATGTTGATCTAGATCAATCCTTACTTTTCGTGAAGTTTGTGTACGAATGTAAGTATTGACGAACACGCACAGGAGAGTGCAACCTGCGTTTATCGAGCGGATCGATCACTTATCAAGGGCCGGAAGAGCCAGATGAGGGTCGATCCGCCGATACCCTCAAGAATAAAAAAAGGAGATCACGCGATGAGATGGTGGGGTCCGGTTCACGCACATTACGCGATGACAGATATGCAGTCTCTGACGCTTAGCATTGGGGCGACTCTTGTCGTGATCTCGGCTGCAAGCCTCGCGATCAGAGCCATGAAGAAGCGTCGGTTCCACGCCACGCATATCAAAACGCTCTGATCCTGTTTCTTCGGCCTCGTCAGACGATCTGAGGGCGTAAGCCCCTCACGAACGCGATGAGGCCGAGCAAAAGAAGCGCAATAGCCGTCAACGGCAAGGCCGTGATGGTGGCGTGAGTGAGGATGGCTCCCCCCAGCAATCCGCCGAAAGACACGGCCAGGTTCCACGATGTGGTCGCCATTGCCTGCGCCGCATCGAGGGATGAGCCGCTTACATGCGCCATCGCGTTCTGGGTCAGCGCTGCAAAACCGCCCATAGCGAGCCCCCACAGAGTGATCGCGACGATGATGAACAGAGGATGACCCAACCCTGTGCCCAAAATCATGTTCGCGAGGGCAAAAAGAGCAATACCAGCCATAAACAGGGACGCCATATGACGATCGATCAGGGCGCCCGTTATGAACAGGCCAATGACCGAAGCGCCGCCAAAAAGCAGGAGAAGCGCGTCGATCCGCGTATTCAGTGATGAAGGCACCATAAGCGGTTCGATATAGACATAGAGAAGGCTATGGGCCGTCACGAAGCCGAAGATCAGGACGAGCGTGGCGCCTACCCCCGGTAGACGCAGCGTCTTCAGCACACTGAATTCGAAATCATCGTCAGTCCCTGGGACATCCGGAAGAATCAGGGCGGACCAGAGCACCAGAAGGGTCGAGAGTCCCCCGAGCGCGGCGAAAGCTCCCCTCCATCCGATCATCTGCCCGAGGAAAGCACTCAATGGCGCGCCGAGCACAAGGGCGAGTGTTACCCCTGACCCTGCCATGGCAATCGCACGGCCCTTTTGCCCCTTCGGCGCGAGGCGTGTCGCATAACCAGCGAACATCGCCCAGATCAAACCACCACAACAGCCTGCCAGAAAGCGGATTATCAAAGAGAGGGTGAAATTGCTGACGAACGCATTGCCGAAATTAACCACCGCAAAGCCGACCAGCCCGGAAAGCAGCAGTTTTTTTCTCGCCATACGATGCGTGAAGGCCGCCGATGGGAGCGCTGCGAACAAGGCGCCAAGAGCAAACGCCGTGATAAACTGTCCCCCGACAGGCTGGGAAACCCGCAATCCATCCGAAATGGCAGAAAGCAGACCTGCGGGCATGATCTCAGTCAGCAACGTCACAAAGGCAGCCAGAGCGAGAAGCAACATTGCATGGACAGGCAGAAGCTGCGGGACAGCGTGATCGGATAGTGGCAGTTCGGCGGCTTGTTCAGTCATGAGGCGCTCATTAACGTTCACGGCTCCTGTCTCTCGCATCAATTTCTGTTGATCGAAAGAGCCGTGAAGCGGCTACCTACGCTCCGCGACGGATACGACCGATTACAGATTGTAGATCCGTTTGGCGTTGCCCGAGCATATGGCCGTGGCAATTTGTTCCGCCTTGTTCGCAGTAACATCGCCGGTCGATATCCAGCCATTGAGGACCTCAGCCATGCCCTTCCGGAAAAGGGCTGCCCCAAGATAATGCATCTCGGCAAGGCCGAATGCATCTGAACTATAAAGCTGTTTGTAGAACGGGGTTATCTCCATGGCTTCACCGATGATCTTCTTAGCAAAGGGGCCTGCGAAGCTCTGCATGACGCCGATATCCATGTAGACGTTTGAGAACACCTCGCTCAGCCATGCTGCTTCCCGGATAAAAGGATAGCAGTGCAGCAGGGTAATCGAGACGCCCCAATCCTCCATGTCCTTGATGAAAGGCGCAAATACGGTCGGGTCGCATTTCGGCATGAAAATATCACGATCACCAATACCGACATGCAATTGAAGGGGAAATTTATGCTTGCGGCAGAGCTCGCCCGCCTCCCAGAGAGCGAAACGAACAAGGGTTACATCTTCGAGCCGCTTACTGGTTCCGTCAGCAAGCTGCCGTAGCCATTCATCCGCAGCAAGAAACACCTCGGTTTCTGATGGGCGGCTCTGAGGAATGTCAAAACTCGTCCGATACGCCACGATCGACTTGAGTCCGCTTGCAAAGGCACTCCGGGCGCCCAGCGTCTCGACAAACGCCAGAGCCAGCTCGCGACCTGAGGTAATTCCCGACCGCGCAACTTCCTCCATCAGCGCCTCGATCCTGATAACCTCTTTGGTTTGAATGCCGGTCACCGCCTTCATTTCATTGCAGTCGTATAAGCGCTCCGCGAGAAAACCTGTGTCGATCAGCATCAGATTGACACCTGTCTGACCGGCCAGCCTTCGCGCAACCTCACGGGCCCCGAGAGCCTTCCGGGCGCTGAGATAGCTGTCCGGGTCTGCGTGAGGCGCCAACCCAAGGACAGGCGCGCACCATTTTCCCATCATTAAGCCGAGAGGCTTGTCGAATTGCGTGCATCCGGGAACGGCTCGATCGCCCTCGCTCATCAGGGATTCGAACGTCGCACGATCCAGATCCTGATTTGTGACGGCGTGACAGTGGTGATCGATGAGTTCGATCTGTTCCATAAACTTGTGCATTTGTGTCTCTCAATAGGCGTGCAGATAGCGTGTGTAGAGATCGGCATCAGCAAGTTTTGACGCCTCTGCAATTTCCCATTTCTTGATATCGACGTAGACATCGAGCAGTTCTTTAGAAAACCAGCTGCACACCACGTCGTTGGCCTGCAATGCGTCCAGAGCCGCCTCCAAAGAAACAGGGAGAGGCGTGATACCGCGTGCCTCTCTCTCAGTTTCCGACAAAGAAGCCGGGTCGTGATTGATGGGAGCAGGTAAGCTCAACTTGCGGCGTATCCCGTCCAGCCCCGCTCGTGTGATGGCGCCGAGCGTCAGATAGGGGGAAGCGCATCCGTCCGAAGCTCTAAATTCAACATTGTATCCGTTCCGCTGACGCTCGGGATCACTCGATGCTGAGGGCGCTATGCGCAGGGCTGCCTCGCGGTTTTGCACGCCAATGCATTTATAACCGCAACTCCAAGCTTGAGGTCGTAATCTGCTGTAAGAAACAGGCGTTGGCGACGAGAAAGCAACGAGTGCGTCCAGATGCTCTAGAACTCCCGCGCAGAAATGCGCTGCGATCTGGCTGAGCCCTGCGATCCCTGAGGGATCGTGTGTCACGTTTTTCCCCTCAGCATCAACGAGACTGAAATGGATATGCGCTCCATTGCCTACGGCGGTCGCCGTGGCCTTCGGCGTAAAACTCGCCCGCGTCCCAAGATCCGAGGCAACCGCCCTGATAATCTCACGCGCAATCACAATGTGATCGGCCCCAGTGATGCCAAGGCTCGGGCTACAGCTGATTTCAAATTGCCCCCGACCGTATTCCGGCTCAAGTGTTTCAGGGATAACACCTGCGTGCTGAAGGGCAATGTCGCAAGCTTCGAGGAATGCGTTTCTCTGCAATGCGGCGCCGAGCGTAAAACCGTGCAGCGGCTCCACCGTGTCATCGAGCACGAATTCATGTTCACATGCCACCGCCAAGGTAAGGCCGGTCTCGCTCTTCAAGTCGTCCAGGGCTTGCCGATAGAACGTGCGGGCACAACAGGCCCAATCGGTATCCGGTGAGAGTTTTGAGTCGCAGATCACTGCGCTCCACCGGACTTCGCCGGTGGCATTTTTGTAGGTAAAGGCTGTCTTCGGGTCGGGTATCTGCCGCGCCTCGTCGACCGGTCCCCATGGGTTAGAAACGATATGTCCGAAAGCTGTCAGAGCTTGTCCTGCACAGGCCCAGCCGAGACCAAGCTCGCCGTAACGGGAAGCTTTATTCGTGGGAACACCGCGCGTGCGTGTCGTTCCCGTAAGGTCGTTCCAGAGAAAATATGTAATGCCTTGAGACATGATGGTTACCTTGAGCATTCAGGAGATGATGGCGGACTAGAAATGATAGGTCATGCTCGCGGACCACCAGCGAGGACGCCCCCGGTAAATCTGCGCGAAGCCGAAAAAGCTCGCGAGGTCGAAGATTGCGGTCGCGTATTTCTGGCCCGTTACGTTTTCCACGCCTGTCACCAGATCCCACCGTCGGTCGGGCGAGGTGTAGAACAGCCTGAGGTTCATCAAGCCATAGGCTTTCTGTGCTGTGTCGGGCGCATTTGTCAGTGCGAAATACTGATGAGTGACAAAATTACCGTCGACCTGCTCGGTCACAGTCCCCCACCGCGTGGGGTCGATATGCGCTACAGTAAGATTACCACTTCCTCGCGGCGCATTGGCGGGCTGGTAATCCCGCTCCCCTGTGCCGTTCAGGTCGATTTTTTTCACTGTTCCATGATTATAGGCTGCGTTCGCGGTCACGCGCCAATGATCGCTGGGGATCCATCGGATCTCCGCCTCGGCGCCATAATACTCAGCCGGAGCGTTCGAGACCCTCTGTGTCGCGTTGCTCGTGCGCAGAGCCTGATAATTTTTATAGTCATAATAATAGCCGGACAAATTAACCCGAACGCGATGGTCTAAGAGCTCTGACTTCACCCCGATTTCATAGTCCCTGAGTTCTTCCGGCTTGAAGGGTATCTTGCTGTTATCGACATCCGACCCAGCGTCGAGGGGCGCGTTAAAGCTGCCAGCCTTCACGCCAACATTATAACTGGCATACCCCATGATTGCGGGAGTGAACTGATAGGTAAGCTCTGCCTTGCCGCTCCACATATTAGCATTGAGCTGGGCAAGGTTACCTACGGTTGCTCGGTTGAATGTGTAGCTGTACCCTGGATAGGCCTGATTAAACGAAAAGCCTTTCTCATCTCGGGTAAACCTGATTCCCCCTATCAGATGAACCTTGTTCGTGATCGCGTACTGCGTTTGCCCGAAACCCGCATAGGATCTCGTGTTGAGGTGATACTGATCGTAGAGTCCGCCATATAACGAACCTTCAGCACCCTGATAGTAGTCTCCAGAGATATCGAGGAAATAAAAGCCGCCAATCCATTGGAACCGACCGGTCTTACCATCCACGTGGGTGTCGAACGAAATTTGTCTGGAGGTATTTCCGTTGAAGAACTCGAAATAGTTCACCGGCGTCGTGTCAGAATCTTCTTGGTAAGACTTTTTGATGTGTTGATAATCGAACAGATTTGTCCAGGTCACCTTATCGCTCAGCGGCGTTGTGAGGCGCGCTGTCGCCTGATAAGTCCGGACACGCACGTGCTTGGCGCTCTCGTTACCATCTGTGAGATAACCGCTACTCGGGTAGCCCAGAAAATTGAGGTTACCGCCAATCGCACCATAGCCTGCATTCGGGCCATCAGGGATGACGTAAGCCGTCTTACTCTCCCAGCCTCCGCCCAGATTATTCATATCGCCAATTCTGCCTATGAGAAGAAGCTTTGACTCCCCTGGCAATTTGAAAAGCAACTGACCGCGTCCCGCCCGCGAATGATCGTTTTCCAGTCGCGGTCCACCATAGCGGTTCTTCATGATCGGATTATGATCCGACGTCACGAAAGAGAGACGGCCTTCGATCTTTTTGGAGGGGATCAATGGCCCCCCCGATTGCCGCTTCGCTTCGTATCTCCCGGTAGCTCCCCAAGCCGAAGCGTAGGTACCCGTCGAGCTTGTCCGTTGGCGCAGCTGAAATGAACTGAGCGAGACCGGCAGTTGCGTTCCGACCGTAAAGCGTTCCCTGAGGTCCACGTAGAACCTCGACCCGTTCAAGGTCAAAAATCTGGAACGCCAGTCCCGTCATCTGGCTGATGTAAGCACCATCGAGATAGATGGCTGCAGGCCCTTCCTCGTGATCTGCAAAGTCATTTTGGGTCACACCGCGGACCGACAGGGTGTACGCCCCTTGCCCGTTCGGTTGAGCCAGCTGCACGTTAGAGACCAAGGTCGCTATTTGAGATGGCGAGGTAATGTGAGCCTGCACGAGCTGCGTTCCCGAGACACTCGACATTGCGATCCCGACGCGTTGCATATTCTCGCGCCTGCGCTGTGCAGTGACGACAATATCTTCGACACGGGAACGGCCTGACTTCTTGGACGCGTGCTTGTCCCCTGACTGAATTACAGGCTTCAGTGCTTCGTTACCTGAAGCCGGTAAAGCGCTCAGGAAAACGCTGAAGCCTGCAATGGAGAGAAGTAGACTTTTCCGGGGTAGGTGCCGGTTATCCTGATCGTAAAAGCAAACGTTCCAGAATCGGCACAACTCAACCAGTGGGATTACCGCAATCAAGCCAGAACGAGGGCGGAACGATCGACTGTAACTGAACATTGGTATTCCTAGAGGTAGCGCGGAAATAAACCGCAAAGGCAACGAGCAGTCGATAGAATGGCACTTTGCCACATTCACGATCATGTTACGGTCAATATACATAAATTTAGGTTGGTCAATGCCAAACACCGATTTTTATCGTGGATAATTCTATTTCCCCGAAAATATCCTGCGTTGGGAGATAGAGTCGCGTTCGATATACGTTGGCTCTCTCCTTCTCCATGACGGGTTAGAGAAATATAGTGAATGATATCGGTAACTTATAATTTTTTCTTGAGAGTGCAGATCGCCACTGCCTCCTCTCAGACGGCTCACTGTGGAGGGAATCTCAGCTATTTAATGTACAAAAAATTATAGTTGTTTTAGGTGGAGGGCCGCTGGCTAGGCGCAGTCGTGATAGGCGGACGCCTACTGAAAGACCTTCGCTAGGCTGAGAATGAGCACGGCAAGGCCTCGATCATTTTTGCGATTTGCCCAGCTCACAAGAGTCAATAACCTCTGGCATTTCGCGGCTCGCAAGATCGTCGTCCGAGCACGGCTCACCCACAACACCATTCCTCAAAGAGGTATCCGGGTGTCCTACATTGGTTTTAACAGCGTGACCCAACTCCTGAACTGCAGCACCGGCTTTTTCTCGTACCTCAAAACGACGAAGCTTCCCCACTCTGGATCAATAATCGTGTCAAAGCGGGGGGGCAAAAAGCAACGTCTTAGAACGCTGCGGTCAGGCTGAGATTGAACGAGCGTCCAAGCCCGGCCAGCGGTCCCAGAACGCCGGTCTGGGTATAATCCCCGATCGCAAGACCACCCAAAGGAAGGTAGTATTTCTGGTTCATGACGTTTTCGATGCTCGCATCGAGCGTCAGTTTGCGCCAGCGATAGCTTCCTCCCAGCCCGAGCAGCGCATAACCCGGAGTGCGAGGCTCGCTGCGTATCCAGTCGACCGACGATTTTTTCTTGACCAGGGTAACATCCACGCGCCCGGTCCAGTTCTGCCAGGCCTCACGCAGCCCGATGGTGCCATTGACCGGCATCTGATGGTACAGCCCCGAATGTGTCACGAAGTCCTGACCCCGCACCCAGCTGAAGGTGCTGACCACCCTGCCCTGACCGAAACGCTCGGTGTTCCAGAGACGAACGCTGCCGGATCCGTTGACCCCGTAGCTCTGGGCGTTGTGATTGACGAATTGCAATTTCGACAATCCGCTCCCGAATTTAGCCAATGGGATGACATTAATGTAATGTTGGGTGTAAGTATAAAAGGGCTGAATCCTAACATTCCACCCCTCTCCTTTGGGGTCGTGCCAGGTCACCGTCACACTGGCTGTGTTGGCGATTTCGGGCCTCAGATTTAAATTACCGACATAGCCATTCCCGTCGCCGAACCAGCCAATCATACGCGTCGTCATGGCCCCCATGCCCCAGGCATAGCGCTCATACAGATTGGGAGAGCGCGTCTTTCTGGCATAACCGCCCTCGATCATGAGGCTGTCCAGCGCATGCCACCGACCGGTCGCCGTCACGTCGAAATTGACGTCAGTTCGACCGCGCGATGCCGCATTGAATTTCTTCGCGGCGACAATGTCGTCCATCTGCATCATGCCGGTCCACGCATAGGGAGCGACCTTACCCGTATTCATCATGACCAGATCGTTTCTCAGCCCGAGCTGGGTTGAAAAACGCGGCGTCCACTGGGCGTTCCACTCGATATAATGGCCCAGGCGATCTCGATGACCATTATTGACGTTGTGGAACGTGTTCGGCCCCATCATCATGCTTCCCATGAGGGGCGGCCACCAGTCATTGAGCCCGTTGTGATCGTATCCGCTCCCGATCTTGACGTTGTGCCGTGTTGAAAGCGGGATTTTCAGATCGATCGCATAGCCTGCCGTGCGGGCATCCGTGTTCATGGGCATACCGGTGGTTGCGCTGTGCCCTCCCTTGTCATTCATCATGTCCATGACGTGATCCACGCGCTGCCAGAAGCCGCGGACATCCAGCGTTGCCCAACTGAAGTCGCCGCGATACTTGCCATTGACGAAGGTCGAGCGGTTATTCGTCATGTCCATGTACTGGTTCGGAAATCCCTCATAAGGGATGTTCTGCTGGCCGAAGGTCAGGGCAAGAAGATGGTTATCCTTCTTCAATCCGGCTGTGACTGCATGATTGAAGGAGAGATAACTGGTCGAACGGACCTGTCGTCCTTCGCCCCCTGTGCGATAATTACTGGCATGACTATAGGACCCGGTATAGCGAATGCTGAGCAGGTCATTGGCAACAGTAACCGTGCCGGACGCACCTGAGCCTCCGCCATTGCTGCGATAATCTCCCCTCACATGACCCGTGACGAGAATTTTGCCGCTCTTTGCAAAAAGCGGGTCACGCCGTTCGATCTTGACCGTTCCACCAGTGCTGTCGCCACCGATACTCACCGGCGTCACGCCGGCGATCGCCTCAGCGGTCGCCACACTATCGGGATCGATATACGACATGGCGGGGTTCATGTGATTGGGGCAGGCTGCAGCCGTCCGCATGCCATCGACAAGTGTCGCGACACGGTCGTCTGCCATGCCGTTCAGCACCGGAAGCGCTGACACGCCTCCCGCCGAATACATGCTGTATCCCAGAGAGTTCTTGAGCAGCGACGCCGTATCTGCGGAATGGATCGCTGAGCGCCGTATTCCCTGCACCTGCAGATACTCGACCGGTACATCGTCTTCCGCTTCTGGCAGAGGCGTGGCCTGAGATGCCTGCACGGCTTTCCCACTGACGTCGCCGCGTCGGGATTCGCCGGGTTTACGCCCGTCAGAAGTGGATACAGTCCCATCGCGGGACATAGCGAGATCGGCGGCGTTTACCGCTCGAGCATCGAATGCGATGATGAGAGCAAGGAGTGAAGTGCAACCCAGCGCAAGGCGCGCGCGATCGCGCGTCCTGCCTGACAGGGGCTGTGTCATGTCGGTTATTCCTGACCGAAGAGCTCGAAATCTGCCTCTGCGCTCGCGCGCACCATGGACTAGGCGCAGCACACTCGCAAAGACGCTGTGAGATCGATCAGCTCAGCGGAGGAGCCTGGGCAGGCGGATGGAGCCATCTCAGCCCCGGCGGCGCTCGGCCTGGCGGCAGGATGACGCACTGCCCCAGCAGGACACGATGTGAGAAGGCTGCCAGCAGACACGAGGACAGAATGAAGAAGCCGAGCTGCAACAGAGGGCACAGCGCGCACGCCGCATCATGATGATGCCCCGCCTTCGGTGCGTGAGGCATCTGGGGCATGACCATCGTCATGTCCCCCTCGTCGGGGCACTCGGACACGGCAAGCGACGCCGCAATATCGATACCGGTCAGCCGTTCGATCTCGGCACGGGGCGTCTCGCCCGGCCTGCCGAGACTTTGCAACATCAACGAGACAAGAAACGCCGCAAGTACAACAAAGGACACAACAAGGCGGGTCGAGCTTGCGCCCGAACGCGTTCCCCCTCGATATGTCACTACCCTGCTAATCGCCCCGTCCCTTTACCTGTCCGGTTATGCCCGCAGAGGGTTACAACCAGATACAGAGCCCGTCCAGTGCCCGAATAATGGACCTGAATACTCCTCGTTCACCTGGATGACCTTCCTGTTAATTTCAGGACATAAAAATCTCCGGAAACGCCTTTTCAGGCCGGCAGACACACAGGCAGGCACCGCTCATTTTTTGTTATAATGTATCAATTTACACAGAACGTAAGATTTCTTATCCCTACGGCGCTTCCTTGCCGTACCGGACCCATTCCTTTGCCAAAAAAAATCCTTTTCCTCGCCTCGACGCTCCTGTGCACTTACGGTTTTCGCCCAGAGCACACCCTCGCAAAGACAGATCGGCAAAACCCTTCCGTAACGGGTCGGAACGTTACGTCGAAAAAATCAGGGGCCACGACCAGACCCCGCGAGGTGGTTACGGTGCGGCATCAGCGCATCAATGCAGACGGCTCTGGCGGGAATACCGCTGGTGGCGGCATGCTGCCTGAGCAGACCGCAGCGCGCTCGCAAAGTGGTCTGACACGTGACTTCATCGCGAGGCAGTCACCGACCCTCTCGCCCGTAGCGATGATCGCAGACCTTCCCGGCGTCATCTATTCCGGTAACGATCCATTGGGTACGAATGACGAGCAGCAAGGCCTCTCCGTGCGCGGCCTCGACCAGACGGAAATCGGATACGTCTTCGAGAATGTTCCGGCAGCGCCCCCTCTTTTTCTGGTGCCTTACGCATCGTCGACAGCCGATAACGAGAATATCGCTGGTATCACGCTCGCCCAGGGCGCCGCAGAGACCTCTGCCCCCCTCTATAATGCTGTAGGCGGCGTGCTGTCGGTCCGTATGCGCAAACCTTCGGATATCGCAGGCGGATTTATCGGTGGGTCATGGGGCTCATATAATCTCAACCGTGAGTTCCTACGGCTCGAGACGGGGCGCATCCGGGATACGGGGGTCAAAGGCTATGCCTCGTTTTCTTATCGCGGTGCCGATCAATGGCGTGGCGCTGGAACGTCGCGCCGGTTTCACACCGATATGCGGTTGACGAAGGAATGGCAGGACAACAATTCGGCCTCTCTGATTTTCTCGTTCAATCGTGAGCGCGGCTATTATCTCCTCCCGCCTACCCTCGCGCAGTGGCAGCGCCTCGGAACGGATGCCAATTACGCCGAGACCTTCAAGAACGGCGATAGCAGCTATTACAAATTTCAGGAAAACGCCCGGGCCCAGAGCTTCCTCTCCGCGCCGGTCTCCCTTCACCTCAATCGTCAGCTAAGCCTCGATCTCACGCCATACTTCATCTATGTCTGGGGTTACGACAGCTACGGTACTTCTTTGAACCGCACAGGAAGCTTTTACGGCAATCGCCCTGCCGGAACGCTACAGGTGCCTACCTCTCTCGGACGCAGCTTCACGGCTGTTGCGACTGATGTGTTTCATCAATCGCATCCCGGCCTGAACACTGCCCTGCATTATGAAGCAGGGTCGAACAGGCTCTCACTCGGCTACTGGTATTCCTATTACGACTTCTCGAGCGTGTCGCGCTATGTCCTGCCGGACGCACAGGGTGGGGTCTCCAACCAATGGGGCGCCTATCCGATCCTGACGGCTGACTCAGAACCTTTGTCATCTTACAACGCGCATCTCATGCAACAGGTCAACGCCCTGTCGCTGACAGACCGCCTCCATCTTCTGAACAAGCGCCTTACCTTGTCTGCTGGTGTTCGCGTCGTCATGACCTCTCGTTCTGTCACCAACCTTCTACCCGGAGCGCGTTATCGCAATGGCGCAAGCTACCTGACGCCCCTGCCCCAATTCTCCGCCTCCTATAAGCTGACGCCGCACGACCAACTCTATATCAACGGAACAACAGGATTCCGGGCCCCTTCAGGGATTTCGAGCTATCAGGATCGCTTCAGCATGGGCACGGGTCTGCAGACGCGTGTGGCGTCTTCAGACACAAAGCCCGAATATTCGATCGGCGAAGAAATCGGCTATCGCCATAATGGCAAGGTCACGCTCTCCGTTGCGCTTTTCAATTACAATTTCACCAATCGACAGGTTTCGACCACCACCGTTCTGAATGGGGTGACAACGACTGAATCGATCAATGGGGGTGGGCAGACGGCGCGAGGCGCGCAGTTCGAATTCGGCCTGCGTCCCTGGCACGGATTCAGTCCCTATCTTTCCGGGCAGTATATCCACGCCACCATCGACAACGATATTCAGTCAGGCGCCGATTATCTCCCGACCAAAGGCAAACGCCCCGTACGAACGCCCACTCTCTCGGGCTCGCTTGGGCTGTCTTATGATGACGGTCAGTTCTTCGGTCTTTTCAACGGTCATTACGTGGGGCCGACCTATGCGACCTTCATGAATGACGAAAAGATTTCCGGTTTCGCGACGGCCAATCTCTCGCTGGGCTATCGCCTGCAGAAAACAACCCGCCTGAAAACACCGCAGATCCAGCTCAATCTCATCAATCTCGGTCGCTCGGGCTATCTCTCCGGTGTGAGTGGCGTCACACTCAACCGCAATGCAACTCGCGGCGTTTTTGGAACAACGATTGCAGGTAAGGCCCCGACCTATTTTGTCGGTGGCGGCTTTGCAGGGGTTGTCTCGCTCTCTTCCGGCTTCTGAACACCTGAAATTGGTGCTGAACGACACAAAAAAGGCCAGGGTGACGTGCACCGTGGCCTTTTCTATTTCCGGTAACTTTTCTGCTTTTACTGGAAAGGCAGATAGCGCAACGACAGGAAAACCATGTTGTCGTTGGTGTGAGGCGTTCCGCCTACGCCACTGAAAGACGAGACATAGGTGTAGGAGTACTGGGCGCCCACACGCAATGTGCCGTAATCGCCATGCATATAGGTCCACCAGAAACCGGCGGTCCCCTGAACGACGCGATTGATGCTCGTCTGGCAGGTTGTGGACGACGCCCCTTCGATATCGCAGCCGCCGACGCTGTAGAGCGGATTGCCGTAACCGTAATGCTTGCCCCCGACATCGAAATAAGAGCGCGAGCGCAGCATTTCCATGCCGCCATAGGCGTAGAGCTGCACGGCCTTGGTCGCATTCCCATAAAGCCCGACAAGCACATTGGCGGCTGGCATGGGCTTGACCTGACCCTTCTGGTCGATGGTCACGTCAGGAATATTCGCTGTGCCGTAGCGGCCAATGCCCGTCCCGACGAGGCCTGAAGCCTGGAAAAATACCTTGTGCGACTTTTCGACTGGCAGAATAAGCCCGCCGCCGCCGCCGCCCGCAACCTTGGTGCTGCTCTGACCGGTGCCCGTATAGGAAACGCGGCTATGGGCAAAACGCAGAAGTCCGGTCAATTCATAATGGCCCCAGCCCGGATCGGCGGCGACCTTGCCGATAATATCGGGCGCAATATCCGTCGAGTAATTGGTCGACGGGTTATTCACGTTCACACCAGCGTTCTGATAGGTGCCAGACGTCGCCCCTGTGGGGAGATACTGACCGCCTGAGCCGACACCGATAACCTGTTGCGGGTTCTCGACCGAAACACCAACGTTATAACGTCCGTGGTCGAAGCCCTTGACCAGTCGAACCTGAGTATTACGCGTCCAGTTGAAGCCGGGAATATACTGGGCTTCGATCGAGAGCGGCACCTGCTCGTCACGGGCACGCATGCCGTGATTGAACATGGTTAGCAGAGACCAGTTCTGCCCCCCGAGAAGCGTCAGATCATCGACATCGTCGATCAGCTGACCATAGAACACGCGTTCACGCAGCACATAGGAATTCGACTGGCGGGAATTGGAAGACGATCCCGATCCCTGAAAATCGGTCTCGATATAGGCCTGAGCACGAAGGTTTTTGGTGATATCGCCCTCAACGAGTGCCGCAAGGCGGCTCTGACGGGCGGTCTCATGAAATTCGTTGATGTGATAATTGGGGCTGTTCGCGAAAGGAATGGAGCCGAAATTCGACGCAATATCAGACACGTTATTACGCGATCTGAAAACCGTCGCCGCCTCGACATAACCGCCCAGCGTGATCCGCACGCCGCCGATCTGGATCTGACCGCGATGCAGGGGACCGTAAAGGTCCGTCACGCGCCCCGTCGGTGTGCCAGTCAGCTGACCATAAGGCGTTGCCGCATTGACCGGAGGCAAGAGAGTATTACTGTTCGGGCCGGGAGCCGATGCCGTTACAAAACCAGCTGTCGCAGGAGTTCCCGACCCATGAGCCGGCATGCCACGATAGCCGTTGCGTGCGCCGTAGGGGTCGTTCTCTTCTGCTTGACGCTGTTGCGCCAGCTGGTCGTGGATGCGCTTCATTTCGCGCTGGTGTTCGCGCTTCATCTGAGCGAGCTGCGACTGCATGGCCTTGATCTGCGTCTCCATCAGACTCATCTGATCGAGGCTGGCAGCATGCACCGGGGTCGCTATGACGAGAGACGCCACAGACACCGATGCCAGCAACAGGCAGCAGACACGGGGAAGTAAAATCATTTCACGTTCATCTTCCGATGCTGCGGTGGGTGTGAGCTTCCCTTACCGACAGGCACTGGCCGTTTCCTGAGAAGGTTTCATGACTCTCGCGTGACGTTTTTATGACAAGAAATACAACCTATTGATTTTTTTCCCTTATTTCATTCCGTATTTTTTCGTTACATGGCTATTGTCTGACAAAGTATGACTATCTGTGGTTTTCAAACCACACCATTCTTTCCCAACGCACCCCGAAAGAGAAGAACTCCAAGTATAAAAATGGCGAGTGGCGCCTTTCAAAGACGCTCGCAGGCGATGGAGGCAAATGAGCGCTCGGGCATGGCTACAGAGCGCATCCAGCGACCTCTCCTGTGCCCTATCCGACCACTTGTCAGAGAATGGTGTACCCGCCATCGATCAGCAGATCGGCGCCATTGATCATTGCTGCGCTCGACGAGGCCAGGAAAACGGCTGCAGACGCGATTTCTTCTGGCAGAGCGAAACGTCCGGTCGGAATACGGCTAAGTGCCGCTGCGCCCTTCTCACCCGCCCACGCCTTTTTACCGAGCTCTGTCAGCACAATCGTCGGAGAGAGCGTATTGACGGTGATCCCGTATTTCCCCCACTCAGCGGCGAAGGTCTTGGACATGCCAATAACGCCGAATTTCGAGGCGCAATACGCCACGTGTTCTTCGATCGCGACGCTTCCTGCCTGCGAGGCAAGATTGATAATCCGCCCTCCCTCGCCAGCCGCGATCATTTGCGCCCCGACTGTTTGGGTGACCAGAAAACTCCCGGTCAGGTTGATGGCGATCGTCTTGTCCCAGTAGTCCTGTGGTAATGTTTCTGCGGGCGACAGAAAAACAACACCTGCGCAATTGACGAGAATATCGATGCGCCCAAACGCTGCCGTGACATCAGCAACCATAGTTTGAACAGAGCTGCATGATGAAACATCACATGAAAACGGGGTGGCCTGACGCCCCAGCTGAGCTGCCTTGCTGGCGGCGTTCTCTTGATTGACGTCAACGAGCGCTACTCTTGCATCCTTTCGCACGAAAGCTGCAGCAATAGCGGCTCCGATGCCTGAGGCGCCTCCAGTGACGAGAGCGACCTTGCCGCTCAGACCGAACTCCAGATCGACATCGTTTGCCGAGAACTCGTTTTTCATAATCACATACTCCCTGTGATAATTCACACATTGAGTAGATCAAGTGGGACGGCGCGGTAAGCTGTCCTCTCTCATTCTCACAGGGATGTCAGTGTTCTTCAGGCGTTAGTGATCAACAGACGGAATTTTACGGGAAAGCGTGAAAGGTCCATATCAATGATCACAATCATGCGTTCGACGATAACGCGTGAGCTCTTCACGGAAACACCCCTCAGCAACATGCAACTGAGGCTGACACCTGACACGCCTTGTTTGCACGAACGCCTCTTTCAGATTGGAAACTTCATGCGCGCTTTTTCTTCCTCAATCATGCGATTTTCAGTGTGTCTCCTCGCCATTGGAGGCATGATCGCGGGTGTCCGTCCCGCGCTAGCACAGGACGCGGGCAAGCTCGGGGGCGTCAACACCTCGTTCCACATCCTCGGTTCGCATGATGTCGAAGTATCCTACTTCACAGATCCCCAGCTTCCCGTGATCTGTTATCTTTCACGCGCTCAAACCGGTGGGCTGAAAGGCGCTGTAGGAATTGCGAAAAATCCAACGCGATTCTCTCTTTCCTGCGTGAAAACCGGTAGTGCGGCGCCTGATTTTGCCACCCTGCCCAAACAGCAGAACATCACGAAAATACGAAATTCTTTCGTCTTCACGAAGCTCGTGATCACCCGAATGTCCGACGCAGAACACAATGCGGTGGTCTATCTTGTAACAAGCCAGGGTCTGATCGACGGATCTCCCGCCAATACCATCGCTGCAATTTCCTGGTAACGGGGCAGTCCGCCTGTCTCCAATGACCTCATTTCTTCTTGCGACTTTAGGCAGGGTCACGCGTTAACTTAACCACCTCATCATTCTGTCGCTGTCAGATGCGTCTGTCAGGCGGAATGCAGACAAGGAGCAAGAGCATGAGTTCATTGACGGATAAGATCGGCGGAACCGTGAACAAGGTTGTCGGCACGATCAAGGAAGAAGCCGGAAAGCTGACCGACAACGAGAAGCTTCAGGCCGAAGGTGCCGCACAGCACCTGCAGGGTCAGGCAGAAACGGCCAAGGGTGACGTCAAAGACACCGTAAAAAATGGCATCGACAGTGTCAAAGAGGGCATCAACAAGCTCTGACAAAGTGAGCCCTGCTGGGAAGATGACAGTGTGTTCCCTTCCCAGCACACCTAGGAGCAGACCCAGCTCCAATTCGACCGGGTTTCGATGAAGAATAGAGAAACACGATGAAGCGTCTTCGCTATCTCGGCGTGCCACTTGCCGCCTTCTCCGCGCTGACGTGCCAGACGGCCTCTGCTGAGGCGCTGCCGCGAGAGACCGGATTGAATTTTTCCGTTTCCGGACAGGCGCAGTCAGCACCTGATCTCCTGACCATCCATCTTTACGGCCAGACCGAAGATGCATCATCCGTCGAAGCGCAGAATGCTCTGAATTCTCTGATCGCCAAAGCGCTGAAACTATCTGCGTCTGCAGGCAATGTGACAGCTCGGGCCGGAAGTTACTCGGTCTACGACAATTCGTCTAAGCACGAACCCACTCATTGGACAGCCCGTCAGACGCTCTCCCTGAGCAGCAAAGATGCTGTCCATCTTCTTGAAATCGCTGGCAAGCTCCAGAATATGGGACTGCTCATGGATCGCGTTGAGTGGTCCCTGGCGCCATCGACTCACGACAGGCTTCAGGAAGAAGCCAAAACGGAAGCGCTGAAGAAGGTGCAGCGGGAAGCCGATTTAAGCGCCAAGACCCTGAATCTTCACGTCTTGGGTCTCAAGCAGATCAGCATTGAAGCCGATGACTCGCGGCCGGTTGCCGTAATGATGGCAGCTGATTCCGCGTCCGCTGCCGTTCCACCTCAGGCAACACAGGAAACGCAGACGGTCTTCGTCACGGTCACTGTGCAAGCAATCCTCGGGTCCGGGCAGTGACTTTGATGCACTTGCCGGACGAAGTGGCGAATAACGGATCCCAAGGCCTTAGGCATCCGTTTGGCGACGCGATGCTACACTTTTAAATGGGCAGTCATTTATGAACTCAAGTTCGGAGTGTGGTCAAATCCGAACGATAAGGCATGCGAGCGGCGAAGCGTCAGTTATCGAAACACTGATCGCCTGCGTCGGCACTTGAAGGCTTCGGAGGAGCAATCCGTGAGCAATATCAAAATCTCTCCGAAAGAGAATTCAATCGACAGCTTTGATCTGTTCGATTTCATCATGACTGAGATCCGCTGCGAAAATGACGCCATAAATAGCAGACTTCAGGCCCTTCTCGGATCCCAGTCTTTTCTCGTCATTGCGTACGCGACAGCCCTGACAGGCTTTTACAGGGATGGCGCGACCAACCTTACGATATTGATCCCCTGCCTGTTCTGTCTACTGGGCTTTATGCTCGCGGTCATGGCGCTCGCCGGAATCCGGGCTGGATACGCCGCGATTTCGAAATGGGAGGGTCGCCAGCGGGAGCTGATTGCTCAAAACGCCATCTTCGGAAAGCTTACGCTGTTTTCAAACGAGGACGAGGCTTACGATACCGAGCGCAGGTCACAACGAGGCTCGATCTTCACGCACAAGGCCCCTCTCCTCTTCATGTTCGCCTGGACGGTTTTCTTTTCAATTCCGGCAATCCTTTTTGCCTTCAATTACTTAGATGGGCCGACTTTCAGGTAAAAAGCGATCACTACCCCCAAGGAGAACCTGATCGCCGGTCACCCTTTAGCAGGCGAGCGGGCTGATCAGATCTGCTCGCAAGAGTGAGCACCTAGAGCACGAGCGCTGGGAGATATCGGTACCGTCCCCGTAGAAGACACCAAGCGGACCACCCTAAAGGGCAGCAGCGATAGGGCTTAGAGACGTCGACGCTTCCTGTGTATCCTTAACGAGATAGGGCTCGGTCTTGCACGTTTGGAAGAAACGGCACCCCAGCGTCCCGGATCGGAACGGTAATTCGATTTACGCACTTTTGCCCTTCTCTTCTACGCGAATTTGATGGCAATCGTGCAGCTCTTCGTGACGCAACACTGCAAATCGGGCCAAATCCGTAGCCTCTGCGATTCAGAAAATATTAATTAGTTGGAATATCTAATCGGATCAGTATTTCACCCAATAAACCCGCTTATTTTTCCACCATTTACTCCAATGAATTCGTATCTAACGTAGTTTTAATTGTATGAAAATGATGTTTTTGTTCGATTGTCATCCTGGACTGTGTTAGCTCTCCCGAAAATCAAATTATCGTTACAAAGGTTAGCCACTCACTTCTGAGCCAAGCAGCATTCGGGATTTTCCTCATGAATTACGTCAGTGATCCGTCGTACGAAAAAACGATCGACTGCGTCGATTTGTTCGAGTTCTTCAGAGGTGAGGTCCGCTCAGAGAGCAATGCGATCAATTGCAGGCTTCAAGCGCTTCTTGGCTCACAATCCTTTCTCGTCATTGCTTACGCCACAGCGTTAACAGGCTTTCACAAGGATGGTGCGGTCGATCTTACGATCCTCGTTCCATGCCTGTTTTGTCTTCTCGGCTTCCTGCTTGCTCTTATGGCACTTCCGGGCATCCGAGCTGGTTATGCCTGCATTGAAAAATGGGAGAAAAAGCAAAGCGAGCTCATTTCTCGTAACGAACTTCTGGGAGATATGAGCCTCATCTCCACGAAAATTGAAGCTTACGATACAAGATGCAGAGCGCGACGCGCTGCCATGTTCACGCATCAGGCCCCGCTCCTTTTCCTTATCGCGTGGAGTATCTTTTTCCTTATCCCGTCGATTTTATTCGCTGGGCACCTATGGAGCTGCACGCGTGTTTACTGAATTTTCGATCTACGGATCCCCTGCCGTATGCCGCACGCTGCAAGATAACAAGCGGATCGTATCCGTCGAGGCTCAGCGCTCCTCTCTGAAATACGGCACGCCGAGTGCAGCCGGTGCAGCCATGACACGACGCAGGCCTGGTAGAAGCAATGCTGGGATGATCATGAACAGGATTGTGCCCAGATAAGGGGTCATGTTCAGGATCGGCGAAGGTACAGGCCATCCTTGCGCCTGACCGAAAAAGCTCAGTGACATGACCAGACCGAATAACAGCGATGATACCGCAGCGAGAACCGGACGATAGCCACAAAAAATAACCAGAGCGACCGCAATCCAGCCTCGTCCCGCAATCATCCCTTCTGACCAGACAGGCATCACCGAAAGGGTCATATCCGCTCCCGCGAGACCCGCCAGCGCTCCACCGGCAACCACCGCGCAAAGGCGGTATTTTTTTACCGGAATGCCAACCGCATCCGCCGCTCCCGGGTTCTCTCCAACAGCCCGAAGACTTAGACCGAGCCGCGTTCGAAACAGGATGACATGGCCTATCACCGGCAAGATCCCGAAGGCGAGATAGACGAACGGGCTCTGATTGAACAAAGCACCGATGACCGGCACCTGCGAGAGACCAGGGACAGGCCAGGAGGTGAATGTCGCTGACACAGGGAGGCCAGCGACGTCGTGACCGATCACAGCACTTAGCCCGAGACCGAGAAAGGTCAGGGCAATCCCGCACAGGGTCTGACTGGCTGACCCGCTTACGGTCGCCAACCCGAGAACCAGCGCGCCACCTGCACCAACGGCCAATGAGGCAAGGCAACCGAGCCAGGGCGAGGTTGACGCGTCCGCTGCCAGCACAGCTGTGACAGCACCCAGTGCCATCAAACCCTCGACACCGAGATTGATCACTCCGGCGCGTTCGGCAAGCACTTCGCCCTGCGCTGCCAATGCGAGGATGCTTCCATATGCGAGAGCATGGAGAACGAGAGAGATCCAGAGGGTCATTTCTGTGTCTCCAACTTCACATAAGCCGCAAGCTCGTCACTAACAGCAATCGCAAAAACAAGCAGACCCGTGATAGCGAGCACCGAGGAGGCGCTGACCTGAAGGGTTTGCAGCACGATCCCGGTATTCAGGATAACTGCCATCAAAAACGCGGCTGGAATAAGCGCGAACGCCGATTTTCGGGCCAGAAGCGCGACAACGATACCGAGATAGCCGTACCCATGCGCCAGCCCTCCCTGAAGGCGGTGCACCGTGCCGAGGACTTCCATCATGCCGCCAAGCCCTGCGAGGGCACCTGAAAACAACAGGGCCACAAAAATGCGCGGTGCGACGGATACACCTGCGTAATGGGCGGCCGTCGGGTTCGACCCACTCAAGGCGAGCTCATAGCCAAAGCGGCTGCGTCCGAGACTGAGACCCATCGCGACGACGATCACGAGACCGAGCACCCCGCCCCAGTGAACAACGCCATGAATGACGGGGAGCGCCACATGTAGCCGCTCGCTGGAAACCTGCGCGCCGGTTACACGATCCGCCCATGGTCCGGTGACCAGATAATAGACCATGAAAGAGGCGATGAAATTCAGCAGCAATGTCGTGATGATCTCACTGACCCCAAGCCAGGCACGACCCGCCGCAGGAACCGCACTCCATAAAGCTCCCGCAAGAAGACCCGCCAGTGCCGCAAGAGGGAGAGAAACGAGCGCTGACGCAGGAAGAAAAAGCCCGATAGCCGTTGCGGCTGTCGCTCCCGCGAGGAACTGCCCCTCTGCCCCGATATTCCACAACCCGGCACGCAATCCGAGCCAGACCGCGGCGCCGGTCATAAGCAGCGGTGTCATGTAAAGTGCCAGATCCTCAAGACCGAACTTGGTCCCGAAAGTGGAGGTGACCACGAGACGCGCCACCATACCCAGCTTCAGCCCGAGCATCGCAAGCACAACGGCAAGAACGACGAAAACAAAGCCCAGCGCCAGCAGACGCCCGATAAAAATACGCCTCGCGGGAACGACCGCAAGTCGGATACGTCGGCTCATCAGCCATGCTCCTTTTCACGACCGCTCATCAGCGCGCCGATACGGGCAAGATCAAAATCGTCTTTCTCCAGAACAGTCATCAATCTTCCGCCGCACAGCACGGCAATGCGGTCGCTCAGCGCCATCAGCTCATCGAGATCCTCCGAGATCAGCACGACTGCACGCCCTTCATCACGGATGTCGGCCAGTGTCTCCCGCATCACGGCGATCGCCCCGATATCGAGCCCCCGACTGGGATAGCTGGCAATGAGAGCACGATCACTGATCATGCGTTCTCTCGCGAGCACCAGTCGCTGTTGATTGCCTCCGGACAAGGCACGTATGGGCGTTGCCGGGTCAGACAGCGATACTTGCGCCCGTTCGAGCAGGGAACGGGTAAAACGCAGTGCTTCGGAGGCATGATAGACCAGCCGCCCGCCAATCGGGTGCTCGCGAAACACGCGCATCACAGTATTCTCTGTCACGCTCAGCGCCGGGGCCAACGCCTTGTGAAGGCGATCTTCCGGCACGTAACCGATGCCTGCCTCGCGGAAGGCTTTGGGGGACACTCCCCCCATTTCCTTACCGTCAACCAGGACGCGACCGCCCTGCGGCGCCTGCAGGCCTGCCAGGAGATCGGCCAGCTCGGACTGCCCATTTCCCGTCACGCCAGCCACACCAAGGATCTCTCCCACTCTGATATCAAGCGAAACGGGATGCAATCGCACTCTTCCCGCACCATCGCGACAGGAGACATTGTCGAGCCTGATGACGCAGGAATCTTTCTCCCGCGGGCTTTTGCGTGGATAAGCGCTCTTCTGTTCGACCGGACGGCCGATCATTTCGGTGACAAGTGTCGCCGGATCGATTGCGCTGACCTTATGTGTGCCCGCAACGCGACCATGACGTAGCACTGTCACCCGATCAGCCAGTGCCATGATTTCGTCCAGCTTGTGGCTGATCAGGATAACCGCTCCGCCACCATCACGAAAACGCCGCAAGGCAGCATAGAGCTCACCCACTTCCAGGGGACTGAGCACAGCCGTGGGTTCATCAAGGATCAGAAGGGAAGCGCCGCGCGACAGAACACGTAGAATTTCCACGCGCTGCTGCTCTCCCGCCGTCAGACTATCGATAGGTGCCGAAGCCTTGATGTCGAGCCCATAACGGGCGGCCTCAGCCTCGGCGCGACGCGCCATCTCGGAGGCTGAGAGCCACCGTCTTGTCTCTCGCCAGCCAAGTGCCAGATTTTCGGCCACCGTGAAGCGTGACACGAGCTTGAAATGCTGATGCACCATACCGATCCCTGCGGCGATCGCGGCCTCGGGACTATCGAACGAGACACCATATCCGTTCAGGATCAGCTCGCCCTCATCAGGTTGATAAAGCCCGGTCACGATATTCATCAGGGTCGATTTACCCGCCCCGTTTTCACCGAGAAGGGCATGGATTTCGCCGGGATAGAAATCGATCGAAACATCCTTGTTTGCGATCACGCCGGGAAAATATTTGGCGATCCCTGACAGGGTCAGAAGCGGAGGCGTGCCCGCAGGCAGATCAACAGGACGGCGATCGCCCGTAACAGACTGCTCAGACAAGACCGGACACTCCTTCGACCTGCCAGTTCCAGTGGTAGATGTCCCAGTCATTCATGGTCTGTCCGGCAGGGACACGGATTGTCCCGTTTGAATCCTTGATCGGCCCCGTGAAGGGAGACCAGCCTGCCAGCATCTTGTCTCGAACGGCGTCAGCTTCTCGCTGAATCGCAACAGGGACGCGTGCGCCCCAGCGGTCACGATCCACGCCGTTGCCGAGTGTCAGGAACGTGCCTTTGGGGCGCCATTGGCCCGCAAGCCGCGCTGCAATCGTCTCGCGGTAGTAGTTTTCGAAGTCGAGCACCACGGAACTCACATAGGCGTCAGGAGCGAACTGGCGCATATCCGTGTTCCACATCGCGGCCCAGACGCCACGCTCCTGCGCGACACGCAGATAGCCGGGATCGTCCATGATGCCGCACAGGAAATCGCAGCCACTATCGATCAAGGCCGCACCCGCCGAGGCGGCAGCCTGTGGATCGAACCAGGAATTGATTGAGATCACGCGCATCGTCGCTTGCGGATTGACCGAGCGCGCACCCAGCAAGGTCGCATTGGCGCTGGCGATGACGGAGGGCGTCGGGAATGACGCGACATACCCAAGACGCCCGTTACGACTAAGCCGAGCGGCCGCAACGCCGATGACATAGCTCGCATACCAATGGGTGATGTAATACCAGCCAAGATTACCGGAAACATTGGTCCCGTCGCATTCCAGAAACCCCACTTCAGGCGCCTGATCGGCAACGTCCTTGATGAAATCTCCGTAGGTCGAGGTGGAGATAACCATCTGCGCGCCCTCAGCGACGAATTGTCGGAAAAGACGCGTCGCATCGGCCGAGTAGGGAATACTCTCGACATAGAGCGAGCGCATTTTCGGGAAATGCTGCTTGAGCGCCCGTATCGCCTTGTCATGCATCTGCGTCCAGCCACCGTCATTGACAGGGCTGGTATGACCGAACGCGACAAGCAGATCCTGCTCTGCGATGGGCGCAAAACGTGATGCAGCACGTGCGACCGATGGCAGAGCCGCAAGCGGAGCTGATCTCAAAAGAGTGCGGCGGGTCAGGATCGCTGGAGACTTCAAGGACACAGGCGCAGCCCGGGTTTAAGAACCGTTTCGAGCAAGTCTATCCCTTTTCTGACGGAGAACCGGTTGCGGCATGACCAGCCCGAGACTTTCCCGATGTCGGATAAGCGCTGAGCCCACGAAAATGAAGCCTGGAGGTTATCTTCGCGCATCTGAAACGGATCCATAACGAAGGCAGATTTTTCGGCATGAAATCGTGCTTCATGACATGCCCCCTCTTCGAGTGGAGGCTCTTTAGCTTCAACGATTTCGACACGATGTGTGACACCCGCTGAGCTTATGAAACTGGCAACTCTCATGTTTGAAAGCTGACGGAGAGAGAGAAGACCATTCACGGCAGGAAACAGCCTTTTCCGAGAGACGAAGACAAGTCGCCCCTTGCCAAGCTTTGTGTGATGACATCGACCGGGATCAAACTGGTCATTCATTCTCCTTTCCGGTCACCACGACGACACCAATCCTGCCAGTAATAATTTTTTTGACAAGTGGACCTCGCTCATAAACACCATCACCATCGTAACGATCAGTCCAACGCGGCAAATTTCACTCTATTTACGCTGTTCAGATTTCGATAAAGTAATGGTTTTTATTCGAGACAACTCCCAGAAATCTGGTGCATAAAATTCCGCCGATCCCAAGATAACGAATAAACAGGAAATCCTGCTCTTCTGACGCTGATGATCGTCGCCTGCACACATCGCACGACAAAAACCGTTTCATGGCGCGCCCTTCACTATCGGGATCGTAGAGCGTCGTCCCGGGACTTGAATACTCGCCCCGTTCAGACCGAACAGAGGCTCAAGACGGACAAAAGATCACGAAGCCGAGAGGTCTCATCGCCGCCCCCTTGCGTAACGACCCTTGGCATCTCTGACACAGGGACGGTAGGGCGGACAGACGCTCTTGGATTGATATCAAATATCACCGAACGTCTGATTGCAAAGCTGCGGTCGATCGCAGAAGGTCTGGCAATCAACCATTTCTGTCTCCAGGTCGGGATACCGAGTTCCAATGAGTCACGACGCCCCCTTGATCGGTATCCTCGTCATTGGACTTGGCCTCGCTTCATTCTCGGTACGATCGCTCAGCGGATCCGCATCTCACCTCTGGTCGGCTATCTTCTTGCTGGGATTGCGTCGGGCCCTTCACCCCCGGCTTCGTCGCCGATCAGCCCCTCGCATCAGAGCTTTCGGAAATCGGCATCATTCTCCTGATGTTCGGCGTCGGACTGCATTTTTCTCTCAAAGATCTCATCTCTGTGCGTGCCATTGCCGTCCCGGGTGCCCTGCTTCAGGTCGTTGCCTCGGTCTCGATCGGAGCGGGTGTCGCCTGGATGCTCGGAATGTCGCTGGGCGCCTGCATCATCTTCGGCATCGCCCTGAGTGTCGCAAGTACCGTCGTTCTCTTGCGGACGCTACAGGAACAGCGCCTTATCGAGACTGAGCGCGGCCGACTCTCCGTGGGGTGGCTGGTCATTCAGGATCTGGTGACCGTTCTCGCGCTGGTTCTGCTTCCGCTTTTCACACCGCTCATGAAGAGTGGCGCGCATGAAGCGATCGACGTGCCGGGTCTCCTGCTCACCATTGCTCTCACCCTTGGCAAGGTCGCCGCTTCATGGCGCTTATGCTGGTCGTGGGGCGTCGCGTCATCCCAGCGGTTCTCCATTACGTGGCGCATACAGGCTCCCGCGAGCTTTTCCGGCTGGCCCTGCTTGCTCTGGCTCTGGGCGTCGCGTTTATCGCAACCGAGTGGTTCGATGTGTCCTTTGCGCTCGGTGCCTTCGTTGCCGGCATGGTGCTGAGTGAGTCCGAGCTCTCACACCGCGCTGCTGCTGAAACACTCCCGCTGCGTGACGCCTTTGCCGTGCTGTTCTTCATCTCCGTCGGCATGCTTTTTAACCCGCTTGTTCTGATCAGGCAGCCCTTCCCTCTCCTGCTCACGGTTCTGGTCATTCTCGTCGGAACACCGCTGGCCGTCATCATCATCCTGAGAACGCTCAGGCAGCCCTGGAACACCACTCTTTTCATTGCCAGTGGCCTTGCCCAGATCGGCGAGTTTTCCTTTATCCTTGCCGCACTGGGCATCAAGATGGGCGTTCTCGATGCCCGTGGGCAGGATCTGATTCTCGCGCCTCGATCCTCTCCATCCTGATCAACCCGTTCATTCTGATCGCAACCCAGAAGATCGAAGCCTGGATTACCCGCCACACCGTCACACCCCCCGTCTCGTGCAAGGAAGAAGCGGGCATTTTGCTTCCTCCCCCGGTTCCGACACAGCTCGTCGATCATGCCATCGTGGTCGGCTGCGGACGTGTAGGGCGGCTGGTGGTCGAGGGACTGACAAAAAGCGGCTGGCCTGTTCTGGTTGTCGAGACCGGTAAAATGGCTGATCCCTTCGCCTCCAGTGAAACAATAGAGCTTCTTCTCGGCAATGCCGCCGAAGCGCGAACGCTGAAAGCAATGAATCTCGACAAGGCAAGGCTGCTCATGGTCGCCATTCCCGAGCCCTTCGAGGCTGGTCAGATCATCGCTCAGGCCAGAGCAGCAAACCCGGACCTGACGATCATCGCGCGGGCGCATTTCGATAGCGCCGTCGAGCACCTGAAAGAACTGGGTGCCGATCATGTCATCATGGGAGAGCGCGAGATGGCACTCGCGATGCTTGCCATGAGCGCGGGAGATCTTCCCTTCGACACGCGTCCTCCCTTGGCCGATCCCTCCTCCGGCTTTGACGGTTCCGCGCAACCGGCATGAAAACCGGCCTCTTTGGCTGACCGGAACGGATCAGTTCAACGAACTGTGACCAAATGTGTCGATTGTGGCATTTTTGACATAGCCCGTGGCTGTGACGTTCCGACGCTTTTCATTTCACATTGCTGTCATATCTAAATCCGTAAACAGACCCTTAACAGTGACAAATGTCATGACGTCAAAGGCTGAAAACACGGGATCTCGCCCGTTTTTCGCTGAACTGGCGCCCGACATTGTAACCTTACGTTGCTGACCTTCGGTTTCTGGTTCGGAAGATCAACAGAATGTTTTCACGCACGGCGCTTCTCTTCGCCACCACGGCTTTGATGGCTTCGCTCCTCCCCGTCGCTCACGCTGAGACCCAGCCGGGCGGACACGCTTCTGGCAAGGCCAATGCTGCCGGTGCCGCACAGACCGGCAAGAAGAGCGCCGGGTCGAACGAGACCATTGCCCCTTCGATGCTGGGTGCCACGGCGCCTACTGACGAGCGCATTGAAGTAACAGGCCATACTTATGGTGATGGCGTGACCCGTCGCGCTTTCGGTGGCGGCCTCATGACGCCGTCTGACAGCCCGAAATCAGTGTCTGCCGTGACGCGTGATTACATTGCAAAGCAAAATCCGGCTCTTAACCCGATGCAGCTCATCGCGCTTCTTCCGGGCGCCAATGTGTCGGATACCGATCCGCTGGGCATGACAGGAGGCAATCTCTCGGTGCGCGGCCTGACTGAATCCCAGATGGGCTTCACGCTTGAAGGCTTCCCGATCAACGATATCGGTAATTTTGCGGTTTATCCGCAGGAAATCGTCGATGCCGAAAACCTGAAGACGATCCGCCTGGCCCAGGGCTCGGCCGATCTCGACAGCCCGCATATCAGCTCTTCTGGCGGCGTCGTCGACATGTACATGATCGACCCGAAGAACAAGATGGGAGGCATGGTCGACGTCACCTACGGGTCGTTCAACGCCACGCGTGGCTTCCTGCGTTTCGATACCGGCAAGATCGGTTCCACCAATCTGCGCGCTTATTTCTCCTACTCTCAGGGACGTCAGGATCATTGGCGCGGCCCGGGTTGGGACAACAAGAAGCACGGCGAAATGAAGATCGTGAACGACTGGGGCGACGGCAACCGCGTCTCGCTGGCCGTCGTTGGCAACAACATCCAGAACAACGCCTATCCCAATGTCTCCAAAGCGAGCTGGGACAAGTGGGGAACCGGCTTCAAGAACCCGATCGGCGGCAGCGGTCTCGCGTCAGGCGACCCGGTCAACACGGTCTATGACGCGAACTTCTACACGCCTGCGCGCGCTGGAGCGGTCAATTACTACAAGACGCGGCCGAACCCGTTCACCAATATCTATGCGTCAATGCCTTCGACGTTCAAGCTGAACGACCATCTCGTCCAGACAGAAACCCCGTATTTCTGGTACGGCTACGGTAATGGCGGTGGGGCCCAGTATACCGACATGTCCAAGTTTGTTTACGGCAAGCAGACGCTGGCCGGGACGGTCAACGGTGCTGGCAAGGGCATGCAGGTGCTTTACAACCCGTCTCTGACGGAGACCTACCGTCCGGGTGCGACCACCAAGCTGACACTAACGACTGGCATCAACCGTCTGATGATCGGTTACTGGTTCGAATACGCAAAGCAGCGGCAGTCTGCGCCGTACAGCTTTGTCGGAGCCGATGGAACGCCGCTCAGCCAGTGGGGTGATTCGAACAACGTTGTGCTCAGCAACGGTGAGAAGGCCCAGTACCGCAACACGCTGACGCAGACACAGGTTCACACGCCCTTTATCGGTGACAGCCTGTCCCTTCTGCATGGCAAGCTCACAATCGATGCGGGTCTGAAATATTCGATCGTCAAGCGTTCGGGAACGAACTATCTGCCGGACACACGCAATAAATACGTGTCGACCAATTACAACCAGGCCCTGCCAACGGCAGCCGTGCGCTACAAGATCGACAGCCATAATCAGATCTTTGTCTCGGTGGCGACGAATTTCCGTATGCCGCAGAACTATGCGCTTTACGACGCTGGCAGCTTCAACCAGAGAACCGGTCTTTATTCGACACAGGCCAATCCGGACCAGAAAGCCGAAATCTCGATCTCTGAAGAGGCCGGCTGGCGCTATCAGGACGATCTGATTTCGACCTCGCTCACCTACTTCCACTACAACTTCACGAACCGTCTCTACACGCAGTCCGTCCAGGACGGCATCTCCGGCTCGTTCTACACGACCAACATCAATGCGGGCGGCATGCATTCCGATGGCTTCGATGCGGAAATCGGCACGCGTCCGATCCACAATATCCGCCCGTATGTCTCGGTTGAGTATCTTCATGCGGTGACGGACAGCAACCTTCCTGCAGGGTCGGGTGCCGGTGCCGATTATGTGCGCAGCAAAGGCAAGAAGGCGCCGCAGGCTCCGGATTGGCAGGTCGGCTTTGGTCTCGATTACGACGACGGCACGCGTTTCGCCAATTTCAACCTGAAATACGTGGCGCGCCAGTATGCAACATTCATGAACGACCAGAGTATTCCCGGTTATGTGCGTATGAATGTCGGCCTCGGCTACCGTTTCCCGAAGGTCAGCATTTTCAAGAGCCCGGTTCTGCGTCTGAATCTTCAGAACATCAGCGACAACCGCTACCTGAACTGGATCCAGTCTCCGCAGGCGAACGCTCAGGCAACAACGGGTGTCTTCGGCAAGACGGTTTCCGGATCGGTCCCGACCTACAAGATCGCCTCGCCCTTCGCGGCACTCGCAACCCTGTCGAGCGACTTCTAAGCTGCTCGAAATCCCCTCCCGGTCAGCGGGAGGGGAAGCCGCTACCGAGGCGACGAGGCCCGGGGTGTACGCCAGCCGATCAGGTTCTCTATCTCGCAAAATGTGCTCGCAGTTTCACCCATTCATGATCGCGAATTTGTAAAACAACCCACAAATCTCGTGATATAGCTATCCCACACCAATCGTGACGGGGTATCGACTCCCTGACACGTAACAGGGAGTCCTGAACGAATGAACCTGACGAGAAGAACCGCTTTGGCGGCGATTGGCGCGGCTGCACTCTTGCCACGCTCCCCTCGGGCCGCATCGGTAATCAGAATTGGTTACCAGCGATACAGCACGCTTATTCTGACGAAGCATCTCGGGCTTCTGGAAAAAGCGCTTGCGTCTAAGGGTGTCACCGTGAGCTGGGCAGAGTTTGTGGCTGGCCCCCAGCTTCTTCAGGCTCTCGCTGCAGGGGCAATCGATCTCGGGCAGACAGGCGATGCCCCTCCCGTCTTTGCAGAAGCATCCCAACCCGGCGGACTGGTCTATCTCGGCTATGAGCCACCGGCTCCGGACGCCGAGGCAATCCTCGTTCTCAAAGACAGCGCGATCCAGAAGGTTTCCGACCTCAAGGGCAAACATGTCGCGCTCAACCGCGGGTCAAATGTCCACTGGTTTTTACTTGAGGCCTTGCGCAAAGCCGGTCTCAGCATCCACGATATTCATGTCAGCTATCTGACACCGCCTGCCGCGCGCGCGGCGTTCGAGAACGGCCATCTCGATGCGTGGGCGATCTGGGATCCCTATCTCTCAAGCGCCCTGAACGACGAGACACGCATCCTCACAACGGCTGAGGACATTGTCCCCAATCGCGAGTTTTTCCTCCTCAGCAAACCCTTCGCCGAGCAGAGAAAGGATATGATCCCGGTTCTATCCGATGCCATCGCGCAGACGGATGTCTGGGCCATGGCGAACAAGGATGCCGTTGCCCAGATCTTTGCCAAGGAAACAGGTCTTGCGCTGGACGCTGTCAGACACGCTCTGTCCACGCGTCATTTCGGTTTTCATCCGATGGATTCCGGCATGGTGGCGGAGCAGACCCACCTCGCTGACAGCCTTCAGAAGGCGGGCCTGATCCCGAATGCACCAGCCGTGAGCACGCTCCTTTAAGGGAGCGTTGCGTCAGACCGAGACGCCAAGCGCGCCGAGGAGGCGCTCACGCAGCGCCTCGAAGGCAGGATCTGCGTGACGCCGCGGGCGGGCCATCGGGATTTCGACTTCTGTACGGATTTCACCGCGCTCAAGCACCAGAGCGCGGTCTGCGAGAGCAAGTGCCTCGTCGACGTCATGCGTCACGAGAAGAACCGCGCAATTGTGCTTTTTCCAGAGATCGAGCACCAGTTTCTGCATGCGCAGACGCGTCAGTGCATCCAGAGCGGCAAAAGGCTCGTCCAGCATCAGGAGCTGGGGCTCACGAATGAGCGCACGCGCCAGAGCTGCGCGCTGCGCCTCACCGCCAGAAAGAGTCAGAGGCCATGCTTCCGTGCGGTGACCGAGACCCACTTCCTGCAGAATGGTGCCTGCCTGCTGATCCCATTCTTTCCCGTCGAGCCCGAGCGTGACATTGTCTCGCACGCTCTTCCAGGGGAGCAGGCGATGCTCCTGAAACACGACCGAGACGTTTTTGGGACGCTGGATCTGCCCTTCGTCAACTGGGTCGAGCCCTGCAAGCGCTCTGAGTAGAGTCGATTTACCCGAGCCGCTATGGCCCAGAAGAGCGACGAATTCACCCGGAGCAATATCGAGGTTCAGGTTGCGAAGAACCGTCGACTCCCCGAAACGGCGCGTAAAGTGACGGATGCTGACCGCGTTATCTGCAATCGCAGTATCAACGTCAGGGCGCAGCGCTGAAGCAACGGCCATTAGCGTGTTCCCCCATTCGGCAGGCGACGGCCGCGCCAGACAAGAAGGCGTCCTTCCGCAAGGCGCACGAGCTGGTCCGAGAGCAGACCAAGAACCGCATAAACCGCAAGGCCGACCAGAATGATGTCTGTCCGAAGGAAGTCTTCAGCATCCATCATCATGTGCCCGATGCCGCTCTCTGCATTGACCTGCTCGGCAACGACAAGCATCAGCCATGAAATGCCCACGGCAAAACGAATGCCGACCAGCAGATCCGGCAATGCGCCGGGGATGACGATATCTCGGATGGTCTTCCAGCGTGACAGACCCAGCGTCTTGGCGAGTTCCAGAAGCTTGGGGTCGATCCCCCGGATGCCCTTGTAAAGATTGAGGTAAACAGGAAACTTCACACCGAGCGCGACGAGCAGGATCTTGGGCAGCTCGCCAATGCCGAACCAGAGAATAAACAAAGGAACGAGCGCAAGGGCTGGCAACGTGCGTGCCATCTGCATCGGCGCATCGACCAGATCCTCACCAAGACGCGAAAGCCCTGCGATGAGAGCCAGAACGACACCAATGCCAATACCCAGAGCAAGCCCGGCAGCGGCCCGACCGAGCGACACCAGCAAATTCTGAGGCAGTGTCTTGTCGAGTGTCAGAGACCAGGCAGTCTCAAGAATCTGGATCGGCGATGCGAGCAGACGCGTGGGGATTAATCCCGCCTGCGCCCCGATCTGCCACAAGACAAGAAGAACGATCACCGACAGGTAGCGACGGCAGAGCGACAGGAACCCGCCAAATCGGAGCCCCGTCGGGCGCATCGACGCGCGTGCGGGAAACAGGTTCATGACCAGCTCGACCATTCCACATTCCTTAAAAGTGATATATACTGAGGTTAGATAAAAATATCGCTCTCGTCAGTTAAATTTTTCATATATCGACCTTAAGCGTTATTTGCTTCCCTCATCGTCCGCGTATGTCTCAGAAATTCTTCATGATTTCAGACCTTTTCCGCCTTCGAGCCAGATTCCCGCAGCGCGTCACGCGTGCATTTCTCGCGACTTTTGCGGCTTTGAGCTGTGGAATTGGCCCTGCTTATGCCTCTGATCCCCTGATTGTGGCCGATCAACGCGGGGTGCTCAGAGCCCTTCTACAGGCTGCGCATGTGGATCAGGATATCGGTTTCGATCTGCATTGGGTCGAGTTCGATGCGGCCGCCCCGCTGCTTCAGGCAATGGGTGCCGGGGCTGTCGATATCGGCATTGCAGGGGATGGTCCCTATCTATTTGCATGGGCCGCAGGGATCCCGGCACGGGCGGTTTTGCTGCTTCCGCCGCGCGGCGGCGGCCATATGACGGCGATCGTCGTCCCGAAAGACAGCCCGATCCACAACCTCAAGGATCTGGCAGGAAAGAAAATCGCCACGGGCCGTGGCTCTATCGGTCATCTTCTGGCGCTGAGTCTGCTGCAGGACGGGACGGCTCTCCGACCTGCCTACGTCTTTCTCCCCCCGTCCCAGGCCAAAACGGCACTGGATTCAGGCGCGGTGGAGGCCTGGGCAACCTGGGAGCCTTACATCACGCTCGCGGCAGCCCAGACCGGCGCTCGCGTTGTGGCGGACGGACAGGGTGTGATGCCCAATAATGGTTTGATGGTTGCGAGCAACGCGGCAATCGCGGGCAAGAAGGCCCAGATACAGGCGCTGCTCAAGCGTATTACCCAGGCCTACGGGTGGAGCAGCTCACACCCGGACGAGTTTGCCGCGCTTCTCTCTCGTCAGACCGGTCTGCCCGTGGGTGTTGCAACCAAGGTCGCGCGCGAACAGATCACGATACCCGCTGCCATCACCCCGGCGACCATCGCCGAAGAGGCGCATGTCATCGACACCTATAAACAGGCCCATCTGATCGACGTAAAAGCGCCTCTCGCTCAGGCGTTCGACACCGGCTTCACCCCATGAACCAAAAGGCGCTGCCTCACGCCTTACACGACCATGCCGCTGATCTTGTCGTTCTGGGTGGAGGGCTCTCCGGCTGCTGGGCTGCGCTGACGGCAGCGCGCTCGGGCGCGAAGGTCAGTCTTTTTGAAAAAGGCTATTGCGGCACATCGGGCGTGGCCGCCCCTGCTGGTCCAGGCCATTGGTGGGTCCCTCCTTTGCCTGGCGCCAGAGAAGACGCCGTCGCCGCCCGCCTCTCCAAAGCAAAAGGTCTCGGCGACGGTCAGTGGATGCATCGCATCATCGAGCGCACCTGGCAGAATTTGCCCGATATCGGCCGCTATTACGCTTACGAACCTGACGATGATAACAGAATACGTCTGAACGCCCTGCGTGGCCCTGAATATCTCAACGCCTTGCGCCGCTATTGCCTTGCAATGGGGGTGACAATCTTCGACCACAGCCCCGTCCTGTCATTGCTGCGGGATTCAACAGGCCGCGTAGCCGGTGCCTTCGGTGCCCATCTGCAGGGTACTCAGGGCCTTTATCGAGCCCGGGCGAACGCCGTTATTCTCGCTTCAGGCGGCTGCGCCTTTCAGTCGCGCCTGCTCGGCGCCGCCAATAACACAGGCGACGGCCATTTTATGGCTGCGGAACTCGGTGCGCAGTTCTCCGGCATGGAATTCTCCTCGATCTTCAGCGTCGTACCCAAGAACACCACCATGTCCCGTTCCATGATCTACAGCTTTGCCCGCTATTTCGACACGCATGGCCGCGAGATTGCACCAGATGCTCAGGGTCAGGCCTCTCTTGGCCTCGCCGAAGCTCTGGCAGCCGGACCGGTCTATTGCGATCTGAGCCGTGTCCCTCAGGACATCAGGGCGCAACTCCCTCTCATTTCACCCAATGTGATGCTGCCGTTCAGACGTCAGGGCATCGATCCATTCAAGGATCGTTTCGAAATTGATCTTGTCGGCGAGGGAACGATCCGCGGTGTGGGCGGCATCAAACTGGCCGGCCCCAACTGCGAGAGCGGTCTTGAGGGGCTCTTCGCCACAGGTGACATCGCCTCGCGCGAGGCCGTCACAGGGCCGATCAGTGGTGGCGGCGCCGTCAACGCCGCATGGGCGCTGGCCTCCGGGTGCCTCGCGGCGGAGGCTGCTCTTTCTACCGATCGCAGGACGCCCCGAAGGCTGGACCTGCCTGGCAGGGCCAAGCCCAAAACTTCAGCCGCCTTTTCTTCTGAGAGCCACCGCGCGATCCGCACAGGCGTGCAGCGTGAGATGCTGGACGCGTCTCGTCAGCTTTCCAGAAGGGCATCGCATCTGAAGCGCTCTCTCACGACACTCGATACGCTGTGGAGTCAGAGTGCCCCCTCGCCTGCTGACGCAAGCCTGCAAAATCTGAAGCGTGACCGCGAAACGCAGGCAATGCTTGCCGTAGCACGGTGGTGCACCTCGAGCGCGCTGGAGCGAACAGAGAGCCTCGGCATGCATCGCCGTGCCGATGAGCCCGAGCTGAAAGAGCCCGTCAAACCCTATCACGTTCTGAGCGGAGGACTGAACGAGGTCCGTAGCTGGCGAGAAGAGGCGTTCTCATGATCGAGCTCATCTTGGCGGAGCGTTGCACAGGATGCGGCACCTGCATTTCGATCTGCCCAAGTAACGTCTTCGAGCCGTCATCGGGGGCAGTCCCGATGATCGTGCGACAGGAGGACTGCCAGACCTGCTTTTTGTGCGAACTTTATTGCGAGACAGACGCCCTCTACGTGCATCCTGATGCGACTGGCCATGTCCCTTCGCCCGACACTCTCACGCCGCCCGGGGATTATCGTCGCGACTCAGGCTGGGGAAGCTGGCTGAAGACCCCCGTTACCGCAACGAGCACTGGCGCATGGGCGATGTATTCGCACGCGCAAGAAAACCCTCTTGAAGAACAGTTATGAGACTATTGAGCAATACTCGCTAAAACCCCAAGCGAAAACACGACATGGTTTGACATCTAAAAACTGATGTCGGAAAATCAATGTCTGTCGAATTCATCGGCTACGTGTCGGCGCGTGAGCAAAGCGAAACCATTTCTCCCTCCGGGCCGGAAGTCGATACCGGATATATTGCCGCAACAGCCCTGCTGCACGAGCGCGCGGGCTTCGACCGCGCTCTGGTCGCCTTCCATTCGAGTTCGCCCGAAAGCCTTCTGATCGCCCAGCATGCGGCCTCTGTCACGACGCAACTCGGGTTGTTGATCGCCCATAGGCCCGGTTTCACCGCCCCTACCCTCGCCGCGCGGCAATTCGCCACCCTCGATCATCTGAGCAAGGGCCGCGTTGCCGTGCATGTCATCACGGGCGGCAACGATCAGGAGCTCAAGGCCGATGGCGATTACCTGACCAAGACAGAGCGCTACGCCCGAACGGCTGAATATCTCGAAGTGCTACGCCGGGAATGGACATCCAATAAGCCCTTCGACCATAGCGGCGCTCACTATCATCTCGAGGGAGCGCATTCCGACGTCAAACCCTATCGTCAAGAAGGCATACCCATCTATTTCGGCGGGGCGTCCGACGAGGCGATAGAGGTCGCAGCGCGACAGGCCGATGCTTATGCACTTTGGGGCGAAACCCTTGAAGGGACGAAGGAACTCATCCAGCGCGTGCGCAATGCCGCCGCTCTTCACCACCGATTCCCTCGTTTTTCAATCTCGTTTAGTCCCATCATCGCCGAGACGGAATCCCAGGCATGGGAGCGGGCAGCGGCAATTGAAGAAGAGATTCTGAAGCGTCAGAAACAGATCGATCAGCTTCCGACACCGAGCGCCCTCGACACAGCTGGCGTCTCACCCGAGCTGAAGGGCCTGCCGACCAATGAGGGCTCCAGACGTCTGCAGGCGCTCTCCGCTCGGGGAGACCGTCATGATTCGCGTCTCTGGACCGGCGTGACTCGGGCAACGGGTGGTCGCTGGAATTCGACGTCACTCGTCGGCACCGCCTCTCAGGTCGCTGAATCCCTTCTCGCCTATTACCGGCTCGGCATTGGCACTTTTCTCATTCGAGCTTCGACCGTTGCGTGACGCCCAGACCTACGGGCACGATCTTATCCCGATTGTCAGAGAACTTGTCGCGAAAGAGAAGGCGCACTCCCCCCATGGCTGAGCGACCTGACACCCCTCGCGGCACCGCTTCAACTCGTGCACGTCGCGGCAAGACTGCATCGCTTGTGGTCCTTGCCCTTGGATCTCCTGCATTTGCTTATGCCGCGCCCGTCCACAAGGCGGCACCGGATCGAAAGGCGCATGACAGGACGCAATCACACGGCAAGGACGAAAGCCGGAAAAAACCTGTTCTTGCCAAGACAGGCACAGAGACGGTCACAGTCCATGCCAACGCCCGAACGCCAAGGCTGGCCGGCAAAGTCTCGCTTGGAATTCTGGGAACGCGCTCCGAGCTCGACACGCCCTTTGCCGTCGCCTCGGCATCCGCTGCGCAAATCCAGAAGCTTCAGGCCGCCGACATCAACGATGTTTTCCGCTACGAACCCGGCATTCAGGAAAATTCGAATGGCGGCTCGACGGCGTCAGGGTCGAGTTTTCGTGTGCGCGGGCTGAATCTCGACTGGACCAATGGCTACAAGATCGACGGTCTCGCGATCCCTTACTGGTATATCGATATTCCGTTGGCGAATATCGACCGTTTGCAGCTCGTCAAAGGCGCGTCGGCCTTCATGTACGGGTTCGGCTCGCCGGGCGGCGTTCTCGATTACCAGCTCAAGGCCCCGGTTGAGGACCGCCAGATTGCAGCCGAGGCAGGATATCGATCCGACGCCGTCTTTCGTCAGATGCTCGATCTCGGCGGATCACTCGATCACGCCCATGCCATCCAGACCCGGTTTTCGTTTGGGAGCGAAGTTGGAGATCAGTATAATCAGAGCTTCGTCCGCAATCTGTCGCTTTCCTTTACGACACGCGTGCGCCTGGCGGACTCCCTGCACTGGAATTTCAGCAGTTTTTACATGAATACCCTGCAAAAAGGCATGGTGAACGGTGTCGCCGTTGCAAACGGCTTGACGTCGCTGGAAACGATCAGTGGCAGGGCGCCTTTCGGAGCCGCAGGGTCATGGAAGACGAACGATCTGAAACGCTTCAGCACGGGTCTGGACTGGGATATCGCCCCAAACTGGAAAGCATCCATCGTCTACGGCTTTACGCATCTGGATGAGCGTTTTCCCTCCAATCAGGTCACTTTCACCAGCCCGACCGGGAATTACTACAACCAGAGTTTCCAGCAGACGCGCGTGCTGACCTATCATCAGGTCAATGCTTCGGTAGATGGTCATTTCACAACCGGCCCCTTCAGACATGACGTCACAATTGGTCTGACCTGGCTGCGACAGCTTTTTGACGCCGATGCAGCGTCCGGCACTGCGCCTTTGAAGGAATACGGCAATATCCATGTCAACCGCCCCACGCTGACCAACGCAACGGCTTACAACCCCCGGCTTTATCGCTATGTTGATTACCTTCAGCTCGCGCCTTTCTGGATGGATACGATAAGCTGGCATCGCTGGTCGTTGATGGCCGGCGCCCGATATACCGATTATCATGAGAATGATTACCTGCCTTCGGGGAGCACGACCGCTGCGCATCGCAACAATCCGGTGACGCCCCTGGTCTCGCTTTCCTACAAGCCTGAACCGGACATCAATCTCTATTTCAGCGATGTCGAGGCCATGCAGGCAGGCGGTCAGGCAGGCTCGACCAACGTCAATTACATGCAGGTTTTTGGCCCGATCCGCAGTGAGGAATATGAGCTTGGCCTGAAGATCCAGAAAAAACGATGGAGCGGCACGCTCGCAGTTTACCGTCTCGACACCGGGGCAGCCTACACCAACGCGCAGAACTATTACGTGCAGGACGGTATCTCTCGCTATCAGGGTGTTGAGGCATCGGCAGGCTGGCAGGCCACGAGAGATCTGACGATGGGTGGAAGCCTGACTTACCTCGATGCACGCTATGTGAAGGCCGCCGCCGGTTATGCCGGGCGCAAACTTGAAGCGGTTGCGCCTTTTCAGGCTGCATTCAGCGCAGATTATGCGCCACCTTTCATCAAGTCTTTCGTCTTCTCGGCAGGGTTTAACTACGTTTCATCGAGCTGGCTCGACGCCGCCAATACGTTCCGGCTTCCCTCCTACATCGTCGGCAATGTCGGAGCGAGCTACGTCGCCCATCTGAGCGGGCACAAGCTGACCTTGCGAGCAGGAACGCAGAATATCGGCAATGTTCAATACTGGGTCAGCCGCGGTAATCGTGGCCTCTTCCCCGGTGCGCCCAGAACGGCAACGCTGAGCGCGCGTCTCGAACTGTGAGGCGCCAAAACTCCCTTGGCTGAAACCGGGGGAGCGCATTTTATCTTCTCAGCGCTTCAGCGTCTCGCAACAAAAAGACGGCTTTCGCTCTCGATCACTGCAAACTCTCGGCACGGGTTTTGAGTGCTTCGTTCATTTCTATAAACCCCGACCGAACCGTCTCAACATCGAAGAACCAGAGCATGATGCCGAAAAAGGCCTCGCTCTGGCGAAACAATGTTCCCATATCGGTGGGAATAAGCTCGAATTCATGAGTTCCTGTGAAGAGCCCGGGGAGCCCCAGTAGCTTGCCGACCCATATCAGACGTCGTTCGGGCACGACCGAGAGAATTTTCGGGTGAAAAGCCATCCCGCGCCTATTCCCGTTACCCCGCAATCGCACAGTCAGTGTCTGATCGATTTTCAGCGAGCCGGTCAGTTCGCAGAAAAGAGGGTTCCAGTTGGGGAATGACGATGTTTCCGTAAGCGCCCTCCATACATGCGCGGGGGAAGCCTTGATCTCAATATGTGTTGCAATATCACGGCTCGGAATAAGAAATCTGACCAAGTAAGTTTCTCCTGAAGAGCCCAGAACACGCATTCGAGGCGTATTTTAAGGCATCGAAGAGCCAGAAATTAAGGTGTTCTCCAGAGCTTACCCATTGCGAAACAGGGAAGAGTTTCTCTACATTTTTGTATGGATCAGATCGATTTGCATCTTTGGCGGAGCTTTGCCGCCGCGTGTCGTGCAGGCTCCCTTTCCGGGGCCGCGCGCGCCCTGAGCTCAACGCAGCCAACGGTGAGCCGTCAGATCGCTCAGCTGGAAGCCCAGATCGGTCACACCCTGTTTTCCCGATCCCGATCCGGCCTCATCCCGACGGAGCATGCGAGGTCTCTCATGACCCTTGCCGCCTCCATGATCGATCAGGCCGAAACGCTCGAACGACTGGCAAGGTCGGGCAGCTCAACCGAGACGACCGCCCTCACGCTCACAGCGAGCCAGATTACTGGCACCGCTATTTTGCCGCCTCTCCTCTCGGCCTTTTACAACTCTCATCCTGCCCTCCGACTGACGCTCTCACTGAGCGAGACCACTGAGAACGTGCTCGAGCGCGAGGCCGATATCGCAATACGCCACACAGCGCCAATGCAGCAGGAACTTTGGGGCCGCAGGATCGGCACGGTACCGATCAAGCTTTTCGCCCATCGTGAGTATCTGGAGAAACATGGTCCGCCCTCCTCTCTGGCAGACCTGCCACGACACCGCCTGATCGCCTCGACGGCTCATTTGCGCGACATCCCCGAACTGGCTGCACTCGGATTGACGCCCGCGTTCAGCTGTCGCGACGATATCGGTCTGCTCGCAGCACTAAGGGCGGGTGTCGGGATTGGCTATTCTCAGGCGCCCCTCGCCTCCGGCTATCCGGAGCTCCTTCCAGTTCTGCCGGATTATGTTCCGGCCACTCTTCCTTTCTGGGTCGTCACCCATCGGGATCTTCGAAATGTCCCGAGCATCCGCACACTGATGCAGTTTCTTGCGGAGGCCTTGGGCGCCTATTGCCGCCAAGCTGGATCATGACCCCTGAGCGGCCCTTTCACCTGCGACGGCGCGAATGAAGCGAAAGAGCGACGCGCTCATGGTCAAGCGATGCGCCTGCATCGGAAACGCTCAAACGCTTCCGGCTTTGACCGAAGGTACGAAAGGGCTGAGTGTAATTTTCCGAAGCACCGGACCGCTATCATGCAAGCCCGAGAGTCTCGCGCAGGCTCCCTCCCTCATAGCCCTCTGGCAGCAGGCCTCGCCTTTGCAGCTCGGGGCATAAAAGAGAGACGACATCGCGTATGCCATCGGGCGCGGAGGTGAACATGATGTTGAAACCGTCTGCCGCGCCGGACCTGAACCAGCCTTCCATATCATCCGCTACGCTTCTGGGCGTGCCGACGATGATCCGGTGTCCGCCTCTGGTAAATGTCCGCAAAACGTCGCGCACATAGGGTTTTTGACGGCGGATCCAGTCGACGATCAACGATTGCCTGCTTTTATGGGAATTCGTGCCCGCAACCTCCCCGATCACGATCGGCTTGTTCTCGGGCCAGACGGAGAGATCGATCCCGAGACTGGCGTAACGTGACAGGGCCCGCAGCGTCTCCGCCTGGTCGAGGTGGCCGAGATAAGCCTCGAAAGCGGCCCGCGCGTCCGCCTCCGTAGGGCGGATAAAAGGAGCAAGACCGGGCAGGATCCGCAGATGCTCCGGGCCACGCCCAAAACCAGCCGCTTTTTCGAGAAGCAGAGAACGGTAGTCACGGGCTGCGTCCACATCCCAGGCTGCGGTGTAGATCACTTCGCCGATCCGTGCCGCCAGAGCGACACCGGGGCCTGAGGCCCCTGCCTGTGCCAAAACGGGGCGTCTCTGGACTGTCGGCGGCGTATTCAGCGGACCTGCAACACGGAAATGTGGACCGGAATGATTGAGAGGCCGTAATCCTGATGGATCGAGCCACTGCCCCGTCTCGCGGTCTCGTGGATAGCGTCGGGTGAGACACTATCCCATAGCCCTGTGACGACATCGACGAACTCTTCTGCCCGCACGTAGCGATCAGCATGAGCGACATGCGCGTCATGGCCGAAATTTTCGCCACCGCCCGTGCCCGTCACGACATTCCAGCCCGCACGGCCCTTGCTCAACCTGTCAAGCGATGCCACCCGACGGGCCAGATTGTAAGGCTCGTTATAGGTCGTGTTGGCCGTGCCGATCAGCCCGATATGCCGTGACGTGACTGCAAGTGCTGCCAGCAGCATGAACGTGTCCCAACGCGGAATACCCGGGTCACGCTCAAACGTCGCCGGGTCGGGCAAGGTCCCTACCGTGTCGAACAGAAAGATGGCGTCGAACCGGCCCTTTTCCAGAAGAGCCACATAGTCACGGTACCGCTCGAAGACGAGATCGGCGTCGATATCCGCACTGGGGTCACGCCACGCATCGCCGTTGACAGCGCCGCCTGAGAGATAAGCTCCTAAGGTAAAGCGACGCTTGAATGCCACGGCTCTGTCCTCTCTTGCCGAAGATCGTCAGAAACGGAAACTGGTGTCCATCGCCGCCTGCACATCGAGATGCGAGGGGATCATGCGCGTCGCAGCCATGAAATCGGCCACATGCTGCTGGGCGGTAACAACTTCAGGTGTCAGCGGGACGATGCTGCCCCGCATTCCCCGGACGACCTCCCGCGCAACCGGAACGGACAACCCTACCTCACCCGCCCATGTTGCTGCATAGAGATCCTCATGCGCGCCCATCCAGCGATAACCGGCCGATAGGGCTCTCAGATAGGCCGCCACCGCGTCCGGTCTGGCCGCGATGGTGTCCTGTCTGGCGACGATGTAGCTTAGTCCGCTCATCAATTTGCCGCCGTTGACAATCTCGCGGGCCCCGTCGCTGATCTTGGCATCGGCGATATAAGGGCCCCATGTCGCCCAGGCGTCGACCGCCCCGGTCTGCAAGGCAAGCTTTGCCGAAGTAGGCGGAATGAAGACGAAATTTACTGCATCATCGGGCAAGCCCGCTTCTCTCAAGGCTGCGAGCGTCAGGTAGTGCCCGGTCTGTGCCCGAAGGGTTGCAACGCGCTTGCCTTTCAGATCCGCAATGCTCCGGATGGCGCTGTCCCGCTGCACGACGAGTGCGGTTGTGGTTCCGTCCGTGCGTAGACCCGCTACTGCCCGGATGGGCGATCCCCCAGCCTGAGCAAAGACCAGGGGCGCATCGCCGATGGCCCCGACTTCAACCGCGCCCGCCGTCATCGCCTGAATAAGCATTGGCGCACCGGCAAACAGCACCCAGTTGATCGACGTGGCCGGTACAGCCGCCCCGGCAGCCGAGAGAAGCGAGCGCACACCGCCTTTCTGGTCTCCGACAAGGAGAGGTTGTCCCGCAGCCGCACGCGCGCGCGACGATGAAAGTGCGAGCGCACCCAGCGTTGTGCCGAGAAGCGCCCGTCGGCCGAGCATCAGGCGATAATCACCAGGACCAGGCGAGCTTTCCATAGAAATAACCTCCTTCTGCGCCGTAGATTGCGGCGGAGCTGTAATTGGGATTGACCTGCAGGAGTGACGTTGCGCTCTGCGCCAGAGGACTGAGCGTCTGAGGCCGGTGGTTGAAGACGTTGGTACCTCCGATCGACGCAGCCAGACCGTGGGAGAACCGATAAGTCAGGTCAAAATCGACAAGCCACGCCGGAGCCACGGTTTCGTCATAGGCTGCCCCTCTGTCACTCAATGCTTTGGTCGCAGAATAGCGCGACAGGCGCAGCGTCGTCGTCCAGCGATGGTAATTCCAGTTCACGATCGCACGGAGCGTGTTGCGCGGATAGAGCGTCGTGATGTTTCCGATCTGACTACGAAACAGGCCGCTCACCCCCGAGCCGAGATTGACGTTCAGCGGGTTGATGCGAAGCACCGAATGCTGCTGCTGGTTCATCATCACTGTCCAAGAAACATTACCGTAACGCCCAAAATCGGACAGGTAATGCGCCTGCAGATCGAGCCCGAGTGCTCTCGTATGAGCGGCATTACGCTCATAGGTGTAGCCGTAATAGCGCCCGTCATTGGGAACGACCCCGGCATCGTGCAACAATTGGAGGACACGAGGCCCTGCGACACCGGAGCCCGCGACGGAAATCGGCACGATCTGATTGAAGATATCGATCCGGTAGGCATCGAGCGAGATATCGAGATGACGCAAGGGTGTTGCGACCGCACCGACGCTGAAATTATGCGACGTCTCCGGCTTGAGCGCGGTCGCACCAAGTGCGCGCGCACCGGGATTATCGACAGAGGCATAATTTGTGTAGGATTGCACCAGCTGGTTCGTGCTCGGCAGGATACTGTAATACAGCGCCGTGCTCTGGAAATGTTCCTGCTGGAGCGTCGGCGCATGAAAGCCGTTACTGGCCGAGCCACGTAGGGCCAGCCAGCGCGTCGCCTGATAGCGGGTTGAGACCTTGCCTGCCAGGCATTGCCAAAATCGCTGTATTGCTCGTCACGGCCTGACAGCGCCACCGTCCAGTCCCGCGTGATTGCCTGTGACAGGTCGAGGTAAAAAGCCCCGTTCATGCGAGAATAGGATCCGGCCTGAGACTGTGATGTTGCCCCGAGGCCCGATGCTCCCGGCAATGCGACACTCGCTTGAGGAAACACATAGCTGGCAGGATAGACATAACCGCCATCGGCGTAGGAGGCGCTGTCTCCGGCGGCAACGTCATAGCCATTATACCGATATTCAAGACCAGCGGCGACCTGCAACGGCCTCGAGAACACACCGGTGTTGAAACCGCGTCTGATGTCGAAATCAGCGGTCAGCTCCGAATTCGTGAGCGTCTGAAGGTGGAAATTATGCGGGCTGGTCGGGCCAAGGGAATTGTTGAGCGTGTTCTGGATACCCACCGAGGCCGCATCACGCCCGTAATTAACGCTTCCATCCCAGTGCCATCCGAAGAAATTGTCGCCCTTGATCCCCGTCGTGAACTGGAAGTCCTGATCGTCGGTCGTGTCCGTCGGCAGATATCCATCGGGATAAACCGATAGGATATTCTGTTGGGAGTTGGACGGACGATACCACGCGGAAGCGAAAATACTCCGATGGCTATAGGTCGCGAAGGAATACAGCGTCGCCGCTGAGGACAGAGGAAGCTCGAGATTATAAGCCACGCTCTGACGCTGGCTCTCCGGCTGGCCAGAAATCTGGCGATAACGATCCCCTTTCTCGCGAGGATCCTGACTACCATTGGCCAGCAAGGGATAGAGCAGCACAGGCTTGCCGCCTTGAGTATACGGAACGTAGCCCGCGTTATTCGTCGCCTGATTGCCGACGAATTCAGCCGTCACGTTGACGAACCCTTTCGGCCCGAGATGGAAACCCTGATTATAGGACAGGTTACCGCCCCGCCCGTAATCGCCGAGAGGCCCGACGGTCCAGCCGTATTGATTATAACCCAGCTCTGCACGGCCACCATGATCGGCAGTCTTGAGGATGATGTTGACCACGCCTGCAATGGCGTCAGAGCCGTATTGCGCGGCAGCACCGTCTTTTAGAATTTCGATATGATCGATGGCCGCCATGGGAATGAGATCGAGATCGACGGGCGACTGCCCCTGCATGGCGCCACCGTAGAAAACCGATGCCATCGTATGGCGGCGCTTGCCGTTGACGAGGACGAGCGTCTCATTGGCTGGCAGCCCCCTCAGCGAAGCCGTCTTGGTGGTAAAACCAAGCTGACCCGGATAGCCCGGTGTGTTGTTGATCGAAGGGTCGAGCGCTGCAAGCGCCGTGCGCAAACTTGTCTGCCCTGTTCGCCGCAGGTCGGTCGCGCTGTAGATCGCAATCGGTGCCATGCTTTTTGCAGCACGCACGGCAGTCCGGGTGCCGGTGACAACAACCTGCTCGGCTGAAAGAGAGGGATCTTCGGAGGCCAGTGCAGGCACTGCGAAGGCGCCGAGAACGACGCTTGAACTTGCAAAAATAAAAGGGGATCGCACCGGTCTCTCGTCTTTCTCGCCATGTTACACAGCGGAAATAATCATTTCGAATACAGAACCGTAAAACGAGTTAAATCAATGCGGAGTATAACGAAACGTCAACAATGTGGCACTGGGTGCTGTCACGTTAACTGTGGCGTGTCAGAGGCGAGCGATGAGAGCGTCATTTGCGCGCTACAAATGACGCCGATTTCCTCGTGAGTTTTCATTGCCTATGCGATTTGGCTGCATTTCCGCTTCCCGCTGAGCTTTCGTCTTGTCAAAAATATGCCGCAGACCGGTCGGGGCACCTAGGAAGCCGAACGTTTACTGGTCAGACTTTCAAAACCGTAGGGTTTTCGGCCCATGCGCATGATCACAGACAAGCTCAAAACCTACGGAGCAGCGAGACGCAAGATACGTCTCTCTAACCAGCATCTCTCGCACGAGGGGCTGAACAATCGAGCAGAGAACAGTCATCTTCCCCTGCGAAACGCGGATGTATCATGCCGCACTCCCACTCAATGGACGGATGTCAGCGCTTCATCCCCACCTTCTCCGCTATCAGAACTCACTTCGTTCCGTCCGCGTCCGTCACCAGCCCTCTTTCCCGGCACATCCACCGTCTCAGGGCTTTCGCCCAATGGAACAGTGCGACCAGTCTCGGCGCCTGAATACCCGTTTCCCGGGCTTCGTTTACCTTACTTCAGCTGACGTGGCAGCACCCCCAGCGCTTGCAGCACATAACAGAGCCGACGGCAGAGGTAATTCTTGACCGCCTGTCCGCTGTTGGCCGGACGCCGGGATGCGCATGGCGTGAGACCTGCCGATCAAGTTGCATTCCGGCTCATACCATCAGGCCTCATCGTCTTCCTTAAAGCCATATTCCTGTACGCCTTGCTGGTGACCATAATACCGGTAGGGCAGAAACTTACCCGACATCGAGATGCGGACGCGGTCACCTTTCGGATTGGCTTCCCGTTTGAAATCGAAATCGAAGTCGATCGCGGACATGATCCCGTCTCCGAATTCCTCCTGGATCAATTCCTTCCAGGCTGGACCGTTGACCATGACCATTTCATAGAACCGGTAGAGCAGCGGATCGGTTGGCGGCATCGGCGTCCCTGTGCCGCGATAGGGCACTTCGTTGAGCATGTTTTGCTCGGCCTTGGTCAGGCCGAACAGCGCGGCTGCCCTGGCGGCCTGCGGCTTGACGAGCTTCATTTGTCCCAGAAGGGCCCCGACGATCAGCACGTCGGACATGCCTCCGATCTCGTCGCAGATGTGACGCCACGACCAGCTGTTTTCACGTTTGACATCGAGTATTTTCTCAGTCAGCTCTTCACGTTTCATCGCACGATTCCTTTTATGTGAGAACGGCCAGGCCACCCAGTGCATATGGTAGGACTGTTTACCCGAGGATCATGGCTCCCACATTTCACAGACATTGCACAATCCGTGAAGCAGCATCCTGCGCATAATTCCGTCGTCGCGCGCCGTCGTCCGGATCGTCCAACGTCGCTTCCGCTCGCGCTACATGAAGCTCCGCAATACCCACCATGCGCGCCCATAGCTGCAGGTAAAGCACCTGCTGGTCATGGATGTCCGATGGAAAATCCGGTCTCAGCACGACGCCACGCGCGGCACAGACGGCACTGTTGCAAAGTTTTCCCTCTTGTTTGAAACCGCTTTCCGTTTTGGTGTGAGGCGGTGCGGTTAGAGGTTTTCAGAGTCTTCGAGGTCATGCTTGCCTTGAAGAAAGGGCAGGCCAGACCCTGACAGCAGGCAAAGGGCATCATAGGAGAGATGCACCTGATCGAAAGGCAGTTCGGGATGTGCACCGTCTGAAAACCCGGAACATTGGGCCCACTTCAACCTTTGCCAGACCTTGCAACAGGGCCCGATCACCAGATTTTACTCCGGTGATCGGCTGAAACTCATCGCCTCGGGTCACGCCCTGTTCAGTGTCAGCTGGCTTCCGCACGATTCAGCGCGTCATACGCCGCGATCTTTTCGCGAACGACCGGCAAGAGATCACGGCCGTAGATCTCTGCATCACCTAGAGGGTCGAACCCACGGATCAGGAAATGATCGACGCCGAGGCGATAATATTCGAGCATGGCATCGGCCACTTGTTCCGGCGTACCGACCAGCCCGGTCGAATTCCCCGCTGCGCCCGTCAGCTGTGCCACACCTGTCCAGAGACGCTCATCCTGACGTAGCGAAGACGCCGTCTCCAGCAAACGCCGCGATCCGTCATTCGGTGGCGCATGATCCTTGATCGGTAATCCCAGACGCAGCCGGGCTTCGCGAACCTGCTCGACAATATCAGCGGCTTTTTTCCACGCCTCGGCCTCGGTCGCAGCGATGACCGGCCTCAGAGAAAGCGAAAAGCCGGGCGAACGGCCATAACGTGCCGCAGAAGCCCGCACCCGCGTAATGGTGTCGCGCGTTGCCGCCAGCGTTTCGCCCCATGTGGCGTACACATCGGCATGGCGCCCAGCGACTTCGATGGCTTCCGGGGACGTTCCTCCGAAGAAGACCGGCAGGTTATCGGGCTTGATGGCGCTCTGCGCTTTCCTGATGCGATAAAAGGCGCTTCGTGATCGAAGGGTGCCGTCGCAGTCCATTCCTGTCGCAGAATACCGAGATACTCATCCGAACGCGCGTAACGCTCTGACTTGGTCGTTCCGACATCGCCATCACGCGCCATGTCGTCATCCGCCCCCCCAGTGATGATATGCACGGCAACCCTGCCGCCCGAGAGCTGGTCGAGCGTGGCCAGCTGGCGCGCAGCGACCGTCGGCTGCGTAAATCCGGGTCTGTGGGCGACGAGAAAGCCAAGTCTGGTTGTCAGGGCGGCGCCATAGGCAGCAACGATCTGGCTCTCAGGTGTGTTGGAGCCGAACGGGATCAGAACACGGTCGAAGCCGCCCTCTTCCTGCACCCGCAGGGCGGAGCGGACATAGTCGAGATCAAGAGCGCGGTCGCGCTCCCCATGGATGGTTTCAGAGCTGTTATTGAAGCCGATATAGCCGATGAATTTGACGGGCATTGAGCCTTACTCCGTGATGACATTCTTCATCATCGGAGCGGCTATTCATCGGCAGCACAAACGAGTTTAAATGTTGGCTGACTTCAGCTTTCCCAATCAATGGGGTTAGAGACGGAATTCGACCGATCCGTAAATGGTGCGCGGATCGTTGAATGACGCTGCGTAATAAACCGGGACACCCGCACCCTGCACGAAGCTCAAAGTCTGAGGATAGCGGTGGTCGAGCAGGTTTCTGCCATTGACCGACACGGTCCAGCGACGATTGGCACTGGTCCAGGCGGCAATTGCATTGACATAGGTCTGGGCTGGCAGACGGGTCTGGGCATTGGTCAATGCATCGGTGAAGAGGCTGGACTGATAGGCGATGTCGGCCCCGACGCGCCAGTTACCGGGCACATGAGGCACGGCGAAGCTGTAGCTCGTCTCGGCATGCATCTGGAACCGTGGCGAATACGGCAAGGGTCCGCCTGCCCGAGCTGCGCCGTTCAGCGTCTGCCCATTGGCCAACCTCACCTGACTGAACGTGCCTGAGAAGCGATCGAGCTGGGCAAAAAGCCACGATGCGGTTCCGTTTACTTCCCAGCCCTTCGTCAGCTGTGCGCTGGTTTCCAACTCGGCCCCGACGGAGTGCCCCTTGCCCGCATTATAGCGTCTGGTGAGGCTAGTTGCGGGATCGAGCGTCGTGACCTGGATATCCTGAAAATCGTTGTAGAAGAAATCTCCGTTGACGGTCAGGACATCGGGGATCGGCTTCGTCTTCGCACCGATTTCGTATGTTGTAAGGATCTCAGGCTTGTACGGAAGCAGAGCCTGCAACCGGCCAAGGGCTGTTGGCGTCTGCGCGCGATAATCGAACCCGCCCGATTTGCTGCCCTGTGAAATAGAGACGTAAGGCATCAGTCGCGACGTTGCCTGCCAGGTCAGCGCTCCCTTGGGAAGGATTTGCGTCCAGCTCTTCGTCGCACTTGCGGTCCAGGCCTGTTTGCCCGGCACGGCTGAATAAAGTGTCGCCAGATTATTGGCGACGCCCTGTGTATAAGGCGCCGTCCCCACGAGATAAGAGAGCTGCTCGGAGTTCGAATGGTTCTCCCAGTTAAAGCGTAGCCCGGCTGTGGCCGTGAGCGTCGGCGTGATGCGATAATGGGCCTCTCCATAGACGGCCCAATTTCTCGTCAACTGGTCGATCCCGGCATAAACGGGCTGATATCGGATCAAGCTCGCGTTGTTGGTCTGCGCACCTGCGGTGTTATTGGCCCGCCGCTGTGTAAGCCAGTCTTCGTAGAAAAAGAACGCCCCGGTTGTGAAAGAAAGCCGCCCGTAATCGCCCTTGAGATGCACATCCTGCGAGTAGGCACGATCACGATAGGAGAGGAGCTGGGAGGAGCGAATATAGTAATCGCCAAAATTATCGTAAGCGCCTTTGGTATCGTAGCCCCTGATGCCGGTCGTACCATGCACCGACAGATGGGAGTTGATGATATAATTCACGTTTCCGGTGAAACCGGCTTCGTTATAGCTGTTTTTTGGATAGACCCGCGAATAGAGCCCATAGCGATAGGGGTTCAGCAAATTGCCATACCCACGGTTCTGGCTGTTATCGATGGTGCCATCGAAAGCGAGCGTAATGTCGAGGCGCTCATTGGGCGTAAAGCGCAGCTTGCCCCGCCCCTGGCTGTAATCGATATTATTCTCACCACGATTGAGCGTGTAATTGTGGTCCAGCGTGCCCCGGCCATGATGGTTCAGGGCAATGCTGGCATAGATCTTGTCTTTCAGAAGCGCCCCGCTCGCTGCGACACTCAGACGGTACTCATTATAGCTGCCATACCCGGCCAGTGCAGCAACATGGGTACGATTGGTCGGGGTTTCTGTCGTGATCCGCACCGCACCTCCCTCAGCCTGATGCCCTTCTGTAAAGCCCACCGGTCCGCGACTGATGGAGATCGCCTCGACGTCGAGAAGCTCCTGCATCGTTCCCAGATTTCGTGGCAGGTAGACACCGTCGATATAGGTGCCCACTGAAGGCTCACCCTGCGGGTCGAGTTCACCGATACCCCGGATAAAGTAATTGGTGGCTGAGTATCCGACAGACGCACGAGCTGGTAGAGGTTAGGCGTCAGATTGCTGATCTGGCGCATATCCGTCACGCCAAGGGCGCGAAGGCGGTCGCCCGTCAGGACAGAAATCGATTGCGGCGTTTTCTGCGCCTGAGCCACCAGATGGTCGGCCCGGGGCGCCGCACTGACGGTCAGAGTCTCCGTTTGTCCGGCAACGGGTTTGGCAGAGTGTCGGGCACGAGCGTTCTGCGCTCCTGAGGGAAGAGCCGTATGCTTTGCCCCAGCTGCTTTGCCTCGCTGACCGGACGACGCTTTCGCTATGCCCACCTGCGCGTCGGACGCGAGCGCAATCGGGGCGAGCCCGCAGACAAGGACCGCCGATGTGCTTGCGCAAAGCAGGAAGCGGAAGGGTGTCGCCATGCCTTTCTGCGCAATGATGGAAACGGCGTGTCGTGGAAGCGGAATCATTGAGGCTCTCCAGTGGGATATGCCTCGTATTTATTTCGCAACGATTGTATATTTCAACAAACAACTGCATTCAATAGTGAAATATGATCCATGATCGTTCCTCATTATCCCTTGAGGGAGGTGGATCGTAAAAAGGCCCGATAAAGGAGAAAAGACGGATGACGGTGCCCGCCCCCACGCTCGACCGACTGGTCGCGACCTTCGCCAAGCGCGCTGGCGCTCATGATGCGTCAGGCGAGATCTGCACGGCCAATCTGGCCGATCTGCGTGAGGCCGGCCTCCTCGCTTTGACAGTGCGACCTGAATTCGGGGGCGCGGGCGCAGGACTACGTGAGGTCACCAAGGTTATTGCTGCCATCGCCAAGGGCGATCCCTCAACGGCACTGATCGTGTCGATGCAGTATCTGCAACATGCCGGAGCAGCAGCGTCTCCCTGGCCTGAAGCCACACTCAAACTTGTCTCCGAAGAGGCCGTCAAATCGGGCGCGCTGATCAATGCCCTGCGCGTGGAACCGGCTCTGGGTACGCCCGCCCGTGGTGGCGTTCCGGCCACCACGCTCAGTCGAGAAGAAACGGGCTGGCGTCTGAACGGGAGCAAGATCTATTCGACCGGGTCGATCGCCCTGCGCTGGGGACTGGTCTGGGCTGCGACGAATGAAGAAGCACCCCGTATCGGCTATGTCCTCGTTCCTCTCGATCAGGAAGGCGTCAGCATCGATGCCAGCTGGAACCATCTCGGTATGCGCGCCACAGGCAGCCATACCGTGACGTTCAGCAATGTCCCGATTGCCGATGACCATGTCGTCGATATGCGCCTTCCCGCTGACTGGAAAGGCCATGGCGACGATCTCATGGCGTGGCATGGGGTGCTGATCGCGGCGCTCTACGATGGCGTGGCGCGCGCGGCGCGTGACTGGTTCCTCAGCTTCTTGAAAGACCGCGTACCGGCCAATCTGGGACAGCCCCTCGCCTCCCTGCCCCGCTTTCACGAGATTGCCGGCGAAATCGAGGCCCTGCTTTTGTCCAATGAGGCACTGATCGAGCACCAGATTACCCAGCAGGAGCGCCGCGAAGCGAACGCGACACAGGCCAATCTGGTCAAGCAGATCGTGACCGAAAACGCCATCAAGGCGGTCGAACGCGCCGTATCGGCCATCGGAAACCCCGCTTTGAGCCGGGACAACCCGCTGGAGCGCCATTATCGCAACGTTCTCTGCGCCCGCATTCACACCCCCCAGGCCGACATAGCGCTCTCCGCCGCAGGACGCGCAGCCCTGACAGAGGAGTTTTCCGCATGAATTTGACCCGTCGCAGCCTTCTGGCATCGCTCCCTGTCGCCGCCATGACGCTTCCCCATCAGGCGCGCAGCGCCGATCTTTCCGGGGTTACGTTGCGCGTTGCCGCTTTTCGTGGCGTCGATCAGCCGATCCTCAAAGCAACAGGCCTCGATCATTTTCCCTATAAGGTTGAGTACAGCGAGTTCAATTCCGGCAATCTGATCGCACGCGCCATCGACGCCGATGCCATCGACCTCGGTGCATGGAGCGAAATTCCGATGGTCTTCGCCGCCGCCAGCGGCGCCCGCGTTGCCATCGCCGCAACGCTGGACGGTCCCACGACCAATCAGGCGGTTCTTGTGCCGACGCGCTCGACTGCCAAAAGCATCGCCGATCTGCGCGGCAAGCGTGTCGGTTATATTCGCTCGACCACAACGCAGTATTTCCTGCTCAAGATGCTGAAGGCGCATAACCTGTCTTTCAGCGACATCATCCAGTTGCTCTAGGCATGAGTGAGGGTCTGACTGCGCTGAAATCCGGTAGTCTGGATGCCTGGGCGACCTACGGATATGCGATCGAAATTCTTGAAGCCGATTCAAGCGCCCGCACGCTTGAAAGCGCCGAAAACATTCTCTCAGGGCATTACTTTATCGGGATCAACCCCAAGCGTCTTCCTGACCCCATCTTCAGGGAAGCTGCAGCCGACTACATCAACCGTATCGGCAAGGCCTATAGCATACTCGACGCAGACAAGCCTCTCTGGGCACGCGCCGTTGCGCCTGATGTGCATGTCCCTGAACCACTCGTCCTGTCTTATCTGAATCACATGAACCGGCCCTATCACACCCGCCCCTGGAGGCAGTCGGATATCGAAACTGCCTCAGAGGTCGCCGCAACGCTGGGAGCGGCCGGTGTTCTGCCGCTCAACCCGAACCTGGCCGCTGTGTTTTCACCAGTCCTGAACAATCTGCTGAATTCATGACGTCCGCACCTGCCCGGGCGCTTACGCTCCGGCAGGTGCACTGAAGACAGACGGAACGGCTTCGTGCCCAAACAACCTCTACAGGGGGCGTCAAAGCCAGATCTGACGACCAGCCATCGCCATGTACCGAACCGAAAACCGGCGTTTGGTACAAGCGCGCCTTGATTGTAAAAGACACAACAATGCCACGTTTTGTAAATTCATGTTTACAGTTTGTAATTCCGATATCGAATCATTTTGCGGTGATGTATCGGACCAGCCCATGACGAAAAAACGCACTCTTTTCGCCTCGATGATTGCTGTCTGGGCGCTCTCACTCCTGCTCAACGCGCTGCCTTTCGGCGGCTTGGGCAACCTGTCCGACAACCTTGCTATCATTGCCCAGGCATTGTTCGTATTCTGGGGGACGCGCATTTTCGCCTCGCTTGTGATGAGAAGCAGCAAGGCTCAGACCATCTGAGTTCCAAACGCGGTGAGAGACAGGGTCTTTTACCGCTTACGCATTCATGTCCTCAACTCACCCAAGCCGAGACGGGGCACCCTCCTTCACCATGACATCGGCGCTGCACTTTGACCTCACAGCTTCCGAGGACAGACATTTTGCTATCTCGAGACTATCGCCTGGGCTCGTGAGACGACCGTCGTGCATCTTCTTAAGAGCAGCATCGGGGCAGCTCTTAAGAAGATGCATCAACAATCACATGCATTCGGCTACCTGATAATTGCCTTGAGCTGATCCGGATGTTCGATACCATTTGCGGCTTGCGGCAGACTCAGCGTCCGGCACACTATCGACCACACATCCCGTAGAGAGGGTTCACGCTGCATTGGTTTGAATGTCTACCGGTGAACATCCACTAAGCCGTATTGTTACAGACGATCCGCTGACAACATCTGACAGTTGACCCCGAGATTGGGGTTTTTCACGTGCCTTGTTTCGGAGCATTTAGACGAAGAAGAAGACGCCTCGCAGAGCGATAACGTGTCGCTCGAAAAACCTCCGCTACAGGTCGAGGCAAAACAAACTCGAAACCTCCCGGGACCTCAGACCTCTGGTCCCGGGGGGACTTTTCTCTGCTGTTCCCAGCGTCGTCCCGGATCCTGAAGGCTTTGAGGTAGCCCGGTCAAACAGGACCGAGCACGCGGAAATTATGCGTGCCATCGCGCTCCAGCTGCGCGATGAGGCCGAATTCCCAATCGAGGTAAGCTTGCATGGCAGCAGCTGCGTTGTCGGTGCCTTCATAGGGGCGCTTATAGACGTCATCGGTCGAGGTAAGAGCCGCTCCCTCCTCAAGGCCCGAGGCAAGCGGAAGGCCCTGTTGCCGCCATGCGTCCGTGCCCCCCTCGAGCACCTGCACAGCAATACCAGCAACTGCAAGTTCAGGAGCCGCCAATGCGGCAAGACGTCCGTCGGGAGAGGTCAGCACAACTTCCCTGACCTCCCTCGCCCTGAGCTGCGTCGCCAGCTCGGCGCGGCTGGCGAAGACCGCGCCCTCGACATGGCCCTTGCGATGGATCGGAGACGGAGCAAGATCAACGATGAGACGCTTGCCGCCCGATCCGGCGAGATCCTTAGGCGAAATCAACCGGACGCTCGGTGAGTTCGGAGGGAGACGATCCTGTTCCGAGCCGGTCTCCCGAGCCAGATCATCCCACTCAGGCAGGATATAGACCTCGTTCCAGCCGAGTTGACGCAGCCAATGGCCAGCCATACGCGCTCTGACGCCGTCATCATCGGTCAACACGATGGTGCCATGCCGCACGGCAATCCATTCTTCCGTCGCCTGAATCAGCTGACCGCCGGGCGCCGAGCGAAAACCGCTCAGATGCCCTGCAGCGAATTCTTCTGGCAGACGCACATCGAGACGATAAAGCGTGCGCTCAGGGTCCGCCTGAAGCGCCAGAAATTCGGCACTTGTCAGGCTTCTGACGCCAGAAGCCTCGGCAAGCTGGATCGCCCGATTTTTGGCGAGCGCTGCGTTCTCTGAGCTTGCCTTGGCTCCCTCCGCCAACTGCCCCCGCGCCACATCGAAGCCAGCGAGCGTCCAGCCAATCGTTCCGTTACGCAGCGCATAAACAGGATTAGGAAGTGCTGCGTTGACCAGCGATTGTGCACCGATGATAGAGCGCGTGCGTCCGGCGCAATTCACCACGATCGTCGTGTCAGGAGACGGCGCGTTATCACGCGCACGGTAGGCCAAATCGCCACCCGGTACGCTGCGGCCTTGCGGGATGGACATCACCTCATATTCGCTGAACCGCCTCGCATCGAGAATGACAATATTCTCACCCGCTGCAATCCGCCTCTCCAGCTCCTCAGCAGGGAGCGAGGGCGTCTGGCGCTCATGCTCGACCAGCTCACCGAACGCCTTGGAGGGCACATTAACGTCGATGAAAATCTCGCCGCCGCTCGCACGCCAGCCTTCCAGTCCGCCTTCGAGGACCGAAACATCACCATAACCAAGTGCTGCCAGCAAGGGCAAGGCACGTGACGCATATCCCTCGCCATCATCATACACGACGATCGGCGCGTTTCCGCGGGGAATCAAAGCGCCGATATACAGATCGAGACGGCTCAGAGGGATATTGACCGCAAATAGCGGATGCGCGCGAGAAAAAGGTCCTTCTTCCCGCAGATCGATCAGGGCGATCTCCCGCCCTTCGCGCAGCGCAGCACGGACGGCTTCAGAAGTCGTGGTTCGTGTCATTTCGTAAGATCCCACAGATTGGCACAACATCGGACGAATAGCCGGAGATGAATTGCTTTTCCTCCCCGGTTTCGATGTCGTAGGTCGCGCGTGTCACCGCGCCGATATTGGCGCCATAGACATGGATCGACACCGAAGGGGCGTCGTCGAGGGCATTGGAGACGCGGTGATAATCTGCGTCACCGGGCCGCAAGGGCCCGACATGCCCGACCCCGAGGACCTCCTCTTCCTCCAGTCGGAAGCCACCTCCCTCAGAGCGCGTAAAGCGCTCTTCGCGCTCCTTGCCCCGAAGGATCCCGATGAGGCCCCACACACGGTGATCGTGCAAAGGGGTGGTCTGTCCGGGTCCCCAGACAAAGCTCACGACCGAAAATCGTCCATAAGGGTCGGCATGCAGCAGATACTGGCTGTAGCGCTCGGGGTTCGGCTTCGCGAAACAATCGGGGAGCCAGTCATCTCCGGAGATCAGCTCCTTGAGAAGCCGGCCTCCTTCTTCAAGGACGGTTTCCTGATCCTCCGTGCGATCGAGCACAGCGGTCAGGCTCTGAACGAAGACGCGCAATGGCGCGATGTCAGTCATGAACGCACTACTCCAGCAACTCGGGTTCTGCGGCAGTGATCCAGTCCCACAGAGGCTGAAAGGAATAATACCCCCCCTGCTCGGTTCCGACCTGACTGGCCGTGAGTTTGGCAACATCATGCGCGATCGGACGGGTTGTTCCAGCCGCCTGCGCCAAAAGCTGGGTCTGGGCCGCGTTATCCATGGCGAGGAACCACCAGGCGGCAGATTCTACCGTGTTTCCGACGGTAAGAAGCCCGTGGTTCTGCAGGATGAGCGCCTTGCGCTGACCGAGTGTTCTGGCCAAGCGATCCCCCTCATCGTCATTGAGGACGACGCCAGAGAAAGGATCGAAAACAGCGTGATCCTCGTAGAATGCGCAGGCATCCTGCGTGAGCGGCGCAAGCTCGATCCCCAGTGTTGAAAACGCCTTGCCATAGGTCGAATGGGTATGAGCTGCAGCGATCACATCGGGGCGCTCACGGTGAATCGCAGAGTGAATGGTAAATCCTGCCTGATTGATCGGCTTGTCCCCGATCAGGATATTCCCTTCATGGTCCACGAGCTGCAGATCGGACACCTTGATCTGGGAGAAATGAACCGCGAGCGGATTGATCCAGAATCGGTCCGGAAATTCGGGGTCGCGCGCCGTGACATGCCCAGCCAGCCCCTGATCGTAGCCGTAGCGACCGAAAAGGCGAAAGGTTGCCGCGAGACGCTGCTTGCGATGAAGCCGCTCCTCCTCAAAGCTTTGGGGCTCGGGACGCGGGTTCAGTCGGATAACACGGGCTGGACGAACCAGATCTTCTGCAAGAGCGCTCATTGAAAAATTCCAAATGCCGAAAGGGTCGATACGCTGGGGTCAGCGGCGTTTGTGTTGCTGGTTCAGCAGGGGTTCCCCTGCGAGATAACGATGATAATTCGTGCCGATCAGGGCCGTCAGACGCTCTTTGCTGCGCCCGCCGGACCAGGAAATGTGAGGCGTCAGACGCACCGACGGGTGCGTGTAGAGCCAATGACCTGAAGGAAGAGGTTCGGGATCGGTGACGTCGAGGCTTGCGAGGCGCACACGTCCCGTATCGAGCGCATCGCGCAGGGCGTTCTGATCGATCAATCCACCCCGTGCGACATTGATCAGATGGAGCCCCTGCTTGGTCTGCTCAAGCGTGCGACGATCCACGCAATGATGCGTCTCTTCATTATGGGGCAGAGCAAGGACGACGATGTCGCTCGCTGCGAAAAGCTCTGCAACAGTCGACGCCGACCGTACGCCCGAGGGATTAGACTCTGGGTTCTGGCGGTAAACCAGAGGCACGAGCCGAAGGCGATTGCCCGCTTGGCAACAGCCTCTCCAATCGCGCCGAACCCGGCAAGACCGAGCGTCTTGCCCTCAAGCGTTCCGAGCGGCGTCAGAACGTCGGGAGCACGATAGTCCGCGGGACCATGAGCCTGACGCGCTGCGAGATTTTTCAGGTCGTCGAAAATGGCCGCGAAGACATATTCGGCGATGGCACCAGCCGTGAGCCCACGACCGGTCGTGACATTCGGCACATCGAAAAGCCAGTCGGGAAAGCCATCCGTGCCTGACGACGCGATCTGCACCCAGCGCAAATCGTGAGGCCATCCCTCTGGCGGCTGCGCCGGAGCAGCACGCCATCCGGCAGAAGGACCCGTCAAAAGCACCTCGGCATCTCCGACCTGCCAAGGGGCTCCGTCGCGTGAAGCCGCCTCGATCTGACCATCCGGGAGCTGCGCCAGAGACCCGGCAATCACGTCCCCGATCTGGTTGACGATGCGCAGTTTCTGTCTTGGTAGAAACTCGGCTGCGAGAAGGCTCCGGCTCTCCGCCATGTCAGGCAGCCTTGCTGGAAAGTTCACTTGCCTGACGGCGCTCATCCTGTGCGATCAGCTCTCTCACCCGGGGCAGGAGATCCGTACCATAAGCCAGGGCATCCGGCAGTGGATCGAAACCACGGATCAGGAAAGTGGAAATGCCGAGACAATGATAGTCCAGCAGGGCATCGGCGACCTGATCCGGCGTCCCAACCAGAGATGTTGTATTACCCTTTGCTCCGGTGAGCGCCGCAATTCCCGTCCAGAGCCGCTTATCGGCGCGATGATCCGATCCGGCTGCCGCCAGAAGGCGACGCGATCCTTCTGAGTGGATCTGATCGTCCGGCCCATAGCCGGTTCGTGCCAGAAGACTTTGCGCACGAGCGAGAATATCGTCAGCTTTCGCCCACGCAGCCTCTTCCGTATCCGCAATAATCGGTCGCAGAGAGAGGGAGAAGCGCGGTGAGCGTCCATGGGGCGCTGCAGCAGCTCTCACATTTGCGATCGTCTGGGCGACCTGAGCATAGCTCTCCCCCCAGAGCGCATAAACATCTGCGTGCTTGCCTGCGACGGCAATCGCCTCCGCTGAAGATCCACCGAAATAGATCGGAATACCGCTCTCACGCTTGGGAAGGATCTGGGATCTCGCGCCATTCACACGGTAGAATTTCCCCTCATAGTCGAAAGGCTGCCTGGACTCCCATTCAAGGCGGACGATATCGAGATATTCCTTGGTGCGAGCATAGCGCTCGGCCTTGGTCGTATAATCGCCATCGGCCTGAAACTCGACATCACTGGCCCCGGTAATGATATGCGGCGCAACACGACCATCGGACAGGTGATCGAGTGTCGCAAACTGACGGGCCGCAAGCGTGGGCGCGATGAAACCGGGTCTATGTGCGATGAGAAGGCCGAGCTTTGGTGCAATCGCCGCAGCATGAGCCGCAACGGTGAAACTATCGGGTGAATCGGAATGAAGCGCAAAAAGAGCCCGGTCAAAACCGGCACTTTCATGAATCTTGGCAGCTGCTTCGACATAGCCGGGGTCGAAACTTGCGCCTGAGGGCGCAATCGTTTCGGAGAAATTCCTGTTTCCGACAAAGCCTATGAACTCAACCGACATGATTCTTCTCCGCATTCGACGATATAATCTCGTGGATAAGCGCATTTCACATTGAGTTTCCGAAACAATCAACGCAATAATCTTAAATTGACTAATTTAGATCGTTAAACGAGGACCTATGGCAGACGCGCCTTCTCACGCCCCGCAACGTCAGGCCCGGCGCATGGCAACCAATATGCCGACCGAGCTCATTCGCTCTTTCGTAGCAATCGTCGATGCGGGGTCCATGGCTCAGGCGACAGAGACGATTTTCCTGACGCAATCGGCGCTCAGCCTCCAGATGAAGCGTCTTGAAGACCTGTTGCAGCAAAAGCTTTTCAGGCGTGATGGACGCGCATTGGCCCTGACTGCGGCGGGAGAGGATCTTCTGGTACGCGCCCGGCAGTTTCTGGCCTTGAATGACCAGATCGTGCAATCAATGGGTCAGGGGTTCGATCCGGAACCGATCCATATCGGTATGACACAGGATTACGCCGATACAGTTCTGCCGATGTGCTGGCCCGCTTCCATCACGCGCATCCACGAGCCCGCCTTCGTCTGCATGTCGGCGGCACGGTCGATCTGCTCGAACTTTTTGATCGCAGCAAGCTGGACATTGTGCTCGGGTTTGGACGCCATGCCGAGCGGCCCGACGGCGAATTGATTCAGGTGGCACTAACCCAGATGATCTGGCTCGGCGGCCATACTCATGCCGAAGCTGCTGAGGTTCCCCTCGTTCTCCTCGAACCCCCCTGCCAGTTCCGTAATGCTGTGCTGACCACGCTCAAGGAGTCAGGCCGCGACCACCGTATTCTGCTCGAAACGCCTCATCTTCCGGGGCTCAGGGCCGCCCTGCGAAGCGGTCTCGGCGCGAGTGCCAGAACCACAGGATATGCGGCAGCCGCAGGATTGCCGATCATGGCTCCGGGCAGCCTGCCTGCCTTGCCCGAACTGCCAACGATCCTCCTCAAGCGCCGGGCCGCTGCGGATGCAGTTGACGATCTGGCAGAGCTGCTCGTGCAGGAAACGAGGAAGACCCACGATTAGGGCGCTCATGAGTTTCACCAAAGGGTCGGTTCAGAATAACTCTGTGGTGACAGGAAGCCGTCTCTGACACGCTCGAGGAGGAATCATCATAGTTTTCGGGAGAGAAGACCCATGGGCGATCTATCTGCAACCACTGAACCACCACGTCAGAAAATCCTGTCCCTGCAGGAGAGGTTCGACGCGCTCGATGACGAACGACGTCGCAGCTGGGCTCCTGAGGCGCTGGCAGTCAACGTCAACCAGCGCGCCACGCTCGTTCGGGAGCATCGTCTCGACGGTTACCCTGAAGAGGGTGACGCGTTCCCTGCCTCCACGCTTGAGACGCTCGCAGGCGATGCCCTCGTGCTCCCTCGCGACACGGCGCAAAAGCCTGTCGTTCTGGTCTTTTTCAGGTTTGCCGGCTGCCCCGCCTGCAATATCGCCCTGCCTTATTACCGCGATCATCTCTATCCTGAGCTCGCGCGACGGGGGATCGATCTGATCGCCGTCTCACCGCAACCAGCGGGACTCCTCAGCGCGATTCAGGTGGCGCACGCCCTACCCTTCACAGTGGCAACAGATCCGGGCTTGGAACTGTCTCGCGCGCTCGGGATCACCTATCATTTCGATGAGCCCTCAAAATCCGCCTCGATCGCTAAAGGCGGCAACCCCGAGGCTCTGAACGGCACGTCAGAATGGGAGCTGCCCAAACCTGCTGTCTATGTCATCGATACCGCAGGCAGGATCGCTTTTCGCGACGTCTCACCCGACTGGATGAGCAGAACTGAGGCAAACCTCGTCCTCAAGAGGCTCCACGATGTGGCAGAGTTAGGACTATGAGGATCGCTCCCGAGCTCCATTAACCGGCTCATGATATCAAGGATCGTACTTGCCCTCATTTTGCCAACGTGAGGCGCTTACGGCCTTCGCAACATCTTGAGCGCGTAGTCAGGCGCGTTCGAGTTGGTGCATCAAAGCGTCAAACAAGGCACCGCAGCGAGATGCCCCAGCGGAAAGCGCCCCTTTTCGAGTTTAAATGAGGGATGGGCGAGCACTTAATCACCCTATCTGCAGCTCCCGGGTACCGTACAGATCGCGAAGCCGAATTGGGCAAGTGTCGTGCTCCCAACCAATGGTTACGATTCCGATTCCAGAGAATGAAACATCGCCGCCATGTTCCTCAAGGCGCTGACACAATCAAAAATGTGTCTTTATGTTTCTATGTTTCGATTCGGTTTACCCACACTTGGTTAATTCTTAATTTATCTTCTGGTTTTTTACGTGATACCAATTTTTATATCACAGCAGGACGATTAATAGGAAACAGGTAAATCAAAGAGCAAAATATCCTGTTTACTGTCAGTACATTGGTATCCGTAAAAATAATTAATAGTCATCAAGTAAATTGATAAACAACTACTCCACTTCTATGTACCACAGTACGATCTCCGTAAATATTGTCGATATTCTGCTGATTCTTGAATAAAAACAAAACCTCAAGAGGCACAAGAAATGTCTTCCGTCATCGTCAGCTCCGGAGCCGTTATCAGCGGATCAACTTCCGATTATGAGAGTGAGAATAATGTCTCACAATCGGATACATGGAATATAAAAAAAGGCGGCACGACGGTTGACCAAATCAGCTGGGGAACGAGAATCGTTGAAAGCGGTGGGGTTATGCTCAATCCCTACACCAGCAAAGACTCCAACGATCATCTCAAAGCTGATGCCTACACGTCGGGCGGCAGCATTTATCGTGGTGGCCGCAGGTACATCTCGTCAGGAGCAAGCTCGGTTGAATTCAGCGTAAAAGACAACGGCACAGCCTCGATATTGGACGGAGGGTATGTCTCCGGAGCACGGATAGCAGGCAATGGTCATCCCTGGCAGGATGAAGTTGGCCGCATTGTCGTTGAGACAGCAGGCTCATAGAGACTACTGCCATAAGCGGTGGGTACCTCGCTTTGGCGGGCGATGGAGCACGCTCCATCAGGACAGAAATTTGGAATGATGGCTTACAAGACGTCGGTTACAATAACGTCGATGAACACACGGGTTCGGCCATCTCTGAAAATACCGTTATACACGCTGGCGGTCGACAGGTCATTTACCCGAAAGGATCATCTTCCAACGTAACGGTAGAGGCGAAAGGGATAGCTGTAGTCAGTGGAGGCCACGCTTCAGAGGTGTTGCTGTCAGGCGCTGTCGGCCCGCTTTGGGAGAGCTCAGTTGCTCGCCTGCTTGTTCTAGATGGTGGCAGTGCTCAGCATGTAACCGTCAAAGGTGGCTATATTGGCGTTGCTGGCAAAAATGCCGAAACGTCTAACGTTGAGCTTTTGAGCGGCGGACTAATGGATGTCGGTTACATCAATGTAAGAGAAGATAGCGGCACCGCTCTCGCGCGAAATACGGTCGTTCATAGTGGTGCGAAACAGGTCATTTACCCGCGGGGCTCGTCCTCCGACGTCAGAATCGATTCTGGGGGAACAGTCTCTCTAAGTGGCGGAACCTTGTCTGACGCCTATGTCTCAACGGGCGGTTTTATCAGCGCCGTGTCCGGCGGTTACGGGGGTACGGTTACTGTAGACGGCTTGATGTCGGGAGGCTCAGTGTTTGCTGGCGGAACACTCAACATCAATTCGGGCGCGACGCTGGTCGGCAGGATGACCGTAGGTTCGGGCGGATCACTCCAGATTGCATCAGGAGGCAAACTGCTAGGCCGTGCAAAGCTCAATTCCGGCGGCCATGCGACCATAGATCGGAGCGCTGGAGGCACAATTTTCATGCCGGAAGCCAGCCAGTATGGTCTCCTGTCCCTGACCGGATCGGGCACGCCAACAGTCCTGATTTCCGGCTTCAAAGGTAATAAGGTCGAGGCTTCTGATCGTATCCGCCTTCAGGATGTAAATCTCAGCGACATTGTTGGCGTCGCTTATCCCGATGCGGACACGGTTCGATTCACGCTTGAAGACGGCAACTCGCTCTCGCTTAGAATTTCCGGCATTCGAAACAAAGGCTATGAACTCATCAACGACGGTCAGGGAAATACTATTTTTGCGGTTTGCTTCCTTGAGGGAACGTTAATCAGAACTCCCCTTGGGGAACGAAGAATAGAGTCCATCAAGGCCGGAGAGCAGGTCTTTGTCTTCCATAACGGCTGTGAAGAAACCCAAAAAGTCGTCTGGTGCGGAATGAAAGAAGTTACACCATCCTGTAGCAATCGTTTCAACACCACCGACTTCCCTGTAAAAATATCGGTCGACGCTTTTGGTAAAGGACGACCCTATAAGGACCTTTTTGTTACGCCTGAACATTGTCTGTTTGTTCGTGGCTTCTTCGTTCCTGCCCGCATGCTCGTCAACGGCAAGAGCATCACCCATGATACAACCTTAAAAACATATCGATATTATCATCTGGAGACCGAAACTCATTCGGTAATCATCGCAGACGGCTTAATGACGGAGAGCTATCTGGACACAGGAAACCGTGACGAATTCGCCAAACAGTCGGACAAGCCGCGTTCAGCCATGACGCAAAACTGTGCGAAAAAGTCGGCTGCTCCCCTGAATGTCTCTCGTGAGTTCGTCGAACAAGTCTGGAGAGAACTGGCTTGTAAAGCTGACGTTGAAATTCCTTCGCTTGTGACCACTACAGGCAGACCAGCATTTCATCTCGAAACCGGTGAAGGCACTATAATCAAACCCTCACGGGTCTGCGGCGATCGTTACGTCTTTCAGATACCGTTCGACACGACGCTTTTGTATCTCTGTTCGCGAAGCGCAAAGCCAAGTGACGCTATCGGGCCCTTTGTTGACGACCGGCGTACACTCGGAGTTCTAGTTGGCGAGATCACTCTTTTCGCAGCGAATGCGACTAAGGTGATCGACGTCGCAACGTTTCTGACACATGCTCGAGGGTGGCTTGAGCCTGAAAATGCCTCGTCTCGCTGGACGACGGGAAGAGGCGCACTACCGATTGGGCGAGCGACCCGCGACCACGAATTGCGTATGATTGCGATACAAATCCTGGCCTTAGGACCTTACGGTTCGGCGAATAACGCTCCTCCCGTCGAGAGCCAGCCTCAACCCGTCGCCCATTGAATACTGGCAATTCTTTGCCGGAAAAAAAGGGGGGGGAGCCCCCCCCTCCACCTGCTGGTATTCCCCATCGTGAACCACACCTCCCCTAGAGACCTACCTGCCAATAAAGAGCCGACTATTCACTCGAAAATTTCGACCTTACAGAATCTTGTCCAAGTTACTGAAGACACTTTGCCGGCGAAACGCGACGTTCAACGATAAGCGGATAGGTCACTACGCGGGATGAATGTCGTTGTCATTTTGCGATATGCTTTGTCACGCGACTGGCAGAAAAACTTCGAACCCTTTCTCTCATCACGCGCTTTTGAATAGTAAGCCGCCTCCGGCGGGAATTTCACTACGAATGCTGAGAGAAAGACAAGATGAGCGAAAACGAAACTCACGACGTGCCGGGATCTCAGATCCGCCGTAAGTTCCTTCAGGCGGCAAGCGCTGCGGGTCTCGCGCTCGGTGCCCGTTCCGCGTCCGCTCAGACTGTTCCGCCGGATCATCTTGCGCCGCGTCCTGCCCCCCAGCACATCCGCCCTCTGCCGAACGGCCGTCGCGCTTTCGGCTATGCAATTGTCGGCCTCGGCAAATATGCGGTTAATCAGATCATTCCGGCCTTTGCCGAATGTCAGCATGCCCGTCTTGTCGGCCTGGTAAGCGGCGACCCAGTCAAGGCGCAGAAAATCGCCAAGGCGTATGATGTTCCCGACAAGAACATCTACTCTTACGACAATTTCGATAATATCAAGAACAACCCGGATATCGACGCGGTCTATATCATCCTGCCGAACGCGCTCCATGCCGATTTTGCCGAGCGCGCCTTCCGCGCGGGCAAGCATGTCATGTGCGAAAAGCCCATGGCGACAAGCGTGGAAGATTGTCAGCGCATGCTCGACGCCTCGCGTCGCGCGGGCAAGCAGCTCATGATCGGCTATCGCTGCCACTTCGACCCGATCACCCAGAAGGCGATCAAGACCCTGCGGTCCGGCCAGTTCGGTCAGCTGCGCGTGGTGACAACCGAAAACACGGATGTTCTGAGCATCGACGACCCCTCAGGTCAGTGGCGCGTCCGTCGCAACCTGTCAGGCGGCGGATCCCTGATGGATCTCGGGATCTACGGCGTCAACGGTGCGCGCTATCTTCTGGGCGAAGATCCCATCGAGGTGACTGCGGTGCGCGCGCCCAGCACAGACCCGATTTTTCATGAAGTCGAAGACATCATCTCCTGGACGTTCCGCTATCGCTCCGGCGCTTTGGCTCATGGCAACTCGTCCTTCACAGCAGCAGGAACGTCTCGTTTCGGTGTTCAGGGAGCAAAGCTCACGGGTGGGCTGAACCCGGCGACGGCCTATTACAATAATCGCTTCGAAGCGTCGTCAGGTGAAGAGACCCAGGTCTGGCAGATCCGATGTTCCAGATCCCGGCGCTCAATCAGTTCTCTGCTCAGCTGGATCACCTTCCGGATGTGATCAAGACCGGCAAGCCCCTCCTGGCGACCGGTCAGGAAGGCATGCAGGATATCAAGCTGATCAAGGCGATCTACGAATCGGCTGCAACGCGTCGACCCGTCTCGACCGATTGGGGCGACTGGCGCAAGGCGTAACACCGGCCTTCTTCACGTTTGAAAAAACCCCGCCGGAGTGATCCGGCGGGGTTTTTCGTTTCGGGGCGGCGGCGGCGTCGCCTGCGTAGAAATTGAGTCAGTCGAGTTCGGCCTGCTGGCCATTGATGACAAGCCCCTTGTCATTGGCAGACACCCGCACTGTCCTGCCATCCAGAACGCTACCATCCAGTATCAGCCCGGCCAGCGTATTCTGAAGGCTGCGCTGGATGACCCGCTTCAATGGACGTGCTCCATAGACCGGGTCATATCCCGCATCGGCCAACCAGTCATCGGCAGCCTGATCCATATCCAGCTCGATTTTACGGTCATCGAGAAGTTCACGCAGGCGCTTGAGCTGAATGGAGACGATGCGATTCATATCGGCGCGCTGCAAGCGCGAGAACAGAACGATTTCATCCAGACGGTTTAGAAATTCCGGTCGGAAATGATTACGCACGACAGCATGACCTGCGCATGGACCAGAGCTGCACTCTCTCCATCCGGCTGATTGGCCAGAATTTCCGAACCGAGATTGGAGGTCAGAATGATGATCGTATTGCGGAAATCGACAACACGACCCTGCCCGTCTGTCAGTCGGCCGTCATCAAGCACCTGAAGAAGAATATTGAACACATCCTCATGCGCCTTCTCACTTCGTCGAACAAGATGACCTGATAGGGCCTACGCCTGACGGCCTCGGTCAGAACGCCGCCCTCTTCGTACCCGACATAGCCGGGAGGAGCACCAACCAGACGGGAGACGGCGTGCTTCTCCATGAACTCGCTCATATCGACGCGAAGCATGGCGCGGTCGTCATCGAACAGGAACTGCGCGAGCGCTTTTGCAAGCTCCGTCTTGCCAACACCGGTCGGCCCAAGAAACAGGAACGATCCGATTGGCCGGTTAGGGTCCTGCAAGCCGGCGCGTGCACGCCGGACCGCATTCGAGACGGCTTTGAGTGCAGGCTCCTGCCCTACGACCCGTTCACGCAAGGCATCTTCCATGCGCAGCAGCTTGGCGCGCTCGCCTTCGAGCATGCGATCCACCGGGACACCGGTCCAGCGCGAGACCACCGAGGCAATGCCCTGATCGGTTACCGCTTCGCTGAACAGCCCTGCCTGATCGGCCTCTTTCTGCTCCTGCTGCTGGGACTCTTCAATCTTGCGCTCGAGGCTGGGGATCGTCGCATACATGAGCTCGGAGGCCTTGCCGAGATCGCCTTTACGCTGCGCAACCTCTACTTCCGAACGGGCTTGGTCCAGCTGCTCTTTCAGCTTCTGAACCGCGTGAACACGATCCTTTTCCGCATGCCAGGCTGCACCGATTGTATCGGATTGCTCCTGAAGATCGGCAAGCTCCACCTCGAGCTTGACCAAACGCTCACGGCTCGCGCTGTCTTCTTCCTTCCGGATGGCTTCACGTTCGATCTTGAGCTGGATAATCCGCCTGTCGAGTTCATCCAGAGCTTCGGGCTTGCTGTCGATCTGCATGCGGAGGCGACTTGCAGCCTCATCCATCAGATCGATGGCTTTATCCGGCAGAAAGCGATCCGTGATGTAGCGGTTAGAAAGCGTGGCTGCAGCTACAAGGGCGCCATCGGTGATCCGAACGCCGTGATGCAGCTCGTATTTTTCCTTGATACCGCGCAGGATCGAAATCGTATCAGCGACCGACGGCTCACCAACGAAGACTGGCTGGAAACGCCGGGCAAGGGCCGCGTCCTTCTCGATGTATTTGCGATACTCGTCCAGCGTCGTTGCACCGATGCAGTGCAGGACACCACGAGCAAGCTCAGGCTTGATGAGATTCGACGCATCCATGGCCCCGTCCGAGCGTCCCGCTCCGACGAGAGTATGCATCTCGTCGATGAAAAGGATGACCTCTCCCTCGGCACTCTCTATTTCCTTCAGCACCGCTTTGAGGCGCTCTTCGAATTCACCGCGAAATTTGGCTCCGGCGACCAGAGCGCCCATATCGAGAGAGAGTAGCTTCTTGTTGCGAAGGGCTTCGGGCACGTCCCCGTTGACGATGCGCAAGGCGAGACCCTCGACAATAGCCGTCTTGCCTACGCCCGGCTCGCCGATCAGAACCGGATTGTTCTTGGTGCGTCGTGCCAGAACCTGAATCGCGCGACGGATTTCTTCGTCACGACCGATGACCGGATCGAGCTTACCAGTCTGGGCGACTGCCGTGACGTCACGGGCGTATTTCTTCAGGGCGTCAAAGCCTGCTTCGGCATTGGCGCTGTCGACCACCCGCCCCTTGCGAAGCTGCACGACAGCGCGTTCAAGCGCATTTGCATCCGCCTTACCCCCGCTCAAAGCCTGACCCGCTGCTGTTTTGCTTCCAGCCAGCGCGACGAGAAGACGGTCTTGCGCGACAAAACTGTCCCCTGCCCGCTGGGCATCCTGCTCTGCTGCATCGAGGGTACGGACAAGATCCGGCGTCGGCTGAGGCTGACCGGCGCCGCCCCCTTGCACTTTTGGCAATCGGCTCAACGCCGCGTCGTTGGCTTTGCGGACGGCTTCGGAGTCTCCCCCGGCTGCGCGGATTAGTCCAGACGCAGCCCCTTCCGGGTCATCCAGCAGGGCTTTGAGCAAATGCTCCGGGGTCAGTTGCTGATGGTAGTCACGAAGCGCAATTGTTGAGGCGGCCTGCAGAAATCCGCGGCTCCGTTCGGTAAATTTCTCAATATTCATCGTATCACCTTGCTCACAGGCCCCCGAAGGCGGCCGGTTGCGACAGCGCGAACCCCGTTATGGCAGTCCACACAATATCTTACTGACAAGATGGGACCGCCGCGCGCGCCTGCCAAGGATTTCTGTCAAAAATACAAAGGCTGCGTCACGTCGACCCGGAAGTTGATGGAGACGCTTGTCGTGGCAAGCTTGAGAAAGACAATTAAGGAGGTACCGGTCATCGCTGGAAGACTTTTCTGCCATCACCGAATGGTCAGCGGTGACGCCTGAGGTGCAGGACAAAGCATGCTGAACCCGAACCTCATGGCCATGTCACAAAACCGAATGGGGAGAGACTCCCTCGGCATCTTCATTGGACTGAAATCGTATAATCACTGAGCTCTAGTTGGTGGGCGGTTGTTATCTTCAGCTTTGAAGACCCGTCCTGCGTCGCATTTGTGTAGCAGGACCGAAAACACGCTGTTAAACAAGGACTTATCGTCATCGAACTTGACAGCGTAATGAACTCGTGTGTCCTTCCGCGTCAGAAAACAGTCTTAATAGGAAAAGCCGCAAGCATGTCTATCCCAGCCAAGGCGCATTTTTGTTGGATTGGTACCAAACTCCCTTGGATGTATGCTTTTGCGGTGCTCTCTGCTGCGGATAATAGCGGCCTTGATGAGATCATTCTTCACCACACAGACACTCTGGAAGAAGGCGAGGTCAAGAGAACTCTCCTCTCAGATCCCCGAATTACGCTGAGGAAGTTCGACCCCACAGAAGAATTGATCGGGATCGCGAGAGACGCAGACCTTCCTGATTTGAGCCTCAGCGATCTCTACGGGAAGATCGCGTCCCCGGCAGCAAAATCGGATCTTCTGCGATACGCTTTGTTGTTCAGATATGGTGGCATCTATCTGGACATGGATACGGTTACCGTCAAACCGTTGCTCACTCTTCTGAAAAACGATCCTTTTATCGGCTCAGAGATCATCGTCTGGCCCCCGCATGTGAGAGGCTCTCGCTCTCACCTTCTGAAGACGAAACACAAAATTTTGTCTGTCGTGAGGACCGTCTGTCGGTGCGTTCCCCATGGCTGGAAAGCGTTTCGAAAAATCGAATTCCTGTTCCCCCAGGGTTTCAATGGCGCAATCATGGGGGCCTCGGCTCGTCATGACTGGATACGCGAGTGCATGCGCGCGATGGTTTCCCTTCCTGCGGAAATCCAGGTCAAACCTTACTCCATTGGACCGCATCTTCTTCATGAGACGATCACTCACTCCAAAGTAAAGGTTTATCCGCCGAAGTTTTTCTACCCGATCTCGACCGAAATCTCTCAACATCTCTTCCGGTCTTATGCTGCCGTGGATGCAGAGAAGATCTTATATGCAGAAACCAATATCGTTCATTGGTATGCCTCAGTAAGAACGAAGAGTATCGTAGGAAAGATCACCCCGGATTACATCAGAGATCAGAAGAAAACGCAGATGTATGCTGCAATCGTCAACCAGGCCGTCCCGTCTCTTTTCGCGGCAATCAAGTAGGGATGAGATTGCCCCCTTCGTCGAACGACATGTCAGGCTGCAATCATCAGGATTGAGAGCAAAGCGTGAGATGCTGACGGGCACAGCCTCTGCCTCACTTCTGATAATCTCATCGGGCTTCGCGCTCATGCACTGGATCGCCGTGCTCGCCCTATGAGGCGACTGGCAAGCTGGAAATACCTCGATCCGGTCTGGCTTGCTATCGACATGGTATAACAAGGCCCTCAGTACGAGGCTATCTGCCCCTATCGGCAAGCTCGCCTGAGCGTTAAGCCTGCCGATAAGCGCCTCACATCACACCGATGCCGTTTCCGGGCGGCGCTGCATCTCGAATTCCTTCAAAGAGAAGACCCGGCCAAAGATCTCGATCTGATCTGTCTGGAGATAGACCTGGGCCCCGGGGATTGTCAGCCGGACGAATCTGCCAACACACCGGCCTCGTCCCGCCAGCTGAACGGTTTCCCCTCAAGACCTCCAAAGACGTCGGCACCGGTACACTCGACGATTGTCTTCCAGAAGAAGCGGTCATGGGAGACTTCGATTTTAAAATCTCTTAGCCGATCCATGACACCGTCGAGACGATTGAAAATCTTGACCTCATGGATGTGGCTGAGTGCACCGAGATCGACCATCCACCACGGGTTGGTCTCCAAAGCGGTATGATGTTGCGGGCGCCCCGTGAGACGCCCGGAGACGGCACGGCACGCATCCTCGTCGCGCGAACCGGAATGCAATGTCGAGCTTTGCGTTGCGCGCTTCCCTTCAGAGAGCAGCGCCCAGTCCGACCCGGCGACCAGTGTCGACTGCCATGCCGGGGCCAGCAACGCATTCCAGTATGTGCACAGATAAAGATCGGAGACGGCGTTGAAATCAGCGTGATACGCCTGACGTGCCTCCTCGCTTTTTCCCGCCCAATGCGCCTGTGCTCCGAATTCGCCTTTGGTGCCGCGCGCCACACGACGATCGAAATCCTCATCCGACCGAATATTGAAATGGGCGATATATCCGGCTTCAGCCAGACGGGTCCGCCGACTTTCTGCGTTGAGGAAGGCCCAGGCATTGTCCGGAAAATTGTCGTAATAGCCCGCCATGGACTCACCGAGCATGTTGCAGGCTCTTACCGGCCCACCCAGCGCAAGAAGATCGTGATGGAACGCCACCTGCGGCTTCTCGAAAGAAAGCCGATAGGAAACTGCACCCGCCTTGGCAAGGATCTTGGTAAAGGGCGACGCTCCCTCTTCACGCCTGGTATAATTCGTCAGGACGCTGCCCTTGGGCCTCACGTGATGCCCATTATGCCCGTACCCGCACCAGTTGAGATAAACGGCGTCGAACATCCCGCCGAAGCGTTCGCTGACACTGTTGATGTCATTACTGCCGGGAAGACACACAAACTCGTCCAGATCGAGGAACATGAGCCATTTGGTCTCATGAGCGTGATGTCTGAGGAAATGGCGATACATCTGGAGCTGCTCGCCGAGATAACGATAGTGATGAAACGTGAGGAACGGATCGCTACCCTGAACAAAAGGAAGAACAGCTTCGTAAAGCGCAGTTGGATCGTCGTCATTACAGTACAGATAAACGTGATCGAACCCGATCGAGCGATGATAGCTCAGCCATTCGGCGATGTTCTCGGACTCCCAACGCGCGCAGGCCACCAGAACATGACGATAACGTGCCTGAGGCCAGATCCCCTTGTTGCGGGCAACGGCAAGTGGAAGCCTGCCAAAACTGCTGAGATCCTGAATATCGGCCTGTGTGGGTGTGGACGGCGACATATCTGCTCTGGTCATCCTGATCTGGGTTTAACGGTCAATGGTCTTACTCAATAGAGACGAGCTTATGCCCGTTACTTTGGGAGCACACCAGCCATTACCTTAATTTCCATATCCGGAAACCCATAGTGAATTCTTGTGACTGCCTGACCCAAGGAGGCAATCACCGTGTATCCGGATCGTCCATGACAGTCCTTTTAGAAACCGTAGCCGTCTCTCCGTGTTGTCTGAAATGCTATCATGACAGGATTGACAGAATGAACGATCTTCTCTCGCCCATGCTTCTGCCTGAGACCAGCTGGGTGCGCCGCGCCGCCCACCGCCACTGGCTTGCCGCACAAGGCCGTCGTCTGCTGCGCTTCGCTCAGGCATCGCGCATGGAGGGGGGATTTGGTGCACTCGGGCGCGACGGCAAACTCCCCGCCAACGCCGAAGCAGATGGCATTCTCACCGCGCGATGGTGCATTCTTTCGCAATGGCCGCCTTGCAAGGCATTCCCGGCTGCCTGCCCCTCGTCAATCACGGCGTAAAGGCTCTGCTCGGCCCCCTGCACGATAAGCAACACGGTGGCTGGTACGAAGCGGCCTCCGATCCCGGCGCACGCAAGCAAGCTTATCTTCACGCCTTCGTCGCTCTGGCAGGATCATCGGCCAAGCTGCTCAGTGTCGAAGGCGGTGAAAAGCTGATGTCTCTGGCAACCGAAATTCTGGAGACACGCTACTGGTCTGAAGAAGAAGGCGTGATGCGCGAGAGCTTTGCCGCGGACTGGAGCGATGAGGAAGATTACCGCGGTGCGAACGCCAATATGCACTCGACTGAGGCCTGTCTGGCTTTGGCCGACATCACAGGCAATGATGAATGGCTGAACAGGGCCCACCTCATCGTTCATCGCTTCGTCCATGAAATTGCCGGCAGCCACGACCACTGCATGCCCGAGCATTTCGATCGCAACTGGACCCTTCTGCGCGACTACAACAAGGACAATCCGACAGACTCGCTACGTCCCTATGGCATGACACCGGGTCACTTTTCCGAATGGGCACATCTCACGCTCAAGGTCGAGGCCGCCCTCCTGCGTCGCGAAGGCATTGCCCCAAGCTGGATGCTCCAGGACGCCCGTGCTCTGCTCGACTCAGCCTTACGCTATGGCTGGGCACCCGACGGCAAGCCCGGAATGGTCTATACAATCGACTGGGACCATAAGCCTCACGTCACTGTCAGAGCACATTGGGTTCAGGCGGAGACAGTCACGGCTGCCGTCAACCTGCTCAAGCGCACAGGAAGCCCTGCCTATGAGAGCTGGTATCGCAAGGTCTGGGATTACATTGCCGAAGCCCTGATCGATAATGATCAGGGAGGCTGGCTCAACGAAGTCGATGCCGAGGGCCGCGTTTCGGAAGAGGTCTATCCCGACAAGGCGGATCTCTATCACGCTTTTCAGGCAACAGTAGCGCCGATCCTGCCTCTGTCGCCCTGCCTGACACTCGCCCTGCGTGAGTCAGACATCGTGTGACGTGGCTCGCCCTCTGCGCAGAGCAAAATCACGCAGAGGGCGGCGTCAGACTATTCCGTACCGCCGGGGGGCTGAATCTGATCGTATCCGGTCGAACCTGGCGGTGCGCCGCGTGGCACTGAGGGTTCGTCGGAGACGTGAACAGCCTGAAGCCGATCCGGCCCAAGCCGGCGGGCAACCACGAGATTGCCAAACGCTGTCTGGTACCCCGATCCCTCAGCATAAATCGGTGCCCCGACACGCAGGAAGCGGGGACGCGCGCCTGACGCGGGCACGCGCAACACGGTTCCGGTGTTCAGAAGAGCCCCGTTAAGGGCGCCATCACCATCATGAAGCAGACGCTCAATATGGCCTTCGGCTCTGGCTGGCGGTGCTGCTGTCACAAGCTCAGGCATGGGCGCCGCACAGACGTCCATTTTATCACTCAAGGCAAAGGCCCGAACCAGCCTCAGCCCCGGAGCTGCCAGACCTCTGACATCTAGAACAGCCCCTGCGCGCAAGGTGTGATCCTGCGCTGCGAGGCCTGGCGGCATCTCTACCTCGGTGCCATCGGTCAGAATGGCACCCACGGCATCACCCTGCGTCCCGGGCAACAGGCGCTCGATCCGCCCGGTAAAGCGCGGCAGGCTCGATACGTCGAACACACAATTCATGCCCATCACGGGCTGGGCCTTGAGCGGGGGCGGATTGGCAGCATGCGCGATGAGTGGCGCGTATGCTGTCATGGCGAAAACGCCTAGTGAGACTGAAAGTCCTCTTGCCCAGTGTTTCATCTTGCCCCCTGTAAGCCTTGTCCCGCATGCACGCGGTCCTCAGTGACGGAAATGACGCATCCCGGTGAATACCATGGCAATCCCGGCCGCATCGGCAGCATCGATCACTTCCTGATCGCGGATCGAGCCACCCGGCTGGATCACGGCAATGGCGCCTGCGGCAATCACGCTTTCCAACCCATCGGCGAAGGGGAAGAACGCGTCGGACGCAGCGACAGAACCTTGAGTCAGCGCGACAGTTTCACCAGCAACCTCGGCAGCATCAAGGCTTTTCCGCGCCGCGATGCGGGCTGAGTCAACGCGCGACATCTGACCCGCGCCAATCCCGACAGTTGCCCGATCCTTGGCGTAGATGACGGCATTCGACTTGACGTGCTTTGCGACGCGGAACGCAAAAAGCAGGTCGGCCATCTCTGCGTCGGTCGGCGCACGCTTGGTCACAACACGGAGATCGGCCTCCGTGACCTCACCGGCATCACGGCTCTGCGCCAGAAAACCGCCCGCCACGGATTTGAAGGTAAGCCCCTCAGAGACAGCCGAGGGGACGCCCCCCGTCAACAGGAGACGGAGGTTCTTTTTGCGGCTCAGGACCGCCTTCGCTCCCTCGCTCGCATCGGGTGCCACGATGACCTCCGTAAAGATGGTCGCAATCTGTTCGGCCGTCGCTTCGTCCAGCGGACGGTTGAGCGCGACAATTCCGCCGAAAGCCGACACCGGATCGCATTTGAGAGCGGCCTTCCAGGCGGTTTCGAGGGTTTCGGCGCTTGCAACACCGCAAGGGTTCGCGTGCTTGACAATCACCACGCTCGGCTTGTCGAACTCAGCCACTGCCTCGAACGCCGCATCCGTGTCGTTGAGGTTATTGTAGCTCAGGGCCTTGCCCTGCACCTGCGTAGCCGTTGCAATGCCGTAGCGCTTTTCCGACGTCGTGTAGAAAGCCGCGTTCTGGTGAGGGTTCTCGCCGTAGCGGAGCGCTTCACGACGCACACCGCTGACCGTCATGGTTGCAGGCAGAGCCTCACCGCGCTGCCCGGCGAACATGAGGCGATCATGGAGTCATAAGCGGCCGTATGCGCATAGGCGGCCCCTGCCCAAAGCTGACGCTCGGCGAGGGTGGAGCCCCCCTGAGCCAGAGCCTCGATAAGCGCCGTGTATTGAGCCGGCTCGGTCAGGATCACGACATGGTCGTGGTTCTTGGCTGCCGCCCGGATGAGCGCCGGGCCGCCAATATCGATGTTTTCGATGCAGTCTTCAGCCCCGGCACCCGATGCGACCGTCGCGGCGAAGGGGTAAAGATTGACGCAGACGAGATCGATCGGGGCGATATTGTGCTCTTCCATCTGGGCCAGATGCGAGGCGAGATCACGTCGACCCAGAATGCCTCCATGGACCTGCGGCACCAGCGTCTTGACGCGTCCGTCGAGAATCTCGGGAAAACCGGTATGTTCGGAAACATCGGTGACCGCCAGCCCGGCATCACGCAGTGCCTTGGCGGAACCACCTGTGGAGAGAAGCTGCGCTCCCTGTGCCGCAAGCGCCTTGCCGAGCTCGATCAGCCCCGCCTTGTCTGAGACGGAAAGAAGTGCCCGACGGATGGGCAGGCGATCGGGAGAAGACATGGCGGGCTCCAGAATGGCTGTTTTGTTGAGCTGCTCTTAGTCATCCAGCGCCGTTTAGGCAATCAAGCCCGGACGATGAAGCCTTGAAACGGGGTGAATGAGATCCTGCGAGAGATAGTGGTAGGTGACGCAACTCAGCAGTCCAAGGCAGAAGACCAGCACGACATATTCGCCGAAACTGCCTGTCTTGGCATAGGGCCAGAACGCAATACGCCCTCGCGCCAGAGGATAAAGGGCCCAGCAGCCACCGGTCACGAGATCAGCAAGGATATGGCTCGCATAGCCAATCAGAAATGCGCCCCATGCTGAGCGCAGCGCAGCAACGCCTGCATAATGAAGCGTGAGCCCGGAGGCGAGCAGAGGAATCAACAGCGAGTGCGTCACGGTGCGATGCCCGCACAGACGGGACAAAGGGCGCGAGAGCCAGCGCGCCCGACAGCCGAGCATCGAGCGTTCCGTATCGAGATCGGGGGTCAGGCTACCGAACCCGGCCGCAATGAGACTGGCCAGTGAAAGCGGAACATAGCCCATGGAAGACGCGGTGACTGCGCAGGCGACACCAAGAACGATATGAGAACGACCGATCATGGCGCCTTATGACATCAGGTTCATGTCGGCGTCTATCCTGATGATTCTAAAACAGACTCAATCGTGAGCGTTGCTTCCGAATAGTTACCCATCAGCCGTAGAAAACGTGATCCATTACGCCATCCAGACCTTGGACTTTTTGATTCCCGAGGATCAGTCGGCCAAATCGGTTCAGGCAGAAGATCTCAGCAAAGAGAGTTCATCTATTTTCTTAGTATATTGATTTATCGCGCTGTTTTCGCGTTATTTTTCTCAAGAAATCCGGGATAGGCCCATCCGCCTCCGAGCGCACGGTAGAGTGACACGAAAGCTGTTGCTACCTGTGTCCGATTGGCCGAGAAAGCGGCTTCTGCGGCAAGGGCATTGCCCTCAGCTGTATCGACCTGAAGGAAATCCACGGCTCCCTCACGATATTGCTGCTGAGCAATGTCGACTGCTTTGCGGCTCTCCCTTGCAGCGATCCTGGTCTGGGCCAGTCGCTTCTGAGCCTGCGCGTAAGCGGTCAACGCGTTATCGACCTCGTTCCAGGCGGTCATCACCGTCTGATGGAATGCAAGGGCGGCGTCTTTCTGCTCAGCCTTTCTCAAGGCCAAGGTTCCGCGCAAACGACCGCCTTCGAAGAGCGGCACAGAAAGCGTCGGACCTGTGGCGAACTGACGCGAGGGCAAGGAGAAAAAATTAGCGGCAGAGAGGGTCTGAGTGCCCATCTGGCCGGTCAGTGTGATGTCAGGGTAAAAGGCGGCAATCGCGACCCCGACCCCGGCAGTTGCGGCATGGAGCTTTGCTTCTGCCTCCCGAATATCGGGGCGCCTGCGCGCAAGCGCCGAAGGCAAACCAATCGGCGCCGCAGGGACGACGATCGGCATGGCACCGTGATGGCGGTCGAGCTCCTGCGCGAGACTACGTGGCGGCTCGTCGAGAAGAAGGCCGATTGCGTTGATCAGGGCGCTCTCGGCATTATGCAGCGTAGGTAAAGAGGCTGCGGTGTTGGCTTGCTCTGTGCGCGCCTGCGCAAGATCGAGCGCTGTCGCAGCGCCATTCCCGAAACGGGACTCAACAAGAGCAACATCGTGATCGGCAACAGCCAGATGCCGCTCGGTGATCGAGAGCTGATCCTGCACGCCCCTGAGCTGCATGTAGGAATCGACCAGCGTCGCCAGCGTGCTGAGCGCAAGTCCATGACGGGCTTCGATCGCTGCCTCCTGGGTTGCATGCTGCGCTTCGACCGCGCGCCGGATCTGCCCGAACAGATCGAGATCCCACGAAGCACCCAGCGTATTCTGGAAAAAATTATACTCGTTCGGCGCACCGGTCCGAGCTTGAACAAGCGAAATAAACCCTGTCGGGCTCTGATGCGTGCGCGAATACGACCCCGCCCAATCGACACTGGGCAATCCCTGTGCCGCCGCGATCCGCGTCTGGGACCGTGCTTCTTCAATCCGCTGCATGCCACGCTGCAAATCGATGTTCTGCACCGCAAGCCGATCGATCAGCCGGTTCAGTTCAGGGTCGTTGAAGAGCTTCCACCAGGCATGATCGACGGGACCGCCATAGGTTGCTCCTGCAAGCCCCTGAGGCTCTTCCTCGAAATGCCTCGGCGCAATGACATCGGGTTGCTTGTAATCAGGCCCGAGGGTGCACCCCGCAAGGCAGGTTGCCGCTGACAGAACCCCGAGCAGAGTCGTCGCAAGCCTCATCGTGCCGTGATCCCGGCTGCACTATGCTTTTGCTCGTCCACAACGTTTTCGAGATGGGTATCGACTGTCGTCTCAACCGAAAAGCCTATCCGCAGAAGCTTGGCCAGAGGCTGTCCGGGGGCAAGGACAATCTTGACCGGCAGACGTTGCACGATCTTGGTGAAATTGCCTGTCGCATTTTCCGGCGCTATGGGCGCAAAGGCTGCCCCTGAAGCCGGTGGAATGCTGTCGACAATCCCTTCCAGATCCATGTCATAGGCATCGACATGGATCCGCGCCCGCTGGCCGGGACGCATGTTGCGCAGGGCAATCTCACGATAATTCGCCATGATCCAGAGCTGATCCATCGGCACGAGCCCCATCAGTGCAGCGCCGGGCGCCACGTAATTCCCGCTTTGCACCGTCTTCTCTCCGACCATCCCGTCAAACGGGGCACGGATTTCCGTGTAGGAGAGGTTGAGTTCGTCCTGTCTGATCACAGCATGGTCGATCTCAATCGTCTTCAGAGCCGCCTGGTGCCGGGCCCGCAACATCGGTAATTCGGCCTCGGCAGCAGCGATCCGTGCCTTCATGCTTCGCAGATTAGCCTCCAGCTCTCTCATGGAGGCATCGGTCATCTGGTGTTCCTGGGTCGAGCCCGCACCCGTTTGGGCGAGATTGTGGTAGCGCTGAGCATTCTGACGCGCATAAACAAGTTGCGCCTCAATGCGGCCAGCCTCGGCCTTGCTCTCATCGATCAGGCTTGGCTGACGATCGACCGAGGATTCCGCGTCCAGAACCAATGCTTCATCATGGGCCAGCTGCCCGCGGCTCCGCATCAGCGCCGTCTCGTAATCTCTCGGATCGAGACGCGCCAGAACCTGCCCTGCCTTGACGCTCTGATTGTCATCGACGAGCACCTCGATCACCTGACCGGAGACCCGAGGAGCAATCGTCGCATAATGCGCGCTGACATAAGCGTCATTGGTCCAGACATGACGGGACGGTATGAAAACGATCGCGAGCACAATGCCGCAGAACACTGCAATAATGAGGCCAGTAACGGCAAAAGGCCATTTGGCGGGGCTTCTCTTCTGGTCGTCAGAGGCCATGGGTCAGGACTGTTTCTTTATGAACATGAGACGGGGAGGATAAGTACGCTGAGGCAGGACAAGCACCCAGACCATCAGAAACACGGTGATCGCAGCGATGATCAGATAGGCATCGGATAATTCCAGTACTGCGGTCTGATGGGCGAGCTGCGATTTGAAGGTCACGACTGAATCCGCGGTTCGAGGCGTTCCATCAGGCAATAGCGGTGCCGGCTTTTGCAGCGGAAGCGCGTTGGCCTGATAGGTGCGAAAACGATCACGCCCAATCTGATCGGTCAGCCGATCGGAATGCAGCCCTCCGCGCCAACGGTGAATCAGCTGCAGCAGCCAGATGCCGATTGCCTGCGCCACAGCGCGCGGCGTGTTGACCATGGCCGCTGCAAAAGGCCCCTCCGCCGGAACGAGCGAATTGGTCGACATCATCAGGAGCGGCATGACGATCATCGCCTCGCCTGCCCCCATGAAAATCTGCCAGAGATAGAATTCGTTGCGGTTCCAGTCGACGGTCATGAAGCTGTCGCCGAGGCACGCCATCAGGATAAGCCCCATCCCGAGAAAACTGACGACACGGCTGTCGACTGATTTGCTGTTCAACACCACCGCCATCAGAGGCAGCATCACGAGCTGAATGCACGCAATTTCGAGCGTCACAAGATAGATCTGCTCAGGCCGGTATCCGGCCACTTCCTGCAGGAATGTCGCGGGCAGCGTCGATGAAGCGAGCGACACGACCAGAAAAATAAGCAGCGTCGACGCGCCATAGGCAAAGTTACGCCTGCCAAGCAACTGAAACCGGAAGAGAGGCGTATGCTGGTTCCACTCCACATAGATCAATAACGGCAGGCATATCGCTGCGATCAAAGCCAGAACGCAGATCGCCGGTGAATTGAACCAGTCGAACCGGTCTCCCTGCTGCAACAGAGTCGATAGCGCACCGAACCCGAAAAGGATCAGGAGCGTGCCCTTCCAGTCGAATTTCTCGAACCGCTCATATTTCGGCGCCTCGGCCGGGATGCCGTACCAGAGCAGGGAAATCGCGAGGCTTCCAAAGGGAACGGCCTGCCAGAACACGAAACGCCAATCGATGAGATCGGTCCAGAGCCCGGCCAGAGCGGTGCTCAGATTTGGAAAGAACGTGGCCGTCAACGAATAGGCAGCCAGCCCATAAAGCCTGACGGGCGGCGCCAGCACCCGCAATGCAATCAGAAGTACCAGCGGCACGGCAAGGCCGCCCGCAAGCCCCTCGATAATCCGCAAGCCATAAAGCAGGGCCAGATTGCTGGTAAACGGGATGAGCGCTGCAGAGATACTCGCCGTTACGGTAACAACAATCGCAAAGCGCCTCACGGAGAAAGTCAGCGCCAGCCAGGGCGCGAGCGCCATGCCCATGATTTCGGCTGAAAGATAGAGACTGTTGAACCAGGTGCCAGGATCGTGGCTCAGACCGAGGCCACCGAGAATATCAGGCAAGGATTGAGAGGAAACCTGCTCGTTCAGCTCGGTCGTCATGGCGAGAACGATGACGCCGGCGAGTCCGAAATAGGATCGACCCTGCTTTGTCATGAGCGCCTGTCATCGCCACAACACGCAAAAAGGACAGTCATGAAACGCATCGATCCTACTTCAACGATTTCCGGCCTCGTTGCAATCGGTACGCTCTTAAAACTTCTCTTAGTGTCCAGACGCGCAGGTCTTTGCGCGGTAAAGAAGGTGAGAGGCGGGAGGGAAGCGCCCTCTCCTCTCCCGCATCAGTCTGTCTTCAGCCTTTAAGCTGCGAAGCACGCTGTGCACGCGACTGGATCGCCTCCGCATCGAAAGCTCCGCCGGTCAGCCAGGAACCGCCAACGCAGCTTACCGCAGGCTGAGCCAGCCACTCGGCTGCATTCTCTTCGCTGATTCCACCGGTGGGGCAGAACTTCACCTGACCGAAGACCGAAGCGAGCGCCTTGAGCGCGGGAAGCCCCCCATTCGCCATGGCCGGGAAGAACTTGAAGCGGCTCAGACCGAGATCGAGACCACGCATGATATCACCCGCATTGGCGATGCCGGGCAAAAGCGGCACGTCATGACGCTGGGCGGCAGAGGCCACTTCCGGCGTCAGACCGGGACTGACTATGAAGCGTGCGCCCGCCTCGACTGAGCGCGCAAGATCATCACCGTTCAACACGGTTCCGGCCCCGACATGAGCGCCTTCGACCTTGGACATCTCGGCAATCGCCTCGAGCGCGCATTCGGTGCGTAGCGTTACCTCAAGCGTGGTCAACCCGCCCGCGACCAGCGCCTGCGCGATCGGCCGTGCCAGTGACAGATCCGGAATCACCAGTACCGGAATGACCGGACATCTGGTCATCACGCGTCCAGCATTGTCGTGTCGAGCATGAATTTTTTCCTTATCGAGTTCCGCGCCGTGACTTTCCATCACGTCTTCCAAAGCTGCGAGCATCGCCGAGCCGCCCTTCTCCGCCGTGTCGGAGCGGCTGCGCATGAGCGTAAAAAGCTCACGGCCCGTTCCAGCGCCGGGCAGCGGGGGGCGTCGCTATCTGACGGCGCTCCCATACCGCAGGATCGACCAGAGCTTCAATCTCACCGCGAAGGGCGCATATACGCAGCATGTCACCGTCTTCGATACGGGCAATGGGGCCGCCAGACTGCGCTTCAGGGCAGATATGAATGGCAGCGGGTACCTTGCCGCTCGCACCAGACATACGGCCATCCGTCAGCAACGCCACGCGATAGCCCTTGTCCTGAAGCACTGCGAGCGCCGGCGTGAGACGATGCAGCTCGGGCATGCCATTGGCGTCCGGCCCCTGGAAGCGGACGACAACAATCACATCACGGTTCAGCTTGCCCGCCTTGAAGGCAGCAATTACGTCGTCCTGGGTGTGGAAGACTGCGGCGGGTGCCTCAATCGTCTGGCGGTCTTCATCGACCGCGCTGGTCTTGTAAATGCCACGCCCGAGCGACCCCTGAACGAGGCGCATGCCGCCATCCTTGCGGAACGGGTCTTTTGTGTCACGCAGCACACTGCGGTCCGCAGAAGCGCGGGCTGCGCTGTACAAAAGAGCTTCGCCTTCAAGGCGCGCGCGGCATCCGTAATCGGCAAAACCACCCTTTGAGACGGTGAGAATATCCTGATGCAGCATCCCCGCCTCGCACAGTGCGGCGATCAGCGTCGGCAGTCCGCCCGCTTCCTGCATGGCGTTAACGTCTGCCGCACCGTTCGGATAGGCGCGGGTCAGCAGCGGCACAGCGGAAGAAAGCTCGTCCAGATCGCTCCAGTCAATCGCAATCCCCGCAGCCCGCGCAATTGCCGGGAGATGGATTGCATGATTGGTCGATCCGCCGGTCGCCAGCAATCCGATGGCTGCGTTGACGATTGCCTTCTCATCCACGAGATGCGCCAGTGGACGATGATCGTCTCCGGGTCGCGAAATCTCAACCAGACGGTGCACCGCCTTGCGATTGAGCGCCTGACGGATGCGGCTGTTCGGGTTCCAGAATGCTGAATCGGGCAGCATGAGCCCCATAAGCTCGACCATCATCTGGTTGGTGTTGGCCGTACCATAGAACGTGCAGGTGCCCGCGCTATGATAGGAGCGGCCTCAGCCTCCATCAGCGCGCTGGAATCAACCTTGCCCTCAGCATAGAGCTGACGAACCCGCTGCTTTTCCTTGTTCGGCAGCCCCGATGTCATCGGTCCCGCAGGCACGAGCAGAGCTGGCAGATGGCCGAAACGCAGCGCGCCCATAAGCAGCCCGGGCACGATCTTGTCGCAGATCCCGAGCAACGCCACGCCTTCGAACATGCCATGGCTGAGACCGATGGCCGTCCCCATCGCAATATTGTCTCGCGACAACAGCGAGAGCTCCATCCCCTCCTGCCCCTGCGTCACACCATCGCACATGGCGGGCACGCCTCCTGCCACCTGAAGCGTTGCACCGACTTCACGAGCGAAGAGCTTCATCTGGTCAGGGTAGCGTGCGTAAGGCTGATGCGCCGAAAGCATGTCGTTATAGCTGGTCACAGCCCCAAGATTGACGCCACCGCCGCGCATCAGACGGGCCTTGTCCTCTCCCGAGGCCGCCATTGCATGGGCCAGATTGCCGCAGGCAAGCCGGGGGCGCGAGATGCCTTTCTGGCGGTTGCGCTCCATGAGGGCGAGATAACGACGCCGCGACACGGCTGAGCGCTCGATAATGCGCTCGGTGACGGAAGCAACGACGGGATGAACGGACATGGCGGCTCGCTGAGGGCTGAGTTGGGGCTTGGAGTAATAAGAAAGGCGCTCTTGTAAAGTTTGCGTGAAGAATTGGTCAAGACCCCAGAGTAATAAAGTTTTGCTCAGAGACCCTTTTTTAGATTTTTATAACATTGCCCTTGCAACAACCTGTTGCACCCGGAACACGGTGCAATGAAATTGTCACAATGACACCGCATGACATCACATTACGACATTGAAACTCTCAATCACCTCGTGCCATTGCGAAGCCAATTCGGAGTTCCTTCCGCCACCATTTCCTTTCGCGAAAGTGACCAATGGCCATTTCCCGCATGCATGTCCGCCGCGCCTCGCTGCTGCTGGGCGCGACCTTCCTTGCCAGCGCTACCGTCTCGGCTCACGCCGCATCCGACGTAACAACGCCGCATAAGGCAGCCCACAAGGCCGCGGTCAAACACGGCACCGCAAAGACCAGCCTGACCCCGATCAGCTAAGGCCACAACAGTCTCGACCACAGCACCGGTGCGTGCCCGTCGTGGCGCCCTACAGAGCGTTCCGGGTGCGGCCCCTGCCGGCAATGAGAGCATCACGGTTGTCGGCTCGGCGCTCAGCACGTCGAACAACACCAATGCCAACCCGGTTCAGATCGTTTCCGCCAAGCAGATTGCGCAGACTGGTGTGAACAACCTCGCCGATTTCTTTTCACGCCTTCCGTCAGTTGGGTCGAACGCCGTCTCGAACGCCGTGACCAATGGCGGCGGCGGCGTCTCCTGTACCGATCTTCGCAATCTCGGAACGAACCGCGTTCTGGTGTTGATCGACGGCAAGCGCACCACGATCAACGGCAATTCGAACTGCGTCGATCTGAATGCTATTCCACTCCAGCAAGTTGCTAGCGTCGAAATTCTGAAAGACGGCGGCTCAGAACTTTACGGTGCTGACGCGGTTTCCGGCGTGATCAACATCAAGATGCGTCATGACGTGAATACGGGCAACATCACGATGCGTGGCAGCATCTCGCAATATGGCGATGCGCCTGAGGGTATGCTGTCCGCCTTCAAGGGGTGGAATTTCGATCATGGCAGGGGCAACATCTCGTTGTTCGGCCAGTATCTAACCTCGACGGGGGTCATGCAGCGCAATCGCTCCTGGGCCAACCCCGTTGCGCAGACGAACCCGACATCCGGCCAGCCGATTTATGGCTCGACCATCTCGAGCAACGGTTTCTTCCAACCCGATAGCGGCGGCTCCTTCACCTCGCGCGACGGCGGCAAGACGGTTGTACCCTTTACGAGCGCTGATCGTTATCCGTTCAATCGCGATTCAAGCCTGACCAACAATTATCAGGATTCGTCTCTTTCCGGCGATGCGCATTACGACGTCAACAAGCACCTGACCGTCTACGCCAACGTGCTGTACAGCCACCGTACGACGAACAGCTTTCTGGCCCCTCAGCCCATGACAGGTGCGATACCGCCAAGTGAGCTACCGGGCAGTGTAATCGTGCCTGCGGATTATCCCGGTAATCCTTTTGGCGAAAATACTCTGGTTTACCGTCGCATGACGGAATGGGGTGCCCGCCGCTCAGAGCGCGCTTCCGATACGGTGACCGGCATGTTCGGTGCCAAGGGCGAGATCACCCATGGCTGGATGTACGACGCGTCCTACACCTATGGTGTGAACCGCGAGAACGTCCGCTCGCTCAATGTCGGAAATTACGCCAATCTTCTCAATAGCTGGGGGTTGCGCGCAACGGATCCCGGCAATCCTGACTCCAGCCTCGCCTACGATCCCACAGTTTGTCAGGCTTCAGCCGGATGCGAGCTGTCCTCGCCGTTTGGCAAGCTCACACAGCGGGGGACGGCTTACAGCAACTACACAGCCGCCGAGAACATCCAGTATCAGTTCCGCGACACCAATTTCCGGGTGCATAACAACCACGTTGTTTCAATGCCGTGGAAAAACGGGGGCGACCTCGGAATCGCGCTGGGTATGGAACATCGTAGCGAGCAGATGAGCGACAGCCCTGACCCGCTGGTGTCCCAGGGTATGACGCTGACCAACACCCAAGCCTATACGGGTGGTGGCTTCAATGTCTCGGAAGGCTACCTTGAAGGCAAGCTGAACCTGCTCAAAAATGCCTTCCTCGCGAAGGATCTGACGATCGACGCGCAGGGCCGCTATTCCTCCTACAATACCTTCGGAGCTGCAAAGAACTGGAAGGTCGCCATTAACTGGGCGCCGAACCGCGATATCCGTTTCCGAGGAACGCTCGGCACGTCGTATCGTCAGCCGAATATCTTCGAACTCTTCGGTGGCCAGCAGCTCAGCTACGAAACGGCAGTCGATCCTTGCACGCGTGTCGCCAATTACGGCGCAAGCTCGCCAATGGTAGCGGCTACCTGCGCGAGACAGGGCGTTCCAGCCGACCTGCAGCAAATCAACACGGCCCAGGTCCCGACCCTTCAGGGAGGCAATTCCAAGGTCAAGCCTGAAACCGGACGCACCTACACCTTCGGTACGGTGGTGACGCCTCACTGGGTGCCAGGCCTCTCCCTGTCAGTCGAATACTGGCATTACACGCTCAAGAACATGATCAGCGCGATTGGTACGCAGTACCTGCTGGATCAGTGCTATACGGGCGGCAATTCTGGCTACTGCGCCAATATTACGCGCAATGCTCAAACCCAGCAGATTCAGACCGCTTCTGCGCTCTACGAGAATCTGGGTGGGCTGCGCACGAGTGGCATCGACTTCGACCTCGATTACACTCTGCGCCTTACGCATCATGATCGCCTGACACTGAGCAACAACTTCCAGCAGCTCGTCAGCTATCAGCAGCAATACGTACCCGGTGGTCAGTGGTACAATTATGACGGTCGTCTTCTTTACAACAACTCGACCGGCCAGCCCCGTGTGCGTGACTACGCAACGGCAACATGGCGCCACGATGCGTTCAGCTTCACCTATATGATGAGCTACACGAGCGGTATGGTCTGGAATGACCAGTCCGTCGACCTGACGAAGGCCTCGGGCGGACGTTATAAAACCCCCGGCATCTTCACGCATGACATCACGCTGGCCTACCAGCTCAATCGCTGGAATTTCCAGGCCGGCGTGCGGAACCTCTTCGACAAGAAGCCGCCCTACATTGTCGATGGCGGCACCAACAGCAATGTCTACCAGTACGGCAACCTGTTCATGGGACGGAATGTCTTCCTTCAGGCAGGCGTGAATTTCTGATCCAGCCCTTCCAGCTAGACTGGCTCGAAACCCGACATCACAAGATGTCGGGTTTTTTTGTGCGTTGTATCAAATAGCTTGTTACAAATCGCACGCATTGGTGAGTTGCATCCCGTCGCACGCGTGAGAATATGACAAAATAGTAAGTTATGGGATGGGTTCTCATGGAAGTTGTCATTGGCATCGATGTCGGGACGGGTAGCGCACGGGCTGGCGTGTTTTCCCTAACCGGGCAGAAACTGGCTTCCTGTGTCACCGCGACACAAACCTGGCGCCCTGAGACAGATTTCGTTCAGCAATCGTCAAGCGACATCTGGGAGGCCATCTGCACAAGCGTGCGCGGTGCAATGCACCAACTCTCCGAGAAACAGCCTGTCGTTCGCGGCATCGGATTTGATGCCACCTGTTCGCTCGTCGTGCTCGACCCGGACGGCAACCCGCTCTCGGTCGATCCGCAGGGGGCGCCAGAGCAGGACATCATTCTCTGGGCCGATCATCGGGCGATGAAAGAAGCGGAGGAAATCAACGCAGGACAATACGATGTCCTGCGCTATGTCGGCGGCACGATCTCGCCGGAGATGGAGACGCCAAAGCTCCTCTGGATCAAGCGCAATCTTCCCGAGATCTATACCCGAGCCGGGTATTTCTTCGACCTTCCAGACTTCCTGACCTGGCGCGCAACGGGCAGCGATTCACGGAGCTGCTGCTCCACCGTCTGCAAATGGACCTATCTGGCTCACAAAAACGGCTGGGACCCTGCCTATTTCAAGGCCATCGGCCTCGGCGATCTCGTCGAAGAGGCTATCGCCGCATCGGGACGATGGTGCGCCCCTTGGGAGGAACCGTTGGCAACGGGTTGAGCGCGAAAGCGGCTGAGGAGCTAGGGCTTAAGCCAGGTATCCCGGTCGGAGTTTCGGCCATCGACGCCCATGCAGGCGGTATCGGCGTGCTCGGCTCGGCGTCTGGCGAAACCGTCGATGATGCCGCTCTGGATCGCAGTCTGGCCCTGATTGGCGGCACATCGAGCTGCCACATGGTGGTCTCTCGTGAGGCCCGCTACGTCGAGGGAATCTGGGGGCCCTATTCCGAGGCGATGGTGCCGGGGACATGGCTCAATGAAGCGGGTCAATCCGCGGTCGGCTCCCTGATCGATTTTGTCATCTCAAGCCATGCTCAGGGGCCGGCCCTCGCTGCACAAGCCAAAGCAGAAAGCCGCACGGTCTATGAACTGCTGAATGAGCGGCTGGCGTTGCTGGAGAAAGACGCCCTGCCCGGCTCTCTCACCGCCGAGTTCCACGTCCTGCCGGATTTTCATGGTAATCGTTCCCCCCATGCCGATCCGACCCTCAAGGGCATGATCAGCGGGCTAAGCCTTTCGGCAAGCATCGACGATCTCGCCAGGCTCTATCTCGCCACCATTCAGGCCCTCGCTTACGGCACGCGGGACATCATTGCGGCGCTCAATGCCAAGGGCTTTGCGATCGACACGATTTTCGCCACGGGAGGCGGGACGAAAAACCCGGTATTCCTGCGCGAACATGCCAATGCCACGGGATGCCAGCTGATGCTTCCACAAGAGCCTGACGCGGTTCTTCTGGGCTCTGCCATTCTCGGGGCTGTGGCCGGGGGCGTTTATCCCACAATGCGGGTCGCGATGTCCCAGATGACCCGCGTGGGTGCCGAAGTGGCACCCGATCGGCGCACAGCGCGCTACCACAAGGCCAAATTCACGGTGTTTCAGGCGCTGCATAACGAGCAGATACGCCATCGCACCCTTATGCGAGACGCGCTCTCGGCGTGAGTCTGCCTTTCAGGAGCCCCCCCTCAGGACCCGTCGCTCGACCCGTACATTTTCCCATAACAGCCAGGACAGGCGGAAACCCGCCTGCGGAGCTTATCCATGGAAGCTGCCCTCACCCCGCCAGATCGGGTGACACGCAAGAAGGGAGCCGGAATTTTCCTCTCTCCCGCCGTGATCATCCTGCTGATCTGGTCTTTGATCCCCCTCGTCCTGACGCTCTGGTATTCGTTTCAAAACTATAATCTGGTCGATCCGACCCTCAAGGGGTTCGCCGGGGTCAGCAACTACGTCTATCTGCTGACCGATCCTGATTTTCTGTACTCCCTTCTCAATACCGTTCTTCTTGTGCTCGGCGTTCTGGTCGTCAGCGTTGGGGGCGGCGTGCTTCTGGCCGTGCTCTACGATCAGGAGTTCTGGGGTCGGGGCATTGCCCGGGTTCTGGTGATCTCGCCGTTTTTCGTCATGCCCACAGTCTCTGCGCTCCTGTGGAAAAACCTCATGCTGCATCCGATCTACGGGGTGTATAGCGCCTTCATGCGGGCTGTCGGTCTTCAGCCCATCGACTGGCTGGCGCAGTATCCGATGCAGACAGTCATGATGATCGTCGCCTGGGAGTGGCTTCCCTTCGCCGTGCTTATCCTGCTGACGGCGGTTCAGTCGCTCGACCATGAACAAAAAGAAGCGGCCCGGATGGATGGCGCAGGGCCCATTGCCCGTTTTCGCTACATCATCCTGCCACATCTGAGCCGCGCCATCACTGTCGTGGTCATGATCGAGACGATCTATCTTCTGACCGTCTTCGCCGAAATCTCCGTCACGACCTCGGGCGGACCTGGCGTGGCCTCGACCAACCTCGCCTTCCTGATTTTTTCTCGTGCCCTGCAGCAATTCGATATCGGGGGTGCCTCGGCTGGTGGCGTCGTGGCGATTGTGATTGCCAATATCATCGCCGCTTTCCTTGTCCGTGCGGTCGCCCGCAATCTGGAGGCCTGAGCTCATGGCCAGCAAGAAAAACCGCCTCCCCAAAATCGCAATAGGCTTTGTCGGTTGGGCGGTCGCCCTGTGGATCTTCTTCCCCCTCTTCTGGATGGTTCTGACAGGGTTCAAGAGCGAGATGGACGCCATTTCGACGCCCCCTCACCTGATCTTCCATCCGACGCTGCAGAGCTATCACGATGTGTTCGCTCAGGAGAATTACTGGCACTTTACGTTCAACACCGTCTTCATGTCGGTGCTGGCCACAGGCTGTGCGCTTCTGCTCGGCGTTCCTGCGGCGTATTCGATGGCGTTTTATCCCGGCAAACGCACACGTGGCACTTTGCTCTGGATGCTGTCCACGCGGATGTTGCCCCTGTCGGGGTGCTTGTGCCGGTCTATCTCATCGCCAAATCGGCGCATCTTCTCGATACGATTATCGGTCTGGCCCTGATCAATATGCTGACCAACCTGCCGATCATCGTCTGGATGCTCTACACGTTTTTCAAGGAAGTTCCGGTGCCAATCCTCGAGGCTGGCCGGATGGACGGAGCCAATCGCTGGCAGGAAATCAGCGTGGTTCTGCTCCCACTCGCCCTGCCTGGCATCGCCTCCACGGCATTGCTCTCTCTCATTCTGTGCTGGAACGAGGCTTTCTGGTCCCTCAATCTGACCTCCTCCAATGCGGCCCCTCTGGCGAGCTTCATCGCATCGTTTTCGTCTCCCGAGGGCCTGTTTTTCGCCAAGCTTTCCGCAGCTTCGACACTCGCTGTCGCACCGATCCTTGTCTTCGGCTGGTTCAGCCAGAAGCAGCTCGTGCGCGGCCTCACCTTCGGCGCCGTCAAATGACCCGCACCGCCTGCATCTCACGCTCTTCTGGAGTGACCCATGGCCAAAGTTGAACTGCGCGATATTCGCAAAACCTATAACGCCGAAGAAATCATCAAAGGCGTCTCGCTCGACATCGAGAACGAGGAATTCGTGGTGTTTGTCGGCCCCTCAGGCTGCGGCAAATCGACCCTGCTGCGCATGATTGCCGGGCTGGAGGAAATCTCGGGTGGCGATCTGATGATCGACGGAGCGCGGGTCAATGATCTCGAACCTGCCAAGCGCGGTCTCGCCATGGTTTTTCAGTCCTACGCGCTCTATCCGCATATGAACGTCTATCGGAACATGGAATTCGGCCTGAAGCTGGCCGGTATGCCGGAAGCAGAGCGGCGTCAGAAAATTACCGACGTCGCCAGAACCCTCCAGCTCGATGCCTATCTCAAGCACAAACCCGGCCAGCTTTCGGGCGGTCAGCGACAGCGCGTGGCCATCGGGCGCGCGATTGTCCGTAACCCGAAGGTCTTTCTGTTCGATGAGCCGCTCTCGAACCTTGACGCTGCGTTGCGTGGACAGATGCGTGTCGAGCTCGCCACGCTTCACCGGCGTCTCAAGGCCACAACCATCTACGTAACCCATGATCAGGTCGAGGCCATGACCATGGCCGACAAGATTGTCGTGCTGCAAAAAGGCGTTGTCGAGCAGGTAGGCTCGCCTCTCGAGCTCTACCACCATCCCCGCAACCTGTTCGTCGCGCGCTTCATCGGCTCTCCTCCGATGAATTTTCTGCCGGTCACGACACGCTCTATCGACCCGGAAGGCGTCACGGTGGCGCGCGATCGTGGTGAGTCTCTGCTCGTGCCTGTTCTCCCGGGCGAGACGGCTTCGGCCGAAGCTCTGACACTGGGTGTTCGACCAGAGCATATCGTGATCGACCCGGAGGGCGACGTGCACGGCACGATCCGCATGGTCGAGCGCCTCGGTGCCCTCACCTTGCTGCATGTCACGCTTGCGGACGACACGCTGCTGATCGTGCAGACCGATGGCGACCATGGAGGCGAGATCGATCGCCCCATCAGACTCCGTCTTCAAGCAGATAATTGTCATCTCTTTGATGCCAGAGGTATCGCGCTGACAAAGCTCACGCGTCACCGTCTCGCACGCTAATCAGGAAAGGCTTTTCTCATGTATATGGAAAAACTGCGTCTCGATGGTCGTATTGCTGTCGTCACAGGGGGCGCGCAGAATATCGGCCTGTGTTGTGCCACCGCGCTTGCTGAAGCTGGCGCCCATGTGGTGATTGCCGATCTGGACCACGGCAAGGCCGCCGAGGCCGCCCGGAACCTCGTTGAGCAGGGATTCAAGTCCTGCAGCGTCAGTCTGGACGTAACTTCAGAAGCGAGCGTCAAGCAGGCGATCGACACCATCGCTGAAAAGCACGGGTCGCTCGATATTCTGGTTGCGAATGCCGGGATGTGCATCTCCGAGGTGAAAGCCGAGGACATGACCGAAGATCAGTGGATGAAGCAGATCAACGTCAATCTGAACGGGGTTTTCCGCTGCTGTCAGGCCGCTGGCAAAGTCATGATCCGGCAGAAGCGAGGCGCGATTGTCGCGATCGGCTCCATGTCCGGCCTCATCGTCAACCGTCCTCAGGAACAGGCCGCCTATAATGCTTCCAAGGCCGGGGTGCACCAGTATATCCGCTCGCTCGCGGCCGAATGGGCGCAGCATGGCATTCGCGCCAACGCCGTTGCCCCGACCTATATTGAGACGACGCTGACCCGCTTCGGTATGCAGAAACCCGCGCTCTATGACCGCTGGCTTGACGGCACGCCGATGGGCCGCGTTGGCCAGCCGGAAGAAGTCGCCTCGGTCGTGCAGTTTCTCGCCTCAGATGCCGCCAGCCTCATGACCGGTTCCATCGTCAGCGTCGATGGTGGCTTTACCGTCTGGTGAAGTCAAAGCTCTTAGCCTCCTCCCTCGTTGCAGGAGAGAGGCTGGGGCCTGTGTTTCTGGTGTCCGAAAATGGGCACGGTCGCCCTTACTACCACCTGAATAGTTCAGAACATTTCTGAGATCAGGGCGAAACACCTCAAAATCCACAGTTCGGGAAAATGCCACAAGCTAATCGTCAAGACTGCTCAAACGCGCCAGTCGCTCTTTAAGATCTCATAAAATCAGACTGTCTAATCATTCATCCTTCTCCCTCACTACATGAGGAATTGACTCACTGAGAGACGTCCAGAACCAAAGGTTTCTTTGACCTTGGGAGTTGGGAGTTGTTCAAAGGGAAAAATATGACTAATATTCCCACATATTGGCTACCAAACAAAAGAAAGTTCATCAGGTCAAATGATAAACATGATCAATAATCTCTTAAAAAATAGGTATTGGAACCTATATCAAGAAAATAACGTGAGAATGTCGGAATTCGTTAGGTTCATGGATGATGGAACCATATCAGGGTATAGAAATCAAAATGAAAGGTTCTGGGAGTTAGTAGATAATAATCTTATATTTCTAACGAAAAAGAGGGACGTCTCAGCAGAGTTCAATGAAGTAATCATAAAGGGAGAAAATATAAAATTTGTTGGTAGACATGTATTACACGGGGCCAGCGGACCAAACTTTTATTTAGAATCACAAGATAAGGATTATCAGCCTAAAGAATTTTCTCCAACGAAAGACAAGTACCCTTCAAAAACAATTGGCACACACACTTATGGTGATATCGACTTAATAGATTCCAATGCTACCAACGATTTAAACATAGGTAAGTTCACAAGTATTGGTCCTAATGTAAAAGTTATCTGCGGAAACCACAATTATAGATTTGTGTCAAACTACCCATTTAAATCTATATGGAACGATTTTTGGAAGCCACTAGATAACATTGAAGACCATATATACAACGGCGTCACAACTATCGGGAACGATGTGTGGATAGGACATAGTGTTTTTATCAAAGGTGGTATCAACATAAGTGATGGTGCAGTTATTGCTGCAGGATCTATTGTGACAAAAGATGTTCCACCTTATGCAATAGTGGGTGGATCTCCTGCTAAAGTTTTGAAATATAGATTTGAAAAAGAGCAAGTATCGAAATTAATGGAAATAAAATGGTGGGAGTGGAGCGACGAAAAAGTAAATGAAAACTTAGATCAAATAATGTCAGAAAATATAGACTTTTTCATAGAAAAGTTTTTCTGACTTAGTTCTTGATACTTTCATTATACTGGCTTTATAGATAATAATTTCTCTATCTATGAGAGTCGTCTCTTGATCTGACCTGTCCACCTATTATCCGGGAATGCGAATTCTCGGACAATAGGAACGACGCCTAGGAAGGGCAATCTCCCACCAACACGGAGCATCTCGGTAACTGACGTCAAAAACCGACCAGACCGGCCCGTGTCACCGAGATTCACCAGGCTTCTGAAAGTAAGATATGCTGCCCCCCCCCAGAGGTAGCGTTCTCATTCGCTCTGACAGTCATGAAATGCAGAAGGAGAGACCCGGCAAGGTCTGACGCTTTGCAGCGCGCTATTTCGCAGTAAGCAGGTCCAGAAGCGGTTACAGTACAGCTTAAGGCGTAAGCCCTATCCGATGGATGTGACGCAAAAGAGCTGCGATGACGAAGGTGGGTGAAACCAAGACATCACGAATGGCGAAGAAGATGGCTGTTTTCTGCCCGATTGTACATTCCTCTACGTGAAATTGGCCTTACGGAGGAGCGCAAACCCTACCGTTTCAGCAGCCGGGTCATGAGACGTCTTCTTGATCTGGTACTTCGACGAGTCTGCAGGATCTCGCTTACAACATTAGTTGCTCTGATCCGTTGCCCGCCAGAGCCAGCAGGCCCGCCCACGGATCATGATCCTCACCTCGTCCAGACGCCAGATAACGCCAGACGTTACTGGCTTGCGTCACGGGGCACGGGCATAGGCTGCATTGCATTTTCGGCTTGATCGACGGATCGCCTCATAGAGAAATCACAATGCCCCGCTCGAGCAGTGTTTCCATTACAGACTAAAGCCTGGAGGGGATCGAAATACAGCCACACCGCATGTGCAATCAGGTCACGCGGAGATCGATCCCGTTTGTGGCTGACAAATGACGCATTCAACAGTTGCCTCTACAATGCGGTCTTAATATGACATCACCCACTTACGATTATTGTAACTTTGGCGTAAAATCCTGAACTTCCACTATGTGAGCAGGTGCCCAGACAGCGCGCGCAGAACTTCAACAGGAAATCAGGCGAGGACAATTATTTCAATGAAAAGCAAAATTTCTATCCTTCTTTTTTCGATACTTTTATCGGGTTGTGGAGCGAACGTTAAAAACATTGGATCGGTACACGATGATAATATATATGGAACTACCAATAGCGTACTTATAATTAGCAATCTATCTCTTGATACTTTATCCAATCAAGGTGGGATTATAGCCGAAAATCTTCAAGATAAAATGAAATCATGCAATATCGCTTCTTATATTTATAATCCAACCTCAATGTCCCTGAACCCAAATCTAGATATAGATGGTATGATTTCAGAGCATAAGATCGATCGGGTCATCACTCTCAGAAATAAAGATATTATAGTTGATGATTATAACTCAGTTTTATCTCAGGTAATAACGGTCAAAGTTTCAGATGTTAAATCAAAACGAAACATATGGATGTCCGAATATCGATACAGAACACCAGCGTGGCACTTTGGCGGTATTTGGGGGCGACATGATGTTAAAGCAGCACAAGTCACCACAAAAAACATAATGTCTGGCCTAGAAAAAGATGGCATTATAGGAAAATGCCCTTAATCTCCTAGGCTCAGTTTTTAGGTCTGAGCATGATCGGGGGCTGTCACGTTAGCAGCCCCTATCGATTATCTCGCGCTTACACCAAAGTGAGGTGGCAAGAGCTGCCGCGTTATTCAATTGAGCAAAAGCCCTGATCCGATTGACTTAACGCGGAAAAGCTACGGTCACGGAGGCAAGCGGAACTAAGACTTTAAGAACGGCGGCGAAGACGGAGACTAAGCACGGATCTTCACTTATTCGCGGTCAAACTAGCCCTTGGTTGAAGCGTTCGCGGTGCCTCTGTACGAACTCCAGGCGCGGGAAATCGTCTGGGTTTCGTGGCAATCGAACTTGCTCTCCAGGCGGTACTAAAAGCTGCCTCAGCTCTCGCGGCAACCGATCATAACCAAGAATTTCAAAATTATCCGTCAGAGAGACCACGTGACGATCAAAAAGCCAATGCATTGTCGCACACAGAGCGATACCATTTTGCACTATATCCGGCCCCCCGTCTGCAACCGGCCGAACATGGGCAGCTTGGGCCTCGAAATACCCGCGGCTGTCTTCAAGACGAATTCCTGTCATAGCACAATGCCCTTCGTAAGCAGAAATGACCTTGCGACGGAATGCTGCATCTCGAATTGCGCGATTAATCAGAAACTGTCTGATTTCTCTGGCATTTCGAGCGTTATTAGCCTCTTGCTGAAGCGGCTCATAAAGTATACCACCATCTATTATACCGCCAGGAAGACCTGATTCCAAAATTAACATGAATTCTAAATCAGTAATTGTCCGTATGGGATTTCCGTGCAAGGTTATACCTCGCATAGCTAGATCAACATCAATAAGTATATTCTCATACGGTATTCCGTTTCTATCTAACGGAACAACAACATCGAACTCGAGAAAGTCCTCCATCATAGCGTAACTTGACTTTACGTCATTTGGATCAGGCTCTATTGCTCTTAGTCGGGCGACGGCGACAAAAGCAGAGCGTCCCCCACCGCGTTTAGTTTCCCTGTAGATTATCCAGTCACCTAAACATTGCTCGGCAGCACGAAGATTTTTGTTCGGAAAGTGATACCGCGTTCCCATATTGTCATCGTAATGGGTATTCACGCGGACGTCGAATACAGCCTTCATATGAATACTCACTTAAATAAATTTACTGATGTTTGTATGATTTTTTATTCAATTCAAAAAATATAGTATATGAAATACTTTTATGAATAACACTCATCGCATAACACGTTAGGTCTCGCCCTCAGTTAGATTGGTCGGGAGCACGAAAAGCTCCCAAGCCCAAGATTGTCAGCCTGCGTATTGCTTCCGATCTGGATGGAAGATCGGGCTGTTGGCGGCGCCATTCATCCACTGAAGATATAAAGCTCTTCGAGGCAACAAGCTGGATGCGCTGATCTTGCTTCTCATTATTCATATTCGAGCGATAGCTGAAATTCACCTATGCGCAAAGTGTGTAAGTCACGTTGCTTTTTGAAGTAAGGTGTGTAAGTTGAGCGTTCGAGCCTGAGGATTGCAGCCTCAAGCCCGAACTAACCTCCAGCAAGGACCACTCTCCATGCCAAAGGCTAACACCTCTCCTAGCACGTCTCGACGTGCTGTTCTCTCCCGACTTGCCACCTTACCTCTCATTGGCTCGCTCAGCGCCCTCATACCGGCCGCACGAGCGTCTGGCAGGTCCGATGCAATGCTGCTGGCTCGCATTGCCCAAGCCATGAAGATGCGTCGCTTCATCAAGAACCGCGCTCATGAGTTCACCGACGAGGAGTGTCTTGCCCTCTCCGACGCGTTCGACGCTCAACTCGATGCACTGGCCAGGATGCGGGCTGTCACGCGTGAGGGGCTGGGCGCCAAGCGCGGCTGATCCGGCTCTATCTCCCCCCGTATTTCCGCTCAGCTGAAGTCAATGAGCGCAGCCCGGAAATCCGCCTCCTGTCCAGCTTCATCGAAGATGTCACGCTTTTTGCACGAGGGAGGGCAGTATGAATGAGGTGCCGATCCCGCCAGCGTTGAAGACAGAACCATGGCTGAGCGGCCCGACAAAGCCAGTCCCAGCAAGGCGATGACAGACTACGGCAAGGGGGTGAGGAAACGCCCTCTTGCGTGAGTGTCTCAGGACGCCTAACCAAAGCGGACACACGCCCGCACTTGGTCAGGTCAAGGCATACTCCCCGCAACCAGCCTGTCGTCCTCAGTGATCGTAGACTTTGACAAATTCGTCCAGCGACAGAACCTTCGTATCCAGTTCGTAGCAGGTCGTATTCACTTCATCCGTCATCGCCAGATTATCGCCAGCAACCTTGTTGATGGACGAGATCGTGCGGTTGATATCTTCGATATGATCCACCTGCGTTCTGGTCGTCGAGTGAATTTTGGCGATCAGCGTATCCACCGCGCCAACCTGACTGGCAATTTTTTCCAACCCGGCTTCGACATCTTCCACCAGCTGCACACCGCGCTTCATCGATGCGCTGGATTCCGTCACGAGGTCGCCAATAATCTTGGCTGCGTCCGAGGAGCGCACTGCGAGGGAGCGTATCTCGTCAGCGACAACACCGAACCCTGCCCCTTCCTGACCGGCATGGGCCGCCTCGACAGCGGCGTTGAAAGACAGAAGCCTCGTCTGAAGACTGATATCCTCAATCACCCCAAGGCTCTCGACCATCTCCTGATAACTTGAGACCAGGCCCGAAATCGCCTTGACCGTATTGCTGACAACCTGCCGGAAATCATGGGCATCGCCGTTGACCTCAGCAACAAGGTCACGCGCTTTCTCAACATTGCGGGCCGTGTCGTTTACGGCGTTATTGATCTCTCCAACACTCTCCGCAGCCTGCACGATATCCTGAGTCTGCGCCTGCGTTCGACCGGACAACGCGACACTGCTCTCTCTGATGAGAGACGATACTTTGGAGACCGCCTCGACGTTTGAGGAGATCTCGGCAATGACGTTTCTCAAATCTTCCGTCATCTGCTGCGATTGTCTGGCGGCATCTTCACTCTGTAGACGCGTGGCGCGGACGAGAGACAAAGTCGACGCGGCACCGACATAACGTCCGTTACGCGTTATGAGAAAGCCACGATAAAGGTCACTCGCATCTTTCTCGAGAAGCTCCTGCGTGAAACTGGCAATGGAGACCGTATCAGGAACGACAATCGGAGCCTGATGCACGAGAAGCTGAACGGGCGCCCGTATAGAGCGCGCGCCCAAACCGCCCCGACATGAGACCGAAGAAGAACTGCCGGTCGATCAATCCAATAGGGTTCTCGTCCCGGTCCACGATGGCGATCATCATGGTGTTCGCATCATTGACGAAGATCTCGTGCACATTTGCACCCAAATCGTCTGGGAGTAGTTTTGGAATACTCTCTACAATATCGCCCATGATATTCGGAATATTATTATGAATAGCAACATCACGATATTCGTGACGCGCTCTATCGGTAACTTCCAGCATCATGGAATAACCTTCGATAATATGACAAATATATTTCTTAGCAATTAATTTAGAATTAACTACTTGAAATATACTATTTTACCGCAACTGGTTACTCAAGCGTCTCAGATGGAATTTTTGTTAAAATTCCGTTACAGTGGGAACGCTGCCAACCTTGAGAGCGATCAACCACCCTATCAAGATGTTACTCTTGACTGCGCACAACAGGAGAATGGCGTTCCTTGCGGTCGTCTGCAGACGTAAGCCATGTGGAACACAACAGCTCTCCAATCAATGGGAATTGATTACATAGGGAGAACCGCTGTGAGCTGCTCAAGCCGGAGAAAAAACACCACCCGGCAAGGCAATAAGCGACCATCACGAGGCCGATGCATCCTTGGCGCTACCAAAACGACAGGAGATGCCTTTCCTGACCAAACGACACCGCACTCTTCATCAATGATGGACGATTTGGTCAGTGTGTTTGGGAACACACGATACGTTGACTCTTACCGTGCGCCTGATCGTTTCGGAAAAAACCTCTTTCCGAAGCTAATCCCCGGCCTCTCAATAACATGATAAATAACAGCAGAGAACACACAAATAGACAACAGCGTTGGCAATATCATAAGATCATATAAATATTTATTTCTTATTTTTGTAGAAACGAGATACGTTAAAAGAAACAATATCGGCCCATGAGCGAGGTATATACTATAACTAATTTCCCCAAGCCTTACGACACCCTTACACCCCAAGATTCTTGAAAGACTTGTGCCGGTCACGATCAACAGAAATGCAAAAAATTCAACACTGAGGTTCAATGTGCTGATAGGGTCATTTTTGGAGAAAAACATATATGATATGCAAATCACGAGCATTAAATCTTTATATATTGTTTTTATATTTATTGAATCCCTCAAATCCTTTGCGAAGATTCCGAGAGCAAAACAGAGGATGAACCTGTAGTTATCATGCAGCTCATTTTGCATGAGACCCACGCAAACCAGGATCGCGACGATCGAGACAGCCAGCTTGCCGACCTTATCTCTGAGCACCGTCACGAGAGGCAGAGCAAGATAGAGCCCCCATTCAAAGGCCAGTGTCCACAAGACACCGACACTCGGCGCGAGAAGGAAACTCAGATTACCCTGATACGCGATGAAGGGAGCTAATAGCGCATCCTTCCACGTACCCAGATGGCTCAGTGTTTTCACTGGCTCCGAATGATATCCTGAGAGAGCGGCCGCAGAAAAGCACAAGAAAACAGAGAAATAGGCTCCTGGCAGAATGCGGAAAAATCTGCCCACCCAAAATCGTTGCAGGGCGCGTCTGTTTATTTCAATCCGGTCAGCGAAAAGATAAGCGGATACCATAAAGAACGCAGCAACGGCATAGCGACCCACACGCCAGAGAATTGGATAACCCTGCGTCACGAAATCGAAGGTCGGAGAATGAAATGCGCTATAGAGAACGATCGAGTGGTGAAACGCTACACCTATAGCAAGAAAAAACCTCAATCCGTCTATGCTTTTATTTCTATTATAAATACCATTATCAAGAAAAGAAAAACTATTAGAGCTAAATACAATTACAATTATCGTAATATATAATAGATATAAGGCAATTAGCCAAGGTTCTGCCAGCATTATCCCGCGCTATGTTTGCATCTCGATTAGAGATTTTGTCAGGTTCAACGAAAACTTCGGGACGTTAACCCAACCTCGTCCTAACGCAAACCATTCAGGAAACGGAATCATTCCAGAGAGCCCGATCATGCAGCACTCTGAGCGTCGTCGAGCTTCAAGTAAAAAGACGCTCTACACATGCGGGTGCAGAACGTCTCTCATTTTCTCGTCAGGCTCGACAAAGATGGTTGTTATCCGAATGTTGATGGCCAAGCTCAAATCCGGACAATTCCGTCACACCTTCACCCAGAGATGCGGCTAGCACTAAACATTCCAACATGCGTATTGGGTGACTACGAGAATTCACAACCGACACAGCTACCTCAGCTGTTTTTGACTTCATCCGCCTTGGCAAGAGCGCGCTTAGTTGCAGGACGGCTTTCAATCTGCTCTCTCCATGCCTTGATTTTTGGAAAAGCCTCAAGGTCGATGCCCTGCTCTTTCCACGTGCGGGTCCAGGGATAGTCGCCATGTCGGCAACCCCATATTCATCACCACTCACGAACGGCTTTTCGGTCAGGCGCGTTTCCAGCACTTTATAGAGACGCTTGGTCTCATCCTGATAACGCTTGATCGCGTAGGGGATTTTTTCCGGTGCGTAGAGCGCAAAGTGATGGTTTTGCCCCAGCATCGGACCGAAACCACCCATCTGCCAGAACAGCCACTCAAGTGTCGAAATTTTCTGACGCGGATTGGTGGAGAGAAAGCGACCCGTCTTTTCAGCGAGGTATAGAAGAATCTCGCCTGATTCAAAGACGCTTATCGGCTCGCCACCATCTGCTGGAGCATGATCGACAATCGCTGGCATTTTGTTGTTGGGCGAGATCTTGAGGAACTCAGGCTTGAACTGATCATCCTTCAGGATGTTGACGGGGATGATCCGGTAGTCGAGCCCCACTTCCTCAAGAAACAGGGTGATCTTGTGACCATTGGGTGTCGGGAAATAATAGAGATCGATCATTGCGCTATATCCTGATCCTTGCGGCAGATCAGGATGCAACGCCTCCCAGCACGTAACGTTCGAGACCGATCGCAAAACCTTCCTCTTCGCACGATGCGGTCACATGGGTGGCCAATGCTTTCACCGCATCACTCGCCTGCCCCATGGCAATCGACAGACCCGTTTTCTTGAACATCAACGTGTCATTGGGCTGATCGCCCATCGTCACCATGTTCGACGCTGGAATATCCAAAAGCGTCTCCAGCGTCGAGACGACCCCTCCCTTATTCGCGTCATGGTTCGTGACATCGACATAGTAAGGCTGAGAGCATGCTGCTGACGCCTGCTCGCCCAGGGCCTCCTGCAGATCACGCTCCAGCTTTTGCATCAAAGCGCGATCGTCACTCACGCCCGTGATCTTGATCACGTCATCAAGATGATGAGTGACATCGTCAACGCGAGGCGGGAATTTCACCGTCCATTCCTCCCGCGCGACATGAGGCGCGTCGGGATCACTCACAAACCAGTCTTGGCTCGTATAGACCCACGGATCGGCACCATGATCGCGAATGATGCCGAGTACGGTCTCCGCCTGCGCCCGCGTAAGACGCTTGGTGTCGATGACACTCCAGTCAGGATGAACCAGAACCCCACCATTGAAACCGGCGATCGGGAGATCGATCGCCAGAGGGTCAACCAGCATCGCCATGCCACGCGGAGGCCGTCCGCTCGTGATGGCAAACCGTATGCCCTGATCTTTCAGGGCATGAACGGCGCGGATGGCGCGAGGTGTGAGGATCTTGTCCTTCGTCACCAATGTGCCATCCACGTCAGCGAGGACGAGTTGAACCTTTTGCACCATCAGACCCTGCTCCCTTGCCATTTCCAGTTGAGAATTTCAGGCATGTCCTGACCGTAACGGGCAATGTAGCGCTTATGCTCGACCAGCTTGTCCTGAATCATCTGGGTGACATAGGCGGCATGGCCCGAAAGCGAAGGCACCCGACGCACGGCATTCAGAATGATATGATAGCGATCGAGATCGTTGCGCACGGTCATGTCGAAGGGCGTTGTCGTCGTGCCCTCTTCGCGGAACCCGTGAACATGGAAATTGGCCCGGTTGCTACGACGATAGATCAGACGATGCACAAGCTGCGGATATCCGTGGAAGGCAAAAAGAACCGGCTTGTTCTTGGTGAACAGATTGTCGAACATGACATCATCGAGACCATGCGGATGCTCGCTCGGTGACTGCAACGTCATCAGATCGACGACATTGACAAACCGCACCTTCAGATCGGGCGCATGCTCACGCAAAAGCTGCACCGCAGCCAAGGCCTCGACAGTCGGCACGTCACCCGCAGAGGCGATCACAAGGTCTGGATCACACCCCTTGTCGTTGCTCGCCCATTGCCAGATGCCAATACCCTGACTGCAATGCGCAATTGCCGCATCGATATCCAGCCATTGATGCTCGGGCTGCTTGCCAGCCACGATGACATTGATCCGGTCCCAGCTCTCCAGACAATGCTGGGCCACATAGAGCAAGGTATTGGCATCAGGCGGCAGATAGACGCGGGCGATATCGGCCTTCTTGTTCACCACATGATCCATGAAGCCCGGATCCTGATGACTAAATCCGTTGTGATCCTGCCTCCAGACATGAGACGTCAGCAGATAATTCAAAGACGCAATCGGGCGACGCCACTGAACCTCCTTCGCCGATTTGATCCATTTGGCATGCTGGTTGACCATCGAATCAACGAGGTGAACAAAGGCCTCATAACACGAGAAGAACCCATGGCGGCCCGTTAGAAGATACCCCTCAAGCCAGCCCTGAATAGTGTGTTCGCTCAGGATTTCCATCACAAGCCCATCCGGGGCGAGATGGTCGTCATACGGCAAGGTCTCGGCTGCCCAGGCACGATTGGTCACGTCGAGCACGTCATTCAGGCGGTTCGAGTTATTTTCATCCGGTGACAACACCCGGAAATTACGGCTCTCGAGATTCATGCGCATCACGTCACGCAGCCAGGACCCGAGCACCCGCGTGCTTTCGGCTGTCACAGCACCAGGAGACGGCACGGCCAGAGCGTGGCCTTCAATCTCCGGCATACGTAGTGGGCGACGCAGCACACCCCCATTCGCGTGAGGATTATCGCTCATACGAAGCGATCCCTCAGGAGCAAGGGCCGCAATTTCGGCGTGCAGACGCCCGTTTTCGTCGAACAGCGTCTCAGGATGATAGCTTCTCATCCAGTCTTCGAGAATTTTCAGATGGCCCGGCTTCTCCACATCGGTCAACGGAACCTGATGCGAGCGCCAATATCCCTCACAGCGCTTGCCATCGACCTCCTTCGGCCCGGTCCAGCCTTTGGGGGTCCGCATGATGATGATCGGCCAGACAGGCCGCTCAGCCGTATTTTCCGAACGCGCGCGTTTCTGGATGTCAGCGATCCTGTCGAAACACGCATCCATGGCCTGCGCCATCGCCTGATGCACCTTGTCCGGCTCATCACCCGAGACGATGAGCGGATCGTAACCGTAGCCACGAAAGAGCGACAGAAGCTCACTCTCAGGAATACGCGCAAGCACGGTTGGATTGGCTATCTTGTAGCCATTTAGATGCAGGATCGGCAGGACGGCGCCGTCATTGCGAGGGTCGAGAAACTTGTTGCTGTGCCATGACGTCGCAAGCGGTCCCGTCTCCGCTTCACCATCGCCAACAACGCAGGCCACGATGAGATCGGGATTATCGAGCACGGCCCCATAGGCATGGGAAACCGCATAACCCAGCTCCCCACCTTCATGAATCGATCCGGGCGTCGTCGCCGCAACATGGCTGGGAATTCCTCCGGGGAAGGAGAACTGCTTGACGAGACGGCCGACACCCTCGTTGTCCTGGGAAATCTCAGGAAAATACTCGCTGTAAGTTCCTTCTAGATAAGTTGCCGCCACCACACCTGGCCCCATGACCGGGCCCGGCGATGAACAGGACGCTCTTTTGCCGCTCCTTGATCACGCGGTTGAGGTGCAGATAGAGCAGCGTCAGACCGGGTGTGGTCCCGAAATGACCGAGCAGCCTTGGCTTGACGTGCTCGATCTTCAGCGGTTCGCGCAGAAGCGGATTATCGAGAAGATAGATCTGGGCAACCGAGAGATAATTGGCGGCACTCCACCATTTATCGAACAGGGCCAGTTGCTGGGTCGAAAGAGGGCCTTTTTCACTCATATTGGATGACGTCCTTCTATTATTGTTTTTGTTTGGCGAAAGATCGTTGTTTCTTCGTCAGCAGGAATGACAAGCACCGTGACGTGCCCCGAGCGCTGACTGATCGTCGGGCGGCCCGCAAGGTTGGCGTCCTCGCATAGATGGATGTCGAGCCACTTCAACCGGTGGCACACGGCACGGCGGAAAGCGGCATCATGCTGACCGATGCCACCCGTAAAGACGAGGGCATCGAGCCCGCCCATCTGGGCGATCAGGCCGCCCGCCTGTTGCACGAAACGCTCGACGAACATATCGAGTGCGAGCTGCACGTTCTCATCCGCGTCGTGCTCCCTCAGCACACGCATATCGCTCGAGAGGCCGGAAACGCCTCGTAAACCCGACCGATAATAGAGCGTGTTCTGAACTTCTTCGGGTGTCATCTTCTTCTGCTGAAGCAGGTAAAGAAGCACCCCCGGATCGATCGCGCCGCAGCGTGTTCCCATCATGAGACCGTCGAGCACAGTCAGCCCCATTGTGGTTGCAATGCTGCGTCCGTTTTCAAGCGCACAAAGACTTGCACCATTGCCGATATGCGCCACCAGAACACGCTTATGCGCGATGGCAGGATGACGGGCGGCGAGCTCACCCGAGATAAAATCATACGAGAGTCCATGAGCGCCAAAAACCCGTGCGCCCCCTTCCAACAGCTCGGCAGGCAAAGGTAGCCGGGTCCGGACAGTCGATGGTGAAATGAAACGAGGAGTCAAAGCAGGCAACCTGTGTCAGATCGGGCTTTTGCTCCATGAGAAGACGCATCGGTGCGAGGCTGGGAGGCTGATGAAGCGGTGCAAGTGGAATGAGGCCCTCAAGCTGCTTGATCACATCCGGAGTGATCTGTGCTGGTCCCTTGAAGTTTGGTCCACCCAGAACGACCCGATGACCCACTGCCTCGATCTGTGAGCCGCTCCCATACCCTTCGATCAGATCGAGAACATGCCGCATCACCTGCCCATGAGTATCTCCTTCCTCTCCATCACAATCGATCACCGTCCGCTTGCTGGCGCCGTCGGGCGTCCGCGTGGTCAGCACCCCTCCTCCGGCCTGAAATTCGACCAGACCCGACAAAAGTCGTTCTGCCGTGCTCTGCTGATCGAACAAGGCAAACTTGATGCTGGACGAGCCGGAATTGAGCGTGAGGATGGTTTTGCTGTGCGACACTTACTGACCTCGAAATACCTGGCTCTATTGCCAGCCTTCGAGAATTAAACCTCATGATCTCCGCGCAGTTCAAACATGACGTGAGGGTAATACTGAACCGAAACACTCTAGATTGGCTATTTTTCGTTGTTTTCCCAGCATTTACTGGTCCGAGCCTCTCCGTTTTTACACAGCTTTGTGAGAGGAAGAGCAAGCTTGCCTGACAGGCACCGTGAATACCGTCCCAATATGTGATTGAGACCGCCGCCTTGCTGAGCGCTGTTCTTGGAACAGGTTATGAGGGGCGAAGAGTGGCCCGACAGAACGCAATAAAAAAGCCCTGAACCTTTCGGTCCAGAGCTTTCTTTCTGACGTGTCAGACACGCAGCGGCCCGATGCTTACATCGAACCGATCAAGTGTGACCGCTTACTTTGAGCGAGGGCGCGAAGGACGTCCCCCACCGCCAGGACGACCGCCTGACGGGCGGCTATCAGAGCGATTCCCGCCATTATTGCGCGGGCCAGAACCCGGACGACCACCGCCGCCACCCGGACGCTGTCCACCACCGCCACGCGGCTGGTTACGTCCTCGGCCACCGCCACCCAGAACGGGCGGACGCATGGTGGAATTCTGGGCTTCATCCGAATGCAGCGGATGATCCGTCACAACAGGGATAGGCTTGCCGATGAGCTTTTCGATATCCTTCAGCCAGGCGCGCTGCTCGGCATCGCAAAGCGAGACAGCCCAGCCATCACGGCCAGCACGCGCCGTACGTCCGATACGATGGACATAGCTTTCAGCCACGTTCGGGAGATCGTAGTTGAAGACGTGGCTTACGTCATCGACGTCGATACCGCGTGCTGCGATATCGGTCGCGACGAGAACCTTGACCGACCCGTCACGGAAACCTGCCATGGCACGCTCGCGCGCACCCTGCGACTTGTTGCCGTGAATTGCTTCTGCCCGAACACCCTCGGCATTGAGGAAGTCAGAGATCTTGTTTGCTTCATGCTTCATCAGCGTGAAGACAACCGCGCGCTGAACCTTGTCATTTTTGACCAGCATCAGGGTCGCTGCACGTTTGTCTTCTGACTTGACGAACATCACCGCCTGACGAATGCGGTCGACCGTCGAGGAAGGCGGCGTGACCTCAACCTTTGCCGGGTCGTTGAGCAGCGAGTGGGCCAGCTCTTCGATCGCCTTGGGCATGGTTGCCGAAAACAGCACGGTCTGGCGGTTCTTGGGAAGCAGCGCCACGATACGCTTGATGTCACGCACGAAGCCCATATCGAGCATGCGGTCCGCCTCGTCGAGAACGAGCACTTCAAGGTCCTGCAGGTCGATATGACCCTGACCGATCAGATCGAGCAGACGACCCGGAGCCGCCGTCAGGACATCGACGCCACGACGCATGGCTTCAACCTGACGCCCTTGTCCCACGCCACCGAAAATGACTGCATGACGCAGCTTCATGTGACGCGCATAGGTCTTGAAGCTGTCATCGATCTGAGCTGCCAGCTCGCGTGTCGGAGCGAGAACCAGAACGCGTGCCCCCTTGGGCGACGCATGGCGCGGCTGGGTCAAAAGGCGATGGAGTGCCGGAAGCGCAAAAGCTGCCGTCTTGCCTGTGCCGGTCTGCGCCAGACCCAGAAGATCACGGCCCTGCAGCAGGTGTGGAATGGCGCCGGCCTGGATCGGGGTCGGGGTCGTATACCCCTCTTCTGTCAAAGCCTGCTGAATAGGCAGGGCAAGCTGTAGATCGGCAAAACTGGTCATATAAAAGGCGCCTCCTCTGGCACGAGCCACATTTGATGCAAATGGCTCACGAGATGACGCCTCTTGGCCCGGACGTCGTAGGGGAAAGAAGAGATCCGGGATTGGCGCAGCACCGCACGGTGAGAGCGTCAGTTACCTGACGTCAGTGCCGACTGAGCCAAATCTGGACCGGGGAGGCCCTCATATAGGCAGAGGCCTCTTCCGACGCAAGCAACAACGCTCACAAAATCCGTGAGCGTCGCAGATTGACTGTCGAAAGCACGAGCCGGGTCAGGAAAACCGGTTCTCGATGACCGTTTCCTCAAGCGGCAACTGGCCGCCATGGGGAGGATACTCAGCAGCATTCTTGCCGATGGCCACAAACATGACGATCTCATGGTCATCAGGTAGATTGATCAGCTTGCCGACGGCCTCGAAGTCGAATCCATCCATGGGGCAGCTCTGATAGCCATGGGCCGCCGCTGCCAGCATCAGGGCGTAAGCCGCCATCCCGGCGGAACGAATGCCCTCGTCACGCTGGAACTGCTCGTTACCGGTATAAACCTTCTCGATCATGCTGGCGTAGCTCGTCTGCATCTTCTCAGGCGCGGCGGCCCAGTAACGCGCCGGGTTCTTTGCCCATGCCTTGACGTCGGCACACAGAACGATCAGGGCGCTTGCCTCCTCAACCTGCGGTTGATTCCACGAGGCCGCGCGGATCTCCTTTCGCAATTCGGGATCGGAGATCACCACAAACCGCCAATGCTGGATGTTGAACGCCGTCGGCGCCTGACGCCCGGCATCCAGAATGGCGCGTAATTCGTGGTCAGGGATGACCACGGTCGGATCGAAGCGTTTGGCGGCGCGCCGCTCGGCAATAGCTGTCAGAATATCGGTCATGAAGCCTCTGCTTTTCTGTCACTCCCGTGCAGGAAGTCAGCCGGGCGACGCGATGATGCAACCAGAAGAGGAATGACGAGTAAAGGGCTATTTCGATCGATATCGAATAAACAGCTTTTGCCCGACGTTACTTGCGCCGCAACAGAAAGAGGGCCTGCTCACCAAAGAGATTGGCAAGCCTGATCGACCGGCGCCAGGGCGCGCGATCGCCCGCTTCGTTGATGGCAAGCCATTGATCGACCACATAGCCTTCAGCTTCACAAAGCTCCAGGAAGTCCCTGATCGTGCAAGGGTGGATATTCGGTGTCTCATACCATGGGGTGTGCCAAACGGTGTTCATCGGCATTCTACCGCTGAACATCATCTGCAGGCGCAGACGCCAATGCCCGAAATTCGGGAAGGAAACGATCGCTCGCCGTCCAATACGGAGCATCTGTCGCAGCACCTCACGCGGCTTCTCGACCGCCTGCAAGGTGCGCTGAAGCACGACGTAATCGAACGCATCATCAGAATAATGGGCAAGATCATGATCGGCATCGCCATGCATGACAGGCAGGCCGTGAGCCACTGACCGTGTCACTTCCCGCATGTCGATCTCGATGCCACGAGCATCGCATTGACGTGTATGGAACAGATGATCGATCAGGCGCCATCGCCACTCCCGATATCGAGAACACGCGTTCCCGGCGCGATCATGCCCGAGATGAGCTGTTGATCAAGACGCATGAGTGTTCCCCAGCCCGGCCTGCTCGGCCGCTCCATTGATAAAGCCCCTCATCGTCCGCTCCAGGTCCGGTTCGTCGAGCAGAAAGGCGTCATGTCCACGATCGCTCTCGATCTCGACAAAAGACACATTCACCCCGGCCTTGTTCAGGGCGCGAGCGAGCAGTCGCGACTGCGATGTCGGGAACAGCCAGTCGGACGTAAAAGAGATGATGCAGAACCGCGTCGCGCAATTGCGAAACGGCGCGGAGAGATCGCCATCGTAATCGGCACTCAGATCGAAATAATCCAGCGCCCGCGTGATGGTCAGATAGGAATTGGCATCGAAGCGACGCACAAAGCTCGACCCCTGATGGCGAAGATAGCTTTCGACCTCGAAGATTTCGCCGAACAGGGAGGCCCCTGTCGCACTAACCTCGGCAGACGGCACAGCGTCGCGTCGGGTACGACGCCCGAATTTCTGGGTCAGGGCTTCTTCGGACAGATAGGTAATATGCGCCATCATACGGGCACAGCGAGGCCTTTGGCAGGAATGGTATCCTGCGCCCAGTAGCGGCCTCCACACCAGTCGGGGTCACCGCAGATCGCCTGACGACTGACCTCGTTGAAGGCGATATTCTGCGCCGAATGGAAAGGAGCGGTTGCGATCGGCATGGCCGCCCCGACCCGCTCGGGGAAACTGGCGACCCATTGGAGAACTTGCATTCCCCCCATCGAGCCGCCAATCGCGGCGAAGAGACGCCCGATACCCAGATGGTCCAGCAACTTTGCCTGAGCGAAAACCATGTCCCGGATCGTGATGGGCGGGAAGTCGGTCCCCCATGGCTCTCCGTTATCCCGCAAGGTCGCTGGACCAGAGGATCCAAGACATCCCCCAAGAACATTGACGCAGATAACGAAAAAACGGTTCGTGTCGATTGCCCGGCCCGGGCCTACCGTCCGGCTCCACCAACCGGGCTTACCCGTTACAGGATGGGGTTCTGCGACGAACTGATCGCCAGTCAGCGCATGACAGACAAGGATCGCATTGTCGCGCTTCGCTGAGAGGGTACCATACGCACAATAGGCAATATCGAGCGGCGCGACGGTTGCACCGCATTCGAGCGTCAGCCCTTCGTCAAGCGTGACACAAAACGACGTTGCGGAGCCCTGACAGCGCGGCTTGCCGTTGGTGTCGTTCACATCTGTGTCTTCAGCGCTGGGTAAAGGCGCAGCGGAATGATGTTGCATGAACTCTCAACTTGCCTGAGTGCGGCCCCTGGCCAAGAGGCCGGGCCACTCGGAGGCCTCATAAGTTAACCCTGTCTTTCCCCGTCCGGCCCCATCGTCGAGGCCCGATCCGGCGTCAGGCCATCAGCTATGCCATTTGCAATGGCACGCTGCAATTCCCTCTCTGTAGCTGTTCAACCGGCACGAAGCCGCTCCGTCAAGGCGGTGGTGGTCGCTGCTGCCAAGAGAAGTGGTCATCACCCTGAAATGCATTTAATGTTTTTTTAACGAATCGCCTCAGGAGACGATGATGCCCAATATTCTCAAAACCATTGGTCACTCTGGGCTTTTCGACACCGCGTTCTACCTCTCCCGCAATCCCGATCTACAGGACATCGGCAGTGGCGCGCTGTCGCATTACCACAATTCGGGATGGCGTGAGGGACGCAAGCCGAACCCTTTTTTCGATCCGCTCTGGTATCTCTCGACCTATCGCGACATCACAGAAGACCCGCTGCATCACTATCTGGTTCGCGGCGAATATGAGGGACGGCGTCCGGTGCCCTGGTTCGATCCGGTCTGGTACCGGCAGGCCAATCAGGTGCCAGTCAACATGAATGCCTTGGCGCATTATCTGGCGAACAGACAGGCTCCTGACATTCGACCCGTGCCGGAATTCGACCCCGCCTTCTATCTCCGCAGCTATCCCGACGTTGCCGCCTCAGGCATGGATCCTGTCGAACATTATATGGTGCAGGGATATCGCGAGGCACGGCGCCCGTTCGAAAAATTCGATCCGGCTTTTTACCGAATGCGTTACTTGCGGCATCAACCAGAGGCGAACCCTTTCCTGCACTGGTTGAGCCATCGACACGAGCCCGGTGTCTTCTCCTGCCTTCCGGATCATGAGACGACCACCGCTCGGGAGATCAGAAGACGCACGCAGCCTGGCCCGGAGTATGAGGAGCGTCACCCTCTTCCCGAGGCTGCGGTGCGACAGGCACGCCTCCTCGCCTATTACCTCCCCCAATTCCATCCCAACGAAGCCAATGACCGCTGGTGGGGAACAGGCTTTACCGAATGGACCAATCTGGCGCGAGGCGTGCCCCGCTTTGCCGATCATTACCAGCCCCGCACCCCGCGCGATCTCGGGCATTATCGACTGGACAACACTGAGACGCTCAAGGCGCAGGCACGCATGGCCCATGAAGCGGGCATAGAGGGTTTCATCTTCTACCATTACTGGTTCGAGCGGCATAAAGTGTTTTATTTCAAGTGGTTACCGGTCGGTTTCCTGCGGTTTCCAATAGGAGGTTTCCAGTTTCAATATGGCATCTTCCGCAAGACGTCGCTGGTCAAACGATCGCGTGTAGTGCTCAACCATTTTCAAGCTTTTGTGCCCCGTAATCGAGGCAATCTCGTGCGTTGAACATCCGGCCTCAGCCAGCAGAGTCGCCGCAAGCTTTCTCAGTCCGTGGATGCTGAAGCCCCTGGGCAATATTCCCCGGTCGTGAGCATCATTGATTGATCTGGTGAGGTTATAGACTGTCAGGGGGCCGCCTCTGATTCCCGTCAGGATCGTTTCAGCCGTCTTCGGCCACTCAGCCATAGCAGCGCCTAGAACCGGGTGGATGGGTATGTGCAGTTCCATCCCCGTCTTTGCTTGCCTGACAAAGATCGCGCCTCGGTTGATGTCGCTCCACTTCATGGCGCATAGGTCAGTGCGCCGCTGGCCAGTGAAGAGAGCCAGCATGACAGTCCGCGACATGTGGGGCGGAAGATTCGCAATTGCATCACGCGCAAGCTCCTTCGACCACGCCTTGAAAGGCTTGTAAGCGAGCATCCCGATCCGCGCGGCCGCATTGGCCTCCACCCACTCACGATTAAGCGCCCATGACAGAAACGCGCTTGTTGACTGCGTGAACTGGTTCGCCGCTCCTGTGCCCCGAGTTCGAGCTATGGTGTCTCGGATCGTTAAGATCTCCCGTCGTCGCAACTCACGTATTGGCACATTGCCAATGCGCTCCAGCTCCATGAGGTAGAGCAGACGTCCTTTCTTCGTGCTTGGCTTGGTGGCTGCCCATTCAGGGCTCCCGGTATAGAGCCGGAGAACAGCAGCTATGGTGCCAGAGGCCGGGCCTCGTGGCGTCGAGACCTTGCCTTTCTTCGGGTAGCGGTATTCCTTAACCGAGCCGTCTGCGAGCGTCTTTCGAACGATCTTTACGTCTTGCGGCATCTCGTTCGATTTCTTCACAGGCTCTTTGCACCATATCGCTCGTTGATTTTGACGTGGAGATGCCGCTTGCCTCCAACATAACGGCATCGATTGCATGAATGTCCCAGCGTGGGGAGCGCGGCCCCAGGTGCAGAGACGGCTGCGGAAGCTTCCCCTGCTGAACGAAGCGGGGGAGCATGTTCGTCGTCGTGCAGAGTCTCCGGGCCAAAGCGGCCCGGTCTAGCCAGCGGTCAAGCGTCTCACCCATAAGCCCCCTCCCTCTGGTGCTCAGCGAAATCCGCGTAGATCTCGGCCATCATTGCAGCCGGAGCCTTGAGAGCGACCATAACGCTCAAGACCGTGTTGATAGTGCTGTTCTGTCCCTTGAGAAGAAATCCCAGCGTGCTCGTAGCGATCCCGGCTTCGACGGCTACGCTCTCTTGCGTTCTCCCTTGTGCGACGATCAGGCGCCGGATGCGCTCGCCTAGGAGGCGGTTGAAGGGGGTCATGAACTCTTGCCCTCTCGGATCAGCTTCCCGAGGGATATCAGCTCGTCATGAAGCTCTTCATCTGCGCCGGACAGGACCATATTGCAGTCATCGTCCGTATCCTCTTCGCCGCGCTCTCTGAGGATTTCTTCCGCCTTTCCGAAGCACACACTGGCGCAGCGTTCGCGTTCCAAGCGCACAGACTCAGCAACGATAGCAGCGATATCCTCCGGGAATGGCCCGTGTGGCCTGATGGGGCGGCCTTCAGCCTCGTGCTGCCAAGGTACGGAAGTCCAGACCCAAGCCCCATCTTCTTGCTGAACTTGCCAAGCTATTGATGCCTGCCATTTCTTCTTCTCTTCCTCGGCGTTTCGCTCTGCTCCTCTCTCTTCCGCCTCGGCCAGCTCTCGCTCGAAGTAGAGACGGGTTGCGATCTGCATTCCCTTCACCCATGTGTCATCGAAATAAAGCCCGTTGATCTGCTGCTGCCTCGTTCTCGGCTTTTTGTTCTTTTCGGTCATGCGCTCCACCCCTTGATCTTTTCGTAACTGCGGATAACCGCGAAGATATCACCCTGTGACAGGTCGTGTGCAGTCTCGCTCATTTTCTTCAGA
>NZ_BAJT01000001.1 GCF_000613845.1 Asaia astilbis JCM 15831
TCACTCCATATAGCGCTTAGTCAGAACTCGGCTACGCGCAAATACCCGCGTCTGCAGAAAAACTGTCCGTGCGCGCAGCGATACGCCCAGGCAGACTAAGACCGCCGTGAACACCTACCGCGGTATTCCAAGAAAAAGCGACAAGTCACCGTCAGACAATAAGATCGCAGATTTAGAGGCTTATGTTGGCTAGATCGGGATCACGACCCCGATACAAGCAAGACATGTCATTGCGCCTGTCTGGTCTGTCGAGTGTACCAAAAGCCCATAATCGACTGATAAAAAGAGCTTTTTGGGCCTCATGTAGGTCCAACCTCTTCTTGTGGAGGCGTTTGTCCAGCGATCCTGCCCTGCGTACAACAAGGCGTGCCCCTGTTTCGAAAGCCTTGGAAGTGCCGGGGGTGAAAGCAGGGAGACTGTGATGTCGAATGGGTATGATTTCGATCTGGTTGTGATCGGCAGCGGTCCTTCGGGGCGCCGTGCCGCCGTGCAGGCGTCGAAACTCGGTCGTTCTGTCATGGTGGTCGAACAGAAAGGCCGCGTTGGGGGCGTGTCTGTTCATAAAGGCACCATTCCGTCGAAGACACTGCGCGAGACGGTGCTCAATCTGACCGGCTGGCGTGAGCGTGGGTTCTATGGAGAGTCCTATCGCGCCAAATCCGAGATTACAGCGTATGACCTGCGCATGCGTCTCTCCAAGACGCTTGAGTTTGAGGTGGATGTTCTCGAGCACCAGTTCGTGCGCAATACGGTACGTGTGCAGCACGGTCAGGCACGTTTTCTCGATGCTCATCGGATCGAGATCCTGGCAGAGGACGGAACCGCAACCGTCGTCTCAGCCGCAAAAATTCTGATTGCCGTCGGCATACGACCGCATCGTCCCGATCATGTTCCTTTTGACGACAGCATCATCTTCGATAGCGATGCCATCGTTCATCTGGACACGTTGCCGCGCTCCCTGATCGTTGTTGGCGCAGGGGTGATCGGCATAGAATATGCGACGATCTTCAGCGCCTTGGATATCCGTGTCACGATTATCGATGCGCGCGAGGAGCTTCTTGAATTCGTCGATCGCGAGCTGATCGCCGAGCTCATGTACCATCTTCGCGAGCGTGGCGTGAGTTTTCGGATGGGAACGAAGCTAGAGTCGATCGAGATGGAGGGCGGTCAGCCAGTTGCCATTCTCGAAAGTGGACGCCGGGTTCGAGGAGATATGCTTCTGTATACGGGAGGGCGTTCAGGAGCGACCGATGCGCTCAATCTGTCAGCTTGCGGCCTTGAAGCTGACGAACGTGGACGTCTCTCGGTCAATCGCAAAACCTTCCAGACAAGTGTGCCGCATATCTACGCCACGGGCGATGTGATTGGTTTTCCGTCACTGGCATCGACGTCGATGGAACAGGGGAGACTAGCCGCGTGTCACGCCTTTGATTTTGAAATTGCGCATACGCCCCAGTATTTCCCGTATGGAATTTACGCTGTTCCGGAAATATCGACTGTCGGCATGAGCGAGGAAGAGGTTCGAAAAGCCGGCCTGGCCTATGAGTGCGGCATTGCCAGACTGCGCGAGACATCGCGGGGCAACATCATGGGGCTACGTGGTGGGATGCTCAAGATGATCATCTCGCTGGAAGACCGCAAGCTTCTGGGCGTGCATATCATCGGTGAAGGGGCGACCGAACTCATCCATATCGGGCAGGCGGTGCTCAATCTGGGGGGAACAGTCGATTATTTCATCGATGCCACCTTCAACTATCCTACCCTCGCCGAAGCTTACAAAATCGCGGCTCTCGATGCGTGGAACAGGATCACGCCCCGACAGGAAGGCTAGAAAAAATCCTCCCTGCGTCTCGTCGCGTGCAGGAGGATTTTCGGGTGAGGTAGATTGATGGAGGAGGGATCTGTTCAGGCCGTCAGGCCCTCGCCATGCACTGATCCATCAGAGGTGACGACAAGAAGATGATCGCCCACCCACTCAGCCAGAAACACGTCTTCTATATCGTGTAGATTCATCGCAGAGAGCTCTGCGGTCAGCCAGTCTTCATCGCGTTCGATGATCTTGAGTTCTTCTTCTAGAACATCACCGCGATGGATCAGGAAACGCGAGGGCTTCTTGGCTTCTTCCTTCATGATGACGCTGACATGACCCGTCGTTTCGACCTGAGCGAACTCGATATTGTCAAAGCTGAAGATGTTCTGCATGCGTAGAGCCGTTGCGACATCCTTGATGTCGATACGGTTTGAGTTTTCCTCGAAATTCTCGATCAGAAAGCGCCCCCCACGAATGATCGGAACGGGCTCACCGATTGTCCTTTTGCGCAGACCAGGAATTTTGCGTGAGAGCGCATTGAACAGCATCATGAGCGCAATGCACAGGATCAGAAGCGCGATGTAATGCAGGATGGGGAGCTTGTCGTTGTAGAGAATGCCTCCAACCACGCCGCCCAGAATGAAATTGCCCACCAGATCGACCGAGGTCATCATGGCAATCTGGTTGCGGCCGGTGACATTCAGATAGGAAATGATCAAAGCAAACCCGATGACGAGCTTTAAAATGACCCAAAGATAAAGGGTGATCACGCGAATCCGGTCCTTTCCGCTAGCGCCAGAATGACTTCAACAGTCCCGGCCAGACCGGGTTGCTCCCATCCCGTTACATTAAAAAATGAAATCAAAGGAACCTGACTCCCTGAAGTGTTTCAGGACAAAGCCCTGATTTCAAAAAATAACCCGGTCTCTTCATTCCGGCCCATCATGCAGGTTGCTGCAGCGCTGCGTTCAAGATGCTTGTTCCTGTTTTGTTCGTATGATACGGCCCCAATTGAAGGGAGGGCTCATCATGACAGACAGACAGGGCATGGCGATGCTGCGCGATACTGTGGCGCGCATCGAACGACGTTATCAGAAGAATGCTGCCGTGCTTTATCTCGAGACAGGGCTGCCCCCTGTGGACGAGGCGCTTAAAGGTGGGCTGCGCCGGGGTGTCGTGCATGAGTTTCTGGGTGAGGGGCATGACCGGCAGCTCTGTGCCCGCCCTACGCGGTTCATTGCCCACATACTGGCGCAGGCCGCAGGGCCTGTCGTCTGGGTGATGCCACAAGGAGAAGGGCTCGCTCTGGCGGGGCTGCGCCGGGCAGGCCTGTCTGCCGAACGACTTTTATGTATCGAGGCCGATCCATCCCGCCTGGCGGGGACCGTAGAAGATGTGCTGCACAGCAAACACGTGACGGCAGTGGTCGCCGATCTGACAGAGCCTTTGTCTCTCACGGCTTCGCGCCGGCTGACCCTGGCGGCCGAAGCCTCAGGGGTGACGTGTTTTTTGCTGCATCGTCATGAGCATTTCATCCCGCCCAGCGCCTGCTGGACACGCTGGCGTATCGGTGCGGCGCCTTCCGACCCGGTCAGGATCGGGAAGCGCGCCCTTTTGTCCTATCCCGAACCGTTCTCGCTGACCCTGATGCGCTGCCGTGGTGGCGAGGCTCTTTCCTGGAAGATCGGAACGGATCATGTCTCGTCGTCTTCTTTCCCTCTGGCTGCCGCAATGGCGTACAACGCTTTGGCAAAAGAGGCACCCGCAGGGAGACCCGGCCTTACCGTTGGTGCTGTACGGGCGTGAAGGACAGAGCCGGAAAATCGTGGCGGCCAATGAAGCGGCTTTGCGCAGAGGCGTGCAGCCAGGCCAGTTTCTGGCCATGGCGCGTAGCCTCGTGCCCGATCTGCAGGCTGAGGCCGTCTCGCCCGGGCAGGATCTCAAGGCTCTGCATAAACTGGCGGAGTGGTGCCGCTGCTTTTCGCCCCTCGTCGCGGTCGATCCGCCTGACGGACTCTGGGTGGATACAACCGGTTGTGCGCATCTTTTCGGCGACGAGCAGGCCATGCTCGAAGCGGTGAAAAACCGTCTGGCGGAGCGTGGTCATACCGTGCGTGCTGCGCTCGCCGAGACAGCCGGGGCAGCTCACGCTCTGGCGCGCTATGGCCAGAAGGCGCTGAACGTCGTGACTCAGGGCGAAACCGCGCAGGCATTGGCATTTTTGCCTGTTGAGGCTTTACGCCTCGATGCGGAAGAGCGTGACCGGCTGCGTACGCTTGGAATTACCCGCATTGCGGATCTCTGCGAGGTGCCCCGTGCGGCTTTGACGCGGCGCTTTGGTACGCAGCCTGCACGCCAGCTCGATTTTGCGCTGGGCAGACAGAAAGAGCCGCTTCGTTTCGAGCAGCCTGTGGTGGCGCTGCAGGTAACGCGTCACCTGGTCGAGCCGATCGGCACGGCGGAGAATATCGCTCATGTAATGCAGGTGCTGACAGAAGAGGCAGCGGCGCTGTTGCAGCAAAAAGGGTTGGGCGCACGTCGTGTCGATCTGTTCTGCCAGCGTGTGGATGAAGGGGTTCAGGCCATACGGATCGGTACGTCCGAACCGGTGAATGACCCTTCGCGTCTGCTTCTTCTGTTGCAGGAGCGTATTGAGACGATCGATCCAGGTTTCGGCATTGAAAGTATGAGCCTGCAGGTGGAGCTGGCCGAACGTCAGGCGTCCGCCATGGCAGGGGGCGATCTGGCAGGCCTGTCGCAGGAGGTCGGTAAGGAAGGGCTTGGCGTGCTGGCTGAGCGTCTGCGTAACAGACCGGGATTGCAGGGCGTTTATTATCTCGGTGAGACCCACGCGCCTTTTCCGGAAAGGGGACAGCAGCGCTTGGCCGTGCCGTCATCGCTGCGGGGCGTATCCCTCTGGCCGCGTCCGACGCGTCTCTTTGCGCCACCCCGTCCGATTGCTCTGCCGGAACTGGGTGAGGATGACAGTCCGCATCGGTTTGTCTGGCAGGGCAGGGCGCTATCGGTGTGCGGGGCGGACGGGCCGGAACGTCTGCATGGGGCATGGTGGCAGCAGGCCGATCAGGCCGGTGCAATCCGCGATTACTGGATTGTGGAAATCGAGAGTGGCGAGCGTTTCTGGCTGTTCCGTCAGGGGGATGGTGTGCATCGCTGGTCGGGTGATGGAGCGTGGTTCGTCCACGGGATGTTCTGATGGCGTGGGAAATACTGCCCCGTGATGAGACTCTGCGCCCTGCGGAACCTGACGACATCGCCGAGGCTCTGACCCATGCGCTGCGTTTCGACGGTCGCCGTCGCGTGCATGACGCTGATGAGTTGATGGCAGGTCTTGTGGCGGCCCGTCTGGTCGCGCATCTGGCGCGTTGCGGCTTCGTGCTGATGAAGCGCGCCGCTGTAGCGCCTCACGATACCAGCAACCACCGTCATCCACATGAGGAAGACAAGGCGTCGTGACCACGCCTTTGCATGTCACCTCCTATTATTCCTTCCTGCGTGGGGTGAGTGCCCCGCATGACCTATTTTCTGTCGCGCAGGCGCAGGGCCATACAGCTTTGGCCCTGACGGACCGGCATTCCGTGGCAGGCATGGTGCGGGCTCATGATGCGGCAAAACAGAGCGGGGTCAGGCTGATCCCCGGCTGTCGTCTGGACCTGACAGATGGAACCGTGGTGCTGGTTTATCCTATGGACCGTGCCGGCTGGGGGCAGCTGTGCCGGCTGTTGACGCTTGGTCATCGGCGCGGCGCACGTGAGGTCTTCTCTCTCACCTGGCAGGATCTGGAACAGGGCAGCGATCGGCTTGTCCATGTGCTGTTGCCGGAACAGGCAGATGAGAAGGCGTCTATGGCTTTGCATCATCTGGTGCGTCTGAAGCAGAGTACAAAAAGCTCTGTCTATTGCGGGTTGTCACGTCGCAGTCAGCCCGCCGATTTGCAACGTCTTTGTGCCATGCAGGATCGGGCGCGTGAGGCGGGTATCGACACGGTTGTGACAGGAGACGTGCTGTATCACGAGGCGCGCTGCCATGTGTTGCAGGATGTGGTGACGGCCATTCGCGAAAACTGCACGCTCGAAGCCCTTGGCGAGCGGCGTGAGGCGCATGAAGAGCGCGCTCTTAAAACGCCAGCCCAGCTGAAAGCGCAGTATGAGGCATTTCCCGAGGCTCTGGCGCGTATCGCCGAGATCGAAGCGCAGTGCCGCTTTTCGATGGACGATCTCTGTTATCAATATCCGCAGGAAACCGATCGGCCTGACGAAACACCCCAGCAGACGTTGACCCGTCTGGTGCAGGAAGCCCTGCCACGGCGCTATCCCGCCGGGGTGAAAGAGGCGGTCAGAAAACAGATCGCCCATGAACTCACTCTGGTCGGCTCACTGGACTACGCTCCCTATTTTCTGACCGTGCATAGTATCGTTCAGCGCGCGCGTGAGCTGGGCATTGTCTGTCAGGGACGTGGATCAGCGGCTAATTCGGCTATTTGCTATGTGCTGGGCATTACGGCAATCGATCCACTTCGTTCGGGGCTCTTGTTCGAGCGGTTTATTTCGGCAGAACGACGCGAACCGCCCGATATCGATGTCGATTTCGAAAGCGATCGGCGTGAGGAAATTATCCAGTGGATCTATCGTCGTTATGGGCGCGGCCATTCGGCTCTGTGCGCCACGCTGATGCGCTATCGCCCGAAAGGCGCCTTGCGTGAAGTCGGCAAGGTTCTGGGTCTTTCCGAAGACGTGCTGGGGCTGATTTCGAAATATCTGGCGTCGTCTCTGGGCGATCCTGTCCTGCTCAAGACGCGTGCGGCGGAGCTGAATCTGTCTCTGTCAGACCGGGCGCTGGCGCTCACCCTGCGTCTGGCGGGTGAGCTGGTAGGGATTCCCCGTCAGCTCGGCACGCATCCGGGTGGCTTCGTGCTGACGCGTGACCGTCTGGACGAGCTGGTGCCTATCCAGCCTGCGGCGATGGAAGACCGTCAGATCATCGTCTGGGACAAGGACGACATCGATATCCTGCGTTTCATGAAGGTGGATGTGTTGGGGCTGGGCATGCTCGGTTGTCTGCGTCGCGGCTTCGATATGCTCAAGGATTACCGTATCCGCCATCTTGAAATGAGTTCGGTGCCGCCCGAAGATCCCGCAACTTACGCTATGATCCGCCGAGCCGACACGCTGGGCACGTTCCAGATCGAGAGCCGCGCCCAGATGTCCATGCTGCCGCGCCTCAAACCCACAACATTTTACGATCTGGTGGTACAGGTGGCGATTGTCCGGCCCGGTCCTATTCAGGGCGATATGGTGCATCCCTATCTGCGCCGTCGCGAGGGGATCGAACAGGTCGAGTATCCGCAGCCGGCACTCAGGGAAATTCTTGGCAAGACGCTGGGCGTGCCGCTGTTTCAGGAGCAGGCCATGCAGGTGGCCATTAAATGCGCCGGGTTTACGCCCGGCGAGGCCGACCAGCTGCGACGCTCCATGGCGACGTTCAAGTTTACCGGTGGGGTCTCGCATTTTAAAACCAAGCTGATCGAAGGCATGGTCGCGAATAACTATCCCCGCGAGTTTGCCGAGCGCACGTTTCGTCAGCTGGAAGGCTTCGGCTCCTACGGCTTTCCGGAAAGTCATGCCGCAAGCTTTGCCCTGATCGCCTATGTCTCGAATTATCTGAAATGCCATCATCCCGATGTGTTCTGCGCGGCCTTACTTAATTCGCAGCCCATGGGGTTTTATGCCCCAGCGCAAATCGTGCGGGATGCGCGTGAGCATGACGTGGATGTGCGGGCTATCGACATCAACGCCTCACGCTGGGATTGCCATCTGGAGGCTGTTTCCGTCGCGCAAAGCCATGCCGTGCGTCTGGGGTTCCGCTTCGTCAAAGGTCTGTCCAACGATCATGCGGCCCGGCTGATTGCCAATCGCTTTCCCGCTTATGACTCACTCGACGATGTCTGGCATCGTGCGGATATTCCCGTCTCTGCGCTGGAAGCTCTCGCAGCTGCCGATGTCTTTCGCTCCCTCGGTCTCGATCGCCGTGCCGCGCTTTGGGCCATCAAGGGGCTGGCCGATACGGTGCTCCCGCTTTTTGCCGCGGCCGATCGCAAATTGAATCGTCCCGGTCCGGAAGTGATCGAACCCGATTATATGCCGCGCCCCATGAGCGAGGGCCGCGAAGTGGTTGAAGATTACAACACGCTCGGTCTTACCTTGCGTCAGCACCCGATGGCGTTTCTGCGTCCGCGTCTCGCACAGCGCGGTATGGTGACCTGCGCCGATCTACGGATAGTGCGAGATGGCAGCCGTGTTGTGGTGCCGGGTCTGGTGCTGATGCGTCAGCGCCCCGGCACGGCCCATGGCGTCATGTTCATGACGCTGGAAGACGAAACCGGCACGGCTAATATTATTATCTGGAAAGACCGCGCCGAAGCCCAGCGCCGCATTGTGATTGGCGTCAACGCCGTCGCCTGTCACGGTAGCTGCAACGCGAAGGCGAGGTAATCCATGTTGTGATGCAGCGTCTGGAAGACCTGACCCCTCTGATGCGTGACATTGCCGTATCAGAGGAAGAAGAGGGCACAGTCGCGCCAAGGCTCAAGGCGCGTGATTTCCATTGAAAGATAACAAATAGGCCAACTCCGAAACTTCCGGAGTTGGCTCGTGAGAGGGGCGGGTTGCTGTAAGATTACGCCAGAGCCGAGGCGACGCTTGCCGCGAGCCCCGTCGTAGGCCGCCCGATCAAGGCAGAGAGTTGATGACTGTCATCGAAAAGGGCGCCACGTGATGCAGCACTATCCCAGCTTGCGATGGCAGACGCCAACCCGTCAGGCAGGCCGAACTTGATGAGCGCCTGAGCATACTCGTTTGTGGGAAGATCGAGATAAGGAATTTTCTTGCCCGATTGCTGCGAGATCTCTGCCGCCAGTTCGGCCAATGTCCAGGCAGTATCCCCTGCGAGTTCGTATATTTTGCCGTCATGGCTGAAGTCTGTCGCTGTGATCGCCAGAGCTTCGGCATAGTCAGCGCGGGAAGCAGATGAAATCAGGCCATTACCGGCACTGCCGATAAAAGCACCTCCATCGAGAGCGGCCTTGACGGATGCGGTATAGTTTTCTGTGTACCAGCCGTTGCGCAAGATGGTGAAAGCCAGACCCGATGCCTTTAATGCGGCTTCGGTCGCACGGTGCTCATCAGCCAGTGAGAGTGCTGAAACATCAGCATGGAGCACACTCGTATAGATAATGCGTTTCACATTGGCGGATTGCGCCGCAGTGATCACGTTGCGATGCTGGGTAACGCGCTGGCCAATTTCGCTCGAGGAAATCAGGATTAGGGTATCGACCCCGGTCAATCCGGGAATAAGCGTTTCGATTTTGTTATAATCGAAGCGTCGTGTCTCACCCTTGTTCAAAGACGCCGCTGTCGGTGTTCGCATGAGAGCAACGATCGGCTCTGCGTTTTTCTGTTCCGATAGTCTGTTGAGCACAAGCTGGCCGAGCTGACCGCTCGCCCCGGTAATCGCAATTGTCATTTTCGCCTCATTCCGGCTGTGATTGTCACGCACCAGACTTAGGACTGTTGCTTATTTTTCGTAAGTACGTACAAACATGTAAGTATAGAAAATCATTCGAAAGAGGCCCGAGAGCCGCTCTCTGTCCAGCTTCGTCGCGGTGATCTGCTGATTGCTCAATGCCCCTCTCGTGAGGTGCTGAAGCATATCACGAGCCGCTGGGGGGTGCTGGTCCTGATCGTGTTGCAAGACGGGACGCGTCGTTTCAGTGAATTGCGTCGTCAGATTGGTGGCGTCAGTGAACGTATGCTTGCTCAGACACTGCAATGGCTCGAAGGAGACGGCCTGGTGAGTCGCGTGGCACTCAATGTCGTGCCGCCCCATGTCGAATACAGTCTCACGCCGCTCGGGCAGGAAGCCGCCGGAAAAGTCTCTGAACTTGCGGACTGGATCGAGACAAGATTGCCTGAAGTTCTGGCCTTTCGACGAGGAGAAACTCATCTTTAAAGGATTTATCGCCCCGATTAAGCTAGGGCTCCGTACCTGCAAAGTCGTTCCTGTTCAGATGCTCTGACGAAAATACGTCTACCATTGCCAAAATTCTGGGTCAGACTTTCGCATGAGGACATTGTCGCATTACGCGCCTTCTTCCTGTTTTTATCGCTCGTTTTGTGTTGATAACCGCCTTTATGGCGCACCATAGAGATCGTCGAACAGGTGTTTGGCGACGTGTGGTGAACCATCTCTCTTGATCGGTTCTTGATCGTGAAGCTGGGCAATGGAGCCCCCGAAGTCACTCCCCTCAGACGGGACCGTTTAAAAATATCAAATGCTCATGTCGATAATCGATGATTAAATCGAAATGGCTCAAAATATTGGCGCCCAGAGCACCGTAGATGGGCCGATCCATATACTGACCGATGCCATCACCGCTAAAATTCCTGTCTCGGCGTTCGGTGAACCAGACGGATTTCACGATGTAAGGACCAAACTCGATTGTGGGGACTTCAATCAGGCGGGTGTGCATAAGACCGTCCCCATCTGAAATAATGTGCCATTGAGGATGTTTTGCATGCCATGCATTCAATGTGCTGGTGGTGATGTATGAAGTCGTTCCTTGTCCCTTTACTTGCTGTGCACCGGTTGCCGCGTGTCCGGCTGGGGTCTGCATCGCGGTTGCTCCCGTATCCAGCAACATGGCTATGTTTTGGCCATCAATTTTCATGTCGACGCTCGGGAAAGATGCAGAATGATTTCCATGTGCATCTTTTGGAAAACCAAGAGGAATGAACGGCTTTGCCACAGGCGGCGTCCAGCCGATGTTTTCAATCGACAGACGATGTTCGGGATAGTTGAAGTGCCAGGCGTCGAATTGAGACATGTAGCCTGCGCCCATAATCCCATCCGCCGTAAACCAACTTTCTTTGAGAGACACGATTAACGCCATGGCCCCACAAGGAGTAGGGGAGGGGGTGTGAGGTAATCCTGCTGATGGACTGAAAGCAGGCCAATGGGAGATCCGGGCACCGATTTGAAAGCTGTCGCACGGAACAGGGGAGGTGTTGATTTTTGGAAGCGCCTCCGGCGTGATCATCATCAAACCCCGAGCACCGCCACCGCCTGTATCGACCAGAAAGCGAAGGGTGCGACCCTCGATCGTCTGAGGGACAGCAAAGAAATGACCTGCCTCATAGGTCGTGGGAATGATGGTTTCAGACGCTACTGCAGACTCCAGAAAAACTAGAGTAAAGACGCTGAAAACAGCAAAAGGAAGAATCTTTGGCATCTGTTTTCAACTCACTCGGGTGATGGATGGGATAATGACGTGATGAGAAAAGAGATTTCCATTTTAGGCAACTGAAAAACGATTTGTTCTATGCCGCGGGAATAGGTCCATACCGCATGAGGTCACGTATTTTCGTAAACTATGTCGAGCGGAATTGCTTTGTCAGACCTGCATGGAGAAAAATCATGACCTTTTGCGTTGCATCCTTTTGATCATCGGCGATCAGTCTGCGTGTATCGTTTCGATAAAATAACTGATCACCTGCGGGAAAACGGATGCATGATCGCAAGGGATGCGTAATGATCCGGGTTATGCGTCCTTTCTTTATATTCCTGCCGTTTATGTTTCCCGCTCTTGCCATGGCGGGCCCCGTGCTCAGCCCTGCCGAGATTGTGGCTCAGGCGCCGGAGGGGGCGTGGCGGAGTGTCGCGTCCGATCGGCTGCTCGTGATGCGTCTCGGTAATGGCGCGCGTGTCGTCATCGAGCTCGCACCTGAGTTTTCCCCTGTTCATGTGGCCAATGTCGTTCGTCTTGCGCGTGCTCATGCATGGGACGACGGCGCGATTATCCGCGTGCAGGATAATTACGTTGTGCAGTGGCGGGTCAAAGACGAGGCAGCGCCTTTACCTTCGGGTTTTGTGAGCAACCCTCCCGCCGAATATGAACGCCCTCTTTCCGGCCTCGATTACAGACCCTTCGGTTATCCCGATCCTTATGCACCCAAGGTTGGAATTGCCGCGGGGTGGCCTGTCGGTAGCGATGGCACGAAAATCTGGCCCGCGCAGTGCTTCGGCACCGTCGGGGTAGGGCGGGACATGCCGCCGGATACGGGGGATGGGCGCGAGCTTTATGTGGTCAATGGAGAAGCGCCAAGGCAGCTCGATCGCAATCTTGCTGTCGTCGGGCGTGTCCTTGTGGGGATGGAATCTCTGGGTGCGCTCCAACGGGGAGCCGGTGCACTCGGATTTTACGCCGATGCTCATCAGAATGTGGCGATCCGGAGCGTGACGCTGGCTGCCGATCTGCCGCAGGCCGTACGGCCGAAAATACAGGTGATGCGCACAGACAGCCCTGCTTTTGAAGCCTATCTCGCAGCCCGAGCTGCGCGGCATGATCGGTTTTTCGTACGACCGGCGCAGGGCGTCGCTCTTTGCAATGCGCCGATACCCTCTCGGGAGACACGTTGAAAGAGCCGACGACTATCCTCAGAGACCCGCTCGCGTATGGCATCGGCGGGTAAGGAAGGGGGTGCGTATTTTCTTCACCTGGATCGGCGTTCTCGACCAGAAAGGCATCCCGCGCCTTTACTCTCAGAGGGTGATGGTTCCGGAAATGCGGGTGACGACATCTCCCCCAATCCAGATGTCGTCACCGCTCTTTCCTACGAAAACGCGGCCTAAGCGGCCCAAAGCTGTGCCCTGACTGGCGATATACTGCTCCGGGGCAACGCCGATTTCGATCAGCCATTGCGCGATGCTGGCATTCAGGCTTCCGGTCACGGGGTCTTCGCAGCCCTGACCTTCTCCCATGAACGCGCGTATTTCGAACTGGGCCTCGGTACCATCCCGTGCCGGATCCCAAGGCCCGACGACACCCACGCCATATCCTCTCAAGGCCTGCCAATTCGGCTGGATGGCGAGCACATCCTTCCGACTGCGCACTCTCAGAACGACCCAGCCCGGGCCATTATCGGCCCATTGGGCGTCCAGAATATCCCGTGATGTCAGCTGGAGGCCCTTCAGGATGGAAGACAGGTCGCTCTCCTCCACAGGCCCCGTGCGACGCCGGGGTGGCGCAGCAAATGACAATCTCCCTTTGTCATCGCGCACGGAGACAAGACCGACACCGCATTCCTGCTGGATCAGATCGGATTTCGGCTTTCCTCCCATTGAAAGCCAGACATGCGCCGTCCCGAGCGTCGGATGCCCGGCAAAGGGCAGCTCCGTGTGCGGTGTGAAAATCCTCACGCGATAATCGGCATCGGGATGCACCGGATCGAGGAGGAATGTGGTCTCGCTGAGGTTGGTCCAGTTCGCGATCTCGCTCATCTGGGTGTCGGACAAGCCATCCGCGCCGACAACGACGGCAAGAGGATTTCCTTTGAAAGACTGGGCAGCAAAGACATCAACCAGTCGAAATGCGCGTGTCATTGTGAATGCTCCTGTGTTGTCGGGCCGACCCAAGGGTCGAATGAGATCATCATGCGTGTCAGGTCTGAATTGTGAAAGCTGGCAACCGCCCGGGCGACACTCTCGTGACGACAGGCGGAGTGCTCGATCGCTCTCTGGATCGGGACGGAGATACCGTCCATCCCGCCGCAAACCTTCAGAGCCGCTCTGTCGATGCGTTGCAGGAGGAGGCGCGCTTTGGCTGGATCACGCAGATCCTCCGAGGTGTAGGAGAGACTGCTCTGGTTGATCTCTTCTTCCTCTACGCTTTGAGCTGCTGCGGGCTGGAGAAGAGCAGCCAGAACGATCAGGCTGATCAGCGTGACGCCCCGGGCAGTCGGTCCTTTGAGCAGTGTCATGCTTTTTCGCGTCTGAAAGACGTCCGAACATGGATATTTCATGTCCATTCTTGATTGCTTCACGAGAATGCCTCATTGTCATAGTACAATATAGTGCGAATCGATTCGATTGTTCTATGGTGTCGAGGCGCAATGGAGAGTTCAATCACTATATTGAACTATAACAATTCCACTTTGGGAGATGGTCATGTGGCAGCCTGAGCTTCAATCCGGTCCTTTACCGCTCTATGAGCGGCTGGTGCTCGCCTTGGCCCATGATATCCATACGGGTTTACTGGCTGCGGGTACGAAGTTGCCTCCCCAGCGCGACCTGGCCTTTCGGCTTGGTATCAGTGTCGGCAGCGTGACCCGTGCTTACGTCGAGGCGGAGAGGCGCGGGCTTCTAACCGCGCATGTCGGGCGTGGCTCTTTTGTGCGGGGGGCGTCCTCTGTTCTTCAGGACATTCCGGCAGCCGAGCAGGGTGCAGGGCTTGAGCCACGGCGCGATGGCATGATCGATCTGCGATGCAACACACCGCCGCCCATTTCTCTGGCGACTGATCTCAACACCACATTGACCACGCTGATGGCGCAAGGCGCGCTCGATCCTGCCGTGCATTATGTCGAGGGCACCGGCCTGACGCATGTCCGCCAAGCTGCGGCCCAATGGATCGCGCGCCATTACGGTCTGGAATGCGAGGCAGGCAATCTGATCCAGTGCAATGGCGGTCAGCATGGGATCGCCCTGGTGTTCTCGTCATTCTGTGCGCCAGGCGATACGATCCTGTGTGAGTCCTCAACGTTTTACGGTGCCCGTATGGCAGCCGAGCATTTGAGCCTGAAAATGCGGGGGCTTCCGATGGATGATGAGGGACTTTTGCCGGAGGCGGTCGATCGTGCTGCGGCCGAAACTGGCAGCCGCCTACTTTTCTTGCTGCCGACCCTCCATAATCCGACGACCCGGACAATGTCGGCCCGACGTCGACAGGAGATTGCAGAGGTGGCGCGGGCGCGCGATCTACTGATTCTGGAAGACGACGCCTACTACGCCTATTCCGAGCGTCCAAAACAGATTGCTTCTTACGCGCCGGAGCGGACTTTTTATCTTGCCAGCCTGTCGAAAGGGATCTGCCCGGGGCTTCGTCTGGCTTTTCTAGTGACACCTTCCGGTGTGCCGCGCGAACGTTTGATGCGGGGCATCCGGGCTTTGGGATATTGTCCCCCGGCACTCGGCGCGCTGGTCTTTGGGCATTGGGCTGAGACCGGAAAGATCGACACGATTGCACAGCATATCCGGAGAGAGGCAACGCGCCGATGGGATCTGATGCGTTCTGTTCTGGGCGATTTCGTTGCCAGCCCCGGGGGAGTGCTCTCCCCTCATGCCTGGGTGCCTCTCTCGGCTCTGGATGCTGAGAGGATGACGGCACGTCTGCTTCGTTCAGGCGTTGAAATCATGCCCCCTGAGGCGGCAGCGGTCTCTTCGAGCGCGGATTCAGGCCTGCGGCTCTGTCTCGGTGCCCCGGCAACTCTGGAAGACCTGGCTCGCGCCATGAAGGTGGTGCTGAGCGTAATCGCAGGGCAGGGCTGCACCGATCAGGATGGTCTTATCTGAGGTCTTCTCTTGTTTTGAGAGAAGGGCGCTGCAGGTCGTGATCGGTGTCAGGTGTCGTCGCGTTTGCGAGGGAGTCTTTCAGGCTCCGGAAGTATTTCTGGAGCCGGTTCAGCGTCTGCCTTTTAGGCGAAAGAAGGAATTGGGCGCGCACGGTGCACCTGTTCGAACGGCACCATCTGGTTTGTATCTTCGTCCCACAAGGTGTGACGGAACAACTCCTGGAAGGCCTCGCGCATGCTGAGTATCTTCACGTCGTGGAAAATGCGATGCGCATCATGACATTCGGCTAGGCGGTAATTGGGGATACCCGGTGCTGCATGATGGATATGATGCATGCCGATGCTCCCTGAGAACCAGTCGAGCCAGCGAGGGAGGCGCAGGAACGAGCAGCCGGTGAGGGCCGCATCGAATGTGTTCCAGTTCTTGTCGGACTCCCAATGGACGCCTTCGAATTTGTGCTGAACTAGGAACATGGCAACGCCGATGACGGCAGCCGGATAAACAACACCGAGTGTGACCCAGATCATCGTCGAGAGGCCGAAGAAATAGGCCAGAGAACCGTAAATCAGAAGCAGGCAGAGATTGGTCGCATGAACACCGAAGCGCTCGGTTTTGCAGGCGCGGGGAGTGTCGAAAGGAACACGGTAGACAAGGAAGAAGATCACGAGTGGCATGATCAGAATCGCGATGACCGGATTCTTGGAAAGGCGGTAGAGAAGACGCTCTTTCCCTGACATCGCGTAGTATTCCTTGACTGTCGTGCAGTCTGAATAAACGTCAGAAAGGCGGCCGCGACTTTCGATATTGTTCCACCCACCATGATGCAGCGCGTGATGCATGCGCCAGTGATCGAAGGGGGTGAAGGTCAGCAGAGAGCTGATCCGCCCGAAAAACCGGTTGGCCCATGCAGGACGAAACATGGCGTTGTGGCCGTAATCATGCTGCAGCGTGAAGGTACGGATCACAAGCCGCTCGCGAGCGGCATCAGAATCAGCGGGAGATACGTGCCATAGGCGATGCCGATATAGATGGCGGCATAGCAGGCAATCACCCCACCAATGGTCGTCACGGACTGGAACAGACTGATGAAATGGTCGGGGGATTGATAGCTCTTGACCGAGCGGATCTCTTCCGCACGACCAGGCATGGCTGTCGGATCGGGGGCAGTCGAATAGGACATGATGCTCTGCGACGATATGTTTTTTCGGGAGATTTCTCGAGACAGCTGTTTGTGTATCACACGTTAGTGAGGCAACAAGCCTTAAATCCGGAAAAAGAGACTGATTCAGTCCAGTTTGAATAGGCGCCACCAATCTCCACTTACGCTCTATGACAACAGAAGGAGTGCGACGCGACGCTCGTGCAGCATTTGCCTCGATGTCCTGTCTGAGTGGTAGTCACGCTCACCTGTCCGCTGATCGGCTGCGCTATTTTTTCAAATATGAAGCGCATCGAATATTGTGGATGGTCTTTATAAAATGATATTTTTTTACAAAATAAATACAATTTGTCATCTCTAATAATTCAAATGAAGTTTTCATTACGATAATATTTATCAGTCGAAAGAAGAAAATTTATTTGTCTTGGTCGTATGAATTAATACGGGAGCCCCGATTCGTGACAAGGATCCTCTCTCAGGATCAGCCTTGCTTTCCCTAGGGTTCGCGCGGCTTGATGGAAGCCTGACGTGGAAAACCGATCGGCCCTACATGCTTTGCGTGGTCTGAACGAAAGCTGCTAGTGTAAGAAAGACGGTGTCCCGCAAGGGTGAAAAGGGAAGCAGGTACGTGCCTCGTGGCGCCAGTCCTGCGCTGCCCCCGCAACTGTAGGTGATGTGATGGCCCTGCCATGATCCCACTGGAGGATTTCTTCCGGGAAGGGGGTGTGGGTCTCGGGAAACCGGCATCATGAGCCAGGAGACCTGCCGTCAGATCGCTGATTTCATGGACCGGCGGGGTGCCCGGATCGTGGCAGACCGCATTCGCTGGAATGCGGCAGGCTGACGTGCGTGCGCGACAGCAATCATTCCTGCGCCCTGGTGCCGGCCCTGTTAGGGGCTGAGCGGAAAGCCCAGATTTCATGACAGCCGACCCTAAACCCGTCCTTCATATCTGTCAGACCTGCGCGTCAGGGGGGGAGGCATTGCACGAGATGCTCGCACAGATGGCAGACCCCGATCAGGTGAGCGTTCAGGGCGTCCGTTGTCTGGCCGCCTGTGCTCAGGGTTGCACCGCGACCCTCTCCATGCCGGGTAAGTGGTCCTGGCTTCTCGGCCGCCTTACCCCCGATCTTGCCTCCGATCTGCTGGTTTACGCCCAGGCCTATGGCCGCTCTGCTTCGGGGACGGTCATGCCTTCAAAACGTCCCGAGAGCCTGCGCGAGATCATTCTTGGACGGTTTCCCGCCCAAAGCTCTGTCTAAATCATCCTGCCAAAGCCGCGTCCTCGCACTTACTGAAAGCGTCTCATGAGCAAAATTCCTGTCACGATTATCACCGGCTTCCTTGGCGCCGGGAAAACGACCCTGCTGCGTCATCTGATCGAGAACTCGAACGGGCGCCGCATTGCGATCGTCGTCAATGAATTCGGATCGCTCGGGATCGATGGCGCAACCCTGCGCGGGTGCAGCATCCCGAACTGCCCTGAAGAAGATATCGTCGAACTCACCAATGGGTGTCTCTGCTGCACGGTGGCCGATGATTTCATCCCGACCATGGAGGCGCTGCTCGACCGGCCCCAGCCGCCCGAGCATATCGTGATCGAGACGTCGGGCCTTGCTTTGCCCAAGCCCTTGCTCAAGGCGTTTGGCTGGCCGAGTGTTCGCACGCGCATGACCGTCGATGGCGTCATTACCGTTGTTGACGGTCCGGCTGTCGCCGATGGCCGCTTTGCCGATGATCCTGACGCCGTGGCGAAGCAGCGTGAAGAGGATGAATCGCTCGATCACGACAACCCGCTGGAGGAGGTCTATGAGGACCAGCTCGATTCCGCCGATCTGGTCGTGCTGAACAAGAGCGATCTTCTGGACGAGGCAGCCCTTGCTCAGGTTGAGGAAGCGCTGTCGGCGCGCGCGCGACGCGTGCGCGTGATCCGCGCCCGTGAGGGGAAAGTCGATCCGGCTGTGTTGCTCGGTCTTTCTGCAGCTGCCGAGGACGATCTGGCAGGACGGCCGTCTCACCATGACGGTGCTGATGAGCATGAGCATGATGACTTCACGAGCTTTGTGCTGACCTTGCCCGAGCAGGAGAGTGTTGACGTCTTCATCTCGCGGCTGGGTCGTGTGGCGGTCGCCCATGACGTGCTGCGGATGAAGGGCTACGTGCCGGTTGCAGGTAAATCTCTGCGCCTTGGGGTGCAGGCCGTTGGCAGTCGTATCCGTCACGCTTTCGAGGCAGGTGATGATGCACCGAAGGGCGAGGGCAGGCTGGTGGTGATCGGGCTGCATGGGCTCGATCCGGCCGCAGTGCAGCGTAGCTTCGACGAAGGCTGAGTCATGCATCTTCTCTTTCGGGAATCGCATGATCTGGATGGGCAGGCCATGGCTGAGGATCTCGGCCATGATCCAGCCGATCTTGTTCTTCTGTCTTTTTCCGAAAGCGATCTGCTGGGGCTGAGTGACGTGCATGGCGCGCAGGATCCGGGCCTGCGTGTCGCGACGCTCTCGCGGCTACGGCATCCGATGTCGGTCGATCTGTATCTCGATCAGACCATCGCCCATGCGCGCTGTGTGGTGGTTCGCCTTTTAGGGGGCACAGAATACTGGCGATATGGCGTCGATGAGCTGCGTGCCCTCTGCCGGGCGCGTGACATCCCGCTGGCCTTCATCACGGGCGAGGCCACGCCCAACCCGGCCCTGAAAGCGCTTTCCACGGTTGGCGACGCCCGTTGGGAGCGTCTCGATAGTTTGTTTCGTGAGGGAGGCGCCCGCAATCTCCGCTGTGCGCTCACGCTTATGACGGCGCTCGCCGGCATGGGGGAAGACGACGGCGCCGAACCGGAGGCGCTGCCGCCGGCAGGCGTGTATCGCCGTCTTGGATCAGATCGCGCGCGTCGTGTGCTGCTGGTCTTCTATCGGGCTCATCTGCTCGCTGCCGATCTCGGCGGCATCGATGCGCTGGCGGATGCTCTCGACACGGCTGGACTGGGCGTGGATCTGCTCTATGTGGCGTCTTTGCGCGCACCGAGCGTCATTCCTTTTCTGGATCGCTGGATGGTGGAGGAGCCGCCAGAGATCGTGCTGAACGCGACGTTCTTCGCCGCACGCGGCGATGACGGGGCGCCTTCCGTGCTTGAAGCGGCACAGGTGCCGGTGGTGCAGATCCTCCAACCGAGCGCGACACTGGCCGGGTGGGAGAAATCGGGCAGAGGGCTGTCTCAATCCGATCTCGCCATGCAATGCGTGTTGCCTGAGCTCGATGGTCGGCTGACAGGCACGCCCATCTCGTTTCGCGACGAAGCCGCGCCCGGTTTGCCCGCAAGGCGTGTGGCGTATGCCCCGGGTATCGCCTTGCTGGTGCAGCAGGTTCGGGGCTGGCTGGCTCTGGCAGGACAAAGCCCGGCAGAGAGACGTCTTGCCTGGTGCTCTCCGACTATCCCGGCGCCGAAGGTCAGGCTGCTCACGCAGTCGGCCTCGATGGCTTTGCCAGCGTCGCGGCCATCACGTCTTTGCTGTACGAGGCAGGCTATGCGATCGCTCCTGTCGATGCTGCCTCACTCCCGGATGCCCTGTGTCGGGCGCCGATGCAGTCCGTTCTTGACGTAGAGTCATATCGAACCCTGTTCGAGACACTGCCGGAGCTTTCCGCCAGAAGGTGATTGCGGCATGGGGCGCGCCAGACCGCCCCGTGCAGGCGAGGTTTGTCGATCAGGGCTCACTTGTCATTGCGTTGCAGCCGGGGCGTGGCAAGGCCAGCGAGCGCAAGGCGCAGTATCACGATCCTGACGTGCCGCCTTGTCACGATTATATTGGTTTCTATCTCTGGTTGCGTTCCACACGGGCCCTTTCCGCGATGATCCATCTAGGGACACATGGCACGCTGGAATGGCTGCCGGGCAAATCTGTGGCCCTTTCTGACAGTTGCGCCCCGCCGGTTCTGCTGGGCGGTGTGCCGGTCATCTATCCTTTCATTGTCAATAATCCGGGGGAGGCTGCTGCTGCCAAGAGGCGGCTCGGTGCTGTGATGATCGGTCATATGACGCCGCCTGTTCAGCGTGCCGGGCTCGATACTGCCATGGCCGAACTCGAGCGGCTGATCGATGAATATGCCGAAGCTGATGGGCTCGATCGTCGACGTGGCACCTTGCTGCGCCGCCAGATCCTCGATCGTGCGGCCGATCTCGGGGTTCTGGCAGAAAGCGGCGTGGCAGAAAACGGCTCAGTGGGGGGCGACACCGATGACGCTGAGGTTCTGGCACGTCTCGACGCCTATTTATGCGATGTGAAAGACCTGCAGATCCGGGACGGACTGCATGTGTTCGGCAGCCCTCCACCAAAGCATGGCGCGTTGGTAGAGATGCTCGCGGAAACAGGCGCTTTGTCGAAAGAGGCGGTGACCGCGCGTCTCGATGCCTGTCCCGAGGCAGAAAGACGGGCTTTGCTCGCAGCACTGGAGGGACGTTTCGTTCCCCCGGGGCCAGCAGGAGCGCCGACGCGCGGGCGTCTGGATGTCCTGCCGACAGGGCGCAATCTCACCACCATCGATCCGCGTATGCTGCCAAGCCGTGCAGCCTTAATCCTGGCCCATAAGACGGCGGCGTTGCTGCTGGCGCGTCATATCCAGGAAGAAGGAGAGCCCCTGCGCTATCTTGTGCTCGATCTCTGGGGCAGTGCGACACTGCGCACGGGGGGCGAGGATATGGCGTTGGCCTTCCTGCTCATGGGGGTACAGCCGCTCTGGGATGCGACAAGTGGGCGGATTTCAGGGTTCGAGATTGTGCCGTTGAGTGCTCTGGACCGGCCAAGAGTCGATGTCACCTTACGCATTTCGGGCCTTTTTCGCGATGCGTTTCCGGGGTTGATCGATCTGTTCGATCAGGCGGCACGCGCTGTCGCGGCGCGCGAGGAATCGGGGGAATGGAATCCGCTCGCGCTCGATCCGGACACGTCGCGTATTTTCGGTGCGGCACCGGGGAGCTACGGGACAGGAATCGAGCAGAGTCTGACCGAGGGAAGCTGGCAGGAGCGTGACGATCTGGGGCGGCTCTACCTTGAAGGGTCCCAATGGAGCTATGGCGGTGGCGGTGAAGCGGTCTCCGATATTGAGGGTCTCCGCCGTCGTCTGGGACAGGCGGATATCGTGCTTCATATTCAGGATCATGCTGAAACCGATCTGCTCGACGGTGCCGATACCGCAGCCCATGAGGGGGGGCTCGCGGCGGCAGCGGCCCTTGCGGGTAATGCGCCAAAAATGATGCATGGCGATACCAGTCAGCCGGATGCGCCCAAACTGCGTGATGTCGCGCAGGAAGTCGCGCGTATCACCCGGGGGCGGCTGGCCAATCCGCGCTGGATTGCGGGCATGATGCGCCATGGCTATCGCGGTGCGGCAGAAATGGCGCGGGGGGTGATGGCGCTTGAGGCTTACGCGGCGACCTTGCCGACACGCTTCGACCGTCAGTTCGATCTGGCCTTTGCCGCCCTGCTTGAGAATGACGAATGCCTGGCCTTTTTCGAGGAACATAATCCTGAAGCTTTGTCAGACATGAAGCGACGCTTTGCCTCCCTGCGTGATCACGGGCTCTGGCAGCCCCGTCGGAACAGTGTGGCGCAGGTATTGGCCTCATGAAACCAGAGCAGAAAGGGCACTATCGATGAGTCGTGTCCTGATGGTGGCGGCACCCCGCTCGGGATCGGGCAAGACGACGGTGACGCTGGCGCTATTGAGCGCTTTCCGGCGGCGCGGCTTGTCGGTCCGGGCGCTGAAGACAGGCCCGGATTATATCGACCCGGCCTTTCATCAGGAGGCGACGGGCCTTCCCTGCGCCAATCTCGATAGCTGGGCCATGCAGGGCGAAGCTTTGGACAGCCGCCTTGCCCGTGCGGGTGAGGGCGTCGATCTGGTGATCGTGGAATCTTCCATGGGGCTGTTCGACGGACTGGCTTTGCCGGATGGGCAGCGTGGTGCGGCGTCCGATATCGCTGCGCGTTTTGGCATGCCCGTTTTGATGGTGCTCGACGCCAGTGGACAGGGGCAGAGCGTTGGCGCCGTCGCGCAGGGACTGGCCGAATGGGATGAGGCGGTCAGCGTCGGTGGGGTCATTCTGAACAATATTGCGTCTGACCGTCACGAGAAGCTCTGCCGCGCCGCATTGAGGCAGAACCTGCTTGGCGTCTTCCGACGTGACCGGGCGATCCTGCTCCCCGAGCGCCATCTGGGGCTGGTTCAGGCGCGCGAGCGGGGCGATCTGGCGGATTTCTTCGGGTCTCTTGCTGACAAGGCCGAAGCTGAGCTCGATCTCGATGCGATTTTTGCCCTGTCACGCCCGATCTCGCAGGGGGCTATAAAGGGGGGCTGTCTCATGCCGCCGCCGGGCCAGCGTATCGCTCTGGCCGATGATGCGGCATTTTCCTTCCTCTATGCCCATCTGGCTGAAGAGTGGCGTGAGGCCGGGGCGGAAATCCTGCCTTTTTCGCCTTTGGCAGATGAGGCGCCCGATGATCGCGCGGAGTGCTGCTGGTTGCCGGGTGGTTATCCCGAATTGCATGCGGCCCGGCTTGCCGCCGCTTTGCATTTCAAAGCTGGTATGCACCATTTTGCTACGACGCGGGCGGTGCATGGGGAGTGTGGCGGCTTCATGGTTCTCGGAGCCGGGCTCGAAGAGGCGAATGGCGCGCGTTACGAGATGCTCGGCCTGCTGTCTCACGAAACGTCTTTCGCTAAACGCAAGATGGCCCTGGGCTATCGACAGGCCTGCCTGTTGCAGGACTCCCTGCTCGGGCCGAAAGGGACGATCTTCCGTGGGCATGAATTCCATTACGCCCGGGTGACCGAGGCTGGGCATGATGCCGCTTTCGCCCGTTTGCAGGATGGTGAAGGTCAGGATCTGGGTGTGGCGGGTGCCAGAGAGGGACAGTGTCAGGCAGTTTTTTTCATGTGCTCGCCCGCCGGCAATGAAACCCGTCGCTAATGACATCTGACTTCTCGATCCTTCTGGCCCGTCATCCTCCTGTTCTGGGGGGCGACGGGCTTTGCTATGGGCGCAAGGAGATGCCCCTCGCGCCGGGCTGGGAGTCCTTCGTCTCGCGCTGGGCGGGGGAGGGACGCATTTACGCGTCTCCATCGTCACGGTGCCGTATGGCCGCTGAAAGAATGGGGGGGAGTGAGGGCGTCCAGACGGATGAGCGGCTTCTGGAAATGGATTTCGGCAGCTGGGAGGGCCAGAAATGGTCGGATATTCCCCGACATGCGCTGGATGACTGGGCTGAGGAGCTGTTCGATTATCGACCGGGAGGCGGTGAGGCCGTCGGGGAGCTTGTCCGGCGTGTGACCGCGTTCTGGGAGCATGTTTTTCAACAGGGTGAGTCCTGCCGTGTCGTCACTCATGGCGGCCCGCTGCGTGTTCTTCAGGCTTTGGCTGACAATCGACCGTTCCGGGCTGAAGACCCCGCACCGCCTCAGGGCACGGCAACTCTGTTGCATTTTTCCAACAAGAAAAGGTCCTTTGTTGCGCCGGAGATCGGCCTCCGTTGACAATGTGCAACAGAGTAATGAGGAGTGAGGCGTTCCTGAATCGTTTGTAAGGTTTGTCATGCTGTTACGCTCCCGGTCTCTCCTGCCATCAGTTGCGCGTAGGGGGCTTCTCTCGCTCGTTGCCACGACGTGTCTGATGTCCTGCGGGGCGGAGGCTCTGGCGCAGACAGCATCAGGTGAGGTGTCTACGACCCAGAAGAAGGCCCCTATTGCCACGAAAACGACCCGGCCTGTCGCCAAAAACAATGCGCTTCGTACGAGGCAGACCGCACCGGTCAGCACAGGCGATGTCGAGGGCGGGAACGAAGCGATTATCGTGACCGGCACACGCGAGATCGGCAAGAAGGCGCGTGACGCTATCGCGCCTCTCGATGTCATCTCGCACAAGCAGATTGCGGCGACCGGTCAGGGCACGCTGCGCGACGCCCTGGCGCTGCTTTTGCCGTCGCTCACGACGCCGACAGCCGGTTTCGATGCCGGTGCCATGACCGATACGATCAGCCTTCGCGGTCTCAACCCCAATGAGACGCTTGTGCTGGTCGATGGCAAGCGCCGTCACAACACGGCCAATATCTATTCGAATCCCGGGCCGCAGCAGGGCTCGACGGCTTCTGACATCGACATGATCCCGATGTCGGCCATCGATCATGTGGAAGTGCTGCGTGATGGCGCCTCGGCTCAGTACGGTTCCGATGCCGTTGCTGGTGTCGTCAATATCATTCTGAAGAAGCAGGCGCGTGGGCTGCACGTCCAGAGCATCACCGGGATCACGTCAGAAGGCGATGGCTTTCAGCAGGGTGTCTATCTCGATGGCGGCGCAAGCCTCGGCTCGCGCGGGTTTGTGCATATCAGCGGCGATTATGTGCATCAGGACCATACCTATCGTAGCGCTGCCGATAACCGCAGCAACACGTATCAGAACAACATTCTGAGCCAGCCACAGCAGACCCGTGAGAGCATTGCGGTCAATGCAGGTTATGATCTGACGGATACGATTCAGCTTTATGCCTTGGGCACCTACGCTCATCGTTACGCCGAATCCTATCAGAATTACCGTCTGGCCTCGTCTCTCAATGCTTATCCCGGATACAAGGCGATCTATCCGTGGGGTTATTCCCCGGTCGAGACGCTCAGTGAGGATGATTTTGAGCTGAAAGCCGGGATCAAGGGCGATTTCCGGGGCTGGCACTGGGATGTGTCGAGTGTCTATGGCCGCGATTATGACGATATCGGTCTGATCAACTCGGTCAATCTGTCGATCAACAAGGCGACAGGCCGGACGCCGACATCATTCGATGTGCAGGGGTTCAACAACCAGCAGTGGACGAATGACTTCGATTTCAGCCGCAAGTTCCAGTTCAGTGGCTGGCCGCATAGTGTGAACTTTGCAGGTGGCGCGTCTTATCGGTACGAGGGTTATTCCGTCGGCACCGGATCGCCTGATTCGCTCTATGGCAATGGTTCGGACGCGCTTGCGGGCACCAATCCCGGCAATGCAGGCAATTATTCACGCGATGTCGTGGCGGGTTATCTCGATATCTCGACCTATCTGGCCAAGGGGCTTCAGCTCGATCTGGCCGGTCGCTACGAGCATTACACCGATGTGGGGGATACCCAGAACGGCAAGGTCTCGCTGCGCTACGACATCACCAAGCGGATTGCACTCCGCGGCACGATCAGCAATGGATTCCATGCGCCGACGTTGGCGCAGAAATACTACTCCGCGCTCAACATCTCGCCGACGGCAGCGCGTGGCCTGATCGGTGCGGGCTCGCCCGGCGCACTGGCCAACGGATCTTCCGGCCTCAAGCAGAGCGTTCGACCAATGCTGAAGGCGGGTTCATCGTCGAGCCGATCCGCAATCTGCATGTCACGACCGATATCTATCAGATCAACATGCGTGACCGGATCATGCCGGGCGGCAACATCTCCGGTGCGACGGCGATCAACGCCATGAGGCTCAATGGTTTTGCGCTGCCCGATAACATCAGCACCTGGAACCAGAGTGCGATTACGGCCAACTGGTTCGGCAATGTTGCCAGCACCCGTACTCAGGGGCTGGATGTCACCGTCACCTATCTGACGAAGCTTGGCGCGTTCGGTCGGATCGACTGGGATGCGGCGATCAACCTCAACCGCACCCGCCTGTCGCATCAGGCAAACAACAGGCTGACCGGGGCGCCTTTGCTCAACGCGGCGTCGGTTGCTTACCTGACGACGGCCTATCCGCGGAGCAAGATCATCTTCGGCGGTAACTGGACGCATGCAAAATGGACTGTCGGCCTGCATGAAATCCGCTGGGGCCAGACGACCAATCAGCTGACCTACTATGCGCCCGGCCCCAACCAGTTCAGCACCACGAAATTTCTGGAATATCAGAACAAGCCTAAATGGACGACCAATCTGGACGTCAGCTATCGCTTCACGCCTCGCTGGAGCGCGACACTCGGCGGGAACAATATTTTTGCGGCCTTCCCGACCCGTGTGCCTGAGGGGAATCGCTATCTCGGTGCCCCGCAATATTACATGAGCACATCGCAGCTCGGTATTAACGGCGGCTACTACTATCTGCGCGTCAACTACGACCTCTGAACGAGGATTAACGACGTTTCTTTTATCGGCGCTGTCATCTGAGTGTTGAGCAATCATTTGTCATAATTGCTTGACATCAGATTTAACGGTGTTTTTTCCGCTTTCGAGAGGTTTTGTTTATGAATGCGGGAGAAAAATACGACCGACAGGGTCCAAAAAACTTGTCGGTTTCCTTACAACACCGTCATCCGATAACAGGGAGCATGAGCCAGACATTGTCTTCATCCGTCTTGCGCCTCTTTTCCGTTTGCCTTGCCGTGCCATCTCTCGCCGCGAGCGCCTTCGCACAGGAGGCAGTCTTGCCGCCTGTCACAACGGCTGAACATGGGGCGGTGGATGCAGGAGAGCTCCCCTCGGTTCAGCTTCAGACACCTCTATCGGAGCTGCATAAAGACACGACGGTAGCCCCTCTGCCCAAACCTGAGGCACTCTTCGTCGATCCTTTTGGGGTCAATTCCTGGTTGCGCGAGCATGGTATTGCCGTGCTGCTCGACAACACCAACGAAATGGCGGGCATGATCAATGCCCCGACCAAGGGTCTTGGACTGCGTCAGGGTGCGAGCAACACCGGCCAGTACTCGATGGAAAACGACATCGATTGGGAACGTCTGGCGGGATGGACCGGGTTTTCAACCCATGATGTCATGGTCGGTCGTTACGGTATTCCGGTCAGCCGCATGTTTGGCGATAACCTGAACCCCAGTCAGGAAATCTATGGCAGCGGTGGTAACGTGGTCGTCCATCTGGTCTTTGCCTATGGTGAAGAGACCTTGTTCGATGACCGGCTGAATATTGCGGCAGGACGCATGTCCTTCCTGTCCGACTTCTCGGCCAACCCGCTCTACTGTAACTTCATGAATAACGCGTTCTGCGGTAATCCGAAGGCGTCGAGCGACAACACAGCTCATGCGTCCTATCCGGATTCGAACTGGGCCGCGCGTTTTCGCGTGAGACCGACAGACAATACGATCTTCCAGTTTGGTGTGTATTTTACCCAGACACAGGCCATTTACGGCAACGCGCAGATGCGCACGGGCTTCAAGTTCAACGGTGCCACGATCGATGGCGAAGCCATGCCGATCGAGTTCATCTGGGAACCGCGTTTCGGACATGATCATTCGCTGCCGGGCCATTACAAGGCCGGGTTTGTCTATGATACGGCCGATCACAAAGACAAATACTATGATGGCAATGGCAATCCGTTCGCTCTGAGCGGTCTCGCGGCCCGTAACGTTCATGGGGCCTGGGCTGCCTGGGGATTGGCGGACCAGATGGTCTATCATCATCCCGGTCAGGCGCCTGATGCTGGCGTCACGCTTATCGGTGCGGCATATTTCAACAAGGCGCAGACGGCGACCCGTGCCGATCAGCTTTCCTTCGGTGTGCTGGATCGCGGGTTCTGGAAGTCACGTCCGCTCGACGGCGTTGGCGTCAATTTCTCATGGACGCATGTCTCTGACGATCTGACACGGACGCAGCGTCTCTATGCAATGCAGGGTATGCCGATCCCTGACGGATCTCTTTTCCCCCAGACCAGTGCCTATGTGGTTGAAGCGACCTACCAGATTCATCTGATGCGGGGCGTCACCTTCGCGCCGGATTTCCAGTATTATTTCAATCCAGGCGGTCAGACGCAGCTGAAGAACCAGGCACTCCTGGGCTTCAAAAGCCACATCGAAGTCTTCTAAGGGGAACGACCGGGCGTGCCCGGTTGTAAGCTTAACCCTCTTGAAGCACAGCGCCTCTTTTCGTTTGAGAGCCCTGCCTCAGGTCACGATCGAGCTGAGGGAGGGGAGTTGTGAACGCCGGGAAAGCCCGCCAGACGTCAGGAGGCCGCGTGAAGTGCTTTCCAGGCTTCTCTGGCCAGAGAGACTGCATGGAGACGGGCAGCGGCTCGTAGATCGGCGCGCTGATCATGAGCTCATTCGGTGCGTGCTTGTGCAGGAATCCGCGCATACCCTCGGCGATCTCCTCCTGAGTGCCGATCAGGGAGACACCCTGCAGGGTATCGAATTGATCGCTGACCTCGTGCGACCAGGCTGGTCTTCCGGTGCGACAGGCGGAAGGAGACGCCCAGGGCGACCGTGACGCAAAGCTGCGATGAAAAGACGCCGTGAGGTGGCCAGAAATTCAGCCTCTCCATGCGTGTCGGCAGCAATCACATTGACGGCCAGCATGACATAGGGCGCCTTGAGCCGTTCGGACGGCCTGAAACTTGAGCGATACAGATCGATGGCCTGCTCCATCATCTGGGGCGCGAAATGGGAGGCAAAGGCGAAGGGCAGACCGAGCGCTGCGGCAAGCTGAGCGGAGAAAAGCGAGGAGCCGAGCAGCCAGACAGGAATGTCCGATCCTGCGCCCGGCACGGCAGTCACCCCATTTGAGGCCCCTGTCGGCAAGAAATAATCCATCAGTTCCAGAACGTCTCCGGGAAACTGCTCTGCTGTATCGCCATGGCGGCGCAGGGCACGCAGGGTGCGCTGATCCGAGCCCGGAGCCCGGCCCAGGCCAAGATCGATGCGATCGGGAAAAAGCGCGTTCAGCGTGCCGAATTGCTCGGCGATGATCAGTGGCGCGTGATTGGGGAGCATGATGCCCCCGGCGCCGATCCGAATTGAGGTTGTCGCCGCAGCGAGATGCCCCAGAACGACACTGGTTGCCGCAGAGGCGATGCCCGGCATCGCGTGATGCTCGGCCACCCAGTAGCGATGATAACCGAGTTGCTCGGCATGGATGGCCTGAGCGCGCGACTCAAGCAGGGCGTCCCTGACAGTGCCGCCTTCGCGGATGAAGGAGAGATCGAGAATGGAAAGCGGTATCATTCGCCCGATATGGGGAGAGCGTCATCCCCGTGAAAGGGGCGCCTCTCCCTTCGTCAGAGCGCTCACGGTTTGGTGTTGCGCTCGTCCACCAAGGTCTCAATTGCGGGGCTTGCAGGGGAAGGTGCGGCAGCTGTCGCCGGGGCCGGGCTATGGGAGGCTTCCATAAATCGGTCGGCCAGTGCCCCGTAAAGCGCATGCTTGCAGATCATCCGCGAAACACCGAAGGCGAGGAAGGAGGTCGCCATCAGGGCGAGGGTTACCTGCTGATTGTCGCACATTTCCATGACAATGACCGTTGCAGTCAGGGGTGCCTGCACGACAGCCGAGAAATAGGCCACGGTGCCGAGCAGCACCACGGCGCCGGCTGTCGTATGCGGGAGATATTGCGCAATCCAGCCGCCAATCCCCGCACCGACAGAGAGCGACGGCGCGAAAATACCGCCCGGTATCCCTGAGCAGTAGGAGACGACGGTGGCGAGGAATTTAAGGACGAAGAACGACGCGGGATAATGCTCGGAGCCATCGATGATGGCGCGTGCCTGTAGGTAGCCCGTCCCGTAGGTCGCTCCATGCGAGACAAGGCCGAGCAGCGCCAGAACCAGACCGCAGAGGGCGGCGAAGATGATCGGATGGGCCTTGATCAGCGCGCCGATCCGTCCGGGGATGCCTCTGGAAAAGCGGATGAGGAGCGCCGAAAACGTGCCCCCTGCGATCCCGCCGACGATGCCGCAGGTCAGCACAGCGATCCACGCGGTGCCAATTGGCACATCGACATCGGTGTGACCGAAATAGGAGTAGTTTCCAACGAGGGCGATGGCGGTCACACCCGAGAGTACCACGCCGGTCAGCATGGTCCCGGATGTCTTCTGTTCGAAGGAATGGGAGAGTTCTTCAATGGCGAAGACGATTCCGGCCAGAGGCGTATTGAAGGCGGCGGAAACTCCGGCAGCACCACCGGCAAGGATGGCACCGCGTCGTGCGGCCACACCTGAAGTGCCGAGCAGACGCGAGAAGCCGTGCATAATGGCCGCCCCGACCTGAACAGTGGGGCCTTCACGACCGATCGAAGCGCCGACCAACAGACCAAAACAGGTCAGGACGATCTTTGCGAAGGCGATCCGGAGCGACAGGATACGATTGACGAGAGAAAAATTCTCGATGTGAAGCGTTGCAATCGTTTGAGGGATGCCGCTGCCCTGCGCGCCCGAGAAAAAGCGCCGCGTCAGCCAGGTGGAGAAGGCCAGCCCTGCGGGGACGACCACAAGCATCACATAAGGATCCCAGTGCAGCAGTTTTCCGCGGGCACGGGCAGCCCAGTCAGCCGTGCCCGCAAAAGACACAGCGACGACGCCTACAAGGATCGCGCCAAGCCAATAGGTCAGGGTGCGTCGCCATTGCGACGTCGTTCGGCGCGCCGAGCGGCGGAAATGCTGAATGCGGTTCTTTTGTCGCAATGCGGTGCTTGGGCGCATGACTTCTCGCCTGTTTGGGGATCGGGACGCACCGACCGATGTGGGACGCTCCTGCCAGCCCCCCAGGCGACAGGTCAAGAAACTCTCGTTTCAAAAAATCGTAACGGCGAGGGAGCCTGCCGGTTCGGACACAAAACGGTCTCAGGCGAGAACGGGAATACCGGTCTGTTTCGCCTTCTCTTCAGGTTCGACATGAATATGGATGATCGCCCGCCCGATATGGCGTCGCAGCGCATGTTCGACCTTGTCGCAGATTTCATGCGAATTCGACACGCTCATGGCCCCCGGAACGACGAGATGAAATTCGATGAAGCTGAGGCTACCGGCGGTTCGCACCCTGATGTCATGCGCTTCGATCGCCCCTGTGGCATTTTCGGAGATCACGGCCCGGATCATCTGCAGCGTGTCTGAGTCCGGAGCTTCATCCATGAGGCCTGCAATCGAATGTTTCATCATGTCAAAGCCGACACGCAGGACATTGATCGCCACCAGCCTGAGAGAAGGGCATCGAGACGCGCATAGCCGGTCAGGGGAATCAGGGCGATACCGATGACGAGGAGCACCGTCGTCCAGACATCGGAGATGACATGGCGCCCGTTTGCCGTCAGGGCAGGCGAGCGGCGCAGCGTCCCCTGACGCACCAGAATGAGACCCCAGACGAGATTGACCACACCGCCCAGCGCATTGAACACGATGCCGCTCCAGGGCGCGATCTCGGTATTAGGCGTCAGCCAGCTTTTCCAGGCGACCCAGGCGATGCCGATGGCGGTCAGGACGACCAGAACGGCCTCCGTCACGGCTGAGAGATATTCGGCTTTCTCATGGCCATAGGTGTGGTTGTGGTCTGCCGGGCGTTCCGACACGGTCAGCGCCCACAAAGCGCCAATCGCTGCTGCCACATTGATGATGGTTTCAAGCGCGTCCGAAAGAAGAGCCGAGCTGCCGCTGACGTGCCAGGCGATATATTTCAGAGCCAGCGCAATCAGGCTGACCAGCAGCGACATCCAGCCGAAAACGATCTTTTCCGGTCCCTTCAGCATGATCCTGCACTCCCACAGGAGGCGTCGCCGCAGGGGAAAGCGCCCCCGGGAGTTTCGATCTGGAACGTGGCATGACCGATGCGGAAACGTTTCAACAGCATCGCGCTGGCCTCACGCAAAAGGGTTTCGTGTCCTGAAGAGGAGGCTTCGCTGACGAGATGGACAGTGAGCGCGGTTTCTGTGGTGCTGAGCGACCAGACATGGAGATGATGCAGGTCCTCGACCCCGGGCAAGGCTTTGAGACTTGCGGTGACCTGATCGAGATCGATCTGGGCGGGAACCCCATCGAGCGCCATGTCGAGCGAGGCGCGGAGCAGAGACCAGGTTCCCAGAATGATCGATACGCAGACCACGAGGCTCACGATCGGTCGAGAATTGCCCAGCCCGTCAGCATGATGATGAGCCCTGTGATGACGACGGCAAAAGACATGACAGCGTCGGCTGCCATATGCATGAAAGCGCCTCGCAGATTGAGGTCGTCTTTTGCGCCGCGCATGAAGAGCAGGGCGGTCGCACCATTGATGACGATCCCGCCAGCAGCGACCAGCATGACCACCCGACCGGCAACGTCACCGGGGTCAAGGAGGCGGGTGATGCCCTCCCAGATAATGCCGCCCGTCACGAGCAGAAGCAGCACGGCATTGCTCAGGGCGGACAGGATGGTCGAGCGTTTCAGTCCGTAGGTAAAACGTGCCGAAGGCGCTCTTTTGGCGAGGCTATGCGCCAGCCATGCCGCGCCGAGGCCGAGCACGTCCGAGAGATTATGCCCGGCATCGGAGAGCAGCGAGAGAGAATGCGCAAGGAGGCCCCAGATGGTCTCGGCAATGATATAGGCGACGTTGAGCGTGACGCCGATCAGAAAAGCTGCCCCGTAATTCGAAGGTGTGTGAACATGCCCATGCCCATGCCCATGCCCATGCCCATGCCCATGCCCATGCCCATGACTATGGTTGTGGTCGGTATCGTGGTCATGGGTATGGTCATGGCTGTCACCGTGGTTACAGCTTCCCGTCCCCGGCGTCAGGGCGTGAGTGTGTTCGCCATGACCATGATGGGTATGGTCGTGTGGAGTTCCAGCCATGGGGGGTGCTTTCGATCGATCGTCGTCAGCAGCTTCTATACGTCATCGATCCATGACGCGCCAAGACCAACTGCGCCCGCTGGCGGAGGATCGTCCAGATTGAAGGAGCTGCGTTTGGAGGCTGGTGAAAGAGATCTGCAAAGTCAGGATCAGGAGTGAGACTGTTTCATTTGTGTTTCTGAATAAATAGGAGAATTTCTCTTCTATTACTGAATTTTTCTTCAGTATAGAAATATGCCCGATTTTCAGGCCTCTACAAAAGTCGATGAAAGGATTTGTCATTAAAGCAGCTGATTTCGTTATTGAATTATTGATCGCAGTGGAGTGGTATGTTTCGCGTGTAGAGCACTCTGCAATCCTTAATTATTTCTTAACTAAATCTGGTTTCCGCAAGCTGCCCTCGATGCGTCGGGACACCGAGATAAGGAACGAGAAAGCAGCATTTGAGGATATCCGGCGTGCCTGCAGTCCAAAGGGTCAGTCATGGAGCTCTGTATGATCCCGCCTTCTCCTCGCTGCATAGTCGTTCAGGCTGGCATTGTCGCACGACCTGAGGAGGTCGGGTTTTGACCTTGACTGGCTTGCGTAACGTCGGTCCCGCGGCACGAAAAGATTTCGAAATCCTCGGCATTCGAACACGCGAAGAGCTCGCAGCCTGTGATGCGGATTCGCTTTATGAAAAGCTTTGTCTCGTGACGGGCGTACTGCACGACCCCTGTGTCCATGATGTCTTTTCTGCCGCTATTCATCAGTCGAAGACCGGTGAAGCCCTTGACTGGTGGTGGTTTACGCCTTCACGCAGATTACGAGAACAAAACGGAAGCTTTGTCGCCGTTTCAACAAGAACAAGGAAGATCTGATGCGACCTGCCCGTTTGTCAGCTGCTGTGGCTTTGTCGATGCTGGGAATTCTAGGGACGACCGCTCTTGCGGAAGATCGTCCCGTGTTCGCGCCGATGGACCCCGCGCGCATGTCCGATGTCATCCGGACGATGGCCTCTGATACTTTCGAAGGGCGCGCTCCAGGGACGATCGGCGCCGGGCGGACCGTGAATTTTCTGGTTGCCCAGTTTCAGGCGATCGGCTTGCAACCGGCTGGCGAGCATGGGACCTGGACACAGGAAGTCCCGATGGTCCACACGAAAATTGCTCCGAATTCTCGTGTCCAGCTGAAGCTCAACGGGTCTGCGGCGTTCGATTTCAGGCAGGCGCAGGAGATTTACCTGACGACCAGCCACCCCGTTACGCAGATCACCATCGACGACGCTCCCCTTGTTTTTGTCGGATATGGCGTCAAGGCACCCGGACGTGACTGGGATGACTTCAAGGGAGTCGATCTCAAGGGGAAGGTTGCCGTCTTCCTGATCAACGATCCTGATTTCTATGCCGAGAAGGGGGAAGTCGTCGCAGGGCGTTTTGGCGGTCGCACCATGACGTATTACGGCCGCTGGACCTATAAATTCGAAGAGGCAGCTCGTCAGGGCGCAATCGGCGCGCTGATCGTTCACGACACTGCCGCTGCCAGCTATCCCTGGAGCACGGTGATCGCACCGGGAGGGGAAAGTTTCGATCTCGACCGGGAGGGCGCGCAGGATTCGCTCGACCTTCGTGGATGGATCGAGGGCAAGGCAGCGCGCAGGCTTTTCGAGCGGGCGGGGCTCGATTTCGATGCCCTGAGCGCCAGCGCGCGCAGACCTGATTTCAAGCCGGTTCCTCTGACCGGGATGGGCCTGACGGCTTCGATCGACGTCACAACCCGCCGCTTGCAGAGCCGGAATATTCTGGCGAAGCTGCCGGGCACGACTCATCCGGATGAAACGATCATTTACGGCGCTCACTGGGACGCTTTCGGAAAGAGCAGAGGATCCCATGGCGAGCCACTGATTCGCCGCGGCGCGATCGATGATGCGTCAGGCATTGCTGCGGTCCTCGAGATTGCGCGCGCATTCAAGGCCGGCCCGCCTCCCGAGCGTACCATCGTGTTCGGCGCCTGGACTGCTGAAGAGCGGGGGCTCCTGGGTTCCAGCTGGTATGTCGCGCATCCGCTCGTGTCGTTGAACAAGGCCGTTGCCAATTTCACGATCGACGTGCTGCAGATGGCGGGGCTGTCGCGGAATGCTTTTATCGTCGGTGCCGGGCAGGACAGCCTGCAGGACGATTTTGCAACAATCGCAAAGGCTCAGGGACGTGTGACCCAAAACGAGGCTCTGCCTGAGCGCGGCGCGTTTTATCGGGCCGATCACCTGCCTTTCGCTCGCGCCGGTGTCCCCGTTCTGCCGATCATGGATCTGGCAGGCTATCCCGATCTGGTAAATGGCGGGGTGCCCGCGGGGCGTAAATGGCTCGAGGCTTATATGGCCTGCTATCACCAGCCTTGCGATGCCTGGAGCGCCAGCTGGGATCTTAGTGGAGCTGCCGAGGATGCTGCGGCGCTTTATGAAGTCGGACGTAGCCTGGCGTTCTCGCGGATGTGGCCGAGCTGGAAGCAGGGATCGGAATTCAAGGCAGTCCGTGAGCACTCCGAGGCGGAGCGTCCGGCTCTCTAAGGCCGTCTTCCATGGGGGAGGCGCGACGCTGGGCGTCAGGTTCAGGAGCTATTCTTCTTGACAAACCCCCTCCCTCCATGACTTCCAGCCGACATGATCCGGCTAACTGAACTCAGGCTTCCCCTCGACCATTCGGCTGACGCTCTGCGTGAGGCGATTATCGAGCGACTTGGTATCGAGGGCGCCTCGCTGCTCGATTTTTCGATTGCGCGTCGCGGATACGATGCGCGCAAGCGCGGGCGTATCACGCTGGTCTATAGTGTCGATTGCACGATCGCAGATGAAGCAGCCCTGCTTGCCGCGCATGAGAACACGCCCTCAGTCATGCCGGCACCAGATACAAGATACGTGGTGCCGGAAACAGGGCCAGCTGCGGGAGCAGGTCGCCCACGTCCGGTCGTGATCGGGGCTGGTCCTTGCGGGGTGATGGCCGCGCTTATTCTGGCGCAGGCCGGGTTGCGCCCGATCGTCATTGAGCGAGGCAAGATCGTCCGTGAGCGCACGGTCGATACCTTTGCGCTGTGGCGGCGTTCCGAACTGACGCCCGAGAGCAATGTGCAGTTCGGTGAGGGCGGCGCCGGGACCTTTTCTGACGGCAAGCTCTATAGCGGCGTGAGCGATCCTCGGCATCTGGGGCGCAAGGTCATGGAGGAGTTCGTCAAGGCGGGCGCGCCTGAGGAAATCCTCTACGTCTCGAAACCGCATATCGGCACCTTCAGACTGGTGACGATGGTCGAGCATATCAGGGCGGAGATTGAGCGTCTGGGCGGGACATATCGCTTCGGCGTTCGCGTGGATGGCCTCGTGACCGATGGCACGCCGCGTCGCCTGACAGGGCTCGTCCTGTCCGATGGGACGACGCTTGAGACTGACCATGCCATTCTCGCAGTCGGTCACAGTGCCCGTGACACGTTCGAAATGCTGCGCAAGGCCGATCTGCACATGCAGGCGAAGCCTTTCTCGATTGGCGTGCGTATCGAGCATCCGCAATCGCTCATCGATTGTGCCCGGTTTGGAGATCAGGGCGGTCATCCGCTTCTGGGTGCGGCCGATTACAAGCTGGTGCATCATGCGAAGAACGGACGAGCCGTCTATTCTTTTTGCATGTGTCCGGGTGGCACGGTCGTTGCCGCCACGTCAGAGCCCAATCAGGTCGTGACGAATGGGATGAGCCAATATTCGCGTGCGGAGCGTAATGCGAATGCAGGGATCGTAGTCGATGTGTCTCCCGAGCGCGATTATCCTGACGACGTTCTGGGCGGCGTCGCTTTTCAGCGCCACTGGGAACGTGCGGCATTCGTCGCAGGCGGGGGTGATTACAGAGCTCCGGCCCAGCGTGTGGAAGATTTTCTGGCGGGACGTCCGTCAACGACGCTCGGGGATGTTGTCCCCTCCTACAAGCCGGGCGTGACACCAACCGATCTGTCGCTGTGTCTGCCGGATTTTGCTGTCGAAGCGATCAGGGAGGCCCTGCCAGCATTTGAGCGCAAGCTCAGGGGCTTTTCCATGGGGGATGCTGTGCTGACAGGCGTGGAGACACGGACCTCGTCGCCCATCAGAATGCCGCGCGGCACCGACGGACAAAGTCCTGATCTCGCTGGCCTGTTTCCCGCAGGGAGGGCGCTGGTTACGCTGGCGGTATTCTCTCTGCCGGCATCGATGGCATTCGGGCAGCAGAATGGGTCATTGGGGCTCTGGCGCCAAAGCCGGTGTCCTGACCTGATCGCGGGAGAAACCGGAGAAAGGATCGGTCTGGAAACGAATAAAAGTTTCGTCTTTTTACAATAATAAAGGCGCTAAACCCTTATCCGTTGTCCTCGTTGGATGCTCGTCCTTGTTTATTCGGAGATGAGTCTCATGCCGCTGATCGATCCTCGCACACGCCATCCTCGTCCTCCTTTTGAGGCCCAGCCTCAGGAATTTCCGGGCGTCTCCGCCAAGATGAAGCCGCAGCCTGATTACGGCGAAGACTCCTATAAGGGTAGCAATCGCCTCTCAGGTCTCGTCGCTCTCATCACCGGCGGCGATTCAGGCATCGGTCGCGCGGTTGCCATTGCTTACGCTAAGGAAGGCGCGGACATTGCCCTTTCCTACCTCGATGCGGAAGAAACCGACGCGAAGGAAGTTGCCGCTTCCGTCGAGAAAACCGGTCGCAAATGCGTGCTTCTGCCGGGGGATATCAGAGAGAAATCCGTCTGCGAAAAGCTTGTTGCAACGACGGTCGAAAAGCTCGGCGGGCTGGATATTCTGGTCAATAATGCCGCGTTCCAGCATCCGAGAGAGAATTTTCTCGACATCACCGATGAGGAATGGCGCCGTCACTTCGATACGAACGTGCATGCCATGTTCTATCTGACCAAGGCAGCAATCCCGCATCTCAAGCCGGGTGCAGCGATCATCAACTCGTCCTCGGTCAACACGCGCGCGCCCTTGCCGATTCTCATTCCGTATTCGATGACGAAATCAGCCATCGCGAACTTCACGGTCAGCCTGGCAGGAAGCCTGGTCGAGAAGGGCATCCGGGTGAACGCTGTCATGCCCGGTCCGATCTGGACGCCGTTCATTGCTACGGGCATGCCGGAAGAGGAACAGGCAAAATTCGGCTCCCAGTCTCCGACCGGACGTCCGGGTCAGCCTTCGGAGCTGGCCGGTGCCTATGTCTATCTGGCAGATCCCGATAACAGCTACACCACAGGGGCCCTGCTGCCCGTTCACGGCGCCATGCCGCAGCTCTGAGCCTCGCCGAAAGAAGGATTGGGGAGAACACTCCCCAATCTGTTTTTCATCCTGATCCCTGTCCCCGCTGCAAGGCGCGGGACAGGTGGCCACTCCAGAAGAAACCTTTGCGCGGCCGTTCTTTCTCCTGACGGGCCTTCTTCTTCGGAACATGGTGATTTGCAGGGGCCGGGATCGGGAGTAAGATGGGTTCAGGACAGGCCAGGTTTCGAGACCCGGATGGCGCGTCCGGTCGACCATGAAGGAGACGAAGGTCATGTACCCACGTTCTTTTGCGGCTTTCGCCGCATCCCTGCCGATCTGCTTCTTCAGTCTGCCTGCCCTGGCTGGTTCTGCTGCCTCGACCGACATGGTCTCGCAGATCTCTGCTCCCAAAGCCGACACGGCGGCAACCACGATCAGCTTTACCCTCAAGGAAGTTGGCGGCGGTCTCGGCTATGAGTGGGGCAAAGGGATCCTGCACCATAATGGCAAGGATTATCGCTTCGAGATCGGTGGCGGCGGGATCGCCTCTCTTGGCTATATCAACGTCAAGGGGACGGGCACGGTCACAGACCTTGCGAAGCTCGATCAGTTCGATGGGACGTACTGGACGGTCAAAGCCGATGCGGCTGTCGGTTCAGGTGTCGGTGCGGCCGTGCTTGAAAACCAGTACGGTGTAAAGCTCGATCTCAAGATGCAAATCTCTGGCGCTCATGTGGGCGCTTCGGTCATGCGCCTGCGTTTCAGGCTCCTGCCCGACAAAACCGAAAAGCTTGCAGCGCAGTAAATCGCCTTGCAGCCGAGACGCAGGGGGTAAGAGCGTCCTTTCATGGAAATGACTGGCTGGCGCCTGACAGGGGCCTTGCTGAACTTTGCCGTTCAGATGGTATTCATTGCGCGAGCGTTGCTGCGTCCGCATCGTCAACCGGCCTCACGCGTCGCCTGGATTGCGATCATCGCGGCCCTGCCAGTGATCGGGACACTCGCCTATCTGATGTTAGGCGAAACCAATATGGGGCGCCGTCTCGTCGCCCGGATCAACGAGGCGCGCAAGGCGCTGCCCGTTCCGGGTAAGCAAAGTGACGATCTGATCGACGCGGAGGGCAGATATCATTTGCCGCCCCGTCTGGCGCCGCTGTTTCGTGTTGGGCAATCGGCAAGCGGCTACCTGCCGCAGGGCGGTAACCGGGCGATTTTGATGCCGGATTCAAATGCGGCAATCGACTCCATGGTGCGCGATATCGATGCGGCGATCGATCACGTGCACATCTGTTTCTATATCTGGCTGACAGATCGAAACGGGACAAAAATCATCGACGCGGTCTGTCGTGCAGCGTCGCGTGGCGTCACCTGCCGCGTGATGGCCGACGAGCTGGGATCGCGTCGCCTGATCGCCCATCCGGCCTGGAAGAAAATGGAGCAGGCCGGCGCACATCTGGTGCGTGCGATGCCAATGGGGAACATGATCACCTGGCCGCTGCATGGCCGTATGGACATGCGCAATCACCGCAAGATCGTCGTGATCGATAATCGTCTGACCTATTGTGGCAGTCAGAACTGCGCTGACCCGGAATTTCGCGTCAAGGCGCGTTTTGCGCCTGGGTCGATCTCATGACACGGTTTGAAGGTCCGGTCGTGCTGCAGAACCAGCACCTCTTTGCGACAGACTGGATGGCGCATACGGAGGAGGATCTCGGTCCGCTCATCGCTGCCGCTGACATCACGGAAGAGCAGGACGGCTTCGTCGCACAGGTGATTGGGACCAGCGCAGCCCTGCGTTATGCCGCGATGCCGGAAGTGTTCACGTCGCTCATGAATGCTGCGGCGACAGAGCTGACGGTGACGACGCCCTATTACGTGCCCGATGAGCCTATACAGGCAGCGCTTTGCGCCGCCGCACGGCGGGGCGTTCGGGTCACGATGACCGTCCCGGCGCGCAATGATTCCTGGATCGTCGCCGGAGCGAGCCGCAGCTATTATGAAGAGCTTCTGGAAGCTGGCGTGCGTCTGTTCGAATACCCGCATGGCCTGTTGCACACCAAGGCGCTGACACTCGATGGGCGCATGACCATGATCGGCTCTGCCAATCTAGATCGCCGCAGCTTTGACCTCAATTTCGAAAACAATATTCTGCTCAGTGATGAGGCATTTACGGCCGAGATACGGGCGCGGCAGCAGAGCTATCTCGATGCCTCGGATGAGGTCACGCTTGAGGCCGTGCGTGCCTGGCCCTGGCATCGCCGTCTGTGGCACAACGCGCTGGCCATGATCGGCCCCGTGCTCTGACGCGTTGCTAAATTCTGACGGCGAGCATCACGGCACGGGTTCGAAAAGGCAGTCATGCAGATGTTTCGTCAACGCTGCGTCTTGCGCAATCGCGTCGTCGAGTATCCCGGTGATTTCCCTGAGCGACAGGCTGTTCACAAGCCACGCCGCCTCGGCAGCTTTGAGGTCATCGAGAGTCAGGCTTCTTTCCTTGCATAGACCCAACCGGAGCAGCTCGGCACGCGCTGTGCCTGCTAGCGCGCCATCGTGCAAAGGAGGCGTAACCAGTCGCCCCTGTGAGAGAACAACAAGGCTCGCAGCACTTGCTTCGGCAATACGCACGCCATCGGCAGCCAGAAGAAGCGCGTCGTCATATCCTGCCTGATCGGCTTCGAGGCGGGAAAGAATCTGCGGCAAATAATTCAGATGTTTGATTCGGCTGAGGGGCGAGCTGCCGTCCCGGCGATAACGGCTGAGATGAAGATGACATGGGCCCGATGGGGGCGCAGGTGAGGCCTGTGTAATCAGAAGTGTGGGAGACGTTTTGGCGGCAGGCAATAACCCTCGGGGTCCCGGTCCTCTGGTCAGCGTCAGCCGTAAAGACCCTGACTGCAGACCATTGGCCTCGATGAGAGCCTCAAGGGAAGCACGCAGCCTGTCTACAGGCGGAAGAGGAATCTGAAGGAGCGTCGCGCCTTCAGCCAATCGGGCGAGATGCGCTTCAAGACGCCTGATGCGGCCCCGGCTCAGACGCATGGTTTCGAACACACCATCACCGAGCAGAAAGCCCCGATCCGAGGGATCGATCGCAAGCTGATCCGTGGTGATCAGATCTCCATTAAGCGAGGCATAGGTCATGGCCGGAACATGTCTAGGAGGGGAGCAGCTTTGAGGAGGAGTTCCTCATATTCGCGTTCGGGGTCCGAGAGCGTGGTAATCCCGCATCCGGCGCCCAAAGTGAGGCAATCGGATTTGAGCACGAGGCTGCGGATGACGACGCTGCTATCCAGAGCGCCGTCGGCCCCGATACGAAAAAGACTGCCGCAATAGGCGCCTCGTGACGCAGGCTCAGTTGCGTCGATGACTTTCAGGGCCTGATGTTTGGGTGCACCTGTCACCGAACCGGGAGGCAGCGTTGCGCGCAGCAGATCGAGCGCGGTCAGACCGTCGCTGAGCTGTCCGCGAACAGCCGAAACCAGATGATGCACATGCGTGAAACGCTCGACCTTGCACAGATCGGGCACATGCACCGAACCGAGATGCGCGACGCGACCGATATCGTTGCGCATCAAATCGGTGATCATCAGGTTCTCGGCATATTCCTTGTCGTCATGTGCCAGAGCCAAGGCGATAATGCTGTCTTCTTCCGGCGACTGCCCAAGTGGCGCCGTGCCCTTGATCGGTCGCGTCTCGATGAGCCTGTAGTCCATGCTGAGAAAACGTTCGACTGAAGCGCTGAGGAGGGCGAAATCCGGCGTGTTGAAATAGGCCCCGAAAGGAGCAGGAGAGACGCGCCTTACCCGACGATAAAGCGCGCTTGCTGAGAGCGGGGCTTCGAGGATGGCTCGGAACTGCGTTGTCAGATTGGCCTGAAACAGCTCGCCCTGATTGATACGGGCAATGATGTCCCTCACCACATCGCAAAACCCGTCGCGGTCAAGATCGGGCGTGAAAGTCAGGGGAGGGAGCGAAACGGTGGGCGCTGAGCAGCGCGGCAAGGGAACAGGAGGGGGCGCATCGCAGAAACTGCCCCAGAAGAGCTGTTTGTTCAGACGGTCGAAGACGAAGGCGCCTCATAACGGGCGAGGGTCAGGTCCGGGATGAAAGGCGCATGACGAGAGGGGATCTTTTCGAGAGCAAGACCGGCCTCGTAGCTCGCAAGACCGATCAGCCCTCCGGTAAAGGGCAGGGAGGACGCCTGCGTTTCTGGCGGAAGCAGCGTAGCCAGACGCGCCCAGTCCGACGGCGTGTCACCCTTCAGTGTCGCAGACGGGCGGCAGCAGAAAAACGACCAGCGCGCACGGTCATTGGCTGCGCCGCCGCTGTCGAGAAGCGCAGACCAGGGTTCGTTTCCATATTGCGCGATGAAAGCGTCTGGCGAGCGCCAGGGCAGTTCCTTGACGAGCATCAGGTGAGCCCGCCGTGCTGTCGGGGCTTTTCATCGCAGAGCGGACGACAGACCGGGGTCATGGGGACGAAAAACCGCATGGACTGGCCTTACTCCGCGCGTTCCGGCTCGTCCAGAGCGCGCGGAAAGTCGTGTCGATCAGGTGTTTTTTGGGTCGATGGTTTTGAAGCCGTAAGTGATGTAGTCGGGAATGACGCGTCCCTTCTCGACGCGTACGCTCAGATAGCCCTCAGGCGTGCCCAGCCGCGTGCCGTGCCACCAGTTTCCCGATACGGCACCGCCGGTGATGTAGGGAATGCCGTGCCAGACAACGGTCTCGTACACATGGGTGTGGCCCTGAAAAACGCCAATCACGTTGTAATGGTCGAACAGGTCGAGCACCTGATAGGCATTTTTGACGCGTATGCCCTGATGGGTCGGGGCCTTGCCGGGAGGCGGGGCGTAGTCGTCGACCGCGGTGACAAGCGGAATATGGGTCGACACGATCACCGGTGTGCCAACCGGCATCGAGGCGAGATCGTGGCTCAGCCAGGCGAGCTGTGCCGGGTCGATATACCCTTCATAGGCGCGGTCGGGCGTGATGCCGATGGAATCCAGCACAATGAAATGCACGCCTTTATGGTCGAAGGAGTAATAGGGCGCGCCGAAATTGTCGGTGTAATATTTCTTGCCGTAGAGCGGGTCTGAGGGCTCGATCCCGCTCTTGGTGTAGATGCCCATGCAATCGTGGTTGCCCATCGTGTTGTAAACCTGATGGCCCAGCGTCTCGGCTGTCTGCTTGTAAAGATCCATCAGGCTCAGGGCGCGGGATTTCGGCACACCGAGCGCGTCGAAAACATGGTCGCCCCCCTGAATGGTGAAATCGGCCTGAGCCGTTCGTGCCTGGCGGAAGCAATCGAGACAGCCTTTGGAGGCGGCCAGCTCAGGCTGGATATGCGTGTCCGTCAGAAAGAGAAAATTGAACGTTTCGTGGGGCAGCAGAGCAGGGCGCTGAGGCACGAGCGCAAGAGCGCGGTCACTGAGACCGACCGTTCCCGCAGCAAGGCCGGTCAGGGCTGCGGAACGAAGAAACCGGCGTCTTGGTAGAAGCATGAAAGCACCCTGTTGGCGGAAAAATGGAGGAAGAGTGCCGGAAGAAATACCGCCGCCCCTCTCGCACTTGGGTTAAGTTTCGGTGACATGACGGGCTTGTGTCCCGTGTGTTTGAGCTTCTGGGGCTGTCCCTCGATTGGCATCGAAAATGTAACGATGCGGGACCTGGGCTAGGAAGTTTGGCTCATTTCTGACCGGGTCTCCATTGACGCATTCAGCGGAAATGGTCGTTATGACGTCGAACCGTTTTGTCAGGAAATGCGATGCTCAGGCAGCAGAAAAACAGGCGCGATACAGGCCGCAAACTTGCTCTTCTGATGGGGGCAAGCCTCGTGCTTCTGCCACTCCAGGCCAAAGCAGACGGGATCGACAGCATTGTCAGCGATTATGACCGGTTCACCGCAGCGCTCGATCCGGTTTCTGCGGCATCGCGGGGCGATCAGGACGCTGCCGAGCGCTGGCCTGATGATACGCCTCAGGCTGAGGCCGCAAGACTGAAGCAGAGACTGGCCTTCAGGGAGCGTCTGTCTCATCTCGATCTCTCGACGCTTAAGGGCGAGGCGTTGCTGAGTGCACAGCTGATGATCTGGGAGAATGATCTGGCGATCGAAGGGCAGAAATTCGATCCCTCGCGTATCCCCTTCACTAGCGATGAAGGCTTCTATCAGGAAGTCGGCTATGCGGCCGATAATACGCCGTTGCGCAGTGAAGCTGACGCACGGCACTGGCTGGTCCGCATGGCGCGTATCGCCACCTATGATGCCCAGCAGACGGAGAATATGCGCAGAGGCATTGCCACGCAATTTGTCCAGCCGCGCCTGATCGCTGAAATCGCCCTGCATGCGGCTAAAGGGCAGGCAGAACTTCCCGAGCGGGATAATCCTGCCCTGCGTCCTTTCGACACGCTGCCCAAGACCATGCCCGCCGCGTTGCGTCAGTCGCTCCGCGCCGAGGGCGAGCGGATCGTGCATGAGAAGATCAAACCAGCCGAACAGGCGCTGGCCCGGTTTTTCGAGACCGAATATCTGCCGGCAAGCCGTGACAGCCTTGGTGCGTCCTCCCTGCCAGACGGGCGCGCTTATTACGCCTATCTCGTGAAGAGCGAGACCACGACCAGTTTGACCCCTGACCGTATCTTCGAGCTCGGGCAATCCGAGATCGCACGTATCCATCGGGAGATGCAGCATCAGATGGATGCGGTTGGCTTTCACGGGGATTTCAAGGCGTTTGTTGCGACGATCAAGGCCGATCCGCGCTTTTATGTCACCTCACGTCAGGCGCTGCTCGAGCGGGCGAGTTTCCTCGCCAAGAAGATCGATGGCGAACTTCCAAGGCTGATCGGCAAATTGCCCCGTCTGACTTATGGTGTGCGCGAGGTGCCGCGCGCGATTGAAGAAGGCTACACGACCGGGCGTTACGATCCGGGGAGCCCGGCTCTGGGGATTTCGGGTGGGCTGATGATCAATACCTCGCATCTCGATCAGCGACCGCTTTACGAATTGCCGTCTCTGGTCGCGCATGAGGGTGTGCCCGGGCATCACATCCAGATCGCGCTGGCGCAGGAGATGTCCGATCTACCGGGATTTCGACGCGACTATGCGACAACGGCCTTTGTGGAGGGCTGGGCGCTTTATTCCGAGCAGATCGTGAGCGAGATCGGACTTTATCCAACGCCCTATGAACGGTTCGGTCAGCTTTCGATGGAAATGTGGCGCGCCTGCCGTCTGGTCATGGATGTGGGTATTCATTGGAAAAACTGGTCACGCGATCAGGCACTGGCCTGTCTGCGGGAGAACACGGCGCTTGCGGAGAAAAATATCCAGAACGAGACCAATCGCTACATTTCATGGCCTGGTCAGGCGCTCGGCTATAAAATCGGGGAGCTAACCATTCTCGATCTGCGCCATCAGGCCGAAAAAGCGCTCGGCACTGCATTCGATGAGAGGCGCTTCCACGATCTCGTTCTGGACGAAGGCGCGATGCCGCTTGCTCTGCTGCGTCAGCGTGTCAAAGACTGGATTGCCGCCGAAAAACATCACGCGCCCTGAGAGGGTGAAAATCAGGCAGATCAGGGAATGACTTCCCGTGATCTGCCTGCGTAGGTCAGCGAAGGCCGCCCGAGGCGATAAGGGTCTCGCCCGTGAGCCAGCGGGAGTCGTCTGAGCCGAGGAAAACGGCCAGGGGGGCGATGTCCTGCACGGTGCCTGTACGACCGAGAGGCGTCTGGGCGATGACACCCTGTTCCATCTCCGACCCGATCACGCTGGCCGTCTGCGTTCCTTCAGTCTTGATCAGGCCCGGATTGATCGCATTGACCCGGATCTGACGCGGCCCAAGCTCTTTCGCCAGTGAGCTGGTGATGGCGTCGATGGCTCCCTTCGTGCCGGTATAAACGGCAGAATGGGCCGGAGTAACGCGCGAGACGACCGAGCTGATATTGATGATGCTACCGCCTTCACCAAGATGCGGGCTCGCGGCCTGAATGACGAGCAGGGTGCCCAACACATTGATGTCGAAGAGACGATGGAAATGGGATTCTGTGATGTCGTCGATCCCGGCGAACTCATAGACGCCCGAATTATTCACCAGAATATCGAGCCGACCGAAGCTGCTGATGGCCTTGTCGATCAGGTTGCCTGCATCGCTCTTCTTCGAGACATCGCCCTGCACAGCGACGGCTTTGCCGCCTGCAGCGGTAATGGCGGCGACGACCTTGTCCGCCCCCTCGCGGCTGGAAGCGTAATTGACGACAACCGAAGCCCCTTCCTTCGCCAGAGCCTGGGCGATTTCGGCCCCAATTCCTTTGGAGGCACCCGTAACGACTGCGACTTTACCTGAGAGCTTGCTCATGAATGGTCTTCCTGAAGGGCTGCGTGCCTGGCCTGGAGAAAACGGTTCGGCATACGCAAAGAGGGAAAAGAGTAGGGTCCATGTCTTTATTTGTGGAGCGATTGCTCCAACATCATGCATATGAGGCGTCAGTCTCGGGTTTCAAGGATTTCTGGAGCGATGGATCCAAAAAAAAGTTCGACCACTCGGCGGCCGAGGGGCCGCCCTCCCGCATTTGACCGGGACGCAGTGGTTGATGCCGCCATGCGTCTTTTCTGGGACCGTGGATATGAGGGGACGAGCTTCGATGAGCTGATTGCAGTCATGGGGATCAGCGCCTCGAGTTTCTACAACAGCTTTGGGAGCAAGGAGGCGTTGTATCACGAGACGATCGAGGCTTATGCAAAGCAGGCTGGTACCTGGTTTAACGCAGCTTTGGCTGATAGCGCGACAACGGCAGCAGCCTTCCGCTCGCTCTTCGAGGTTGCTGCGTATGAATTCACGCGGAGCGATCGACCCGCAGGATGCATGATTGCAGCAGCGGTTACGCAATGCTCTCCGGCTCAATCCCGGCTGAAAGGGATGATGATCGATATGAGGCGCTTCAGTGAGGACGCGATGCGCCTGCGCCTTTCCATCGGGGTTAAGGAGGGAGATCTAGCGCCCCGTCTCGAGATCGATGTCCTGGCAGGTTTTTTCAGCACCGTGCTGCAGGGGCTCGGCGTTCAGGCCCGTGACGGAGCAAGCCGCGAAAAATTGATCGAAATTGGTCGCGTTGCTGCGGGCCTTCTAGATGCCCGTCCCGACCATTGATGGATGGAGCTTTCAGAGGTGATGAGCGTGAAATATGAGGAAAGATCGTTATCATATGAAAGAGAGCAAGGCGTTTTACGCGTTGAAGTAAGAAAAGCTGGTCCCTAAATGTGGGCACGAATTAGAAGAAGTATTTCCGACACGTCTCTCTCGGGCTCCACCAGTTTTTGTAAAGGCATCAAAGCAGTCAATGTCCATAGAAAGCTCTGCCAACGCTCCTAACCCCGAGGCACGGGCTTCATCTGGAGGCTCGAAAGAGGCTGCTGCGGAGCCTAATCCTTATCTGGTGCCGACAGATCTGCCGACAAATGATGCGGGAGAGGGCATTTATTTCGACTTCAACTGGGGCGCCCGCGTTCTGTTGCCGCCTAAGCCTGACGGGCGCTGGCGGGCGACACTGACGGATCTGGATAATTCAACGATTATCTATCAGGGCGAACTTGAAGAGGGGCACCTCTCTTCGACCAAGAAATTCTATATTCGTTTTGCAATCGATGTGCAGCGTATTGCGTCGGACGGCACAGAAACTCAGGTTTTGCATCATGAGTTCGATGCACGTGACAAGATTGTGCTGGTGCAGCTCCCTGTCGGAACTCTCGGTGATACGCTCGGTTGGTTCCCTTATGTGGCGCGTTTTGCAGAGCAGAGCGGGGCGCGGGTTATCTGTTGTCTGGCAGGTGTTTTCATCCCGCTTTTCGCCAAGGCCTATCCTGAAATCGAATTGACGACGAAGGAAGATCTCGAAGAAAGCCCCCTGCGTTCGCAGATCTACGCGACCTATCATGTCGGTCTCTTTTTCGATGATACTGACAATATTAATCAGCCCTGCGATTTCCGCTATGTCGGTCTGCATCGCACGGCGGGCTACATTCTGGGAGTCGATCCCACAGAGTCAGCGCCGAAAATCGTCCTCGAAGACGATACACGTCCGATCGAAGAGCCTTATGTGTGCATTGCAACCCAAGCCTCGTCGCAGTGCAAATACTGGAATAACCCGGGCGGGTGGCTGGGCGTCATAGCGTTTCTCAAAAAGCGTGGCTATCGCGTGATCTGCATCGATCAGAAGCCCTATAGCGGTACTGGCATCGTCTGGAATCAGATACCCCATGGGGCAGAAGATCAGACAGGTAATCGTCCTCTGACGGAGCGTGCACGCTGGCTCAAACACGCGGATCTTTTTGTCGGTCTGAGCTCTGGCCTGAGCTGGCTCGCCTGGGCTGCAGGCACGAAGACGGTCATGATCTCCGGCTTTACGCATCCGAATAACGAGTTTCAGACGCCTTGGCGGATCATTTCATGGCATGCCTGCAATTCCTGTTGGAACGACCCCCGTCACATGTTCGACCATAATGATTTTCTCTGGTGCCCGAGGCACGCCAACACCGAGCGGCAGTTCGAGTGTTCCAAACTGATTTCAACTGACGTGGTTACCAAAAACATCGCTGACGCTTTAGAAGCCTGATTTTTGCGTTAAAGGTGTCGGCATGTAGTCCCAACTAGAAAACAATCCACCTTTAGCCGAGTGCCCAACAGAGGCAGAATATAACATTTGCGTCGCGATAAAATGCACTGCGGCTCATACCAGTGCAGATGATCCTACAATCTTGAGATCACAGAGAAGCTCTGCACGTTTTATTGTCGAGTTCGATCTGTTAGTTAAATATGGTGGTTCATTGCGTTCTCATCGTTTCAATGGAGCTCTGTAAAACAGCCATTTTTATCCCCTGGGTATCGATCTCCAGTAGATTGGCTCTAAGATCTTCTGGCGGAAAGGTGAGGTTTGGTGTTGCCGCTTTTCGTGATGAGCATGAGGCGTGCTGTGTTATCCCTTGATGAGTGGCAAATCTGCGAGCCTCAGGTTAACGCGGCGCGTCTTAGGAAGAGAACGTGTGCTGTGCCAACTGCGTTGGACTGCATTTGCGATTTTCTGCCGCCACCGGCACGGCGCGAAATGGCAGGTGGTCCCGTCAGGACTGGTACCTTGCCATGAAGCGTCCACGATGCGTTGCCTAGTGAAAGCCTCTCTATGTTGACTGCGGTGGGGGCTATGCTTCTAATAAGAACTCTAGCGCAGTCTGTTTAAGAGGTTTGACAAAGCCTAAAGGTCTGCAGTCACTGACAACTTGAAGGTACGAGGCAAGTTGGGGATCAAATAACCATTGAAACTGCTCTGCCAGAAACGGGCGTTAGCGATATTGTCTACACCAAATCTTGCCGTCAAAGCCTTGTGGTCGACAACAAAACTCCAACGGGCACCAAGATCGAAGCGCGTCCAGTTCGGTATTCGTAGAGTATTAGCTTGATCTACCCATTGATGCCCGGTCTGGACGACACGTCCTGTAACGGTGGCCCCTTCGACAAACGGTAAATCGTACTCAAGGTTTCCGTTTATGTAGTAACCGGGAACCCCGACGGCACGCTTCCCTTCTGTCGGAGCATCAAAGGTATTTAGTTGCGTTGCTTCTATGATTGAGGTGCCACCATTAAAGCGTAATCCTTTCAGTATTCGACCGTTAATGTTGAGCTCAGCCCCGCGGTTCCGTTGCGTTCCGTTTAGCACGAAGAGCTGCTTACCGGAGTCACCAATAGGGATATTTACCCCATTCGGTTGATTCAATTGAAAAACGTCGATTGTAGTCGTGAAATGACCAGTATCGTATTTGACTCCTGCTTCATATTGAATTGTCGCGTATGGTGGAAAGATCTGGCCCTTGTTAACAACATTGCCACGCGCAGTTAAACCTGGAGCGAGACTCCCAATCCGATTGAAATATAATGCTGAGTGACGCGTGGGATGAAATACAAATCCTATAATTGGGCTAATCTTCCCTTTTGAATACCTGTTTATACTTTGTCCATCGTCACGCTGGTAATCGTAAGTGTTTATTCCAATATTCTGAAAGCGAAATCCGGCAGTTAATGAAAACCTATCATCAAACATCTTGACTGTATCGGAGAAGAATAAGCTCCAAAGACGCTTACGATTGGCTAAGTTTGATTTTCCAAAATTGCCACTAATATCAGTCTCAGGCGGCGGAAGTGGAGATAAAATTGGATCGTAAATATTCGTATACTGTCTGGTGTCATCAGTTGTTGATGCATAACCAGTGGCATCTCTATTCCAGAGCGCTGAACCTCCGACATTTACCTCATGTTTGATAGGATCTGTCTCGAAATTTGAACGCACACCACTTTGCACACTTTCATTTGTTACCTGATCGGGGCCATTAGTCCCTCCGTTATAAGCATCTCCTGTCTGTGTGTTAATAATCGTCGTATTTCCGTAATTTCCTTTTTCGTCCCCGCCTAACGCGCCGAAATTTACGTATACTGTTAGATGGTCGCCAAAATCATGTTCGGCTTTCAATTTTCCAAAGATATATTTTAGATCCGTATAAGACCACGGTTGAGCGTAATTTGTGCTCGGCGAAGGAGGACGTGGAACGGCAATCGGGTTCGATGAATTCGATCTGTATGGGAAGAACACTCCCAAACGCCCAGCATTGACACCCTCGTTTTCGTAATCAAGGTCGATCGCAACACGAGTATGCTTAGATGGATCATGCCAATCAAATGCGGCACCTGCGACCAGAGAATGACGACGCTCTCGATCAACACTTGTCGTCCCGCGACGTCCCGCCACGTTGACCCTCAAGCCGAATGCCTTATCGCGCCCAAAACGTCGACCGATATCAATGGCCCCACCGCCCATAGAGCTCCCCGTGTAATCGGCGGTGATACGCGTGATGGGTTTATTTTTTGCACGCTTGAACTCTAAATTAATATTGCCACCCTGCGCGGAGCCACCAGGAGCAGCACCGAATAAAAAAGCGCTCGGGCCGTTAAGAACCTGAACCTTCTCATAAAGTTGCGGCGAAACAATTTGGTCTGGTGCCACCCCGTAGAGCCCGTCAAGTGCGACGTCACCGCTCTTGGTTTCAAAGCCTCGAATAACGAATGTTTCCGAATAATTGGCGAAACCGTAAGTCGTGCGCACGGCGGGATCGTTTAAGAGGACTTCGCCTAGCGTTCGAGATTGTTGATTAAGAATGAGGCTCGATGTGTAGGTTCTTATATTGAAGGGAGTATCGAGGCCTTTTAGGTTACCAAGTGCACCAAGGTTGCCACCTGATAATACCTGCATCATATTTTCGCGCTTTGCGTATACGAGGATGTGCTCATCCCTCGTTTTTTTTATCCTTCATATTTTCTCGAGGGACTCTCTCTCCCGAATTTGGATTAGTTTGGGAGCGATCCCGTGCTTTTGCTGGGATTGGTAAAGCTGTGCACATCGCAAGAACGGCAGAAAAAGCAAACGAACGTCGATTCAACGCAGCGAGAAGTAAATAGCTCAAAGTGGCAACCTTGCTGGATTCCTAAAAACAATGAGATTAAATATATGATAATAAGAAGCATTCGCAACAAGAATTCGTCGAAATAGGGTACTTCCCGTCTGAACGTAAGGCGTGTGATGAGCATAGAACCGCAGGCCCTCTACGACCTCCCGGTCTTGTGTTTGGTGAAAAGCTGAGGGTTGCTGTGCGCTACTTCGTCGAACTCAATCAGCTCTACAGAGGGAAAGCGAGCCTTATCTTGACCTCGCGCCAGAGGGCCTCTTGTGCGGCAAGATCGAGATCCGAGAGCGTGGAGCCGGTTTCGGCCAGGATAGCCTCCATGGCTTCAATTCGTCGGGTGAATTTGGCGTTGCCCTGGCGCAGGCAGGCCTCCGGATCGAGGCCGAGCTTGCGGGCAAGGCTGGCAACGGTGAACAGAACATCGCCCACCTCGTCTTCGAGACGGCTCTTGTCGCCGAGTGGCAATTCGGCGCGCACCTCAGCGAGTTCCTCGTTGATTTTTTCCAGAACCTGCTCCGGAGTGTCCCAGTCAAATCCCACACGGGCGGCGCGCTTGCCCAGTTTTTCGGCCCTTATGAGCGCGGGGAGAGCGGGAGCAACGCCTGCCAGAACACCATATTCCGATTTTGCTGCGCGCTCCGCTTGCTTGTTGCGTTCCCAGAGATCGGAATCGAGCTCCTGATCGGCAAAGACATGCGGATGACGGCGGATCATCTTGTCGCTGATCTGACGCGCGACATCAGCGAAGTTGAAGCGTCCCGCCTCTTCGGCGATGCGTGCCTGATAAATTACCTGCAGAAGCAGATCGCCCAGCTCATCGGGCAGTGCCTGCCAGTCCTCGCGGGCGATGGCGTCCATGACCTCATAGGCTTCCTCAATTGCGAAAGGAGCGATGGTTTCGTGTGTTTGAACCCGATCCCACGGGCAGCCGGTCTGCGGATCGCGCAGACGGATCATGATGGAAAGCAGACGATCGAGTTCTTCAGCAGCGTTCAAGACAGGCTCCGGCAATATGGGGGCGCCGCCGCGTACAGACAGCGTTTTCGTGGCTTTCCACTTATGGGCATGTTCGACGGATCAGTCGTCGAATTTTGGCTTTAATGGCTTCTGGAATTTCAGGACGACCTGATCCGTGTGGCCTTTGATCGCTTTATCGAACACCGGCAGCGTGTGGCTGTCAGCCGGGTTACGCAAGACGGCGCTGTTGGCGACGAGCTGGAACCCGACGGATTCAACTTGCTGGATAATCAGGGCCGGGTCGATGCGATGGAGGGTGTTCGGTGCGGTCGTTCCGGTGCCGGTCAGGGCCACATGGTCGATCACCATGAAAATACCGCCAGGCTTGAGTGCCTGGAAGATGGCCTTGTCCATACGCAAAGCTGTTTCGGGTCCCATTCCGCCGTACACATCGTGGTAGTTCTGCGAGGTCCAGACGAGGTCCAGCGGTTTATCGACGCGGAAATCGACAATTGGCGTCACGACGACCGAGACATTGCCGAAATCCGGGCTACCGCCAATGGCCTTGGCTTTTTGTGCAATCTGGGGATGTCGCGCGACCATCTCCGCGGGCACGACGGCAAAGACCTGACCGGACGGACCCGTTTCCAGGCTCAACAAACGCGTGAAATAGCCTCCTCCCGGCATCAGATCGGCTGCGACGGCCCCTTTCTGAAGTGGTGCGAGCGCAAGGAGATCCTGTGGTTTGCGCAGGGCGTCACGCGCGCGATCAGCGGCCGGACGGGCCTCGGACGCGAGCAGAGATGCTGACATAGCGCTGTCGGGCGTGCGCGTCGCCGACGAAGCTGCAGCGGGCTGGGCCTGAGCGTTAGGGAAAGACGCCCAGACCAGACTGGTCAGGATGAGGGAGAGAGTGCAGCTGGGCTTCATACCGGTCATCCTGATCATGATTGAGGTTGGGAACTCTGTCCTATCGCCCTCTGCGGCACAAGGCATAGAGCGCGAGGATCGCAGCGACGCTGACAAGGCTAGCCGTGATGGTCTGGCGCTGCGCCGGCTGGATGAGCATGGCGAGAACAACCAGACCGATGCCGCCGATCATGCCGAAATTGAGCGCATTCCCGAGCGGAAGGGTGAAGGCACGGTTCTGAGGATCGGCCTGGCGGAAGATCCTGTGAGAGGACACGATCAGCACATAAATCAGCAGCATGACCGCGCCAGTCGCTCCCAACAGAAAGGCGAAAATCAGCTTGGGAGAGAGGATCGAGCAGAAGGCAACGCCCAGCCCGACCAGGCTCGAGAAGATGACAGCTCGCTGGGGAACGTGTCGACGGGAGAGAGCGGCAAACCAGCTCGGTGCGTCCCGGAGTTCGGCAAGACCCATCAAGGTGCGCGACGTGATGTAGATGCTCGAGTTCAGGCAGGAGAGGATGGCAGTGAACACCACCATTTGCATGAGCATGGCGGCGCCCGGAACACCGATGTGACGCATGACCGTCACGAAAGGGGAGTAGCCGGGTTCGATCGAGGTCCAGGGCACGAGCGTCAGGATCAGAATCACCGAAAGCAGATAGAAGAGGGTGACGCGTGCACCGATGGTGCGTGTGACGCGCGCGACGCTTTCCTCGGCGTTTTCCGATTCTGCGGCGGCGACCGTCGCGGATTCGGAGCCGATCATCGAGAAGAGAACAGTTGGCACCGTTGCAAGGACGGCACCCCAGCCATGAGGGAAAAAGCTTCATGACCGAGTACGTTGTGGGTGACTTTCGGATGGGGACCGATGAAGTGGCTCAGGCTGAGCAGGCCAAGCGCACAAAAGGCAACGATCGTGACCACCTTGACGAGGGAGAGCCAGAATTCGCATTCGCCAAAGACCCGTACCGAAACGAGATTGATCAAATTCACGACAATGATCAGAAGAAAGGCGAGACTCCATACCGGAAGATTGATCCAGTCCTGCATGGCGATGGCACCGCCAATGGCCTCTGCGCCAATCGTGACCACCCAGAACAGCCAGTAGAGCCAGCCGGACAGGAAGCCGGCCCAATGCCCATGCGCCGCGCGGATACAATCGATGAAAGTCCCGATTCCGGGACGAGCGAGCAGCATTTCACCCAGCATGCGGATCACGATGACGACCATCAGCCCTGTGCCCATATAGGTCAGCAGGATGGCGGGGCCGGCGGCAGCGATTGCGGCAGAGCTGCCGATGAAAAGGCCTGCACCGACCACGCCCCCGAGGGCAATCATGGCGATGTGACGATCCTTGAGCTTGCCGCCCTGCGAGAGCGAGGCGGCACCTTCGGGAGAAAAACCTTGGTGTGAAAGTTTATCTTTATCCATCATGCAGTGGACAAAGCCATGTAAACGCTTAGGTCGTCCAGATGGAATATTCTAGTGAGGGAATGAAGTGATGACACGGGTCTTCATCGATGGTGAGGCGGGCACGACAGGTCTGGGGATCAGAGATCGCCTGCGCGCCCTGCCTGTCGAGATACTCTCCATCGACCCTGCAAAGCGTAAAGACGCTCAGGCCCGTCTCGAAATGATGCAAAAAGCCGACCTCGTTGTGCTGTGTCTGCCTGACGACGCGGCGAGAGAGGCTGTGGCCCTCGCTTCCGAGCTCGACCATGTGCGTTTTCTCGATGCAAGCACGGCTCATCGCGTGGCCGATCATTGGGAGTATGGCTTTCCCGAGCTTGATCCGGGTCAAGCTGGCCGCATTGCCGGAGCACAGTATGTCTCGAATCCGGGATGCTACCCAACCGGGGCCATAGGCCTGCTCCGACCGTTAATTGACGCAGGTCTGTTGCCGTCGGATTATCCGATCACGATTAACGCTGTGAGTGGCTATACCGGCGGTGGTCGCTCTGAAATCGAAGCGCATGAGCAGGCAGATGGGCCCGCTTTCGAGCTCTACGGTCTGGGGCTGGAGCACAAACATGTGCCTGAGATCATGCGGTACTCAGGGCTCCTTCGTCGGCCGATCTTCGTGCCGTCGATTGGTCATTTTGCGCAGGGGATGATCGTGTCGATCCCGCTGCATCTGAGCGATCTCTCCGGCACTGTGCGTGTGTCGGATATCGAAGCGTGTCTTCACGCCTATTATGATGGCGCGTCTCAGGTCAGCGTTGCTGCGGCAGATCTCCCAAGGCTCGACGCGGCGAGTTTGGCTGATCGTGACGATATGGAGTTGCGGGTGCACGGCAATGAGGCCCGGCGTCAGGTGCTGCTGACAGCGCGCCTCGATAATCTGGGAAAGGGAGCCGCTGGCGCCGCTTTGCAGAATATTCGTCTCATGTGCGCTTTGGAGGCGTGACTTCAGGCAACCCGTGAGGGAGCTGTCGCTTAATGTGTAGTGCAAAACACAAAATGTTTATAAGCGGTCCGGATGACGTTTCCGGGTTTGCAAGCCGCCCGTAAGCTTGTAGCGATTTAAAAAACGTTAAGAGAATATGGGTCGCACAGCAGAATTTACGTTCTGGTCATGATTCCCGACCTATAGTCGATAACGATTTTTCTCGGGCGACTGGGCCGGTTCGAATAGGTCGAAAGGGCATCATGTCGATGGAGGAAGCATCCAAGCAAGCAGGACCGGGCGTCGGCGGTCATGTGCTGGACTGGCTGCCTTTGCTCGTCTGCCATGTCGAGGCTGATGGACGTATCTCCTACCTGAACAGGCGGTGGGAGCAGTTTTCCGGTGTGAAAATGGCTGCTGAGCCAATAATGTGGTCAGCGTTGCTTGATCGCGCCTGCGGCATCGCGTGCCGATCCGCACGCTGTCTCACGCCGAAGGACTATTGCGTCCATAAAAACGTGGCGCTGCGTCATCACGATGGCGTTCCGGTCACCACCGATCTGCACTGGCAGAAAATGGGTGGATCCGAGAGCGGAGGCTGGATCCTGTTCTGCCACCCGGAGGCTGTGTCCACGCCGCTGCTACCTGACGTGACAGGGCTGCTCTCGAAAGAAACAGTACAGGCTGCAGCGTCGAGCGTGCTGGGATGCGAGACGACGGCTGATCTCGCGGCCGTCCTTCCGCTCCGCCCCGAGCTTTTACGTGATGCGCTTCGCGTCGAAGGCGCTGTGACCGCCGTTAACGGTCAGACACAGGATGCGGCAACGGCGAACAGGAAGCCTGAAGCCGGGAAGAAAGGGTTCAATGCTCAATCTGCATCCTACTCGGCTCAAAGGGCGTTCCGCGCTCTGGGCAGGGAGATGGCGTCGCGAAACAAAACGCCTGATCGTCTGACCGGACTTCAGCAACGGGCTGATTTCGAGGCGCGGTTGTCAGAGGCGGTCACCCAAGCCCAGAAAGAGGGGAAATCCCTCGGCGTACTTCTGATCGACGTCGACTATCTTGGAGATCTCAACGAGCTCTTCGGCAGAGAATGCGGCGATCAGGTGCTCAAGCTCGTAGCGGGTCGTCTGAGAGCGGTCGCCGCGCATGAGAATAACATCGCGCGATCTGGTGATGACGAATTCTCCGCGTTTGTGACAGGGGACGTGGATTCAGCAAGCCTGGCAGAGTACGCGCAGGCCCTGCTGAATTCGATCGATGTGCCCTTCCGTCATGGAAGCAAACAGATCAGGTTCGGGGTAAGTATCGGCGCGACGATCTATCCTCGTGACACGGACCGGCTCCCTTGCCTCCGGAATGCGGCCCAGCTTGCTCTAAACGATGTCAAGGCTCAGGGACGAGGGGGATTCCGCCTCTTCGAGCCGGGTATGGCCAAAAGAGCTGACGGGGTGACCGCCCAGACCAATTCTGTGCGTCAGATGCTCGATCAGGATCTGATTTATCCTGCCTATCAGGCGAAGTCAGATTGTTGGACGGGCGTATCACGGGTGCTGAGGCTTTGATGCGCTGGCATCGCCCCGGAGAAAAAGCCTGTGGGCCTGAGTCGTTTCCCGAGATTTTCCGTAATTACGATTTGGCGACACGCGTCTCGGCCAGAGTGCAGGAGCGCGTATTCAAGGATATCGCACTGTGGCGCCGCGCGGGGCTGATGCCACCGCATATTTCAATCAATGCGGCACCTGTCGAATTCATGCAGGACGATTATGCCGAAAAACTCCTGGCACGCCTGGATCACTTCGGTCTTTCGGCGCGTCAGATCGAGCTCGAACTGACAGAGCACGTGCTCTACCAGAACAGTGAGCATTATATGCATCGGGCGCTTACCTTGTTGCGTCGTGCGGGTGTTCGGCTGACCCTCGACGATTTCGGGACAGGCTATTCGTCGCTGGGCTTCCTGAGAGACTATCCGGTCTCGTCGATCAAGATCGATCGCAGTTTCATCCGCAAGATCTGCATCGATCCTTCAATGGAAGTGATCGTCGGCGCGATTATCCGTTTTGGTGAGACCGTATCGGTCGATGTTGTGGCAGAGGGGATCGAGACGCAGGAGCAATTAATGCTGCTTCAGAAGATCGGGTGTCCGACTGGACAGGGTTTTCTGTTCTCTCCGCCTGTAGTTGCGACAAGCTTTGCGCATCTGCTTGCGGGATCGCGGCAGTTCCCGGTCTGAGTGTCACGTTCGCGCGTATCCGTTGCGTTTTCCCGGGAACCTCGCTAACAGGTTGTCCATTATGCGAGAGTGACGGAACGGTAGACGTAGTCGGCTCAAAATCGACCGCCGCAAGGCATGGGGGTTCGAATCCCCCCTCTCGTACCAAATTTTTCATCGAAAACATGCTGTTGACCGGGCCATGACTTGCGCCGTCGGGTCTGCCTCCGGCATATCTCGCAGACATTCTTCCAGTTTGCCGGACCATCATGCCCCAACGTCCAGACAAAAAACCTGCTCGCCCGTTCTTCTCGTCAGGCCCCTGCGCAAAGCGCCCGGCTGGACATTGAGCGCGCTCGATGGCGCGTTGCTCGGGCGGTCGCACCGGGCGCCGGAAGGGCGTGCGCGGCTCAAGGAGGTCATTGACCGTTCCCACCGCCTGCTCGAAGCTCCGAAAGACTGGAAGATCGGGATTGTTCCTGCATCCGATACGGGTGCCGTCGAGATGATTCTTTGGGCGCTCGCCGGTGAGCGGTCGATCGATGTGCTGTCGTTCGAGAGTTTTTCAGGGCTTTGGGCGCAGGATCTGCGCGACGTTCTGAAGATCGAGGCACTGACCGTTCATGAGGCGCCTTATGGCGCGCTCCCCGATTTTTCGAAGATCGATTGGTCGCATGACGTCGTTCTGACCTGGAACGGCACAACCTCAGGTGTGCGTGTGCCCAACGCCGAGAGCATTCCTGCAGACCATGAGGGGCTGGTCATCTGCGACGCGACGTCGGCAGCCTTTGCAATGGATCTGCCCTGGGACCGTCTCGATGTCGTGACGTGGTCCTGGCAGAAGGCTCTCGGGGGTGAGGCAGCGCATGGCATGATCGCCCTGAGCCCTCGTGCGATTGCACGGCTGGAGACCGCTTCGCCGCGGCCTTTGCCCAAGATTTTCCGCCTCACTAACAAGAAGGGGCTGATCGACGCAATTTTTGAGGGCGATACGATCAACACCCCGTCCATGCTGTGCGTCGAGGATGCGCTGGATGGGTTGAAATGGTCGGAGAGCTTGGGTGGGCTTACTGCGCTTAAAGCGCGTTCGAAAGCTAATTTCGACGTTGTTGCCCAGTGGGTCGAGCAGACGGACTGGGTGGATTTTCTGGCGGCCGAGCCAGCCCAACGCTCGACGACGTCGATCTGCCTGCGCATCGTTGCCCCGTGGTTTACAGCTCTGACCGTCGAGGCCCAGCAGAAGATCGTCAAGGCAATGACCAGCAAGATCATGAAGGAAGAAGCAGGTTACGATCTTGCCTCTTATCGCGATGCCCCACCCGGTTTGCGGATCTGGGGCGGTGCAACGATCGATGCCGAAGATATCGAAGCGCTTCTCCCCTGGCTCGACTGGGCCTATGAAAGCGTCAGGATGGACCATACAGCATGAAACTGACTGACGAGCCCGGAACTGCCCTTCTGCCTTCGGGATTTATCGACCTGCTTCAGCATGAAGCCGAGGCCGAGGCGCAGGGTATCGAATCGGTCATGGATGTGTTTGCAGCCCATGGATATGAGCGTGTGCGTCCCCCCTTGCTCGAGTTTGAGACATCGCTCCTGCATGGGGCCGGACAGGCGCTCGAGGAGCAAACCTTCCGTTTGATGGACCCGGAATCCCGTCGCATGATGGCGCTCCGTCCGGATATGACGACCCAGATTGCCCGTATCGCGGCCACACGTCTGGCTGCGACGGCGCGCCCGCTGCGCCTGTCTTATGCTGGGGCCTGCATTCTGGTGGGGACGCCGGGACGTGAGGGGGAGCGTCAGATTACCCAGGCCGGGATCGAGCTGATCGGCATCGACTCAGTCGCAGCCGATTGTGAAGTGGTCCTGATTGCAGCGGAAGCGCTCGAAAAACTGGGGATCGACGATTACTCTTTCGATCTGTCCTGCCCCGCCCTGGTCCAGGCTTTGGTATCACTGTCTGGCTATACGGGTACCCGTCGTGCCCAGCTCGTTCATGCGCTAGATCGCAAGGATATGGCAGCTGTCGCGGAGCTGGGGGGATCGGTTGCTTCCGTCCTGACCGCGCTGGTTGAGGCTTGTGGCCCTTCCGTTGCTGCCTTGGCCATTCTGGAAAAAATCGATCTGCCTGCGGAAATTCGGGTGCATGCGGAGCGGCTCGTCGCTGTGGTACGGGCTCTGCACGCACGGGCGCCGCATCTTCGGCTGACGGTCGATCCGGCGGAGTTTCGCGGGTGGCAGTATCATACCGGTATCTGCATGACAGTGTTCGCCCGCAGTCAACGCGAGGAGCTTGGTCGTGGTGGGCGTTATCTGGCCCAAGGCGACGAAGCGGCCTGCGGCCTGACATTCCGTCCTGAGGTTCTGCTGCGCGCAGCACGCCCTATCGCGCTGCGTCCTCGTGTCTATCTTGCCGCTGAAACGCAGGATTCACCCGAGGCCGCGCGGCTTCGCAAGGAAGGCTACGCCACGGTTGCCGGTCACGACCTCGTCGAGGATCTGGCGGCAGAGGCGCGTCGCCTGAATTGCACATTCATCTTCGTCGCTGACGAACTCATCACGCTGTAAAGGGATAAGAGCATGTCCAACGTCACCGTCATCGGCACCCAGTGGGGTGACGAAGGCAAGGGAAAGATCGTGGACTGGCTGGCCAGCCGTGCGGATATCGTTGTCCGCTTTCAGGGCGGCCATAACGCCGGGCACACTCTCGTTGTAGGCGATCAGGTCTACAAGCTTTCCTTGCTGCCTTCAGGACTGGTGCGCGGCAAGACTGGCGTGATCGGCAATGGTGTGGTGGTCGATCCGGAGGCGCTGCTCTCGGAAATTGATCGCGTCTCCAAGCAGGGTCTTGTGGTCAATCCCGAGACACTCTGGGTCGCGGATAACGTACCGCTAATTCTGCCTTTGCACGTTGCGACCGATCGGGCCCGTGAAGCGGCTCGTGGCGATCGCAAGATCGGCACCACGGGACGCGGTATCGGCCCGGCCTATGAAGACAAGGTGGCCCGTCGTGCCATTCGCCTGTGCGATCTGGCAGAGCCCGAAACGCTCGACTGGAAGCTCGATGAGCTGCTTTTGCATCACAACACGCTTCTGGCGGGTCTGGGTGCTGCGACATTCACGAAGCAGGAAATTCTCGATCATCTGGCAAAGCTCGCCCCGCGCGTGCTGCCCTTCGCCTGTTCCGTTTGGGAACGGCTGGATGAGGCGCGCCGCGCTGGCCGTCGTATCCTGTTTGAAGGTGCACAGGCGGTCATGCTCGATGTCGATCATGGCACCTATCCCTTCGTCACCAGCTCCAACACTGTCGCGGCCGTCGCGGCGAGCGGCAGCGGTGTCGGTCCCGGTACGGTCGGTTTCGTGCTGGGTATCGCCAAGGCCTACACGACCCGCGTGGGTGAGGGGCCGTTCCCGTCAGAGCTGTTCGACGATGTCGGGCAGAAGCTGGGTGAACGGGGGCGTGAGTTCGGCACTGTTACAGGTCGTGCCCGTCGTTGCGGCTGGTTCGATGCCGTGCTGGTCCGTCGCGCGGCCCGTGTCGGTGGTGTGAACGGGATTGCTCTGACAAAGCTGGACGTGCTGGACGGGTTCGAGGAAGTGAAGATCTGCGTCGGTTACGAACTCGACGGCCAGACGATTACGTCTTTCCCGTCGAGCCCCGCAGCTCAGGCACGTTTGAAGCCTGTCTTCGAATCCATGCCCGGTTGGCAGGAGACGACGTTCGGTGCGCGGAGCTGGGCCGATCTGCCAGCTGCCGCAATTAAATACATCCGTCGGATCGAAGAGCTCATCGAGGCACCGGTCACGCTGCTCTCGACGAGCCCCGAGCGTGATGACACCATTCTGATGCGCGATCCTTTCGAAGATTGAGACGAAAAAAGCGGGCCTGGAGGCCCGCTTTTTGTTGCGTCACTCAGAAGGATTGAGCGATCACGCCGAGGGGAGACGGATCAGGTAGTCGAACGCAGCAAGGCCAGCTTTAGCGCCCTCTCCGGTCGCGACGATAATCTGCTTGAACGGCGTTGTGGTGGCGTCACCTGCACCGAAGATGCCCGGCACCGACGTTGCATTATGCTTGTCGACAACGATTTCTCCACGATCGCTCAGCTCGACGCTGTCTCGCAGCCACTCTGTATTCGGCACCAACCCGATCTGCACAAAGATCCCTTCGAGTTCGACCTTGTGCTCGGTGCCCGTCGGGCGATCACGATAGGCGAGGGCGGTTACCCGCTGACCGTCGCCCTCAACAGCGGTGGTCTGTGCATTCATGATGACGCGTACATTGGGAAGGCTGAACAGCTTGTCCTGAAGCACCGAGTCAGCGCGCAAAACGTCAGCAAACTCAAGCAGCGTGACTTCTGCTGCCAGACCTGCGAGGTCGATCGCAGCTTCCACACCGCTATTACCACCGCCAATCACGGCGACGCGCTTACCCTTGAACAGCGGACCATCGCAATGAGGGCAATAGGCGACGCCCTTGTTGCGGTATTCCTCTTCACCCGGCACGTTCATGCTGCGCCAGCGTGCGCCCGGTGCGAGAATGACAGATCGGCTGTGCAGGATGGCGCCACTCTCGAACTGAACTTCATGCAGGCCGCCAGGCTGGGCAGCCGGGATGAGAGCCTTAGCGCGCTGACCTGTCGTGATGTCCACATCATAGCTGCGCACATGCTTTTCTAGCGCGGCTGCCAATTTTGGGCCTTCAGTTTCCGGCACCGAAATGTAGTTCTCGATAGCCATTGTATCCAGAACCTGGCCGCCAAAGCGTTCGCCCACTATTCCTGTGCGAATTCCTTTACGAGCATCGTACACGGCTGCGGCTGCACCCGCAGGACCGGCCCCGATGATCAGGACCTCGAAAGGTGCCTTTTCCGAAAGCTGCTCAGCCTTGCGTGAGGCGGAACCCGTGTCGAGCTTCGAGACGATCGCCTCGACATCCATACGCCCCGACGCGAAAGGAACGCCGTTCAGATAAATCTGCGGCACTGTCATGATATTGCGCTCGGTGACTTCCTGCTGGAACAGGGCACCGTCAATCGCCGTATGCTCAATGTCTGAATTGAGAGCGGCCATGGCATTCAGGGCCTGTACGACATCAGGGCAGTTCTGACAGGACAGAGACATGTAGGTCTCGAAACGTAGCGGCCCTTTTAGGCTGCGGATCTGATCGACCATATCGGCCTCGATCTTGGGTGGATGCCCACCAATCTGGAGTAGGGCCAGAACGAGCGAGGTGAATTCGTGCCCCATGGGGATGGCGGCGAATGTTGCTGCTTCAACCCCATCGGTCCGACGGATACGAAAAGCCGGTTTCCGCAGATCTCCCGGAGCGTCTGCGACCGTGATCCGGTCGGAAAGGCCGGCGATGTCGTCGACGAGCTCGCGCATCTCCCGCGCCTTGTCGCTGTCATCAAGGCTGGTTTCGAGCGTGATGTTGTGTCGCAGATTGCTGAGATAGCTGCGCAGCTGGTCCTTGATCGGTGAGTCGAGCATTGTTTTCATCCTGGATCGGGGCTGTGATGCCCTTGCGTGGCGTGCTGAAGCACGCTGCATCGCAAGGGTCACTGGAGATGCTGTAAGTTGCGTTCTAGAGCGGGTTAGATCTTGCCGATGAGATCGAGGGAGGGCGACAACGTGTGTTCGCCTTCCTTCCATTTGGCCGGGCAGACCTCGCCTGGATGCGCGGCGACATATTGCGCGGCACGAACCTTATCGAGCAGGGCAGGAGCGCTTCGTCCAACGCCTCCGGACGTGATCTCGATATACTGGATTTTTCCTTCGGGATTGATCAGGAAGGTTGCCCGATCCGCCACGCCCGCTTCCTCGATCATGACATCGAAATTGCGCGAGATCGTCCCGGTCGGATCTGCGAGCATCACGTAGTCGATCTTGCCGATCGCAGGCGAGGTCTCATGCCACGCCCGATGCGTGAAATGCTTGTCGGTAGAAACTGAATAGATCTCGACACCCAGATTCTGAAAATCGGCGTAGTTATCAGCTAGATCTTCGAGCTCGGTAGGGCAAACGAAGGTAAAATCAGCGGGGTAGAAGAAGACAACAGACCAGTTTCCTTTCAGATCCTGATCTGTGACCGTGTGAAACTTTCCGCGGGAATAGGCATCCGTCGAGAAGGCTTTGATCTGAGAGTCTATTCTTGCCATGATTTCGTGACCCTTGATGGATGATTTCGAGAAACAACATGGTCACTATGTCAGTGCGTAAACTTAAAGGAAAACAGTTCGTATTGATCTTTGTGACAGGTAAAACCTGTTCGATATCCCTTCAGTCAAAACGGCGCTTCGGGTTGGAGAAGCTGTGGCGCATCTGTTGTGGAGACATGCCGTAAATGCGGTTGAAGGCGCGCCGCAGACGCTCGGGATCTGCAAAACCGGTTTCGGCGGCGATGGCTTCTATGGACATATGCGCGTTGAGAATGCGCTCGCGGGCCGCCTCTACCCTTAACGTTTCGACGGCCTTTGCCGGGCTCATACCTGTCTCGGTTTTGAAGCTGCGCGAAAAATTGCGGGGGCTCATTCCTGCATGGGCCGCAAGCGTCTCGATTGAAAGCTCGGTGGATAGATTGGCTCTTATCCAGCCCAGAAGAAGGGAAAACCTGTCAGAGCCGGAGCCCAGTTGGACGAGGGATGAAAGCTGCTTTTCTCCTCCAGGACGGTGATAATAGAGCACCATTGTCTGCGCGACGCCGCGAGAGATGGTTTCGTCGGTGTCCTCAGCAAGAAGAGCCAGGCTCATGTCGATGCCGGCTGTAATGCCCCCTGATGTCCAGATTTGTCCGTCGCGGACATAGACGACATCCCGTTCGACCTCGGTATCGTGCGCGTGCTCACGCAAATGGTCGATATCCTGCCAATGCGTCGTGACACGCCTGCCACTCAGAATACCCGCTCGGGCAAGAAAAAAGGCGCCTGTGCAGACGCTGCAAAGACGACGTGTCCGGGGTGCCTGTCTTCTAAGGTATTCAGCTATGGCTTCACCTTTGAAGTAATCGCGGTAATAGGCACTTCCGACCACGATCAATGTGTCGAAAGCCTGATTGGCATCCATTTTGTCGGTTTCAAGGACGATCCCGGACGATGAACGAAGGGGTCCGCCTTCCACTGACAGGAGGGTGTTTTCGTAGGCGATGTCACTCATCATCCGCCGATTTCGAAAACGGTGGCGGGTCCCGTCGCGTCGAGAATCTGGAAGTCTGGGTAAAGGAGAAAGCCGATCCGCTTCTTCATGGCTTAAAAGGAGGGAAATCTGTCATTGTTCCCGGTGCTCCGTTTGCATTATGAAAACCCAGCGCGTTTAAGGCGAACTATAGTAAGAACAGGTTAATAAGCCGTATCACGAAACTTCGCGGCTAGTACGCAATGGATTTTCACAAGTACCGCCATCACGCGTTATTTTCACTTTACGAACGTCTATAATAAATAAAATAAGAGTGAGGAGTAAAGTATCGTGGGGCAGGGTGGATATATCACGATTCACAACGATACTGACTACGACATGGAAAAGGTTAAGGGAGGAGCTTACCAGATGGCGTTCGACTCCCCCCAGACCATCCCGGCGCATCAGTCCCGCAAGTTCTATGCTGAGTGGTGGGAAAGTGGCGTGAAAGAAGACGATAGCGCCTACGCTGACTACAAAGTGATGGATGGCACTGGCCGCATCGTAACAATCGAGGCGTGGGCGCGACCAAACAGACATTTCCAGATGAATTTCAAGAGTTACAGCCAGCCTGGTTATCCTGCGGGAACGATCAAAAATATTGGCTGGATCCACGATGGAAATGTCGGCTTCCGAGTGCAGGGGTCTTCGCCCCCCAAGCCGGACCCCTGTTTTCTTGCGGGGTCTCCAATTCTCACGCAGGAAGGCTATGTCCCCGTCGAGAGGCTTGAGCTGGGACAAAAAGTCGTCGTTCTTGACAAAGGTGTCCACGTTCTCCGCGACATCGTGTTTCTTGGTAAAGGCCGACGAGAAGTCGATTGCTCAGGACGTCTGGCAGAAGATGAGTCCGGGTGGCCCGTCTGCATTAAAGCCAATGCTTTCGGCCCGCAGCGGCCACGTCGCGATCTCTGGATGACGGCGGAGCATTGCGTCTTCGTGCATGATGCGCTGGTACCAGTCCGGTTACTCGTTAACGGCGAGAGCATTTTCTATGATCTGACGCAGCCCAGTTACGACTTCTATCATGTTGGGACGGATTTACACTCGGTTCTGGCTGCCGAAAATCTCTACGCGGAGAGCTATCTTCCTGGGGATAACGCTGTCCTCTTCGCGAGCCGGAAGGTGAGTAAGCCTCTTTTGGCGACGATGAATACGGCTTATCCCGTTCGGACAGATCGAGAGTTTGTGGAGCGGGTCTTTAACGAGCTCGTGGGGAAAGCGCGGCAAGCTCATGGCTCTTCAGAGGAGAACGTTCCGCACGAATTGGCCCTTCATCTGACACGGCCTGACGGTACGCAGATCTTGCCCAGCTCGTTCAGGGACGACACTGCCGTTTTCGAACTTGATGGGACGAATGAGCGTCTTTTCATTCGGTCGCAGAGTCGCAGACCCTGCGATTTTTTCGGTCGTTTCGTTGATGATCGTCGACAGCTCGGCGCGTTAATTAGCAGTGTCTCCATTCGAGGCGACGCGGATAATCAGGAGATAGGGATCGATTTCATGGATCCGAATCTTCGTGGTTGGTGTGCTCCGGAAGGGACGTCGATGCGCTGGACTCAGGGGAGTGGCGAGATTGTGCTTCCAGATTTCTGCCAGACATCCGGGGGAGTCCTTACCGTGAAGGTGCTTCCGTCCGAACTTTACTACCTGCATTCGGCGACAGCTCGTTTGCAGGAGAAGGCAGATGTTCTCCTCTATGCGTCTGAACAAGACTGAGAGAAAATCGGTAATCTCAGCACTCATGGTGGGGCCAACCTGAAAAGGCACCTCACTTTGACTGCATCTTGGCGCAATCATCATCGATGTGACGAAATCGTTCGGGGAGAAAGGCGCGATCGATCTTGCCTTTGGCGGTACCATCAATGGTGCCGCCATGCAGTCCCTGTATAGAAAAACTGCCCCAATCCAATGGTGAAGATCAGGCAGCCATAGAGACTATGCTCCAGCCAGGAAAGGCGGAGCGAGCGATGGCGTTCATAGCCTGATGCAAAAAGAAAACCGCCCATCGTGGTCAGGATGACGGCAATCCAGTTTTGAAAAATGATGTGGGCAAAGCCGAAAGCCACGGCACTGCCGACGATGCGCGTGGCGGGCGTGCTTAGAATCTCTTGGTACCGCGAAAAGAGAAAAGAGCGGTAAAGAACTTCCTGAGGCCAGACCGACAGTGCCGGGTAGAGCATCATGATCAGGAGCCAGAATCCAGGCTTGTTTCTGGGGAGTTCCAGAAAATGTGTGGGCCATACCCACCATGAAGCGAGTGTCAGCAACGGGGCCAAGAGCGCGAAGCGCCACAGATGGTGCCTATGTCGCGTTTGGTGTCGCCAGACACTGTTGTTCCGTTTCGGAGAAAGAGAAGCGCTCCCAGCGCGCCAGCCCAGAGAGCGAAGAAGAGCAGGGTCGGGTGCTTGAAGGCAAGGATGAGGAGCGGCGCTCCGCCAAAGAGCAGTGCGAACTCTAATCGGAGGCACGCACGCCGTTTCGGATAGGCGAGCATCTTGCTTATTCAGGAAAGAGTTTCAATCTGTGCCCCGTCCTACCACTTGCCACAAGTCAGGCTGGGATAAGGCTGACTTGTGGCAATGGCGTTGGGAAGGACTGTCTTATCCAGTCAAATGGTCGCGCAGCGAGATACCTTCGTCCTGTTTGCGACGTAGCTCGACTTCTGCGGCCATTGCTTTTTGTAGCTTTTCGAAAGCGCGTGCCTCGATCTGACGAATGCGCTCACGGGAAACGCCATATTCATGAGAGAGCTCTTCAAGAGTAGAGGGCTCATCCTTGAGGCGACGTTCCGTCAGAATGTGACGCTCACGCTCATTGAGAGACTTCATGGCCTCGGTGAGCAGTGCCTGACGGCCGCTCATTTCCTCGCTTCGCCAAGCGTCGTTTCCTGACTTTGCTGATCATCGACCAGCCAGTCCTGCCACTCGCCCTCACCATCGCTGCGCAGCGGTGCATTCAGGCTATGGTCCGGTGCGGCCAGACGCTGATTCATGGACACAACGTCCTGCTGCGGGACGCCAAGCGTGGTGGCGATCTTGTCCACGTGCTCTGGCTTCAGGTCACCGTCTTCAATGGCCTGCATCTGTCCCTTGAGACGACGCAGGTTGAAAAAGAGCTTCTTCTGCGACGCGGTGGTGCCCATTTTGACCAGCGACCAGCTATGCAGAATATATTCTTGCATCGCTGCGCGGATCCACCACATCGCGTAGGTGGCCAGACGGAAGCCACGATCAGGATCGAAGCGTTTGACCGCCTGCATCATGCCGATATTGCCTTCGCTGATCAGTTCATTGATCGGCAGGCCGTAGCCACGATAGCCCATGGCGATCTTGGCGACGAGGCGCAGATGGGAGGTGACCAGTTTATGGGCGGCTGAATCGTCTTCCTTGTCGCGCCAGCGGCGAGCGAGCTCGCCTTCTTCTTGCGGCGTAAGGATCGGGAATTTACGGATTTCCTGAAGATAACGGGTCAGGTTGTTTTCAGGACCAAGAGACAACACGGCGGAAGAGGCCATTGGGCTGCAACTCCTTTCGCCCGGTGCAGATGAGGAACCTTATTTACGGGCCGCGCCCGTCAGAGTTCCCAACACCGGGTGACGCAGGGATAGGGAAGGACCTTCGTCCCCGCTCGGCATCCTCAGCATGAGCGATGCAGGGCGGTACGTCCATTCCGGCGGCGCGTCACTTCGTCGGATTGACTGAGAATGCACCATACAGCATTTTTCGTGTCAAGAAAACGTACCGTATTACTCCTAATTAACTCCCGCGCAGGGAGCGAAGCAGAGACTGGAAGTCTGCCGGGGGCTCCGAAGTGAAAAGCAGCGCCTCTTTTGTACGAGGATGGGTAAATCCCAGACGCGCGGCGTGAAGGGCCTGACGGGGGAAGTCGAGTGCGGCACGTCGGGCAAGGTCGCCGAGACCGCGCGCCGCTGCGGGAATACGGCGTAGATAGACAGGATCTCCCAAAAGAGGATGTCCGGCCTGTGAAAGATGTACCCGGATCTGATGCGTGCGTCCTGTGGCGAGCTTGCATTCGATCAGGCTGACCGAGGCATCGAATGCCTCAAGGCAGCGGATATGCGTCAGAGCATGTTTGCCGCCATGTGTGACAACGGTCATGCGCTTGCGGTCTCGCTTATCGCGTCCGATCGCGCCGTCGTAACTTATGGTCGACGGCAATAACCCCCAGGCAAGGGCTTGATAGGCACGATCGATATCGCGCGCGGCAAACGCCTCGGAAAGCGCATTATGAGCAAGGGGTGTCTTGGCCACGACCATCAGACCGGACGTGTCCTTGTCGAGACGATGAACAATGCCCGGACGTTTTTCTCCCCCGATCCCTTCCAGATCCTCGCCGCAATGGCCGAGCAGGGCATTGACCAGAGTGCCCGTCTCGTTTCCCGGCGCCGGGTGCACGACCAGACCGGCGGGCTTGTCCAGCACGATCAGGTCGCGATCTTCGAAAATGATCGGCAGGTCATGATCCTCGGCCTGCGGCCGTGCGGGCGTTGCCGGAGGCACGATCAGGGTGATCTGGCGCCCGGCTCTGGTGGTTTCGGAGGGCTCGCGTGTGGTGGCGCCGTCGCAGGAAACCTGTCCGGCTTCGATAAGGGATTTGACACGCGAGCGGGACAGGGTGCCTATCGCATCGGCCAGAAACCGGTCGAGACGCTGCCCCGCCTGTTCGGGCGATATGTCGAAGTCGAATCGGGTGGGTGCGTGAGCGTCAGTCATGCGCCCCCTTAGCAAACAGGATTACTTCCCGCCATGACCACTGCTCCGCCCCCGGTTTCCCGTACGCTCATGGCGGCTGTCATCATCATGGGTGCGCTGATCGTGCTGGGAACAGCGGGTCTCATCGGTGTGGTGGCGCACAGGGCGCTTTCCGGCAAACATAAGCAGTCCGTTGAGATGACGCAGCCCGTGCTGACGGGTGAGGCACCACAGTTTGCTCTATCCGGTAGCGGGCACATCGTTTCCGAGACTGTCAGGCCAGATGGCACTCTGGCTGTGCAGATAACGGATACGGACCGTGATCGCATCGTGATCTGGAACCCTGAGGCAAACCGGATCACGGCAGAGTTTACGCTAAAACACTGAGGGGGTCCTGCACTGCGATCGGGAGGGTTTACCAAGGCGCAGTGCCTGAGCAGGATCAAGGCCGAGCGCCTCAAAGACGGACGCTGTATCAACGATCCCGTCCCATGCGCTGAAGCGTTGTTTGTCCAGGCCCAGATGGTGCGGCATCACGACGAGTGCCGGGTCATCATCCATAAAGCGGATACGTAATTCGTGCCAATGTGGGCCAAGGTGACGATGGTAGAGCGCTGACAGGGCGCATTGATCAATGCACCAGTTCGTCGGATTTTCCATGCGGTAGGCCGTCACGATGTAATCATGCAGCTCATTTGCCAGGAGAGGGAGGCGTTCAGGCTCGCCGAAATAAGAAACCCCCGCACCGAAACCCCAGGGTTCACCCATCGACTGCACGCCCTGACGGTCGAAAGCATACAGTCTGAAACCGTAATCGAAACTGGTTCTGAGTGTCTCATACTGGCTCAGGAAGTCTCTCGGTATAAGCGCATCCATGTCGCAGGTCAGGATGGGACAGTGGGTGCGTCTGACAATTTCGGGCATCATGAGATAACGGACGCATGTGAAAGAGGCCGCATCTTCATAGCTCAGAGAGCCATGTGCGAAGCCGAGGCTTACGTTGCTTTCTTGCGCCTCCAGCGTGGCTCGGCAGGATTCGAGAAATTCCAGTTGTTCAGCGCTGGGTCTGACGACGCCGAGATAGAGATGGATCGCGCCCGGGGAGGCTGCGGTGTCCGCCGCTTGAACAAGAGAAGCGATGAATTTCGGGATGAAGCGGAAGTAATGCGTATCACATCCTGCGACGATGCAGAGATCGGGTGATGTTGTCCTTACGGGGGCAGCGCGCCATGTCCAGCTGGCCAAACTCAATGGATTGGGATCTGGTGCAATCGTCGTTTCTGTAAGCCACGAAAACACGCCCTGGTTGAAATGGATGAATTGCATCCCCGACCGCAAAGCGTGCTTGCGGGCTTCCGTATAATGGAGATTCGCGGCGTCCGGGTCGCCAGCAAGCCATTTTTCGTGTCCTCTCAGGACAGAAAGGGCGTGTGACTCTCCATTCAAGGCAGTCTCACGAGCCAGAAAACGGTTGCGATCAGATTGTGGGCATTTTTGCCAGTGATCCTCGAGTGCCCAATAATATTCTTGCTTCAGGTGATGAGCTGCCTCTTCAGGCAGATTTCCAGGAATGAGCGCCCGGTTGAAAGTATCGTCGAACTTGAAGAGAGGCTTTGCCCAGTGATCGCGCCAGAGTGCAAGCTGGTTCAGTTCGCCGGTCTGGACCAATGCCAGGCAGTCTCGGATCGTCTCTTTGTCGAGGCGGTCGGTCGCGGAGGATAAAATGGCCCTGCTTAGGAGGGCGGTGCTGCCCTCAGTGTCCCCTGCGCTTTTGGCGACAATCGATTTGGCCCAGAGACGATCTGCCTCGACCATGGCTCCCTTGAGGGCATCAAGGCAAATATGCGCTTCAGCGAAGAGATCGAGAAGGGTGCAAAGCCGCGCGAGAGCGTAAAGATGAGCCGGCTCGTGAGGTTCGCCCAAAGTCAGCGCGACCTGTCCCGGGAGATCTTCCCACCGCGCCCAGACCGGAAAAGTGGGTCGGTCGGCGCCCGTGTCACAGGCTGCATGGACTGATGAAATGGCGTCGCCGACTGTCTCATTCGGCCAGGGCGTCAGGGTGCACTCCGTAGGAGAGTGGCCGATGGCTCCGGTCTCATCAGTCGTGAACCCCGCAGGATCGAAGCCGGTTTCGTCAAGTTGGAGTGCAGCTTCCCACAGGCGCCCTTCTGACACGCGAAGCTCCTGACCGATCCTGGTCCGCGAAGCTAAAACATCGAGAGTGGCCAAAGCGCAGTCGGGAGAGGAAGAAAGAACTCCCATCGATCGCAATGCGCGCTCAGACGGAGGCTTAAATCGGGATCGCAGGTCAGGTAGCGATCTCCGGAGCGTAAAGCCAGGGCGCGGACTGGATCTTGGGACACTCCAGTAATCACCTCGAGGCAGTCCGGCCCATCCGAGAGCGTTTCGTGCTGGTCGAGGAGTAGAGGAGAAGCACGTCCTGTCATGACGTCGCTCACCGATGCCGCAAAAAGACGGGTCTTTTCGTAGCAGAGTATGGTCCCGTGCCAGGAAAGGAGGAAATGGGTCACTCGTAGAGCACTTTCAAACCGGACGCTTCATGTCTTCATCCCAAGGATGTTCGGATCTCACCCCGCCAACACCACGTCCATCAGACCAGGAAAGCGCTCATCAAGATCGACTTTGCGGAGTGAGTTGAAATGCTGCACGCCCTGGATGCGGGTCTGCAGTAATCCGCTCTCCCGAAGTACCTGAAAATGATGCGACATGCTCGATCTGGGGCGATCCCCAAGCAGTGCGGTGCAGCTCGCCTCGGGAACCGAACCGAGGTGTTGAACGATTTCAAGACGGATCGGATCGGCAAGGCCCCGCAGAACTCCGAGAAGGGTCAAGCTTTCTAGAGAGGGGTGGTCGTATTCAGCCATCTGCGTCGTCCGGTTCCGAAAAAGACGGGGGAGGGGTTGTCATGAGACGAACGCATCCCCATTCCTGATATAGTTCGATAAAAGTCGAATTAAACCCCACGGGTTCATGAGGACACTGCATTATGACAACTCTGTTCGATCCGATCCAGCTCGGTGCCATCGACGCCAAGAACCGGATCCTGATGTCTCCGCTCACCCGGGCTCGCGGTACGCGCGAGCATCTGCCGACGCCGATCATGGTTGAGTATTATGCGCAGCGTGCCAGCGCAGGTTGATTATCTCTGAAGCGACCGGCATCAGCCGAGAGGGACTGGGTTGGCCTTATGCGCCGGGTTTGTGGTCGAAAGAGCAGGTTGAAGCATGGAAGCCTGTCACCCAGGCCGTGCACGACAAGGGCGGCAAGATCATTGTCCAGCTCTGGCATATGGGCCGTATGGTGCATTCCAACGTCACGGGGCAGCAGCCGGTCTCCAGCTCGCCGACGACAGCACCCGGCCAGATGCATACCTATGACGGCAAGCAGGATGCCGAGCAGGCGCGCGCTCTGACGAAGGACGACATTACACGGATTCTGGGTGAGTATGAGGTCGCGGCCCGCAATGCGATCGAGGCAGGGTTCGACGGCGTTCAGATCCACGCGGCGAATGGCTATCTGATTGATGAATTCCTGCGCGACAGCACCAATCATCGCGACGATGAGTATGGTGGTTCGCCCGAAAACCGCATCCGCCTTCTGCGTGAAGTGACCGAACGCGTCATTGCGACAATCGGCGTGGAGCGTACTTCGGTTCGCCTTTCCCCGAATGGTGACACACAGGGCTGCATCGACAGTGCTCCGGAAACCGTTTTTGTCCCGGCGGCAAAGCTCCTGAACGATCTGGGGGTCAGTTTCCTCGAGCTTCGTGAACCGGGACCGAATGGCACTTTTGGCAAGACCGATCAGCCCAAGCTTCATGCCGAAATCCGGAAGGTCTTCAAAAATCCTCTGGTATTGAATCAGGATTATACACGTGAGGAAGCGCTGGAGACGGTTGCCGACGGCACGGCTGACGCGATTTCCTTCGGTAGAAAATTTATTGCCAATCCTGATCTTCCACGCAGGCTTGAAGAAAATCTTCCGATAGAAAAGGACGACATCAAGATCTGGTACAGCCGCGGTGCAGAGGGATATACGGATTACCCAGCTTATAGTGACTGATAACATTCACTTGATTGCGACTGCAAAACATTGATTTAGGGGAGCTGTTCTGTTTCAGAGAGATACATTTTGTTTCTCTCTGGAATCCTCATGCGCAAGCTCTCCGTTTTTGCTGCCTCTCTTTTCTCTGTGCTCACCGTCTCTACGGCGCTGGCGGATCCGCTACCCGTCGTTGCGGTCAATCGCGAGATCGGTCTCTCGATGGCGGGGTTGTTCGATAATCGCGTCAGCGGTGGAACGTCTACTTACACCGCAGCTCCGACTTCTTACAGCCGAGGGTATCGCTCGACATCGCATGGCGTGAGTCGCCGGATCGGCTGGGTGCCCGGCGTTCAGGTCGATGCGTCGACGATGTTTAACCTTGGGAGAATTGAAAACCTCTACGCGTCCGCCCAGTTCGTTCTCGGATCTGGTAGCCGGAATTACAAAAACCGCTATACGACGTCGAATTCGATCTACGGCTCAAGAGAGTTCAATGACGGTGGTGGATCGTCATCGCACTCGATCTATACACGTGGTGAAATCGGCAAAGGCTTTTTGTTGCTCGACAACACGCTGCTTCTGACGCCCTTTGCTCAAGGTGGCTATCTCACCCAAGGCGAGTATTCATACGGCGATGATGGCTCCACAACTTTTGTCGGAGCAGGGTTCAAAGCGGATTATGCTCTTACTGACCGTCTCGTGCTGCGCGGACGGTTTGGGTGGGCTGCTCTACTAGAGAGGCAGTTTATCTTCGAGAATGGTGTTCGCTCGCGTTGGGAGGGCGGCCTTGGTCTCGATTACAGGATGACGAGACATCTCCATCTGATTGGCGGCGGTGACTATGCCTATACTGATTACGGTCATGGAACAGACCGCTGGTCATATAATGGTAATGCTTCGATTGATTCTGCATCGGCCTTTCAAAACGGTCTGAACCTTCACGCAGGGCTTGCATACCGGTACTGATCCCCTCGGTCGGCAAGTGAGGATTTTCTCTCCTTGCCGCGCTGCGCTAACGGCCCGCTTGCGTGGTGAAGTGTCTTGTCAAAACGGCATGGTCATCGAGAATACCCTGAGGGATTTCGACATGACCGATAAAGCCCTTGCCTCTTGGACCATAGCCTTCAGGTGTATCGTGAAGGCGTGGTATTTCTCCCAAAAGCAGAGAGAGATAGCGCTCCTCGGTCCAGGAGCCACCGGTCCGCACATCTCCAAGGAGAGGGATAAACGGTGGAGATGAGAAAAAGCTAGTGTGTCCGGCTTGCCAGTGGTGCCGAAAAGTAGCCTCGGTGCGTCTCTGGAGCAGAGGATCCTGAATTAGGACGATATGGTGAGGCTTTAGCCCCATTTCTGCTAATAGATCACGTGAGAATTTGGCGTTTTCACCAGTATTGGTCGAGTGCCGTTCGAGAATGATCTGGTCAGAAGGCAAGAGAGAAGCCGCAACGATCAGTTTGGAGAGCAGATCGGCTTCTGACAAATCCTTCAGGGTTTCGGCAGCACAGCCGAGACGTTCGGAGAGCGCCGCCGCGAGGGGCTTAGTGGAGTGACCGACTCCCCCGGTGATCAGAAGAAGGCAGCCATGGTGCCGCGCCAAGGTGGCGGCGTGATCGACACAGGCGAGAACTCCGTTTCCTGCAAGGATGATGAGATCGATCCGGTTCGGCGCGTCGTCAGTGTTGGTGAGAGCTAGAAACGTGGCGACGCGATCGGCGCGTTCTCCGAGGCCAGAGGCAGCAAGTTCAGGAAAGATTTGCGACATCGCGATCTCCTTTGGGGGTGGTCGCCTCTCTCAAGGATTCTGGGCTGCAGCAAAGCCCGCATGCGGCCCTTCGTGGTCGAGCGGTGTCAGAAAGCCCCCTTCTCGCATTCCGCTCTCGGTTCGATGACACCCCGCCGTCAGACCGTGAAATATTTCGCCCGAGGGTTGAGAATGACGAGCGCCGAGGTCGATTGCTCGGGGTGAAGCTGGTATCCGTCCGAGAGGGAGACGCCGATACGCTCTGCACCGAGCAGCTTGAGGATCGGTTCCTGATCTTCCAGTCTTGGGCACGCAGGGTAGCCGAAGGAATAACGCGAACCGCGATAGGACTGGGCGAGCATCTTCTCCATGTCCCGGTCATCTTCGGCGGCGAAACCGAGCTCGGCCCGGATGCGTTTATGAGTGTATTCGGCCATCGCCTCGGCCATTTCGACCGAAATTCCATGCAGATAGAGGTAATCCTGATAGCGATTGGCCTCGAACCAGTCGCGCGCGAGATCAGAGGCTTTCTGACCGACGGTGACGACCTGCAATCCGATGACATCGCGCTCTGACTCATTCACGTCACGCACGAAATCCGCGATGCACTCGCCATCCTCACGCGGCTGGCGGGGCAGGGCGAAGCGCGCAGCTTCGGTCACACCATCTTCTTCGAAGAGGACCAGATCATTGCCGTCGCCTGCGGCCTTCCAGTAGCCATAAATCGCTTGCGGTTTGAGGATTTCCTCCTCAGCGCAAAGGGCCAGCATCCGCTTCAAAACAGGGCGCAGCTCCTGCTTGGCATAGGTCATGAACTCGTCGAGCGACCGGCCCTGCTTTCTGAACCCCCACTGGAATTGATAGAGGGAGCGTTCATTCAGGAATGGCAGGACAGCTGCCGGGGCTGATTCCACCACGCGTGCACCCCAGAAAGGAGGGGTTGGGACGGGCACAGACCCGGCGACGCGGGCACGGCGTGCGCGCGCCTGTTCAGGGTCGATCGGCGTGAAGCCGCGTGTTTCTGCGATCGCGGGTGCGCGTTCTGTCTTGCGCTGACTTTTGCCAGCACGACGTGTCTGGATCGCCGTCAGATAGTCGTCGAACTGGTTATTGACGACCTTGTCCATGAGCGACAGCCCGTCGAAGGCGTCGCGTGCATAGGCGACGCGTCCGGGCGTCTCGTTACCGTAGGAGCGCGCGCACTCTTCTTCCACATAATTGCGGGTCAGTGCTGCGCCGCCCAGAAAGACGGGGACGTCGATGCCCTGACGGGCCATCTCTTCCAGGTTCTCACGCATGATCACGGTGGATTTGACGAGAAGGCCGGACATACCGATGGCATCCGCCTTGTGCTCGCGCGTGGCCGCAATCATGTCTGCCAGAGGCACCTTGATACCCAGATTGATGACGCGATAGCCGTTATTGGTCAGGATGATATCGACCAGATTCTTGCCGATATCGTGCACGTCACCCTTGACGGTAGCGAGCACCATTGTGCCGCGCGCCTGACCCTCAACACGCTCCATATAGGGTTCGAGCCACGCCACAGCCGTCTTCATGGTCTCCGCTGACTGGAGGACGAAAGGCAGCTGCATTTTGCCCGCGCCAAAGAGTTCGCCCACGACTTTCATGCCGTCGAGCAGGACGGTGTTGATGATGTCGAGCGCTGGCATCTCTTCCATGGCAGCAGCGAGATCGTCTTCGATCCCTTTGCGATCCCCGTCGACGATACGATCTTTCAGGCGTCCGGCTGGCGTTTCGGCGCGGCGCTTCTGAACGGCGTCGGCGGCTTTGCGCCCCGCGAAAAGTTCCAGCAGTTTCTGGAGTGGGTCGTAGTCTTCGCTGCGACGGTCGAAGATCAGATCCTCGGCGACTTTGACCTCCTCGGCAGCAATCAAATGCAGCGGGCGTATCTTGCTGACATGAACGATCGCTCCCGTCATGCCCGCTTTAACAGCATGATCGAGGAAGACCGAGTTCAGAACGGCACGGGCCGCCGGGTTGAGGCCGAACGAGATATTGGAAAGACCGAGAATGATCTGGATATCGGGGAAGCGCTCCCGGATCAGGCGAATGCCGTCCAGTGTCCAGACACCGAGCTTGCGATCGTCTTCAACACCGGTGGCGATGGTAAAGGTCAGCGGGTCGATCATCAGATCGGATTGGGGCAGGCCGTGCTTCGTGCAGGCGAAATCGACCAGACGCTCCGCGATCCGAAGCTTGTCTTCTGCCGTTTTGGCCATGCCGACTTCGTCGATGGTCAGCGCGATGACCGCCGCACCGAATTTGCGTGCCAGAATCATCCGGTCTTCGGCGTGGCCTTCGCCATCCTCGAAATTGATCGAGTTGATGATTGGCTTGCCGCCATGCAGTTTGAGCGCGGCTTCAATGACAGGCGTTTCGGTCGAATCGATGACCAAAGGCGCGTTCACTGAGGAGGTAAAACGCGTCACGACCTCGTTCATCTCGGCGATTTCATTGCGCCCGACGAAGGCCGTGCAGAGGTCGAGCGCGTTGGAGCCTTCGGCTGCCTGCTCTCGCCCCACAGCGACGCATCCATCCCAGTCGCCGGCTTCCTGCAGCTCACGCCATTTCTTCGAGCCGTTGGCGTTGCAGCGTTCGCCGATTGAGAAATAGGAATTTTCCTGACGCAGAGGCGTCTGGCTGTAGAGGCTGGCCACAGAGGGCACCCAGTGATGCAGACGCTTGACGGGCGCAGGGCGGTGGCTGGTGCTGCCCCCACGACGACGCAGCATTTCGTCCAATGCCTGAATGTGAGGGGTAGACGTACCACAGCACCCACCGACGAGGTTCAGCCCGTCTTCCGTGATGAAACGATCGACCCAGCTCGCCATCTCTCCGGGGGTGAGGGGATAGTGCGTGGCACCATTGACCAGCTCGGGCAGGCCCGCATTAGGCTGGATCGAGATCATTCCCGGCCAGTTTTCGGACAGCCATTTGACATGCTCGGCCATTTCCTGCGGGCCCGTAGCGCAGTTCATGCCGATCAGGGGGACATCAAGGGCGTGGATGGTCGTGGCCGCCGCAGCGATATCCGGGCCGACCAGGAGTGTTCCGGTGGTCTCGACCGTCACCTGAACGAAGATCGGTGCGTCTGAGCCGAGTTCGCGGCGTGCGGCTTTGGCGGCGTTGACAGCCGCCTTGATCTGAAGCGTGTCCTGACAGGTCTCGATCAGGAAGGCATCGACACCACCATCGATCAGGCCCCGGCATTGCTCAATAATTCCGGCCTCGAGCGTGTCGTAATCGATATTGGCAAGGCTCGGCAGCTTAGTGCCGGGCCCGATGGAGCCGACAACGAAGCGATGGCGACCGTCGCTGAAGGTTTCCGCGGCCTCGCGCGCCAGCTCTGCCGATTTGCGATTGATCTCTCTTGTACGGTCCTGCAACCCGAATTCGGCGAGGGTTACGATCGAGCCACCGAAGGTATTGGTCTCGACCATGTCGGCCCCGACCTCGAAATAGCCGCGATGGATTTCACGGATTAGTTCGGGTCGTGACAGGGTGAGGATCTCGGTGCAGTTTTCCTGCCCCCAATAGTCCCGCTCCACCTCCAGATCGAGCATCTGGATGCGTGAGCCCATGCCTCCATCGCAGAGCAGAACATGGTCGCGCAGGGCATCGAGCAGATGGGGGCGTGTCATGATGGCAATAGGTCTCGTTGTCAGGATCAGGCTTGAGCTGCCGGAAAAGCTGCAGCAGCCTGTTTTTTTCAGAGGGAGCCGCTCCTGTCCAGAGCAGCCTTCGCCCTGTATGCTCCTTCTGCGCCCGCAAGAGAGAGGAAATTCCGTGCGAATCCCCCTGTTCATCCAGGAAGAACATGAGGCTTTCTCGCCCCTCCTGGGCGGGCAATCAGGAAAGGGTGTCTTGCTGACGGTCGACCCGGTGGTTCATGAGGATGCGGGTTCCTGGTTGTTGCGACGCAGGATTAGAGCGGGGAGCATCTCTCGTCAGGCGGGTCATGGAACGAGCTGTCGCTGCTGCGCAGGACGGGACGAACTTAACGCTGCGCTGCAGGAACTCTTTCTTAATCGGGTTCGGGGGAACGGTCCTCAGTTTGCGTTCGTGGTGATCTGCTGTGCTGAGGGTAAAAGGGCTGAAATCAGGCAAATTTTGGAAAGTGACGTTATGGTCAGGGCACGTTATGACACTCAGATGTAATGTATTTTTCGAGCGGATGCCCTAGGAATTTACACAATAGCTGCTACGGAATATGAAGAGTTCTAAGGCGTAGTTTAGCGATTTCTATGACTCGCTACAAAAACGAAATCCTCGCTCTGCAAGAGGGAGGATTTTTGCGCTATTCGAGCAGGCTGAAGGTTGAGCGGCTCAGTGGGAAATAAGAGGAAGCTTCGTGAAGCATCGTGATGGTGTCGCTGCTGGCAGCGAAAATCAGGATCCAGTCTATATTCGGCTGCGCGCTGCATTGGCAGCCGCAAAATATCATGGGTTGGATCTGGATATTCGCGACTTTGCGGCTGAGCCAGGGGAGGTCTCACCCTCTCCTGCGTCTCTCGCGCGGTGGCTCAATGATAACGGTGCCGTCGCGAAGGGAATGCGTCTGAAGTGGCGCTTTCTCGTTCGACTTCAGAACACGCCCCCTATCGTTCTGATGTTCCGTGACGGGTCCGCAGCACTCATGGTGCGTGCCGATCCGGAAAAGAACATCGTCTGGCTGCGTGACCCGCTGGGCGACGAGGGGAGCATTCCGGTCGCTGTTGACGAGTTGCGTCTGTTGCAGGTCTGGACGGGTGACGTGCTGCTGGTCAAACGGCGGCGCGACCTGTCAGAGGCTGATGCGCCTTTCGACCTGATGTGGTTTTTCAAAGTCGTCTTGCGTGAGAAGCAGTCGCTGCGGAATATCCTTTTCGCGTCGATGGTCCTCGCGATCCTCCAGATTTTTCCTGCGCTAATCGTGATGCAGGTCATTGATCGCGTCATCAATTATCACTCGATGTCGACCTTGGTCTCCATAACAGCGATCGTTGCGATCCTAAGCTTCTATGAGACATTGCTGACTTATGCTCGACGTGAACTGACTCTCGTCATGACGACGCGCGTCGATACGAGAATCTCGCTGCATGCGTTCAACCGACTGCTCGCCCTGCCGCTAGAGTTCTACGAACGGGAGCAGACGGGACGTATTCTCGGTCGGTATATGGCGATCTACAAGGTCCGCGACTTCCTGACTGGCAAGCTGATGTCGACTTTCCTCGACATGTTCACCTTGTTCGTCATTCTCCCCCTTCTGTTTTGGATGAGCGCGACTCTTGCCTGGATGACGGTCGCCTGCGCCGGTCTCATCGGGCTGATCATTGTCGTGTTTTTGCCACCCATGACGCGGGTTTATAACAAGCTTATCTACGCTGAGATGGAGCGTAGCTCGATCTTGTACGAGACGGTTGCGGGTATCCGTACCGTAAAGACGCTCGCATTGGAGCCGACCCGTCGTGAGAAGTGGGATGAGACCACTGCTGACGTCATCCGGTGGAAGCTTGCGGCTGGACGGATGCAAAATTGGCCCAGCACGCTCGTGATGCCGCTCGATATGTTCATCAACCGCGGCATCATTCTGGTTGGGGCCTATCTCGTGCTCACGGGATCGACGACGATCCAACCTGGCGCTCTGATGGCGTTCATGATGCTCGGTGGCCGTGTCGCGGCGCCTTTGACAGGCCTCGCGAAAATTCTGGAGGATGTTAACGAGGTGATGACGTCGCTCGGTGAAGCGGGGCTCGTCCTTAACCAGCCCACCGAGACCAAGGCGCTGACGTCAGGTCTCAGGCCTCCTATCAAAGGCGCGCTTTCGTTCACTCAGGTTGATTTCAGCTATCCTGGCACGACGATTAAAGCCCTCAACGATGTCAATTTCGAGATACCGGCGGGGACGATGCTCGGATTGGTGGGGCGCTCCGGTTCAGGTAAATCGACCGTGACGCGCCTGCTGCAGGGTGTCAGCCGAAACTATACGGGCTATCTGCGTCTCGACGGCGTCGAATTGCGTGAGATCAATCTGAGCCATCTGCGACGTTCTTTCGGCGTTGTCCTTCAAGATAATTTTCTTTTTCGCGGTTCAGTACGCGATAACATTACTGCAGGGCGCCCTGGCTATACGATGGATGATGTCATCCGTGCTGCTCGTCTGGCGGGAGCTGAAGAATTCATCGATCGCATGCCTGCAGGATATGACACGCCGATTGAAGAGGGCTCGACCAATATCTCCGGTGGGCAACGGCAGCGGCTGGCTATTGCGCGCGCTGTTATCAGCGATCCTAAACTGATGATCCTGGATGAAGCAACTTCGGCGCTCGATCCTGAAAGTGAAGCCCTGGTCAACGCCAACCTGCAACGTATCGGCAAGGGGCGCACGATGGTCATTGTGTCCCATCGTCTTTCGTCCCTCGTCGATTGTCATCAGATATGCGTGATGGACAAGGGCAAGGTTGTCGATGTGGCACCGCATGACGTTTTGCTGGAGCGATGCGAGATTTATCGGATGCTCTGGATGCAGCAAAACCGTCACGAGCACCGAGCGCGTCCGGACCGTCCCGAGCAAAATGACGATCCCATGCTGATGGATGAGGAATAACCCGTGAGCAATAAGGACCTTGTCCCGGAAGCCGGGAAAGATGAAAGCCAGGAAGTTCAGCAGTATGTGCCTCGGCAGGCAGATGACCCATTCTCTCCTCAGGGAATGCCGCTTGCGCTTCTGGAGTTTCATTCACCAAGCGCAGCCTTGGTCAATACACCACCTACTGCCTCTGCACGGTATATTATCTGGCTTGTCGGTGGGTTGTTTCTGGCTGGATTGGTTGCGGCTTCCGTCTTCCCGCTTAACAAAGTTGTGAGTACCCCAGGGCGGATGGTTGCGGTTGACCGCGACCTGATTATCCAGCCGCTCGAACTTTCGATTATCCGATCGATCGATGTGGAGCTGGGGGAGTATGTCAAGAAGGGACAGGTCCTGGCTCATCTGGATCCAACTCTGTCCAAGGCCGATATCGTCAACCTCAAAGCTCAGAGGGACTCCTATAGGGCGACATTGGCTCGACTGCGCGCTGAGGCGGAGGGAACGCCCTATACTCCTGATCTCAATGACAATTATTCGGTACGTGAGGCGGCTTCCTATGCACGCCGTAAGGCCGAATATACCGCGAAAATCGATCAGTTCGATCAGGAGATCGCCGCGCTCCAAAGCCAGATCACAGGCTCGCTCGCTGCTGCGGCCATGCACCAGAGCCGCGGACGGGTTGCAAATGAGGTGCTGCAGATGCGCCGTCGTCTTCAGGCCGATCAGGTTGGCAGCAAGCTGTCGACACTTGCTGCACAAAACGAATTGATGGACGCGGAGCGCGCGCAGATCGAGTCACAGCAGACTGCTGCAGCATCGAAGTCTAAGCTCGCGGCTGCTCAGGCTGAGCGTGACGCGTATGTGCAAAACTGGAAAGCCCAAGTCTACACGCAACTTACTGAAGTCCAGCATCACACGGATGAGGCGGTTGGCGAGTATGAGAAAGCCGATTTGCGCAATCGGCTGGTTGAACTCAAGGCACCGAGTGATGGCGTGGTGCTTAACATAGCCAAGCTTTCGGTAGGATCGGTGATTTCCCCTGCTCAGATGCTGATGGCCATAGTTCCCACGGGCGCGGCACTCGAGGTGGAGGCCGTGTTGAGGGGAAATGATGCGGGCTTTGTTAAGCTTGGCGATCATGCTCTGCTAAAGTTTTCGACTTTTCCTTACACAGTATGGGGGGGCTGAAGGCACAGTGCGTCTGATCAGCGCCGATACTTTCACACCGAGCGATATGAAGAGTGCTGCAATGGGGCAGCCTCCTTCAGGTGACGATGATCCCTCGCAGAGTGGCTTTTATCGAGTTAGGCTTCGTATTGATCGTTACACCTTGCATGGAGTGCCAAGTTTCTTCCACCCGACACCCGGCATGCCGGTTTCGGCGGATATCCAAGTCGGCAAACGCACGATGATGCAGTATTTCTTCAGCAAATTTATCCCAGCAGCTACGAACGGCTTGCGGGAGCCGTCGTAATCACCGACGCAGTTTCAGGAGGGAGAAAAACTTGGCTCTGAAAACACGTCTGGCAACGCTGGTTTCGCGTGATGCGAAGTTCCGGCGGGCGATTGAACAGATCGAGTCCGGCGAAGATGCGGTTCAGGGCTTTACAACGCTTGGGCAATTCGCCCAGCAGGGCAATGTCGATGCGCAATATCGTGTCGGTAAAGCCTACCTTGAGGGCTGGGGAACGCTCCCAGCCTCGAAGACGGGACGCGGTGGATAAGGAAAGCCGCTGAAGCCGGGCATGTCCATGCACGGCTTATGCTCGCAACGCTTTATCTCATGGGCTTCCCTGAAGGCTTCGATGAGAACACCCCTTCGATCCTGGGCGATACGGCCACACGGGTCCGACAGCCTGATTTCGAACAGGCCCTATACTGGGGTCGTCTTGCCGCGGAGGCCGGTCAACCGGATGCTCAGGCGCTTCTGGGCTATATCCAGACAAATGGGCCGGAGGAGCTGAGAGATCGGAGTCTTGCGCGAGAGTGGTATGAAAAGGCTGCTGCCGGGGGCTCTGCGCAGGGTCATCTGGGTCTCGGCATGGCTCTGCACAGCTATCCGGAAACTGACGACGATCTTCCCCGAGGCACTGCTGAATTGCTGCTTGCCGCAAAAGCAGGTCTGGCAACCGCTTTTTACTTCCTTGGATGGATCAACGAGCAGGGAATAGGTCAGCCGCAGGATTTTACCGAAGCGGCAGGCTATTTTGAAAAGGCGGCGGAACGCGGGGTTATACAGGCGCAGACGCGTTTCGCGCTTTATCTTCTTCAGGGTAAGGGCGTTGCGCGCCGTATCGACCGTGCAGAGACGTGGCTGCGTCGGGCCGCTTTGGGGCGAGATGCGGAGGCCGCAGCCCTGCTCGGTGATTTGCACATTCGGGGCGAGGACATAGCTCCCAATTATCTCGAAGCGGCTTCCTGGTATCAGATTGCTGCCGAACTCGGTCATGGGCCTGCCGCACGGGGCCTTGCTCTGCTCTACCTCACAGGGAATGGCGTCCATCGCGATCCGGATGAAGCTGCCAAATGGTTTCGTATTTCGGCAGAATGCGGGGATCGTGTGGCTGATGCCGATCTCGGAAATTTGGCCCTGACCGGCGTCGGTTCTGAGGAGGACCGTCACGGCATGCAGCAGCGTTTTCTTCAGTCTGCCGAAAATGGCGATCTTGTCGGCGCGTTCAATGTCGGCGTCTGTTACGCTGAAGGCGTCGGTACGATGCGCGACGACACGCGGGCAGCCTACTGGATGCAACGAGCGGCGGACGGCGTGGTGAACGCGCAATACTGGCTCGGCCGGATGTATCTGGAAGGACGTGGGCTCACGGCCGATATGAGTCTCGCAGTGCAGTGGCTCAGCAAGGCGGCTCAGGCTCGGATGATTGAAGCCATGATTCTGTTGGCCCAGATTCTTGTTTCCGGTCGAGGTCCTCAGGGGAAGGATCACGCGCGTGCCCTTGAGCTGTATCGTGATGCGGCGGATCTTGGTAGCGCCGAGGCGTTTTTTCTAGCCGCGGCGATGCTGGGTGGCGGTCATGAAGTGGCTCCGGATCGACGCGAGGCCCAGCGCTGTTTCAGGGTGGCTGCGGAACGGGGTCATGCGCTCGCACAGCTTATGCTGGGGCGTTACCTGAAAAAGGGTTTGGCCGGAGAGGTTAATCCTGTCGAAGCGCGGATCTGGCTCGAGCGTGCTCAGGCCCAGGGGATCACCGAGGCCGGTGAAGAGTTGTCGAGACTCGAACGCCGCATAGGCACCCGTGGTTGATCGGCCCCCATCAACGACAAAGCGACCGCCCCCTGTTGAGTCCGGTTACGGGCATTCTGTAACGGCGAAGGATCGCGCCGACTGGCAACGCTGGCACGACGCCCGGGCTCAGGAAGCGTATCGCCGGGGTACCGATGCCGTTCAGAAGGGCGACAAAGCTGCGGCGCTCTACTGGCTCGGTCGCGCGACATTTATGGCGCGCCACGACGCTAATGTTATTTTCTCTTATGGCATGGCGTTTCTCTCCGCTGAGAAATGGATGGGTGCCTATAAGTGCATGTCCTGGATTTCAGAGCGCTTTATCATGCGTAAGGCTCTGGTTGGGCAGGCTATCGCCTTGTCCCATCTTGGCCGAATGGACGAGGCTGTCGCGGTCTTCGGCACCATGCTTTCGCATTACGCGCCTTCTTATGAAGTCCATCCCTGGATCAGGCTGTTTGTCGCGCAATCTGGACATGAAGGATGGTGTGCGACAAGTAATGAAGGTGTTCTGGTGGGCGAATGTGCTCATCCCGTCACGATCGAACTGGACGACCATGTTGTTGCAAAGGAGGTAACGCTCCCATTCAAGCTTCCTGAGACGTGGAGAAAGGCGACCCGTTTACGAGCGAGTTCTCAGGGAAAGCTGCTCTACGGCGCACCGATTGCGCTTGATGCACTTCGAACAGTGCAGGGCTTTGTAACAATTCGGAACGGACGGCTTGAGGGGTGGGTCTGGTATCCGGCGGATCCCGATTTTACACCTCAGATTTCCCTTCGTACGGATACGACGAACATCGAACTGACGGCCTCGGAGATCGAACAGGACGCAAAGCTCGAGAAGCCTCTGGCCAGACCTCGTAGGTTCAGTGTCGCTTTGACAGAGCTACCCTCGAACCTGGTTGCGGTTGTCGATCGTTATGATCAGCCCCTGACCGGGAGTCCGATCGGTCAGGCGATGATTGACCTGATCGAGAACGGAGCACGAGAAGCGAAACAGCCTGTGCCGAAGCAAGAGCCGCAGATAAGGTTTCGTCCTGGCGGCTGTCTTGTCATTATTCCTGTCTACAAAGACTTTGCTTTGACCAAGGCGTGTGTAGAGGCAGTTCTGGGCGAGAATTCCGATGATGTAGAGTGTCTTGTTATCGATGACGCGTCACCGGAGCCAGAACTCTCGGCGTATCTTGACGAACTAGCCGGAGAAGGGGCGATCAGCCTTGTTCGCCATGAGACTAATCGTGGGTTCACAGCCAGCGCTAACGCCGGGCTCCAGCGTGCGTCAGGGCGAGACGTTGTTCTCCTCAACAGCGACGCGCTGATCCCTGAAGGGGGACTGAAGCGACTGCGTGCCTGGCTTGATCGAGGCGAGGCCATCGGTACTGTCACACCGTTTTCCAACGATGCGAGCATCATATCCTATCCCTCGGTGACGAGAGCGAATGCCACGCCCACCTACGAGACTGCACGGGCATATGATCGCATCTTCGCGTCCCTGCCAAAAACCGAACCTATCGAGCTCCCGACGGGCAACGGATATTGCATGGCAATCCGGGGAGATTGTCTGGCACAAACCGGATTGTTCAATGTCGAGATTTTTGCCCAAGGTTATGGTGAGGAGAATGATTTCTGTCGCCGTGCCTCGGCATCTGGCTGGCGTCATATCGCTGCGAGCGATCTCTATGTGCGTCACGCTGGCTCGGTTTCCTTCGGTCGTACCCGCAGCTTGCTTCTCGATCGCAATCTGCGCCTGATCAACCTGCTGCATCCGGGATATGACGAGCTGGTCAGCCGGTTCATCGCAGAGGATCCTCTTGCTCCCCTTCGTCGAAACGTGGGGCTCGTTCGGATGATCTCCCGTCGTCAGGGAGCTTCATCCTGCCTGATTATGGTCACACACGACTCAGGGGGAGGTGTGGAACGTGTCATCCAGAATCGTCTCGCCAAAGCTCAGGAAGCAGGCACGCAGGTCCTGATTTTGAGGCCTCATCAGAAGGGATGTCGTATTGAGGATTGCGGAGGCGATCGCAGCAATATGGTGTTCAGTCTGCCGCATGAGTGGCGCGATCTCGTAAGAATTCTTCGGCGTATGTCTGCGACGCGGATCGAATGGCATCATCTGCTCGGCCATGCGCCAGGGATGCAGGAACTGGCGCAGGCGCTCGATCTGCGTTGGGACATCGTCTTGCATGACTATATCTGGTTTTGTCCGCGGATCTGTCTCGTGGGACCTGCTCATCGCTATTGTGGAGAACCGTCGATCTCGGGATGCGAAAGCTGTGTCGCGAAACAGGGGTCTCTTATTGATTCGGATCTTTCCGTTTCCGAGCTTATCGCACGCTCAGATTCGATGCTGCGTGCCGCCCGTTCCGTTAAAGCAGGGTCTCAAGACCTTCTGAGGCGTATGCGTCGTCATTTTTCCGGACTGGAGGTAGAGCTCGAGCCTCTTGAAGTGGAGAACTATCCGCCACTCAAACCTCCTCGTCCTCTTGAAAGCGGGCGCCGACGAATCTGCGTGCCTGGAGCGATCGGGCGCGAGAAGGGGTTCGATATCATTCTTCAACTAGCCGAAGATGCCGCGCGACGCGATCTCCCACTCGATTACATCATTGCAGGCTATACGATTGACGATGATCTTCTGATGCAGACAGGTCATGTCCAGATAACCGGAGAGTATAAAGAAGACGAAGCTGTCGATCTTATTGGGTCACTGGAGTGCGATATCGGTTTAATTTCGTCGATCTGGCCTGAGACCTGGTGCTTCGCGCTTACTAACCTTTGGAATGCTGGATTGAAAACAGTCAGTTTCGATTTGGGTGCGCAGTCGGAGCGTATCCAGAGAACAGGAAGAGGGGCTGTGGTGCCTCTGGGAATGCCTGTATCTCTTTTAAGTAATCTTTTGCTCCATTTATCGCATTGAAGGATGCAACTTTAACTGTTTTAAGTTGAATGGTAAGGGTTGCAGGATCTTTTCAAAGGATGTCATCGGCTTTGTTCTGGCTACATTCTTTCAGACTAATTCGAGCGAGTGGTGAGTAAGTATAGATGTCCAATTCCGAGAGTTCTCCAGCTGCGGAGCAGGTTGTTCAGCTCAAGGTCCACGCATCGCTGATGACGTTCGATGCAGGTTTATATTGCGTCTTTCTGCCGCCTGAATTTGCAGTCCAGAGTGTCAATGGTTACCCCGCGGTGACTGTCGCGCAGGCGCCCAACATGCCGGCCGGTGTTGTTGCAATTCAGACGCTTGATGATGATGGCGTCATCAGCAGCAGTCATGGAAATGGGGCAGGCGCTGCGATCGTCCGTGTATCGCGAGGTCCGGCCCAGATTCTTGTGACGACCTATCAGGCGCCTGACAGCACGCTTCCCGCCCCGAGCATTCAGGTGGCGCGCCTCTCCGGCGAGCCCGCCCCCGCAGCGGAGTCCGCGCAAACCTCCAACGCTTCTCCCCAGTCGGAAGTCGCTGCGGGTACCGAGGTCAAGCCAGAAGTGGCAGCCCATATCCAGCGTCGTGGCGATGTGTTGGCAGGCGTTGGAGACTGGATGGGAGAACCTGATAGCCAGAACTGGATCGAAGGTTTCGGTATTGCTCCTCAAAGTTTGGTTGCGCCTGAAGATATCGAATATCAGGCGGTTTTGGGTAAAGGCTGGCTCTCGCCCTGGGCAGAGGCGGGCCAGTATTGTGGCTCTCGAGGCATGGCGCTGCCAATCCTGGGGCTCTGCATACGCCTCAAAAACGGGGCGGAAGAGAAATACGAGCTGGCGCTTCAGGCGACTTTTACGGACGGAACCAAGCTTGGTCCGGTTGCCGGTGGTGAGACGCTCGAGGCTGAATCGCTTGCGCCTCTGGAAGCGTTCAAGCTCGAAATCAAGCCTCGCCAGTCTGACGCTGGTGAGACGAAAGAGCTGGGTGATCAGGCCGGCGTTACCAAAGGCGCGAAAAAGCCTGCGGCGCGGCGGAAACTGACCGAGGCTTAAGCTTTATTCCCCTCCCGGAGCGAGCGTGCATCGTTTTGGGAGGATCGCCCTTGGCTGAAAGGGCAGTTCTCTCCTTATCTCCGGGGAGGCGAGCTTCCTTTGAGGAGCACCGCCCCGATTATGCAATCCTGAAAGCCTCCCCTCTTGCGCTTCTTGTTTGTGCATCAGAATTTCCCCGGCCAGTTTCTCCATATGGTCCGGCATCTTCATGAGCAGGGAGACCATGAGATTGTCTTCATTTCAGAGGCCAATGAAGGGGCGCTGCCGGGCGTAAGGCGTGTTCTTTATCGTCAGGAACGGGGCGTTTCTCCCCAGACCCATCCCTCCTTGCGAGAGCTCGAGATGGGTTTGAGCCGTGCCGAGGCTGTCGCCCGTGCCGCTCAGACGCTGAAGGGGCTCGGCTACACCCCTGATATCATCATCGGGCATCACGGCTGGGGTGAGTTGCTCAATATTGTCGACGTCTATCCTGACACGCCGATCCTTGGGTATTTCGAGTTTTTCTATCATACCGACCGAAATGACGTCGATTTCGATCCTGAATTTCCACCGAGGCAGGATCTTTTTTCCAATGTCAGAGTCAAGAACGCCATTAATCTTCTTGCGTTGAACCTGAACCAGCACGGGCAGACACCGACCCTCTTTCAGAGGGGCACTTATCCGGGTTGGGCGCATAAGCAGATCAGCCTTTTGCGCGAGGGGGTCAATCTGGAGCTCTGCGCGCCAGATCCCGGCGTATTTACGCGGGACGTCGCGATCGGTCCTCATGTGATCCGCCCGCAAGACAAGCTGATTACCTTCGTCGCGCGCAATCTGGAGCCGTATAGAGGGTATCACAGTTTCATGCGTGCGCTTCCTAAGGTGTTGGCGGAGCGTCCTGATGCTCGGGTCATTCTCATTGGGGGAGACGGAACCAGCTATGGGGCCCCACCGCCTGCCGGTACAGCAAGCTGGCGCGATTATTTTCTCGACGAGGTTGCCTCACAGATCGATCTTGATCGCGTGCATATCATGGGCAAAGTCGATTACGACGTGTTTCGCATGGCGCTTAAAAGGTCTGACGCGCATGTTTACCTCACTTACCCCTTTGTCGCCTCATGGTCCTTGCGTGAAGCCATGGCGACCGGCTGTGCAGTGATCGGCAGTCAGACGGCGTCTGTAGAGGAGTTTGTCACGGATCGGCAGACCGGTTTGCTGACGCCGTTTTTCGACACGCAGCGCATTGCGGAGTCGATCCTTGAGATTCTGGAAGACAGACCTCTCGCTGCCCGGTTGAGGCATGAAGCACGGCGTTTCGCCGAAGCAGAGCTCTCCCTTGAGGGATACCTCGCAAAATATGACGCCCTGATCGCCTCCATCGTGAAGTAACGGAGGCGATCAGGGCGCCACAGGAGATCCTCGAGATCCGCCCTGGCGGGCAGGGCGGTCTGTCGATCAGAAGATTTCGATGTGTGACTTGAAGCCGAGCGTTGCAGCATCCTTGAGGCCGGGCTGCGCACCGGGACGGATGAAGTATTGAAAGTCGGGCTGGAAGGTAATGCCGCGCCAGACTCTGATCTGATACATGGCCTCGACGACCATTCCATTGGTCTGGGGAAAGAAGGAGCCGTTTAGCAGGGTCTGATAGCCCAGGCTTTGCTGGATTTGCTGAGCTGTCTTCACCTTCTTGGAGACCTGGAAGTAGCTGAAATTGATGCCCCAGGCGTCCAACGGACGTGATTTCCAGAAGCCGCGATCGAGCACGCCTAAAGAAAACTGGCGCTCTCGGGTCTGAGTGACCGGCGAGTTGTTGTAGAAAACGCCAAGCAGGGTCAGGCCTGCATCTGGACCATTACCTTTATGGCGCATGATCATTTGATCGGCCAAGGCATAGGCAGACCAGGAGTTGTTGTGGATCTTGCGAGCCTGGCCCGTTACCGCCCAGTAATTGTCGTTCACGTCGTAAAGAACGTCGGCGTGCGGCGCTGTGTCGAACACCCCACCCAGCTTGTAGTGGCCCGGCAGCTTGTCCTTGCCGAAAACTGGCTCCCAACCGAACTCGGCGGGGACAGCCTCGCCATTGATGTCAGACGCGTTCCATTTGAACCCGGTGCGGAACTGTTTGACCCCGTAAATGCCCATCGAGTTGAAGAATACACCGGTCTGGAAATAAGTGTATTGCGACGGACGCACGCGAACGCGGGCTGCCCAGTTGGAGTCTGGATAGGACGAGTGGCTGGTGTTGTCTGACGACGCTTTTGGGTTGCCGCAGAACGCGTTGTTCATGAAGTTGCAGTAGAGCGGGTTCGACGAGAAATCAGTCAGCAGGGGAATACGACCAGCTGCGACGTCCAGATGGCCGTTAAACAGTGTTTCTTCGCCATAAATATAGACGAGATGGACCGCAACGTTGCCGCCACCGCCATAAATTTCCTGGCTGGGGTTGAGATTATCGCCAAACATGCGGCTTGCGGGAATGCCGTAACGGCCTACGAAGACGGCATGGGTCGAGAAACCGCGAATGCCGGCCAGCTTCTCCCAGTCGATGTCGTTCTCAAAGCCGTATTGACCCGCATTGCTGCTGCCCTGACGAAGGCCGAGACCTTTTGTCGGGCTGGTAAGGGCGCCAGCAAATTCGTTGGTCGTGTCGAGGAGGATGGCAACGCCATGCTGACGAAGCCAGGTGTTCCAACCCCAAGGGTCGTCAAAGACAGCTTCCGGGTGGGGAAGGGGAGGGACTGTCGAATCCTGAAGATTGACTGTGCCAATCGGGCTCGAAACACGGACCGCAGGAGCAAGGCCGGTGCCGTTGGGGGCGCCGCCAGCGAGGGGCGACTGCGCGTGGGCCGAAGGGATGGCAGAGAACGTGGCGAGAGCCGTCGTAACAACACTCAGCGCCTTAAGGGAAACACGGGAAAGAGACATGAGGGCAATCCGCCAGTCGGATGGAGAACGCAGGTTCCGTTGCAGTTTGGGAAAAGTTCCTTCCTTATCCCAACATGTCCCTTTTATTACATATGATTTAGTTTTTGCAACCGGAACGAAGCCCATTTTTTGGACTAGGCCCCTAAAACAAAGAAACCGGAAAGACACTGTGTCTTTCCGGTCACTTCCAGGTCTGGACTGGGGAGTTACTTCGCGGCTTCAAGAGCTGCAATAATGGCTTTCTTAGCCTCGTCTGGGCCTGCCCAGCCGGAGACTTTCACCCACTTGTTCGGCTCAAGGTCCTTATAGCGTTCGAAGAAATGTCCGATGGATTTGAGCGTGATTTCCGGCAGATCGTCGATCGTTTGCACGTCGGTGTATTGTGTGTGGATCTTGTCGTGGGGGACGCAGATGATCTTCTCATCCTGGCCGCTCTCATCTTCCATCTTCAGCATGCCGATGGGACGGGCACGGATGACAGCGCCCGGGACGATCGGGCCAGGGGCAAGGACAAGGGCGTCTGCCGGGTCGCCATCAGCTGCCAGCGTGTTGGGGATGAAGCCGTAAGCCGCCGGGTAGTTCATGGGGGTGAAGAGGAAGCGGTCGACGAAGACAGCGCCACTCTCCTTGTCGACTTCATACTTCACCGAAGAGCCCTGCGGGATTTCGATCACGACATTGATGTCATCGGGAACGGATTTGCCAGCGGAGATTTTGGAGACGTCCATCACTTCTTTTCCTGAAAAGGGTTGACCTTATGAGGCGATCTTAGCGGGTCAACCCAATCCTGCCCAGATGCCCAGATGCCCAGATGCCCAGATGCCCAGATGCCCAGACGCGATACCCCATGCCCATACGCAGAGGGAGAGACACGTCGGGTCCTGCGAAGAGGCTTATATCGTATCGGGGGTGAAGGTCAGCGATCCACGTGCCCTAGATCGCGCTCAGGAGCGATGACATCGCGCACTCTTTGTTTGATCTCTTTCGGGCCCGGAAAGCCGCCGTCACGTTTGCGTTCCCAGATCAGCGTCTCGCCGATGCTGATACTGAAATGCCCACCGGTATCGGGAATAAGGGCGACTTCAGCAAGATCGGTGCCGAAGCTCGTCAGCAATTCCTGCGCGATCCAGGCCGAGCGCAGCATCCAGTTGCATTGCGTGCAGTAGCGTATTGCGACACGTGGCCGCTCCGATAGGGAAGGTCGTGGTGATTCGGTCGTCATGGGTTCTGATTCCTCGAGTCCGGCTCAAAGAGCCATCGAAAAATGAGCGCAGCATTTCTGCCTTGTCCTGAGAGCGTAATTTTGGAGAGAAAGCGGTTTTCTTTAAGGCTCTGTCTTGCAAAATAGCCAAAATTGCGCGATTTGCACCCTGACCTGTGCGCCTGTAGCTCAATTGGTTAGAGCAGGCCGCTCATAACGGCTTGGTTGCGGGTTCGAGTCCTGCCGGGCGCAGGGGTTCACGCTCTTTCCTGGAGCGCACTCGAGCTACGTTCTCGCCTTTTCCGACCGATCAATTCATCAGGAGATCCATCATGGCCGCCTATCAGTATGTCTATGTCATGAAGGACCTGACGAAGGCCTATCCTGGAGGCCGCGAGGTCTTCAAGGGCATCACCCTCTCCTTCCTTCCCGGCGTCAAGATCGGTGTGCTCGGTGTCAACGGCGCCGGTAAATCGACCCTGCTCAAGATCATGGCCGGGATCGAGAAGGAATACGGCGGAGAGGCCTGGGGCGCCGAAGGTGCCCGCATCGGTTATCTGGAGCAGGAGCCGAAGCTCGATGAGAGCCTGACTGTCGCAGAAAACGTGGCCCTAGGATTCGGTGATCTGAAGCGTGCCGTCGATCGTTTCAACGAGATCTCGATGCTTTCGCCGAGCCGATGACCGATGACGAGATGACAGCTCTTCTGGCCGAGCAGGCCGAGCTTCAGGAAAAGATCGACGCCGGCGATGGCTGGGAGCTGGATCGCAAGCTCGAAATCGCGCTGGATGCTCTGCGTTGCCCCCCGGCAGACAGCTCGGTCACCATGCTTTCCGGTGGTGAGCGTCGTCGCGTGGCGCTGTGCCGTCTGCTGATCGAGAAGCCCGATCTGCTGCTGCTCGATGAGCCGACCAACCATCTCGATGCCGAGAGCGTGGCATGGCTCGAAAAGACCCTGCGCGATTATCAGGGCACCGTCATGGTCATCACCCATGATCGCTACTTCCTCGACAACGTGACCAACTGGATTCTCGAAATCGAGCGTGGTCGCGGTTACCCGTTCGAAGGCAATTACTCGTCCTGGCTGACGCAGAAGCGCAAGCGCCTTGCGCAGGAAGAGAAGGAAGAGAGCTCACGCCAGCGCGCTCTCGCTGCCGAGCAGGATTGGATCAGCTCCTCGCCGAAGGCCCGTCAGGCCAAGAGCAAGGCCCGTATCACCAAATACGAGGAAATGCTGGCGGCGAATCAGGAACGTGCCGGTGGCACGGCTGACATCGTCATCACCCCGGGCCCCCGTCTGGGTGGCACGGTGATCGAGGCAGAGAACCTGTCCAAGGGCTTTGCAGACCGTCTGCTGATCGATGGCTTGAACTTCAAGCTGCCGCCCGGCGGTATTGTCGGCGTGATCGGACCGAACGGTGCGGGTAAATCGACCCTGTTCAAGATGATCACCGGTCAGGATCAGCCCGATGCCGGTGCGCTCAAGGTGGGTGAGACGGTCAAGCTCGGCTATGTCGACCAGTCTCGTGACTCACTCGACGATAGCAAGACTGTCTGGGAAGAGATTTCGGGCGGCACCGATGTCATTCATCTCGGTAAGCGCTCCGTCCCGTCACGCGCTTATGTCGGTGCGTTCAACTTCAAGGGCTCCGATCAGCAGAAGCGCGTCGGTGTGCTCTCGGGCGGTGAGCGTAATCGCGTGCATCTTGCCAAGATGCTCAAGAAAGACAGCAATGTCATTCTGCTCGACGAACCGACCAACGATCTCGACGTCGACACCTTGCGTGCGCTCGAGGACGCGCTGGCGGAGTTCGCTGGTTGCGCCGTGGTCATCTCGCATGATCGCTGGTTCCTCGATCGTCTCGCCACGCATATCCTCGCCTTTGAAGGCGATAGCCATGTCGAATGGTTCGAGGGTAACTTCCAGGATTATGAGGAAGACAAGCGTCGCCGCCTTGGCCCGGATTCAACCGAACCGAGCCGCATCAAGTACCGCCCCATCGCACGCTAAGAGCTAAAGATGTCGGAGCGGGTCTTCTCTGACATCTCTCTTGTCGATGTCATGTCGGGAGCAGGATCGTGACGCTTGGTCGTCAGATCCGCACCCAGCGCCTCGTCCTGCAACCGGTGACCTGGCGCGACATGCAGGATATGATACGTCTCAAGACCAATGGCGCGTCATTTGGGCGCATGCTGGGCGGCGTACGCTCGCTTCAGCAGGTTGAGGATGAAATGGGCGACGACCTCTCTTTCTGGGCAAAGAGAGGCGTCGGCATTTTTACAATCCGGGAAAATGACCGCTTTGTCGGAATGACGGGCCTCCATGAACGTCCCGATGGGCGAGGGCTCGGACTGCGCTTTGCTCTGGTGCCTGAGGCGGCAGGTCGGGGTATCGCTCGTGAGGCGGCTGGTGCGGCCCTGCGCTTTGCACTGGACGCAGGCGTTGAGCGCGTGGTGGGTGTCACACGCGAAGACAACATGCCCTCCCGGATTGTGCTGGGAAGCATCGGGCTGAACCATGTCGAGAGTTTCGAGCGGGACGGCTATCTGATGCTGGTCTACGAAATCCGGCAGGACAGAAGGCCAGACTCTCCACGGAGATAAAGTGTCGTCAGACCTCGAGGGGTATCCAGTCTCCGATCGGGCGGCAAAAAGATAGCTGATTGTGCGGAAGATTTATCCCAGCGTTGCGCTGGTGTGTCTCGAGCTTATGGCTCGTCTCAGGCTTCGATGCAGAGATATCTGACAGATCGACCGATATAGCGGAAAATCCTGCAAAGCTGCAGTGGAAACAGCCCTGTGAGCAGCAAACCCTCTTCCGGATCGTGGGCTTTGGGACCGGAAGAGGAGCCTGGTTTTAGTGGTGGTGTGCGATCTGGCGCTCGAGAGCTTGATGAGCGTCTCGACATTGCCGCCATTGCGCGCGAGGTAAGAGCTGTAATCCTGACGCTGGGTCAGGCGCAGGCTCGTGCCTTCACCGATCATGTCCACAATCTTCAGGCCGCCGTCATGGGCGATCAGAACGCCCATTTCGGCAACGGGCTGGCCCGGGCGCATGATCTGGGCGCTGACCAGCTCGCCGTTCGGCGTGTTGGTGGAGCCGGTGACCTTGAAGCTGACGCCCTTGTAGTCACCGATTCGGTCGGTCACGGCACCAACGAGAACCTGGTTGAAGAGCGCGAGATAACGAGCCTGTTGATCGGGCGATGCCGTACGCCAGTAGCGACCGAGGCAGAACTTGCCGATCGTGGCGATATCGACGTTCTCCTGCACGAGAGGCAGGACGGCCTGCCGCTTCTCTACAAGGGATTTGTCGCTGTTGATGATCCCAATCAGCTTGCTGCCGAAAGCGGTCACGAAAGCCTGACCGTCAGCTGCCTGAGCCGGTGTGCCAAGGGCAGCAACGGAGACGAGGGCCGTGGTCATCAGACCAAGGGCCGCACGACGGGAAAAGGAAAAGCATGTCTTGATCATGTCGGGAGGTCCTTAATTGTACCAGTCCGGCACGGTCGCCCGGTGGTCGTTGCGCATGGTTTCAACCTGACTCTCACGATTCTGCTGCCAGGCACTTCTGATGAACGCATAGGGATCGAGCGAGTCCTGCTCGACCTGATCGATCTCGTCAATATGAGACGAGAACCCGCCCAGTGCACCAGCGATGTTATAGGCCCAGTTGAAGGTCAGCAGACCGTAGCCGCGTGGCACATAGTTGATGGGCGACAGGCCTTGGGCAATTGCATAGCCGCCAGCGTCACGGAAGGTGTTCGGTCCGATTCCCGGTAGGAAGAGATAAGGACCGCTGGGCACGCCCCAGGTTGCCAGTGTCAGGCCCGGATCGCTGTCGTGATGCGGATATCCGAGTGAGGTCGCGACATCGATGAAGCCAGCTGCGCCGAGTGTCATGTTGATGAGATAACGCATGAAGTCATCGCCAGCGCGACGCGGCTTGCCCGCACCGACATCGCTGAAGAAGACCGTCGGCATATACCAGGTCTGATTCAGGTTATCGATCGAGCTGCGAATGGGCTTGGGAACAGCCCAGGCCCACGCCTTGCCGACCGGACGCAGCGCCACATGATAGGCCCACATCTGCACGCCGAACATCTTGCGGTTGACCGGCTCATACGGGTCGTTCGCTTCCTTGTAGTCGGCGAGCGCTTCAGGATCTTTCGGCGGCGGGTTGCGCCAGCTCGCGCAGGCACTCAGCGAAACAAGGGCGGTCAGTCCGACAAGCAGGCGGCCATTCTTGCGCCATTCACGCCGTTTGGTCCGGCTTTCGACGGCAGATCCGGTTTCAGGCCGGTTATCGGAATCACCTAGCGGTGCGGTCATCGCAGTCCCCAAGTCGTGTCAGCGCGCTTGTCTGCGCCAGAATGCGCGCACCAGCTCACGATCGTTTTGTTGCAGGCTGTAAACAGCCTTGGCGTCATTACCTCAATAGCATCATCGCAGACACAGCAGGGAGTCCCCTTCCCGGTGGGGGAAGGTGCTCGCGCTGTCTCATGGAAGACGCAGCATGTTGGTTTTCTAACACGATGTCTGTCAGATGCCAGACTGTCGATACCAACTCATGCCCCGTGCATAGCGTTTGAATCGGGCTACGGTTGGCTCAGAGCCTGTTCGGACACTTTGACATGGAACATTTATCTGATCACTGTGGCGTCAAATCAACAGATGGAAGCGCGTAGTCCATGAGAGCAAAAGTGAAGAGTGCCGTTTGCCTGTCAGTTCTGGCCGGAATGACAAGCGGTGCGGCGATGGCAGCGCCTGCGGTGACGGTGCAGCCCTGGGGCAAGACCCCGGCCGGGCAGGATGTCAAAATCATCACCCTGACCAATGATCATGCGATGACCGTGCGGGTCATCACCTATGGAGGCATCATCCAGTCTGTTGAGGCACCCGACCGCGAAGGACGTGTGCAGGATCTGGTGCTCGGTTTCGGCACGCTCGACGGGTACACGAAGGACTCGGCACAGGGCGGTCTCTTTTTCGGCGCCATGATCGGTCGATATGCCAATCGTCTGGCTCACGGCAGCTTCACCGTCGATGGCAAAAGCTATCATACGGATCTGACCGATGCGCCCAACGCTCTCCACGGTGGCAAGATCGGCTTTGACAAGCATGTCTGGACGCTCGTCGATACGAAAAAGACGGCCAAGGGCGCAGCTGTAACGCTGCAACTGGTCAGCCCCAACGGCGATCAGGCTTCCCCGGCGCGTTGACCACAACGGTCACGTACACGCTGGACGAAAACAATGCACTCAGCCTGCATTATCAGGCGACGACGGATGCGCCGACGGTTCTGAACCTGACCAATCACAGCTACTGGAACATCAATGGCGAAGGATCGGGCTCGATTGAGAACGAAATCCTTCAGGTCAATGCAGAGCGTTACACGCCGACGGATGCAACATCGATTCCGACGGGTGAGCTGGCTCAGGTCGAGGGAACACCGCTCGATTTCCGTAAACCGACCCGCATCGGCGACCGGCTGCGCAGCGATTTCGTGCAGATGCTCTATGCGCGAGGCTATGACCATAACTGGGTTGTCGACGGGGCCTATGGCAAGGCACCCCGCCCGGCTGTGAACGTGTTCGATCCGGCATCGGGCCGTACGCTCGACGTGTCGACCAATCAGCCCGGTGTTCAGGTTTACACCTCGAACTCGCTGAACGGAAAATATGCAGGTATCTCACATCGTGCCTATCGTCAGACTGACGCTATCGCGATTGAGGCCGAGCATTATCCTGACAGCCCGAACCATCCTTCCTTTCCGACAACGGAACTGCGTCCGGGTCAGAAGTTCGATTATACGACCATCTTCAAGCTCGGCACGCGCTGAGCCGTTTTCTGCCCGCCAGTTCGGCGGGTAGATCCTGACACGGTCAGTCGGTCTGCATACGGGTTGATCGAGTCGTTAGGGCGGGGCAGCAGCGGGCCGAGACAAGTAAGGCCTGTCTGCTTCGTTTTCCCATTGGGGATCAGGTGATTACCCTGCGCATCGCTTGTGATGAGAGAAGGCTTTCAGAGCTTGCGGTCGCGCTTGATCCGGTCCCAGGCCGCATTGATGCGGGCAACGCGGTCGGCGGCTTGGCTGTTGCCTCCTGGCTCAGGTTTTTCTGACTCAGCACATCGATGATGTTCCCGGATAAGCATACGCCAGCGCGCTCGGACTTCCTGATCCGTCGCCGATCGCGTGAGGCCGAGCTCGACATACGAGTCATTTTCGTTGGTGGCTGAGCCCGAACGTCCGGTCTCCGCCCGATCCCAGGCTCCCGGGGGCAACCCGAACGAGGCATGGACCTTTTTCAGGAACGCCGTTTCTGCCGGGTGCAACGCCGCACCGGGTGCCAGATCGGCGCGCGCAATGACAAACAGCGCCATCAGCAGATTTTCAAGCGGTGCACGATCCTTGGCAAAGCCCTTGCCCAGCTCACGTGCATACATCTCGTAATCATCGGTGCGATCACGGGCCCGGTCGAAGAGCATGCCCACTTCGCGCGTGTTGTCAGACGGAAACTGGAACAGCGACTTGAAGGCTGAAATTTCGGCTTTGTTCACCGGGCCGTCGATCTTGGCCATCTTGGCACAAAGCGCCACGAGGCCGATTGTATAAAGCTGTTCCGTCTTGCCGAGCAGGGTGGACATCTTGGCGGCAGCCATAAACGCGGCCCCGTTGGGGTCGGGCTGGCCTTTGGTGCGCCAGTGTTCGTGCCATCCACCAACAGGCGTTTCGAGCAGTGATCCGCGATCGGCAGCGTGACCCAGTGCCGCTCCCATCAGAGCGCCCATAGGTCCGCCTACAGCGAAACCCGCCACGCCCCCGAACATCTTGCCCCATAATCCCATCCACAACCGGTAGCATGAGGCAGGGGCGAGTTCAAACGATGGCTGGGGGATCTGCTTCAGAGAGGGCGGGTTGTCCCGTCTCTGTGACCAACGACAAGCGGGGCAGCGAGCGGGAGAGTGCGTCCGTCAGGGCTGTGAAATCATAGGGCTTGAGCAAAAGCGTGACGGTGGGATCGTTCTGCACGGTGTGACTGTCACCTGTTGCGAAAACGATGCCGATATCCGGACGTCTGACTCTTGCCTGCGCGGCCAGTTCCTTTCCGGAGAGACCGGGCAGATTGATATCGGTCAGCAGCACGTCGACCGGCATGGTCTGCAGGACGATCAGCGCTTCATCGTAATCTGCGGCTTCGACGGCGAGATAGCCTGATTCCCTGAGCATTTCCGCTGTCGCCTGACGGATTAACCGGTCGTCTTCGACCAGCAGAACCGTGATGCAGAGTGTCCCCGTGGGTGTAGTCGGTGCATCGAATATCGCGGTCGTGGGCTCAGCCGCGTTCTGAGCCGGACTTGCCGCGGCGGCATCAGAGCGAGCAGGCTGCGGACCAGGGCCCGACATCCCTCGCTGTTGGCGGTTCGCCAGCACATGGCGAAATTTCCGAGCGAGGGCGTCGCGCGTATAGGGCTTGGAAAGCAGCTCGACCCCGGCATCGAGGCGCCCGCCATGGACTATCGAGTTTTCCGTATAGCCCGACGTAAACAGGACAGCGATGTCGGGCAGGCGCTCCCGGGCCTTGCGTGCCAGTTCGGGGCTTTTGAGGGAGCCGGGCATGACGACGTCGGTAAACAGCAGATCGATCGGCAGGCCGCTTTCGATCACGACGAGAGCATTGGCGGCGTCTGTCGCCTTGAGGACCTGATAGCCGAGCTCGGTGAGCATTTCGACGACGGTTGCCCGAACGTCCTCGTCATCTTCAACGACCAGAACGGTCTCTGTCCCGCCGATAACCGGGGTATTATGGCTGGCGATCTCGACATCTTCGGTCTCAAGCGCGCGCGGCAAATAGAGCTTGATGGTCGTGCCGTCACCCGGTTCGGAGTAGATGTTGATATGGCCGCCAGATTGCTTGACGAAGCCATAGACCATCGAGAGCCCAAGGCCTGATCCCTTGCCTTCCGGCTTGGTCGAGAAGAACGGCTCGAACACTTTTGTCAGGACGTCCGGCGTCATGCCAGAACCTGTGTCGGAGACGGCGAGCATCACATATTGACCCGCCCTGACGTCGTCATGACGGCTGACATAGGCATCATCCAGCTGGGCATTCCCGAGCTCGATGGTCAGCTTGCCCTGACCCTCCATGGCATCGCGCGCATTGATGGCCAGATTGAGGAGAGCGTTTTCGATCTGGGTCGGGTCGATGAACGTGTTCCACAACCCGCCAGCCACGACGGTCTCGATTTCGACACCCTCGCCGATGGCGCGTCGCAGCATGTCATCCATGCCACGCACGAACCGGGTCACATTGACGACCTTTGGCTCGAGCGCCTGACGGCGCCCGAAAGCCAGGAGCTGACTGGCCAGCTTGGCCCCGCGCGAGACACCGCCCATGGCACTGCCCACACGACGCTCAGCCCGGGTATTGCCCGCCACGTCTTTGGCCAGCAATTGAAGATTACCGGTGATCACCTGGAGCAGGTTGTTGAAATCATGGGCAACGCCCCCGGTTAGTTTGCCGATGGCCTCCATTTTCTGTGACTGGGCGAGTTTCGTCTCGGCGCGCCGGCGCTCGGTAATCTCGTCGATTACTCTGCTTTCGAGCGTCTCGTTGAGTGTACGGAGCTGCTCTTCAGCGCGTTCACGGTGTCTGACCTGTCGGGCAAGGTCGTCCGCCCGCTCCAGCAGGGAGGCTTCGGCGGCACGCTGATGCGTGATGTCGGTGTGCACGCCTACCCATTCGGTGATGAGGCCTTGCGCGTTCTGGATCGGGAGCGCGCGAATGGCAAAGCTCCGCCAGCTGCCGTTATGGCTGCAAACGCGATGTTCATGAACGAACATGGTTTTTGTCGAGACGGCTGTGTTCCAGGCGATGACAGAAGCCGCTGCGTCATCGGGGTGCACTGCATTGGCCCAGCCAAAGCCCTGGTACTCGTCATAGGTCTGACCGGTGAGCGTGGCCCAGCCGGGTTGCTCCCCGAGCATCCGGCCGTCGGCGCTTGTCGTCCACAAGACGCCGTGCATGGCGCGCATGGCGGTACGGAAGCGCAGATCGCTTGCGGCGACGTCGGCAATGCGGCGCGCCCGCTCTTCGACATCGACGCCGAGAATATGAACGCCCGGTATGGAACCGTCGGCTTCGATATGCGGGACATAGCGAAACTCGGTATGCCGACGTGTGCCGTCGCGTTGAGGCAGAGTTGTCTCGGCTGTAATCGTCTGGCCCGAAAGCGCCCGATCGAGATCGGGGCGTCGATCTTCATAGACTTGCTCGCCAAGAACCTCGCGCACCGGGCGATCGATGATCCGCTCGAGGGGGAGACCGAGCCAGGTTTCATAGGCGGCGTTGGCAAAGCGATAGTTTCGCGCCTGATCGACATAAGAGATGAGGACCGGCGACGCATCGGCGACGCGGCGCAGGTCGGCCTCGCTCGCAGCCAGTCGTGCCTCGGCTCTGGCACGTTCCGTATTATCCACGATGGTGCAGAGGACACCGTGGGGTCTCTCATCCAGATCGTAGACAGGGGTGAAGTAGAAATCGAGAACGCGCGTGTCGACGTGATTTTTTCGATTCAGGCTGATAGTGTGATTGCCGAAAGACGATGTCTCGCCGCGCATCCCGGCGTCCAGAACCGGGCCCGCCCAGTCGGCCAGCTCAGGAAAGGCTTCGCCGAAGGGCGCACCCAGAGCGCAGGGATGGCGATCTCCTGCAATAAGACTAAAGGCATCGTTATACAGCAGGCGCCGTGCCGGGCCCCAGACGAGCAGCTTCGGGACGGGAGAGTTGACGACATTGGTGACGGTGGCTCTCAGCGCGTCCGACCAGCCCCGCGCAGGACCGATATCGTTCTGTGCCCAGTCCAGCGCTCTGATCAGCGCGCCGCATTGCCCGCCCGCCAGGGGAAAAGCCAGAGCATTGCGGCGTTGCGTCGCGATGGTTCGCTCTCGCAAAAGCGCCAGTCCGGCCTCCAGCATGTCGCCTTCGCTGGCATAATGGCCTTGTCTGATCTCGGCCTCCATGAAGGTCTGGAGGTCTTGAGAAGTGCTTGAGGAGGGGAGCGGGCGAGACGACATGGAACAACGAGGCCCTTGCAGCACAGGAGCGAGCTTGACGGAAATTTCGTTAAATATCGACAACGATCGTGATTGGCTAGGAGAACTTGGTGCTGCAGAGGCAGGCTCTAACGTGCGACCTGAATACTCAGGCTGACATGTCTCATCGCATATGGATTTTCCTGAAACGAGTGCTCGGGGCCGGGGCACGAAGGGGGACCGTTGCTAGAGCCTGGCCTTGAGCGAGGTGAGACAGGCCACGCGCAGGGCCGAGGCCAGCGGGCGTTCAGGCGGGCGTGTGGTGTCTATGCGGGCAATCAGGGATGCCAGTGAATGGCCAGCGCTCATCTCTTCCAGAACGGCCCAGAATTCGGGTTCGAGCGCGATGCTGGTGCGGTGGCGTGAGAGCGTGAAACTGCGTTTGATGAGATCACTCATTCTGCGCGCCTCCGAGCAGCTCCGATTTTGCCCAGCTTGCGGCCTCGGCAACAAGCGGATTTTCGTCCTGCTGCAAGCCATCGATCAGCGGCAGATGCGCTGGATCGCCCGAGTTGCCCAGCGCAATCAGAACGTTTCTGACAAAGCGGTTGCGTCCGATCCGTTTGATCGGCGACCCGCTGAAGAGCGTGCGAAATCCGGCATCGTCGAGGCGGGCAAGCGTATCGAGTTGCGGTGCCATCAGATCGGCGCGCGGCTGAAGCTTCAAATGGCGTGAAGTCGCCGCAAAGCGGTTCCACGGGCAGGCATTGAGGCAGTCATCGCAGCCATAGATGCGATTGCCCATTGCCTTGCGGAATTCGACCGGGATCGGCCCCTCATGCTCGATGGTCAGATAGGCAATGCAGCGTCTTGCATCGAGCTTATAAGGCGATGGAAAGGCGTCAGTCGGCAGGCGGTCAGGCAGCGCGTGCAGCTGCCGCAAGACCCGGCACGCGGCGCGGAGGGGGCAAGCGCGAGGGTCGTGTAGATCTCGCCCAGCAGCAGCCATGAGCCGTGATCGCGCGAGACGAGATTGGTGTGTTTGCCCTGCCAGCCAAGCTGGGCCTGTTCCGCTAGCGGCTTTTCGAGCACAGGGGCCGTATCGACGAAGACTTTCACCTCTGTGCCGTCACCGCCGACATCCTGCCGCACGACAAACTGCGCCAGATGTTTCAGCATCCCCTTGAGCACATCATGATAGTCACGATGGCGGGCATAGACCGAGATCGTGCCCGTATCGGGTTGGTCGAGGGTTTCAGCGGGGTCGGCTTCGGGCGCGTAAGAGAGACCGAGCGAAATGACGCTGCGGACGTCGGGCCAGAGCGCCTTGGGGTCGCCGCGCTGTTCGAGGCGTTGCTCCATCCAGCTCATGGTGCCGTGACGACCGTTTTCGACAAATTCGCGCAGCCTCGCGCGCGCTTCGTCGGGCAGGGACGCGTCGCAGAACCCGATCGCATCGAAGCCGAGATGCCGCGCATGGTCGGCAATGCGGTCTTCGATGCTCTTCTTCATAGGCGGTGGGGCGTCATGGAAGCGCAGGCCAGTCCGGCTTTGGAAACTCATCCTGGGACCAGTCACCTGCGGCCCAGTCGGCACGCAGAGCCTGCGCCTTTTCCGGCAGCGTGCCATCCACGATGGCGGTGCGGATCTGACGCATCAGGCGCTGGTAATAGGCCAGATTATGCCATGTCAGCAGCATCGGGCCGAGGATCTCATTGGCGCGGAACAGATGGTGCAGATAGGCGCGGCTGTGGCGCGAGCAGGCCAGACAATCGCAATCCGGGCTGATCGGTCGGTTATCTTCGGCATGGCGCGCATTGCGCAGATTCAGCGTGCCGCGCTCGGTGTAGGCACGTGCCGTGCGCCCGGCGCGCGTGGGCATGACGCAGTCGAACATGTCGACGCCGCGTTCGATGCCACCCAACAGATCGTCAGGCGTGCCGACGCCCATGAGATAGCGCGCATGATCCTGCGGCAGGAGCGGCGTGGTGAAATCGAGCGTCGAGAACATCAGTTCCTGACCTTCGCCCACGGCCAGACCGCCAATAGCGTAGCCTTCAAAGCCGATATCGGTCAGAGCCTGGGCGGAACGCGCACGCAGATCGCGCTCAGTGCCACCTTGAACGATGCCGAACTGTCCGTAGCCGGGGCGCTGCACAAAAGCCTCGCGTGAGCGCGCGGCCCAGCGCATGGAAAGCTCCATGGAGGATTCCAGACGGTCAGGCGTGGCAGGCAGAGCCGGGCATTCATCGAAGCACATGGTGATGGTGGCATCGAGCGCGTGCTGGATATCCGTGCTGCTCTCAGGGGTCAGACGATGCTTGGAGCCGTCGATATGCGAATTGAACGTGACGCCATCCTGATCAAGCTTGCGCAGCGCGCCGAGCGACATGACCTGAAACCCGCCTGAATCGGTCAGGATCGGCCCGGACCAGTCCATCATGCGATGCAGTCCGCCCATCTTGCGGACACGCTCTGCGCCGGGTCGCAACATCAGGTGATAGGTGTTGCCCAGAATAATTCCCGCACCGGTCGAACGCACGGCATCCATCGTCATGGCCTTGACCGTGCCCACCGTGCCCACCGGCATGAAGGTGGGGGTCGGGATCGTGCCATGGGCTGTATGCAGATGCCCCGCACGGGCCTGACCGCAGCAGGCCTCGGCCTTCCACTGCATTTTTGTTGCGTGTTCGGTCATGGCGCGCGGTCCAGCAAGCAGGCATCTCCGTAGGAATAAAAGCGGTATTTCTCCGCAATGGCATGGGCATAGGCCGCTTGCATCGTGTCCGTGCCTGCCAGGGCGCAGACGAGCATGAAGAGGGTCGAGCGCGGCAGGTGGAAATTGGTCATCAGCCGGTCGACAGCGCGAAACCGGTAACCGGGTTTGATGAAGATCGCTGTTTCCCCTTCCCAGGGATGCACGATGCCGTTTTCATCGGCAGCACTTTCCAGCAGGCGTAGACTGGTTGTGCCGACAGCGATGACTTTACTGCCTTTTGCCCGCGTGTCGTTGATGAGCTGCGCCGTCGGTGCGTCGATGCGTCCCCACTCGGCATGCATCTTGTGGCTGGCAATCTCGTCACGCACGGGCAGGAATGTGCCTGCGCCGACATGCAGGGTCAGCGTGTGGCGTATGACACCACGTGCGTCGAGCGCTGCCAGCAGCTCGGGCGTGAAATGCAATCCCGCTGTCGGAGCCGCGACAGCCCCTTTATAACGTTCGAAAATGGTCGCGTAATCGCTGTCATCCTGCGCTGTCGGGCCGGTTGGGCGATCGATATAGGGCGGCAGGGCCAGAGCCCCGACGCGCTTCAGAAAATCATCGAACGCCGTGCCTTCGACTGAAAAGCGCATGGAGATGGCACCATCGCCCTCATTCTCCACGACCTCTGCTGTGACAGGATCGGCGCCGAAGTGAAGCGTATCGCCGGGGCGCAGCTTGCGGGCGTTTTTCGCCAGAGCGTGCCAGTTGCCATCGCTCAGAATGCGATCGAGCGTGATCCCGATTTTCGCTTCCCCGCGTTGTGCTGCAAGCTGAGCGCGGATGACAGCCGTATCATTGGCGATCAGCAGATCGCCCGGCTCGAGCAGGGAAGGCAGGTCGGATACACGATGCTCGGCCAGCACCTGTCTGGCAGCAACGCGCAGCAGACGGGCGCTGTCTCGCGGGCGGGCGGGCTCGAGGGCGATATTCTCGCGCGGGAGGTCGAAGTCGAAATCGGATATCTGCATGGGCGGCTTCGTTTAGGCCAGATTGCGTGTGAAATACCAGCGTAAATCATGCACAGGACAGGCGCCGCGACGCTTCCCTCTACCTTTTACAGCGTCACTCTTTGATGGGGTTCCAAAGGTGCTCCGGGTTCGATCGATCGCGCATCTGAGGGCAGTGATGAGTCATGTTCTTCGGCTTTGTCGAGGGCCTCGCGTTCCGGACACAGCTTGAGGTGATCGATGAGCCAGCGTCCCGCGGGACCGGGCGGCTCGGTGGTGGAATAGACCACATTCATCGGCATGGTCGCGCCTCCCTGAGAGAAACCGTCAATAGTCAGTTCGACCAGACGGCCCGCATCGAGGTCGGCAGAGATGCTGTGCACGGGCATGCCGCCCCAGCCGAGCCCTCCGAGCAGGAAGTGATGCTTGGCGTAGAGATCGGCCAGACGCCAGGTAAAGGGCGACAGGATGCTGCGTTCACGTCCTTCAGAAAGAGTGGTGCGGTCTGTCAGGACCAGCTGCACATGTCTGGCGAGCTCATCGCGCGGGATAGGGCCTTGAAGCTTTGCCAGAGGATGTTCAGCCGAAGCGACCATCATGAAGCGGATGTCACCGAGGGACTCTTCTGAGCAGGAAGGCGGGACATCGGGAAGGGGCCCCGCAATGGCGATCTGTGCGCGTCCGTCGAGAATGGGCTGAAAAACACCGCCCAGTGCTTCGACGAACAGACGCAGCGGCGTGTGAGGGAAAGTCTCCCGAAAGCTGCGCGCCACATGGGTCACGCGGTCCATGGGGAAAAACACATCGACAACGACAGAAAGCTCAGGTTCGATCCCTGAAGACATGCCATAGGCTCGTGCCTTCATACGATCGACGTTCATGACGATCCCACGGGCATCCGCCAGAAGGGTCTCGCCCGCCTTGGTGAGCTGCGGGTAGCGGCCGATACGGGTGAACAGCATAACGCCAATCTGGGCTTCCAGCGTGGAAATCATCTCACTGATGGCTGGCTGCGATCGACGAAACAGGCGTGCGGCACCGGAAAAACTGCCCTCATCGGCGGCCGCAATGAAAACGCGTAGCTGATCGAGAGAAATTCTATCGAGCATCCGACTCTACCTATCGTTAAGAGCGATAGTATCCATCGGAATATATTGACTGTCGAGATGGATCACGATGTGAGACGTCTTGGAGGAACAAGCAGACCGAGGTTTCGTTAGACAGTTGCGGTCGCTTCATCCGACAGAAAAAAGGCGATGACCTTATGAAAATCCTTCATCTCGATTCCAGCATTCTGGGCGACAACTCGGCAAGCCGTGCTCTCTCGGCAGAGACGGTGACGCATCTGAAAAACAGCCATCCCGAGGCAGAAATCATCTATCACGATCTTGCGGCTCAGCCGGTTCCGGAGCTGGGTTCCGGGCATGTTGGCGCACGCTTTGGCGCGGAAGTGACTGATGAGGCACTGCAGGCCGACCTGGCTCGTGGCAATGCGTTTATCGATGAGCTGATTGCTGCCGACGTCGTCGTGATCGGTGTGCCCATGTACAATTTCACGGTCTCAGCCCAGCTCAAGAACTGGATCGATCGCATTGTCGTCGCGGGCAAGACTTTCCGTTACGGCGATAATGGTCCGATTGGGCTCCTGCCTGAGGCAAGAAGGCCATTCTGATCTCGACGCGGGGCGGGCAGTACAGTGCGGGCCACGCTGCTGCTGCAATGGATCATCAGGAGCCGCTGCTTTCCGGCATTTTCGGTTTTCTCGGCCTGAAAGACCTCACCTGGATCCGTGCCGAAGGTCTCAGCCGAGGCGGAGATGCGCGCGAGACTGCCATGAGTGCGGCGCGCGCCGAAATTGCGGCCCTTTCTTTCTGAAACCACAGTTCTGAAACAGGAGTCTTCAGCTATGCGCAAAACTCTTCTCGCCAGCGCTACCCTCATCACCGCTCTCGCGGCTGCGGTTGTGCCGCAGGCTCATGCGCAGCAAGGGGGCACGTCCGACCCCAAGGCGGTGCAGGCCGGGAGCTATGCCATTGAGCCCTATCACACGCAGGTCGGCTTCACCCTGCTGCATATGGGCTTCACCAATTTCTCAGGCAGCTTTTCACAAGCGACGGGCTCGCTGACGCTCGACCCTGCTCATCTCGAGAAAACCGTGCTGGATGTGACCTTGCCTGTCGATTCCGTGCAGACGACAGTCGCCAAGCTTGATGAAGAGCTGAAGGGGGCGGACTGGTTCGATGCCAAGAAATTCCCGACAGCCCATTTCGTCTCTACCATGTGACAAGAACGGGGGGAAAGACGGCCAATATCACCGGTGATCTGACCCTGCATGGGGTGACGCGTCCGGTGACCATCCGGGCCCATCTGATTGGCAGCGGTATCAACCCGCTCGACAAGAAAGAGACTGTCGGTTTCGAGGGCAATGCGGTCATCATGCGTTCGGCTTTTGGCGTAAACCGCTACGTACCTCTGGTAGGCGACAGTGTGACGCTGCACATTGCAGGCGCTTTCGAGCGTCAGCCCTGATATGAAATGGAAGCGGGTGGGTGGCTGTCCTTGGAAAGCCTCCGCCCGCTTCGGGTTCTCCCCCCGGATCCCGCGCTCTTATTCTAGGGAAAGGTGCAAGGGGGTGAACTGCGGGCCGGAATGGACTAGACAGGCTGCGCACATTCTTCAGGAGATCGCCCATGTCCTATGCCGCACTTGACGCTGCTCGCGTCGCAAAGGCTGCAAAATCTGCTCTGACGGCTCTTGGTCAGATCAAGGAACAGTCAGAAACTCTTTCCCGCAAGACGATCATGGTTGAGCGTATCGAGCGCTTGCTGCAGCTGCTGCGGAAACCTCGCTGCCCGGTGGCGGTCTGGTGACGCTGACCTCGGAAGAATTCTGGCTTATCAGCAAGAACTGGTAAGGTCGAAAGACTTTCCTGAGACTTTCCTCATGAGTGGGGCAGGAGATAATCTCCTCCCGCTCAGCCCTGATAGGATGCGATTTCGATCAGATTCTGATCAGGGTCGAGGATGTAGATCGAGGTAATCGGACCGAGGGCGCCAATACGCGTGACCGGTCCCTCGATGATAACCACACCGCATTTCTCCAGATGACGCAGAATATTCTCTGAATCGATGGCGGTGGTGAAACACAGATCGCTGACACCCGGAGCCGCGCGCGCAGAGGTTACCCAGCCCTCCGAGTCAACGGGACGAAGATTGATTTTCTGTCCGCCGAAGCTGAGGGAGACGCGATTATTGCGCCCATATTCCTCGATCTCCATGCCCAGAACGCGCTGATACCAGTTGGCGGAGAGCGCACGATCACGCACCGTGAGAACGATGTGGTCGAGGCGGTCGACGGTGAAACGCATGAGGGGCGAACCTTTGCTGACAGGGCTCTTCAAACAGAGGTTCAGCAAGCATTATCAGGCTTTCGCCCCGCCTGACTAGACGCTGCAAGGGGATCATCGGGCAGAAAACGGGTCAGAAACGTCGCAATACCGGGCGCGATGAGCATGAGGACCATGAAGCGCGCGATCTGCATCGCCATGACAAAGGGCATGTCGATCGGTGTTGACGCCGCGATAATCGCGACGGAATCGGCGCCACCCGGGCTTGTCGCGAGATAGGCGCTCAGGAGGTCGACATGGGCGATATGAGCAAGGGGCCATGAGAGCAGGGCGCAGCCACCGATCAAGACGCCTGTCGAGAGCGTGACGGCCGGAAGCGCCCGCCAGACATGGCGCAGCACGTCCTGCGTGAAACGACGGCCGATCATCCAGCCGATGACCACATAGCTCGGTGCCAATAGCCAGACGGGCAGGCGATAATGAAAGCCAAACCCTGTCTGGACGATCAGTCCCCCCGCAAGGCCGAGCAGAAGGGGAGCTGCGCCAAGACGCAGGACAGGGGCGATCAGGAGTGTCGCCGCGACGACGGCAAGGCACGGCCACCAGGGGAGAGCAGGGGCGGCAGTTACGGGAAGGAGGCCGCCATGAGCATGCGTCCCGGCGACGAAATGCGAGATCAGGGATGTCGCAAGCGTTACCAGCAGGACCCGCAGATAGGCCATAAAGGCGACCAGTCTCTGGTCTGCGCCATATGTCTCGCAGAGCAGTGTCATGGCGGTGGCGGCACCGGGTGAGGCACCCCAAAGAGCGACGTTACCCGGCATGACGCGCAATCGCGCGAGCACCCAGCCGAGCGTGAAGCTGAGGATGATGACTGAAAACACGCCGCTCAGAAAAATCACCCAGTGATCGGCGACTTCATGGAGCACCCTGAGCGTCAGACTATGCGCCATAAGTTGCCCGATGATGGCCTGAGCAATTGGAGGTAGTCGTCGATCGAGCGGGATTGTCGCGCCTGAAACCGCCAGAAGGATGGCGGCTACCATCGGGCCGACGAGAAAAGCAGCTGGAAAGCCTGCGAGGGTCAGCCCCCACGCAAACAGCACCGAAAGCGCGCCCAGTAGAGCGAGGAGGCGCGCTTTGCCGATCATGCGGAGAAGTGGATCTGGTCGGTCCGTGTCACACGGCACAGTCTCGGGAAAATATGCTCGAAGGCCATGGTGTGAAGTTCCTTGTTGAGCGAGGTGCAGGCATCTTCGGGAACCACGACATCATAGCCAAGTTCCCAGGCATGACGCAGAGTTGATTCCACGCCGAAATTGGTGGCGATCCCTGCGAGGATGAGCGTCTTGATCCCGCGGCGGCGAAGCTGGAGATCGAGATCGGTGCCCGTGAAAGCACCCCATTGCCGCTTCAAAATGACAATATCACCGTCCTGTTGCAGTTCAGGTGCGAAGTCACTCCAGTCAGCAGGCAGGGGGGATGTATGGGCGAGCGGAGAGTCGACATTTTGCGGCGGTGCATCCGAGAAATCGGGGGCGAAGCCAACATGAACCAGAACGACCGGGGCGCCCGCCTGTCGGGCCTGCTCAGCCAAGGTCGAGCCGTGGTTCAGCACGTCTTTGCCGGAGTGCGGCGTGACGGGCATACTCAGAATGCCTTTTTGCAGATCGATCAGGATGAGAGCAGTCGTCTTGGGGTCAAAAGCCGGCATAGGAGTCTCTTTCGCTTATGGACACGTCACCGACTAGTTATGAGAGGGAATCCTCTCATAAGTCAAATGCGGTCGCGCCGAAACGCCAGCGAGGACGCGAACGTGTGGCCCTGATTCTGGACGCGGCGGGGGCCGTGTTTGCTGAGAAAGGCGTCGATGGTGCGACCATGACCGAGATTGCCGAGCGTTCAGGCACGGCAATAGGGTCGCTCTACCGCTTCTTTCCGACCAAGGAGGGGATCGCGCTCACGTTGCTCGAACGCTTCATCGAAGACCGTCTCGCAAAGCTCGATCAGATCAAGCGGAAAGCCGGTCTGGGGCGTGCGATGCAGCAGCAGGCGCCCTGCTCGAAGCCTGGCTCGACAAGAAGACGGAGCGTGACTTTACCACGCATCTTCTTGCAGCACGGCCAGATGCCGAACAGTTCACCAGTTTCTGGCGGTCCCAGTTTCAGGAGCGTCTTGTCGGTATCCTTGAGGTGGTGATGCCGTCAGCAAGCGTTACGGCATCAGCCCGAGCTGTGGTGTTGCTGCATGTGCTCAAACTGGCACCGCAACTTGTGACAACAGCTGGTGACGAGCCTGTTCGCGCGGAACTACGAAAAATTGTTCTGGGGCTTGTGTCGGGTCTTTAATCGTCAGCGCCTTCGCAAGGCCGGAGAGGCGATCAGGCAGAGCATCGGTCTTACGACGCAGGTCTCCTCAATGAGACCTGCGTCGTAAAGGAGAGAGATGTTATTGTGGGCGTTTGCGGAAGGCGTCGAGGCTGACGACTTGCCCTTCCTCTCCAGTGCCGTTTTCTTTGGGAGTTTCGGCGGGTGTTGTCATGGGCTCGTCGACTTCGGTGGCCATCTCTGCGGGCTCAACCGTGAAGCGCAGGGCCATGCGGATATGGGGGTCGGCAAACGCAGTGATTGCTGCAAAGGGAATGACCAGAATGCTGCCGATGCCGCCGAAAGAGAGCCCGACAGAAACGGTCAGCGCCTCGCGATCCACCTTCAGGTCCCAGAACTGGTGCTGGATGACGATGGTCATATCGTGGGGATACTGGGCGCGCAGGCGATCCGGGATAATGACGCCGGGATAGTCAGTCAGGAAGGTAAGGTAGAAGTGGTGCTCGCCCGGCAATCCTTCGGTGCTGGCATAATCGATCGCACGCAGCATGACTTCCCGATAGGCGTCCTCGACCCATTCATCATAGGGAAGCAGGCTCTCTGGGAGTTCGTGATCCATGCCGTCGCCCTGATCATCGCTCATTCTAACCGATCCACTTTTTTGAGAAACTGATCCCGCAGGGATGCGACGTTTCATGCCCGATGGCAAGGGCAGGGATCGCAGGCGTCTTGCTGAAAGTGGGAGGGCTTCTGTTGCCCGGTGCCCTCCCGAACCGCGCTTATCGCTTATGCAGCGACAGCGAGCACCTTTGTGTTATCATTGGCACTTGTGATTTAGCCCGATAACGGTGGTACAATACCGAGCAAAAGATAAGTCTTTACCACGCACGTCGAGCCTGTTTCGTCCCCTGACTTTCCAGAAGGAAAGGATGGTGGAGACGCCGGGTACTGCCCCCGGGTCCGTAACGATTATTCCACTTACCGTTTATCGCCATAGCCAAGGGCAAGCCCTCCGGCACCGAGGGATATAGGCCCTTGCCGCGCCTTCTACAAGAGCCAGAGAAACTGCGTCCTGAAGAGGGTGGGAAAGTCACGTCTTCGGGGTGCAAGACCATGTTCGTTTTGCCCCGCTTGTGGTAAGCTTTGCTTATGCCGCTGACACCAGAACAACGCGCCGAAATCGACGCCTCCCGCCTTGCGCCAACACAAACGAGTCGGCCGACTGTGCCTGCACTCGAGGCGCTGCTCTTCACTCCTATCGAGTTGCTCGATCATGGTTTTGTCCGTGTCATCGACTACATGGGCGATGATGGCGCTGTCGTGCAGGCGGCGCGCGTTTCCTATGGTCGGGGTACCAAGAAGGTCTCCGAAGATACGGGGTTGATCCGCTATCTCATGCGGCATCGTCATTCGACGCCGTTCGAGATGTGCGAGATCAAGTTCCACGTGAAGCTGCCTGTCTTCGTCGCAAGGCAGTGGATCCGCCACCGCATGGCGAGTGTGAACGAATACTCGGCCCGTTATTCGATTCTCGATCGTGAATTCTATCTGCCTGAGCCCGAGCAGGTTTCAGCTCAGAGCGTGTCGAACCGACAGGGACGCGCCGAGGCTCTGGCGCCGGAAAAAGCGGCAGAAGTGCTCGACCTGCTGCGTCAGGACGCTGTGCGCTGCTACGAGAATTACGAGACCATGCTCGACCCTGAGGGCCTTGGGCTTGCGCGCGAGCTGGCTCGCATGAACCTGACGCTCAACACCTATACGCAGTGGTACTGGAAGATCGATCTCCATAATCTGCTGCACTTCCTCAGCCTGCGCGCCGATAGCCACGCCCAATACGAAATCCGCGTCTACGCCGAGGCGATGCTGGACGTGTTGCGCGCCTGGGTGCCGATCACAGCTGCGGCGTTTACGGATTACCGCCTCGGTTCCTTCACCTTCTCGGCAGGCATGATCGATGTTCTGCGTCGTCAGCTGGCCGGTGAGAGCGTCACCCAGAGCGAGTCCGGTCTGAGCAAGCGCGAATGGGACGAGATGCAGGCCGTTCTGAAAAAAGCCTGACCTCATGAATGACCTTCGGAAGATCATGCAGGACGGTCTGCCCGAGGCGACTCCGCCTCGGGACCTGCCCTCTCTTAAGCCTTGGGTCGTCGTCGCAGTCATCCTCGTGCTGATTTCTCTGGGCATCAGGGTTTTCTGGCCCGTTCCCACTTCGCAGCCTCTGCCGCGCTGCGCCGAACATGCGGAAGCTCAGACTGCCTGCGTGAAATAAGGGACTTGAAGACCAAAGGAGCGCCGCGGCGCTGAGTCGGCGCGCGTTACTTTTTCAGCCCCATCCATTCCGGGTGCCGGTGTTCGATCCAGGCAAGAAGCCTGCCGCTCTGCCGCCGGAGGAAAGGAACGTCCTCCGCCAGCAGGAAAAAGCCCAGCGGCAGCATCCATAGTCCGAGGATCGGCAGAAAGGCGAGGCACCCTCCGAGCATAAACAGGATACCCGCCGGGATTCTGATCCAGCGGCGTGGCGGAGCAAGCAGCCAGCGGGTCAACCGCTGGAGCTTCTCAGGCAGCCTGCCCACGAGGCGGTCGAGCCTGATCTGTCTCTCGCGTTCTTCTGAAACGGAATCGTGCGGAGTGTCGGTCATCCGGTGTGCCCTTTGCCGGGTTCTGTCGAAAAAGTGACACGTATTGATTGTGTCTGTGAGCAAAACTCTCCCGAAACACGAAGGTTTGCGAGCCAGGCGGCTAATCTGGTCCTGTGATGCCGAACGTCTTAAGGTCTGGAGCCGAGCTCGCCTGTCTTTCTTCGCTCCTCGCGACAGGGAGGGTGAAGAGGGGAGGGCGCGAGAGCGCCGCCGCGTCACACTGAGCGTCGGTCAGTGTTGGTGGTTGGGCATTCGATCATCGGTGATGAAACGGACGAAGGCGAAGAAAGCGGGTGTCAGTGAGAAAGAGCGTTTTGTTATCCGTCCTGACGGGCCTTCTTTTATCGGCTTGTACGCCCGCGCCGCCCGCTCATCCGGATGATATCTGCTCGATCTTTCATGAAAAACGCGGCTGGTATCATGCCGCCCTGCGGCAGGAGAGAAAATGGAATGTTCCTTTCTCCGTGCCGATGGCCATCATGTATCAGGAGTCGGGCTTCCACAGTAATCTCCACACCAAACGGACCTATTTCCTGTGGTTCATCCCCTGGGGCTATGTGACCACTGCTTATGGGTACCCTCAGGCGAAAGACGAGGTCTGGCAGGAATACCAGGACGCGACGAATACGAGCGCCAGTCGGGAAAATTTCTCTGACTCGCTCAGCTTCATTAACTGGTACGTAACCAATACGAAGAAGCAGGCACGCGTGCCTGTGACTGACGGAATGAGACAGTATCTGGCCTATCATGAAGGCTTGGTGGATTTCGTAAGCGGTCATATGCGCGAAAAGGCTGGCTTATGACCGTCGCCCGCAAGGTGGGCGCACGCGCCAATGTTTATGCGGCTCAATACACGAGCTGCGAGCAGGACCTCAAAGACAAAGGCTTCTGGGCCTGGCTCTTCGGGTGAGGTTCCACCGCAGCTTCTGATCTCAGGGTGTGGTGACGGGCAGGCATCCCTCTGGAATCTCCTGCGCAAGGAAGCGGGCGAAATCGCGAAAAGCCGGACCACGCGGATCCGAGCTACGCCAGACGAGGCCGATCTGACGGCTGGAGGGTTTCATCGGGCGTGTCACGACCAGCTCCTCCCACTCTGCCCGGTTTTTGAGCGCCAATTGTGGAATGAGGGAGTAGCCTTCTCCCGCACCGATCATGTGCCAGAGCATTTCCAAGCTTGTGGCGAGGCGCTGCTGGTCGCGTAAAGGCATCATGCCGCACACCGCCAGAGCCTGATCACGAAGACAATGCCCGTCTTCCAGAAGCAGAAGGCCGTTTTCTTCCGTGTTGCTGGCGAGGTCTTCCATCGTCATGTGCTCCTGCGTGGCCAGACTATGGTTGCGTGGGAAAACAGCGACGAAGGGTTCTTCGAAAAGAGGTGCTGTCTCAAAACTTTCACCAACGACAGGAAGGGCCGCAAAAACAAGATCCAGCTCGTTCTGACGCAGCTTGCCGAGCATCTGGGCGGTGAGGCTCTCCGTCAGCTGCAGGCGTAGCTCAGGATAGGATCGCCGTAGCAACGGAAGCAGACTCGGCACGTAGTAGGGGCCAAGCGTCGCGATGACGCCGATGCGCAACAGCCCCTCGAGCGGGCCGGTTCGGGCGCGGGCGGCCTCGATCATCGCTCGGGCTGAGGCGAGGACTTCGCGTCCCATGGCAATCAACCGGCTCCCATCGGGAGTTGGCGCGACATGGCGCCTCGATCGCTCGAACAGCGTGACGTCGAGCAGCATTTCCAGTTTGCGCACCTGCTCTGACAGCCCCGCCTGGCTGACACCGCAGCGTTCGGCTGCGCGCGAGAAGTTGCGGAGGTCGTCTACCGCTACAACATATTCGATGTCGCGCAGGGAGAGGCCCGAGAGGGGAATATAGGTCATACCCATAGATAGGACCAATCCTTGTTGTTTGGGAAAAAGGTTTTGCCGATAACTACCATTGACAGAAACGATTTCTGAAGCGTTCGTATCTGTGTGACAGTCTCCCTGTCATCAAACACAGATGTGCAACTGAGGAGCCTTTGGCATGCCACGTATTAACTCGTCACTGAAGCCATTCGAGACCGACGCTTACCACGACGGTAAGTTTATCAAGGTGTCGGACACCGACGTTAAGGGAAAGTGGTCAGTCTTCTTTTTCTATCCGGCAGATTTCACCTTTGTCTGCCCGACGGAACTCGAAGATCTTGCAGAGAACTACGAGACGTTCAAGCAGCTCGGCGTAGAGATCTACTCGGTTTCCACCGACAAGCACTTCACGCACAAGGCATGGCACGACACGTCACCGGCCATCGGCAAGATCAAGTATGTCATGCTTGCTGACCCGACGGGCACCATCAGCCGCAATTTCGATGTCCTGATCGAAGAAGCAGGTATGGCTGACCGCGGCACGTTCCTGATCGATCCGGAAGGCAAGATCCAGTACATCGAAGTCACCTCGGGTGGCGTCGGCCGCTCTGCTGCAGAACTGATCGAAAAGGTTCGCGCTGCACAGTATGTCGCAGCTCACCCCGGTGAAGTCTGCCCGGCGAAGTGGAAAGAAGGCGGCGCAACCCTTTCCCCGTCGCTCGATCTGATCGGCAAGATCTGAGGTCTCTCGGCCCGGCGTCATGCGCCGGGCCACCTCCACGCAATTTTTCGGAAAAGAGCAGGATACGCCCGATGCTTCAGGATCCCATCAAGTCACAATTGACGACCTATCTGGCGAGCCTGGCCCATCCGGTCGTGCTTGAAGCATCCCTCGACGAGAGCGAAAAAGGTCGCGAAATGCGCGATCTCTTGCAGGAAGTCGCTGCCCTTTCCGAAAAATTGTCTTTCACCGAAGACGGTGTAAGCGAACGACGCCCGTCCTTTGTCATCCGCCGCGCGGATAGCCGTCAGGGTGTCAGCTTCGCGGCGATCCCAATGGGTCATGAATTTACGTCATTCGTGCTGGCCCTGCTCCAGGCGGGTGGCCACCCGCCGAAAATTGCCCCCGAAATCGCAACGCAGGTTCAGGGTCTGGCCGGCGATTTTCGTTTTGAGATCTTCGTCTCGCTCTCCTGCCAGAACTGTCCGGATGTGGTGCAGGCATTGAATGCGATGAGCGTACTCAATCCGGCAATCTCGGTGACGACGATCGATGGCGCCCTGTTTCAGGACGAGGTCGCGTCGAAAAACATCATGACTGTTCCGCAGATCTATCTGAACGGGGCCGTATTTGGCTCGGGACGAATGGATGTCGATCAGATTCTGGCAAAGCTCGATGACGATGCCCCAAGGCGCGCAGCCGAGCGGCTGAAGGATATGCCTGCCTTTGATGTCTTGATCGTCGGGAGCGGCCCCGCAGGCGCTTCAGCCGCTGTCTATGCAGCGCGCAAGGGTCTGCGTACGGGCCTCGTGGCGGACCGGTTTGGCGGTCAGGTCATGGACACAGCGGGTATCGAGAATTTCATCTCGATCAAGGAGACCGAAGGTCCGAAGCTTTCGGCTCAGCTGGAGGCGCATGTCCGCTCCTACGACGTCGAGATTATCTCTGGCCAGCGGGCCAAGGAGCTTTTTCCCACGCCTCAGCCCGGTGGATTGCACGGTCTTGCTCTGGAAAGCGGTGCCATCTTGCATAGCCGTACCGTCATTCTGGCGACAGGGGCGCATTGGCGTCAGCTCGGTGTGCCGGGTGAGGAGCAATATCGCACCAAAGGTGTTGCTTACTGCCCGCATTGCGACGGCCCGTTTTACAAGGGCAAGCGTGTTGCGGTTGCTGGCGGCGGGAATAGTGGCGTCGAAGCAGCGATCGATCTTGCCGGTATTGTCGGCCATGTGACGCTGCTGCAGCGTAGCTCGAAGCTGAAGGCGGACAAGGTGCTTCAGGACAAGCTTCTGAGCCTGCCCAATGTGACGGTCCTAACTGAGGCCTTGACCTCCCGGATCGAGGGTGATGGCAGCAAGGTGAACGGCCTGACTTATCGCGGCGGAGATGGGAAAGATCATCGTCTCGATCTTGAAGGCGTGTTCGTGCAGATCGGATTGCTGCCCAATACCGAGTGGCTCAGGAATACGCTTGCGCTTAATGATTTCGGCGAGATCAAGGTCGATGATCACGGGGCAACGTCGGTGCCGGGTGTCTTTGCTGCCGGCGACGCGACCACCACCCCTTACAAGCAGATCGTGATTGCGGTTGGAGAAGGGGCCAAAAGCGCATTGTCGGCTTTCGATTACCTTATTCGCCTGCCGGGTGCCTGAAGCCTAGTTCCTGACATGCTTCTGGAGGCTGAAGGGCAACCTTCACCTCGCTCCAGCGCTCATCCCTCCCGGGCGGGAGCCGAGCGCATCATGACGACAGAAACGACCCAGACAGCAGAACAGGAAGCGCGTGCCCATGCAAAACTGGCACGGCTTTCTTATGTAGACCGTTCTTCTCCGGGTATCACACGCCATCGCGCCGGGCGTGGTTTCTTCTATCGTGACCAGCAGGGAGAGCGGGTTACGGAAGCAGAAACGCTCAAGCGTCTGAAGGGGCTCGCCATACCGCCAGCCTATCGAGATGTCTGGATTTGCCCTAACCCGAAAGGCCATCTGCAAGCCGTCGGTAAAGACCGCCGGGGTCGTCTGCAATATCGATATCATCCCAGATGGCGCGATGTTCGCGATGAAGACAAATTTGCTCGCATGCTTGTCTTTGGCGACAAACTGCCGAAGATCCGCGCGCAGGTGGATGAAGACCTCCGTCGTCCCAGGCTTGACCGCGCTCGCGTGGTAGCTGCCGTTATTCGGCTCATGGAGCGCACGATGGCGCGCATCGGCAACGAAACTTATGCGAAAGAGAACCGTAGCTATGGCCTGACAACGCTGCGGCATCGGCATGCGCGGATTGAGGGCGGGCGGCTCGCGCTCGACTTCAAAGGCAAGCATGGAATCGAGGCACAGCTCGACGTCCGTGATCCCCGTCTGATCCGTGTGATCGGGCGTTTGCAGGATCTTCCCGGTCAGAGGCTGTTTCAGTATCTCGATGATGAGGGCACCCGTCATGACATTCACTCGCATGACGTCAATGCCTATCTCCAGGAAGTGACCAACGAGGACATTACAGCGAAAGATTTTCGCACCTGGGCGGCGACACATCTGGCCGCTTTGACCTTGTCGAGCCTCGAAAAGAGCGACACCAAGGCGCGGGAGAAGAAAAACGTTCTGCGGACCATCGAAACGGTAGCGTCAAAGCTTGGGAACACGCCCTCGGTCTGTCGCAAATGCTACATCCACCCGCAGATACTAAGTGGCTATCTCGATGGAAGTTTAAGAAAGGCCTTCGCAAGCAGGGCGGAGAGCGTTCTGGATGATACGACGGACACCCATGCCCTCTCTGCGGATGAGGTGACGATGATTGGATACCTGACTCGCCTTCTTGATAGATAGCTTTTCCGAGAAGGCTTTCCTGACGCAACCTCGTCGCGTCAGGCGCTTTGTGATCGAGAGTACAAACAGGACTGGGAGCGTCCGATAGATGGATTACCGAATTCTCGGCTCAGCAGGTTTCAGGGTCTCCGCTCTCGGGCTTGGGTGTATGGGGATGAGCCAGTCCTACGGCGTCGCGGATGAGCGTGAGGCGCTCAAGACACTGGATCGCGCCATTGAACGCGGCGTGACGCTTTTCGATACTGCCGAGGTCTACGGTCCTTTCACAAATGAGACGTTGCTGGGGCAGGCTTTGGGCGCACGTCGCAATCATGTGCAGCTTGCGACGAAGTTCGGGTTCAGAATTGAAAACGGCAAGGTGAACGGGGTCGATAGCCGACCGTCGCATATTCGGGAGGTCGTCGAAGCGTCGCTTTCTCGACTTAAGACGGACAGGATTGAACTGCTCTACCAGCATCGGGTCGATCCGAGTGTACCGATGAGTGACGTTGCAGGTACGGTTGCACGTCTCGTTGAGGAAGGGAAAGTACGTTATTTTGGCCTTTCAGAGGCCGGTGTCGATGCGATCTGGGAGGCTCATGCCGAGCATCCTGTGACCGCGCTGCAAAGCGAGTACTCTCTCTGGGAGCGCAATATTGAAGCAGATATCCTGCCTCTATTGAGGGAACAGGGCATTGGCTTTGTTCCGTTCAGCCCATTGGGGCGCGGTTTTCTGACCGGCACGGCGCGCCCGGCGGAGACCTATCCTGCCTCGGATTTCCGACATACCGACCCGCGTTTCATGGGATCCAATTTCGAGGCCAATCAGCGCGCGGCGGTCTGTGTCGGCATTGTCGCCGAGCGTCACAATGCGACTGCGGCTCAGATCGCTTTGGCGTGGTTGCTTTCCAGAGGCCCTGACATCGTTCCGATCCCGGGAACAAAGCGCGCGCATTATCTCGACGAAAATCTGGGTGCGCTCGATATCAGGCTGACCGATGAGGACACCAAGCAACTCGATAAAGCGCTATCAGCCGAACATATCGTCGGAGAGCGCTACAACGCGAACAACATGGCACTCGTCAATCGCTAGCTCGCACCCCGGAGTTCGAACGTTGTTGAGCAAGACTGAAAAAGAGGAAGCCCCCTCTTTTTTTCAGCTCATAGTAATACTTGAAGACTGAAGGTCGGTGACCCCGAGGAAGGTAACCCGCATGTCGTTGTCGAGCATGAGAGACGTATTGCCGCCTTGAATGGTCGCTGTTGCCAGAAGCTTTTGCACTTCAGCAGCGCTGTCCTCAGGTTTGTAATTATACATGAAGAAGGTATCGCCACGCGTCGCGGAGAAATCCGTGATGGTAACGTCGCCCGCCGTATGCCCAGCAAGAACCCCGAAAGTGTTTGCCGCGCCATCGCCGCCAGTCACCGTCGCATAACTCGGATCGATTTTCCCGCCATAGGCCGTGCCGAAGACGAAATGGTCGCTGCCGGAACTACCAATGATGGTTTGCCTGCCCGCGCCAGTCCAGGCTTGCAAGGTTCCCGTCGACGAAGATGCGTCAATCAGCTGGTCTGCATCGACACCGAACTGATTGCCGGAGAATATCGCTTCGTCGCCGACATCAATGTTGGCGGAAAGGTCGTTGGCGCCCCAGAGTGTCGCCTGTTGCGCGGCAATATTCGTCGTGCCAGTTCCAGCGATGAATTTCAACGCACCGGAAACGCTGACTGTCTGATCGCTGCCGTAGTAGACTGAGAGGTCGCCATAAGCGGATACAGTGTCATTCTGTGCGTTTGAGATTGTCCCATTGGCCCCGGCGAAGATAATCTTCGAGCTCTGACCGCCCTCAACTGAACTGTTATTGCCGAGCGTGATTGAACTACCGACCGTGGCCTTGTCGCTGACATAAGCTCGGTCTCCAAGTGACACAACCGAATGCCCACCTTGAAGTGTGACGGAATTCACCCCGACCGAGCCACCAGTTATGGTGTCCTGTCCTTCAGAGACAACGTTATTCGTGCCCTGCTGCAGCAGGATCAGGTTTTTTCCTGTGCCAGCATTGATGTTGTTGGTCCCGTTCGTTGCCAGGATTGTGTCATTGCCGTCAGCCGTGACAATGGTCCAATTCGCGCTTTGTTCGCCCCCATTGAAGTAGTTGTCACCACTTGTTGCCAGAAAGTTACCGTTCGACTCTCCAGCGATGTAGGTGAGGCCTGCTGCACCTCCGCCGAAGACCGTTAGGACACCTTCTGTCGTGACACCGGAGCCGTCGATCGTGACGCGATCTTCCAAAGGTGCAACGGTGCCGTTCTTACCGCCCCATGAGCCGACGCCGAGGAAATCGTACGTCCCGAGTGGGGAATAGCTTCCCCCTGTCGTGACAAACCCTTCCATCACGCCACCATTCGACCAGTTGGTGGATGTCGATCCTTCGGAAAGCAGAATGGTGCTCAGCTCGTTCTGCTTGAAAGCATTTCCCATCTGTCCTGCGTAGACCTCAGCCAGCTCCTGAGCTTGACCGCCAGTAACGGTGACCTGAATAGCTGTACCGGAAGCGCCTACGATTGTAACGATGCTCATGCGTACTCACCCTACTTTGCGAAGTCCAGGGACGAAGCGCCTGCTATACCGTTAAGAACTTACGTCTGAAACATAAGTTTTCATTATTTTTCATTAAACCATATTTTCCGCACAAATCTATGCGTTAAAAATCATTAAATACCTGTTTTTCCTGGGTTTATTTCAAGAATCTGTAGAATATTAATTCGGATTTACCTGCGTAGGTAAAAGAAATTCCCGCCCCTTTGCAAAGGCGGGAATTACAATATTGTTATTTAACTAAGGTGTAAAAATAATTAGCGCGATCCTTCATGGTCTCCGTCGCGCAACTGACCTGTGGGCTCCTGAGTGTGGGCCTCGAGGAACCACAGATGCTTATCGAGCGCACGCGATGCTTCGGTGAAAAGGTCGGCAGTATCGGCATCGCCCGCTTCTTCCGTGATATCGATCGACTCACGGACATTATTGGCAACCGTTGCATAACGATCGATCAGGGCGGCGATGTGATCGGCAATTTTATAGACATCGGTCGGGTAGGGCTTGCAGGCTGATTTCTTGGTAACATCCTGCGTGGTGCCGTAAGCTGTGCCACCGAGCTGGACCGCGCGTTCGGCAACCTCGTCAACGAGATTATCCACGCTGTCGCGGAATCCGTCGAGCATTTCGTGCACACCGATGAACTGCGGGCCTTTGAGATTCCAATGAGCCTGCTTGGTGATCAGGGCCAGATCGATGAGATCGGCGAGGCGTGCGTTGAGCGTCTCGATCGATACGGTTTTCGCATTCGATTTTAGAGCGTTCTGTGTCGTGTGTGTCGCATGTTTGGTTGTCATGGTTTCACCCTTACGATTTCTTGTCAGCATTTCGCGTTAAGCGATGTCCACTGAACGTCGATAATCTGGATCGGTTGCGCGTAAGGGGAAGGAAAGTAACAGCAAGAAAAGAACATGTGCCTCGGGTCCTGTACAACGCCTTCGCGCCGAGACTCTTTTTCTCGAAGGTCCCTGGTCTGTTGACGTCATTTTGAGGCGCAAGCCCTTCGTATTGGTTCGAAGCTGCTGTAAGGGCTGAACCTGTTTCAGGGTATGCGGTGAGATCCGTAAGGGCGCCCCGATTCAAGAGAACAATCTATAGTATTGCTGAGGGTGGCATGAGCGGCTTGGGGTCTGGCGATCTGGCTCGATCGATGCGCGATATACGCATCATATTTTTTAGTCTTGGGTTGGGCGCTTTCGCGATCGGTACCGCAGAATTTGCGGCGATGAGCCTCGTGCCCATGATCGCTCACACCTTTGGCGTGAGCGATCCGGAAGCGGGTCATGCCATCGTGCTTTATGCGGCGGGTGTCTGTATCGGAGCACCGACCATCGCGCTCTTCAGCGCGGGTATCAGTCGCCGCACGATGCTGATCAGCATGATGATCCTTTATACATTGGGCAACGGATTGAGTGCTCTCGCGCCAAGCTACAGCTTGTTTCTGGTCTGTCGCTTTGTGAGCGGGCTGCCGCATGGTGCGTATTTCGGTATCGCCAGCATTCTGGCGTCGTCACTCGTGCCGCCCAACAAGCGGTCTCAGGCGGTGGGGAGAGTCATCCTGGGTCTGACGATTGCGACCATCGGCGGTGTGCCGCTGGCCAACGGGATCGGCCAGCTTGTCGGCTGGCGCTGGGCTTTCGGTCTTATCGCGTTGCTCGCGCTCTGTACGGCTGTCCTGATTGTTCTCTTCGCTCCCAAGGACACGTCTCGCAAGGATGCGAGCATCCTCAACGAATTCACGGCGCTCAAGATCAAGCAGGTCTGGTTGACGCTTGCCATTGGCGCGGTTGGCTTTGGCAGTGTGTTCTGCGTCTACACTTATCTCGCATCGATCATGATTCATGTGACAAAGGTGCCGGAATCCTACGTGCCCATCATGCTGGCCGTGTTCGGCGTGGGGATGACAATCGGGACATTGGTCTGCGCGTGGCTTGCGGACCACAAGATGATGCCGACCCTTGCGGGCGTGCTCCTGATGGGAGCTGCAGCGATGGCAGGATTTCCGGAGGCATCCCATAAGCTGGTTCCGCTTGCGATCAATGTCTTCATGATCGGTGCAAGTGGCGGTCTGGCGACGGTGGTGCAGGCGAGGCTGTTGACTGTGGCCGTGGGTGCCGAGGGTCTTGCCGCGGCGCTCAATCAGAGCGCGTTCAATATTGCCAATGCTGTCGGGCCCTGGCTTGGCGGCCTGGCGATATCGGCTGGGCTGGGCTGGACCTCTGTCGGTTGGGTGGGTCTCGCGCTCTCGCTTGGCGGGTTCGTGATTTATCTGCTCAGCATCGCAGATGAGTTCAAGCGTCGTAAAAACACGTCTCGCGCCCTTAAGTTGGGGAAGAAAGAGGGGGCTTAGGCCCCCTTTTTTTCTTAGGTGCTCGACGGATCGACGAGATCGAAAAAGGGCTGCAGATCGACCGTGAAGAAGCGCGGGTAAGCGGGGTCGCGTTCATAAAGCGCGTGGCCGGTCCATCTTTTTTGCATGACCTGCCCTTCTTCGAAGAAACGGGCTTCGTGTTCCGGGACGTCATCTGAACCACGTGTCAGGCTCTCATGGTGAGACGCGACGGCTTCGGCGCAATAGATGATCCGGTGGCCAGCGCTACGGATACGCAGGCAGAGATCGACGTCATTGTACGCGATCTTGAGATCTTTTTCGTCGAACCGCCCGACTTCTTCGAAGACCTCACGCCTGACAAGCATGCAGGCGGCGGTCACGGCTGTGACTTCATGGCTGAGAAGAATACGCCCGATATAGCCGTAATCTTCCGGCCCGCAGCCTCTATGGGCGTGGGCACCGACCCCAGCCGGTCCGACCACGACACCGGCATGCTGGATGGTCTGGTTGGGGTAGAGCAGTCGCGCGCCCACAGCAGCAACCCGATCACCGGCGAGTGCCTCGTTCACCATCAGGCGAAGCCAATTGCGCTGTTCGACGAAAACGTCGTTGTTCAGGAAAAGGAGAAACTCTGACTGGCAGGTCTGGGCGGCGATGTTGTTCAGCCGCGAATAGTTGAACGGCTCCTCGATCGTCAGAAAGCGTACCCTGTCATGCTTACTGAATGTCTCGATGAAAGACGCGGCCTGCGGTGTGACAGACCAGTTGTCGACGAGGACGATCTCGAAACTGGCGTAGTCGGTGTGCTTCAGCAGATTTTCCACGCAGCGCTGCGTAATGTCGATCTGATCCTTGAACGGGATGATGATCGAGATCGACGGCGTTTCAGAGAGTTTCCAGTCCACGCGGTAAAGTGTCAGCCCATTGATCGACGACACGTCAGCGTTGAAGCCACGTCGGGCGAGGTGATCCGAGACAGCCTTCACACCAGCGGCAATGGCGTAGGTCTTGTTGCCTACGGCGACCGCTGTCGAATTGGGGGTCATGCGCCAGTGATAGAGCAGCTCTTCGACATGGGCGATTTTGTCGTGAGGGAGTAATTCAGAGGCGCGAAGAATGAAATCATGATCCTGCGCGCCATCATAATCGGCGCGGAGCAGGCCGATCTGCCGCATCGTCGCGGTGTCGATCATCGTCAGGTGGCAGATATAATTGCAGCCAAGCAGATAACGATAGTTGAAGTCCGGCTTGAAGTTCGGTGATTGCCAATTATTGGCCTGATCGACCTTGTCTTCATCCGAATAGAGCAGGAGGGCGCCCGTTTCCTGCACCCTGCGAACCATGGTTTCGAGGGCGACATCGACGAGCATGTCGTCATGATCGAAAAAGACGGTGTACTCGCCCTTGGCGGCCATCATCCCTTCATTGGTCGCGCCCGAGATGCCAAGATTTTTGCTCAGAGGCAGAATGCGGATCCGGCTGTCGCGGTCGGCATAACTCTGCATCAGGGCGGTTGTCTGGGGGCAGACCATGCCGTCATCGATCAGGATCAGCTCCCAGTTACGCCAGCTTTGACCGATGACGGACTCGATTGCCGTGATGTAGTCGGCTTTCAAAGGTCTGTATGTGGGACACAGAATGCTGATGAGCGGCTCATCTTTGAGAGGGGCTTTCACGCGGGCCATGGCGGTGCGTTCGCGCAAGGCCGTATAGTAAAGTGTCGCCCAGCGATCGTAGTTGCCGAGGTTGAAGCCCGCCTGCGGGATCGCGCTGCGTATCTCCGTCCGTAATTTGGTGAGTTCCCGATGAAGGCGATCGATCGTGTCGGCAATATCGAGCAGTCGGGTTTCGAGCGCGTCGTCGGCGATCGAACTGATGAACGGGCTTCCCATGAGCTCGTCCCCTTCGGGCAGGACCTTGACCGAAAAGCTGCGCGGCGACGAGCCGCGAAAGCGCTGCGGGATAGGGATATCGAAGCCGCAATTCGGATTGCAGCCGATGGCTGCGGCGACATCGCCTCGATAACGATCGGCTCTGACCTGGGCCACCAGCACATTATTGGCTGTGACGGACACGACGCAGTCACCGCGCCACTCCTCCTCGCCCGGGAGCTTCTGCAGGATCCAGCCTTTGAGGGCACCTTGCTTGATGCCATCAACACAACTTGAGTATTCGGGTCGTGACTCTAGGTTAAAAACCTGAAATAGTCTTTTTCCTTCAGGTATAGTTTGATCCGTTATGGGTAATACTGATCGATCTGGAAGGCGAATAGAGATTTGATGAGGCTTTCCATCCATGAATGTTACGGGAATGGAAAAATTGAACCCGAGTCTGTCATGAGGTGTTTTGAGGGCATCCTGAACGTCGGACCGCGATTCTTCAGCAAGAATCTGGGCGATTTCCTGGCCGTCGATCAGAATATGGAGACGCACCGGCGTCGCAGGGTCTCGTCTGTTGACTGCCCACCCGATCAGGATATCGCTTTGAAGACCGTCGCAATAACCGATGAAAGGGCTGTTGGCTGGGGCAGCTGTCATTTTCTGTCTCTCGTTTCGGGCGGATCGCAGAAGTTTTCTGTTCGTTGCAGTCTGAAATGCCGCACTTCGTCTGCGAAGGCTAGATGAATGCCTGAACTGCGTGCGAGGGGGATCTTATCATGAGCGGGCCACCCCGAATTCGTGTTGTGATGATGCAACGCGACGAGGGCCCTATGCTCATGGCCTGGCTCTCCTATTACGGCCAGATCTTTGGATTTCCGGCATTGACCATTTTCGACAATGGTTCAGTCGATCCCCTGACGGTGCATCTGCTTGCTCACGCTGAGAAATGCGGGGCGTCGGTCAGGCGCGATCGCCCTGACCCTGCGGATTTTCATGGCAAGGGTCTGCACTTCGCAGAGCAGTTTCGTGAGTGGGATCGGCAAGGTGATTATGATTTTGCCTTGCCGGTCGATTGCGACGAGTTTCTGGTGGTGATCGATGACGAGGGAATCTCGACAAGCCGCGAGCGTATCTTGCAGGAATTTGTATGTCATCTTGGGGAAAAGCGTGCGCTCAGGATCGGGAGTTCGCTGTTCAATGTTCCTTCCAAGCCTGGCTGGTTCGCGCTCGATACGGGTTTCATTAAAGGGTTTCTTCCGTCGGGCAGTGTGGCCGTTGTAGATAACGGTCAGCACAATCCATCTTCACGGCTCGCTTCGGGTTTTGCATTAACCCGGTTTTCGTATCTTCATTTTCACAACCATGAATTTCCGGAGATGCAGCGTCGGGCGCGCCTCAAGCTCTCAAGTTCCCTGCTCAACCCTGACGATCGGGCTGCGCTCCTGCGTTTCGCGGAGTTGCCCAACATGCCTGGTCGCCACCTCGTCGGGGTATTGCTCAACGATGAAGCGCATTATCTCACACGTTACAATGCGCTGTTGCAGCTCTATCTGCCATGGGCGAGGTCCGCCTCGGCCCTCAATACGCATCTTGCGAATGGTCCGGTCCTGATAAGAGACAGACAGATGGCGCAGCCCTGGTCAGGCAGCGCCTATCGGGAGCACTATGCAGATGTGGAAGCCTGGCCGCCTGGTCCCTTGATGCACTATCTTCTGCATGGGTGGTGCGAAGGACGGCACCTCTAGGTCTGTCATGAAATATTCATAGCGCTTGCCTGGCGAGGCTTGTTGTCTCATCAATGCGGGGAAGCTACACGACAGACTGGCACCGGGTGCCGTTTAGATATTGTTTACTTCTTGTCTGAGCCAGGACGAACTGACCGAATGACTAGCGCTGCCGCTCCGCGGACCCAGCCTGCCCCCCTCCAGGAAGCCCGGAAAACTCCCTTTTGGAAAGGCGATCGGCTTTTCCGTCTGCTGGTGGGCGCCTGTGCGCTTCTGGTTCTTGTCTCGCTTGGAGGGTTGGTCCTCACGATGGCGGTTGGTGGAAGCAAGGCCTTTGCCACTTTCGGTCCGTCATTCGTTTTCAGCAATGTGTGGAATCCGGTTTCGAACACCTATGGTGCGCTTGCTCCCGTCTTCGGTACGATCGGTTCGACGCTGATTGCGGTGATCATCGGCGTGCCGCTCGCCTTCGGTGCGGCCTTCTGGCTCACGAATATCGCGCCGCCCATGGTGGCTGGTGTGGTTGGGACGGCTGTTCAGCTTCTGGCGGCGGTGCCCTCGATCATTTTCGGCATGTGGGGCTTCTTCATTGTGGTGCCTTTTATGGCGCAGCACGTTCAGCCTTTCTTCCGCCATCATTTCGGTCACGTACCAGGTATTCGCTGGCTCGTGCACGGTGCCCCTTTCGGCTACGGTCTGCTCACCGGCGGGCTGGTGCTGGCTGTTATGATTACGCCTTTCGTGACGGCGGTGATGCGCGATGTGTTTGCCGTCATGCCGCCGATGCTCAAGGAGAGCGCCTATGGATTGGGCGCGACACGTTGGGAAGTGATGCGACGTGTGATCGTTCCGTGGTCGCGTGCAGGCATGATCGGCGGCGTGGTACTGGGCATGGGGCGCGCACTTGGCGAGACCATGGCTGTGACCTTCGTGATCGGTAATGCCAATACGATTGGCTGGTCACTCTTCGCTCCACGCAACACAGTGGCTTCCCTCGTTGCCCTCGAATTTCCCGAGAGTGCGGCGGGCAGTCTCAAACTTTCTTCCTTGCTGGCTCTGGGTTTTATCCTGATGCTGCTTTCCTTCACCACTCTTGCCATTGCGCGCTGGCTGCTGCGGGAGAAAAACGCATGAGCAAGCCTAAAGGGCAGGGATGGCGCAAGGATCCCCGCGCGACGCAGCGCCTGATCATGGATCGGCTGGCCACTGGAGCAAGTTTTGCCGCTACCGGCATTCTCGTGATCGCCTTGGTTTCCATCTTGTGGACGCTGCTGCGTAACGGTCTTGCCGGTCTGTCTATTGCTGCGCTGATGCATCCGATGGGGCCGCCGGGTAGCAATGGTGGCCTGGCCAATGCAATCGTCGGGAGTGTGATCCAGACAGGGGTCGCGTTGCTTATGGCCACGCCGGTCGGACTGGGGTGCGGTATCTATCTCTCTGAATTCGGCCGTGGGTCGAAATTTGCCACCTCGGTGCGTTTCGTCTCCGACGTGCTTCTCTCTGCGCCGTCGATCCTGATCGGTCTGTTCGTCTATCTCGTTCTCGTAGCGCCGTTTGGACATTTTTCGGGTCTGGCTGGATCAGTCGCGCTTGCGATCCTCGCAGTGCCGATCATCGTTCGTACAACGGAAGATATGTTGCGTCTCGTTCCTGTGGCGATGCGCGAGGCGGGCTCTGCGCTCGGGGCTGCGCATTGGCGTGTTGTTCTGTTCCTGTGTCTCCGCTCGGCAGCGCCGGCGTGTTGACAGGCATCCTGCTCGCCCTCGCACGCGTCAGCGGTGAGACGGCTCCGCTACTCTTCACCTCGCTTGGCAATCAGAACTGGTCCTTCAGTCTTGATAAACCCATGGCGAGTTTGCCCATTGCCATCTACCAATATGCGGGCGCGTCCTATGACGATTGGGTGCGCCTTGCCTGGACAGGTGCGCTTCTCGTGACGCTGGGCGTTCTCAGCATCAATATCATCGTGCGGTTCGGCTTCCGCAGCAAACAATCGTAAGCAAGAGGACGTTACGCTCATGAGCGAAGCCCTGCAGGATCCCTCATTCCCACCGCAGAATATCGATGCGCCGGAAGCCGCTCTGGCTGTGCGTGGGCTCGACTTCTATTACGGCGAAAAACAGGCTCTCAAATCCATTAATATGGATTTCCGCAAGCAGAGCGTGACGGCCATGATTGGCCCGTCTGGTTGCGGTAAATCGACGCTCCTGCGTATCTTCAACAGAATGTACGACCTGTATCCCGGTCAGAAGGCGACGGGGTCTGTCCTGTTCGATGGCGCCAATATTCTCGACCCTTCGCTCGATCTCAACACGCTGCGGTCGCGTATCGGTATGGTGTTCCAGAAACCGACGCCATTCCCGATGTCGATTTACGACAACATCGCCTTCGGCGTTCGCTTGCATGAAAAGCTTTCGCGCTCCGAGCTCGATGGACGCGTCGAGGATGCCCTGACCCGTGTCGCCCTCTGGAAAGAAGTGCGCGACCGCTTGAAAGAACCGGCGACGGGAATGTCTGGAGGCCAGCAGCAACGCCTTTGTATCGCTCGTAGTATCGCGACCAAGCCTGAAGTCCTGCTTCTGGATGAGCCAACTTCAGCGCTCGATCCGATTTCGACGGCGCGCATTGAGGAGTTGCTCGATGAGCTCAAGCAGGATTTCACGATTGCGATCGTGACGCACAACATGCAGCAAGCGGCACGCTGTGCCGATCAGGTTGGCTTTTTCTATCTGGGTTCCTTGATTGAAATGGATAGTGCGGACCGGATGTTCACCAATCCGCGTCAGAAGCAGACGCAGGATTATATTACCGGGCGTTTCGGTTAAGTTTTCCCCAAGCGGTAGGGACAGAAAAAGATGCCAACTGATAGCCTTCACACCGTCAAAAGCTACGAGCAGGAACTGGACCGGATGCGTGCCATGATGGCGCGCATGGGCGGGATCGTCGAAAGTCAGGTGGCGCAGGCTGTGGCTGCTGTGACCGAGCATGACGAGGATGCCGCTCAGGCAGCGCCCGCTCAGGATCCTCAGGTCGATCTGCTGGAACGCGATGTTGAAGCGCTGGCTATTCGTCTGCTCGCCCTTCGAAGCCCCATGGCGGGCGATCTGCGTGAGATTGTGGCAGCGCTCAAGATTACCGGGGATCTCGAGCGCATCGGAGATTACGCGGCGTCAATTGCACGACGCAGCCAGCGCTTCGATCTCGCTGATCGTCAGATTTCGCTTTCAGGCCTCAGAAGCATGGGGCGACTGGTGCAGGAAAATCTGCGTCGCGTCATAGATGCCGTTACCCAGCAGGACGATGATCGCGCCCTGGAAGTGTGGCAGGCTGATCGTGAAGTCGACGAGTATTACACCGCGATGTTCCGTGAACTCGTCACGTACATGATGGAAGATCCACGCAATATCAGCCCATGTACGCATCTGCTCTTCATTGCTAAAAATTTCGAGCGTATCGGCGATCACACGACCAATATTGCCGAGCGTGTTTATTATGCTGTGACTGGCGACAACCTGCCGGCAGTGCGTCCGCGCGGCGGGCTCTCCAACGGGGAAGATGTGGTTTCGCGATGAGTGCTGCGCTGGTGAAGATTGTCGTCGTCGAGGACGATCCGTCTCTTCAATTGATGATCCGTTATAATCTGGACAAGCTGGGCTACGAAGTCTCGGCTTTTTCAGAGGCTGAGCAAGCGCTGGAATCCATATCTCGCACGCGTCCCGATGCTCTTGTGCTTGACTGGATGCTGCCAGGCATGTCGGGGTTAGATCTCTGCCGTAAGGTCAGAGGAATGCCCAATCTGCATGATCTGCCTGTCTTGATGCTGACGGCTCGCGCCGACGAGCAGGATAGCATTCGCGGCCTCGATAGCGGAGCCGATGATTATATTGCGAAGCCCTGCAGCATCGAGGCTCTGGATGCCCGTCTGCGCGCGCTGCTGCGCCGCACCCAGCCGGTCAAGCAGAACGTCCTGAGCTTTGCGGATCTGCAGCTCGATCTGCAGACCCATCGGGCAGAACGTGATGGCCGGTCTCTGACCCTGGGTCCGACAGAGTTTCGTCTGCTTGAATTTTTGATGCGGCATCCCCGGCGGGTTTTCTCGCGTGAAGATCTTCTGCAAAAGGTCTGGGGTTCGAATGTGCATGTCGAATTGCGCACAATCGATGTTCACATCAGACGCTTGCGACGCGCGCTCAATCTGGATCATGAAATGGATTATGTGAGAACCGTGCGATCCGCCGGTTATGCGCTCGACGATCAGGCCTGAGGCAGCGTGACGCTTCCCGCAGTTCTTGCGGTCCTGCTGGGACTTTCCCTGCTGGGCTGGGGCGTCTCCTGGAGATCCTGGCGGCGTCGAGCCAATCTGGCCGAGGCAAGTGTGCTCAAGTCCAGGCCGGTGCAGAACGAGGCGCCTCAGGCACCGGCTTTCTGCGAGCTTCTGCCCATCCCGGCAGTCCTGCTGGATCAGGGGGGGCGCATCTTCCATGCTAATCGTGTGGCGCATTCAACCTTTGGAGATGCACTAGGGGCCGTTATCCGGCACCCCGCAGTACAGTCGGTCCTGGCGACGCTCACCCCGGAGACGGGGGTTGTGACCCGCGTCGAGCTGGACGTGCCGGTGCGGCGCATCGTTCAGGTCACCTTCCGCAAATGGTCGGAGCGGTTCGCCAAGGGCATCGGCTGGGATGAGGGGGTTCTTGCCGTTCTGGAAGACTGCTCGGAGTTTGAGGTGGTCGACCGGATGCGCGCCGATTTTGTCGCGTATGCCAGCCATGAACTCCGAACGCCTCTCGCTTCGCTCATCGGGTTCATCGAAACTCTGCAGGGACCCGCTTCTGACGATCCTGCGGCGCAACAGCAGTTTCTGGCGGTCATGGCCGCTCAGGCAGCCCGGATGGAGCGTCTGATCGAGCGTCTTCTCTATCTGTCTCGAGTGCAACGTCTGGAACATATGCGCCCGCATGACATGGTGGCGGCACAGGACATTATGGATCGTCTGCTCGAGGACACCCAGATTCTGATCCGTTCATCGGAGGCCAGACTGATCCTCTTGCCGACCGAGGAGGATCTTCTTTTTCCGGCCGATGAAGACCAGATTGTTCAGGTTCTGCTTAACCTGATCGAAAACGCTCTCAAATATGCCGGGCAGGATGTCGAGATCCGAGTCGGCATCACTGCTGATAATGGCAAGGGCGTCGAGATCACCGTTGCCGATAATGGACGTGGGGTGGATGCGCAGCATGTCCCCCGTCTGACAGAGCGTTTCTATCGGGTAGAGGGACGCGTGACTGCATCGCAGACCGGCACCGGCCTCGGTCTTGCGATCGTCAAGCACATCGTCGATCGCCATGGAGGGCGGTTGCGTATCGAGAGCGCCCCTGGAAAAGGGATGACCTGCCGGGTCTGGCTGCCCAGAACAAGCTGACAGGTCGGGTGGTTTTTCTCAGAACCAGCCTTGTGGTTTGCGGATCGCCGACTCATCGACAAGAGCGATAATCGGACGGATGACCCGGATCAACCACCAGATGAAAAGCAGCCCGAAGAGCACATAGCCAACCAGAATCAGGCAAAGAACCCCGGCAATGATCGCTCCGCAAAGACCCAGCCAGAATGTGCGGATAGCGTAGGTGAAATGGCTCTCGTAAATTGTGCCTCGTGCTTCACCGCGCTTGAAATAAGCGACGATGACGCCGGGGATGCTGGTAATTCCGAAAAAGAATGACGCAACAAAAAGTATGTGAACGGTCCACGCCCATCGTTTCGCGCGTTCGGCACGTTGAGGATTAGGCCAGGGCTCAGAAAAACCGTATTGCATGTGATGTTTCGGTCCTTTGGTCATGCGGTGGCAAAGACGGGATTGGGTCGTTCCTTCAGGGTATCCTGAAGAGGGGCCGAGATGTTACAAAAAACTCATTGGCGACATGGTTTCTTCTTTGCGTGTGACCCAGCTGTCCGGTGGGGGGCTTCGTTCAGCGACGCCGCTCTCGCAGGCCCGGAACCGGACAAAGACCGGCTTCACTGTGAGTGCCCCATCCTGAGGAAGTTCGGTGATTGGCCACAAACAAGTCAGCTCCTGAGTCTGATCAGACCAATGCAGGTCAGGTCTTGGGATGGCTCAGATCTTCACCAGAACAGTCGATTTCGGGAGACTTCGATGCGCCTAGGAGCCCGGACTAGCTCAGAAGGCAACGTTTTTGCCGGTTTCTGGTGGCACCGGTGACGGCATTCTGCCTGGCTGGCCATGTCGCGCGCCGACGCTGAAAAGTTCCATGCCGAACCGGTAGCAAAGTCTTGATACGGTCTGGCATTTTCAATGGCCGTGAGCTGTTTATTCTGCAGGGATGCTTTCGGACCCGGATTGAAAAGACGGCCTCCGACTGAAACAAGTGATAGCGCGGGATTACTGCTATGCCTTTGCCTTCGTTCCTGTTTGTCTGCACAGGCAATATCTGCCGTTCGCCCCTTGCTGAGGCGGCGATGCGCGCTGAAGCGTCCAAGCGTGGTCTGGCGCTGGACATCGATTCAGCGGCCACCGGGGTCTGGCATGTTGGCGAGGCCCCGGATGTCAGGGCGCGCCGCGTGGCCAAACGTCATGGGCTCGATATCGATTCCTACGTTGCCAGGCAGGTGCAGGAAGAAGATTTCGAGCGGTTTGACCATATCATCGCGCTGGATTCAGGGCATATGCGCGCCTTGCGTCGTCTTGCGCCCGAGACCGAGCAAGACCGTATCCGTCTGCTGCTTGACTACGTTCCCGAGCGGCGCGGTGAAGAGATTTCAGATCCCTTCTACGGAAAAGAGGTCGATTTTGAGACGGCCTGGCAGGAAATCGCGCTCGGTTGCGCGAGCCTTGCGAGTTTCTCTCTGGACTCCTGAATGACGACACGTCTCGACCATGCGGCGGTGCTCCTCGGGGACAACACGGCGTTCGAGGCGCTTCCTTTAAGTGGCGGCGATCTCTCAGAGATTTGGCACCTTCGTTTTGCCTCAGGTCGCGATGTCGTCGTCAAGCTTGGGGGGGACGCCGAGGCAGAGGCCGAGATGTTACGCGCAATCGCGGAAACAGGGGCTGGGGCGCCAGATGTTCTGACAGCGCAGGGCGATCTGCTCATTCTGGAGTACCTGCCTGCGTGCGGCCTGACCGAGCAGGGCTGGAAGGCCTTGGGAAAGTCTCTCTTTACACTTCATAACAAGAGCCAGCCCTCCCGCTATGGATGGCATCGGAATTATGCTTTCGGCGCCATGCCGATCCCTAACGGCTGGACAGCGGACTGGTGCAGCTTCTGGCGCGAGTATCGTCTTCTGCCCTGTAGTGGTTTTCTGCCCAAAACGCTTGCGTTCAGGGTGAACCGGCTTGCTGACAGGCTCGACGGTCTTTTGCCTCGAACGCCGCGTGCGGCTCTCCTGCATGGTGACCTCTGGAGCGGGAACGTGCTCATGACGGGTCAATCGGCTTACTCTGTACGAAGCGTGCTGATCGATCCGGCTTGCTATATCGGAGATGCCAGCACTGACTTCGCCATGCTGACACTGTTTTCAACACCGCCAGAGGCGTTCTGGCAAAGCTATGGATGTTTGCCAGAGGGATACGAGCGAAGCATCGACGTCTATCGTTTGTGGCCTGCTCTCGTGCATTACCGTCTTTTCGGAACTTCCTATCTCGGCATGATCGAGAGTCTGCTCGACCGACTGAACGTCTGAAGAAGCCTCGGCTCCAGTCCCGTGAGACATGATTGAAGGCAAAAGCGGTCTTCGTATGCGCCGAGCATCTAAAAATTGCGGGCATCCTGCCTCTCCGATCAGTGCTTTTCCTGCACCGACCGGAGGAAATCGGGTCGATAAGCGCTAGAGCGCTTTGGCGAGGGTTTCGAAGAGAACAGCAATCGCTTCAGCTCCCGGATCCGGGATGTCTTTCAGTTGTTCGTCGGGGATATAAGAAGCGCGACCAGCGCGCGCCTTCATGCTGCGCGTCGCATCGGCACCTGCACGTGACGCCTGCGCCACCTCGTGCAAAGAACTTCCAGCTTCAAGAGCCTCGATTGCTGGAAGGAGGGCATCGAGCATGGTGCGGTCGCCTGCTCGAGCCCCTCCATAGCCCTGCATGCGTGCAGCACCTTTTTGCAATCCCTGACGCCAGCTTGGTTCGTTGCCAGCCGTCGTTGCCAAAATCGACAACAGAACCCCGCTTGATCCGCCACTATGGCGTGCGAGCAAGCGACCCAGGGTCGACAACACCTTTTGGGGAGAGGCGAGGGGCAGGGAGTCGATCGACTTCAGGACGACTCGTGACGATTCAGCAAAGGTCGAGCCGGCATCGCCATCGCCACATTTGGCATCGAGCGCATTCAGTCTGGCTTCACTCGCGATCAGGGCCTCGGCGCCCGTGACGATAAGCCGACGCAGCATCGTATTTTCCGATGGGGTATCGAGGAATGTGTCGGTCATGGGCGGTAACGGGAGTGTGGCGATTGGGGCGTAGGGCGCCAGTCCCGGCCAGGCACGAGGCTCGGCATCGCTCGACAAGGCGTCGAGAAAGGCGGGCTCTGACGGCAGGGTCGTGAGAGAAAACCCGTTCATGTCGAGCGCGGTCATAACGGGAGCCGGACCGATGATCCAATCGGTCCGGGCAGCAAGCGCAGTACGCGAGAAACCGTCGAGCAGCGCATAGGCTTCAAGAGGGGGCACACTGCCCAGCATGTTGAGAAGCACGATGAACCTGCCTTCACGTGGCAGAGACGCTTCCAGTTTTTCCGCCGCGCGTGTCATGAGGCGTCGAGCCCTGTCAGGGGAATGCGTTCGATCCCGGCTTCACCGTGGATACCAAGCCCGAGTTCGGCCTCGTCGTCGCGTAGGCGAGGCTCCTGCTCAGGATTGTAGACAGAGCAATCGCTCAGAGCGAGGCCGATGGAGCTAAGTGACGCCGCGGCCTTGCGGGCGAGCGCAGCGACTTCGACAAGAGACTTGCCAGATTCTGCTGCGGCACCAGCGATTTTGTGGACAAGTACGGTGCCTGCGATGCCGCGTGCCTTGCTGTTCCGACCCAGGGCGATGTCATCGCCGATGATCACGACCTCAACGTCAAGACCCAGAGCTTTGGCCTGCTCGGCGGCGATACCGAAATTCAGGCGATCGCCTGTATAGTTCTTCACGATGAGCAGGCAGCCTGCTTCGCCGGTGACGGAACGAATGGCCGCGAGAATGGCATCGACGCCGGGCGAGGCAAAAAGCTGGCCGCAAACGGCGCCGGTCAGCATGCCTTTTCCCACAAATCCGGCATGAGCGGGTTCGTGGCCTGAGCCCCCGCCGGAGAGAACAGCGACACGATCCTTGCTCCAGTCTTTGCGGAGAATGACATGAATGTCGTCTGCGCCTGTCAGGCGACAGAGTTTGGCACCGTAGGAAGAGCGTAAAAGCCCTTCGAGTCCCTCTGCTACAATGGTGTCGCGCTTGTTGAAGAACCGCTTCATGTCTCGTCTCCGCGTCGAATTTCCGTGTGGTTTTTGCCGGGGAATGTCGCTTCAGGAGGAGAGAGTAGGAGCTGAAATCATGCGCGAATACGACATATCGAGGTGAGGTGAGACACATTGATGTGACGGCACGTATCGCGCGCGACGCGCTCTTCAAGAGGGGCGAGACCTGAAGCTACCTAGAGAGGAAAGTCGTCCCGGAGCCGGTGCCGTTGGCCATGGTCGCTCCCGGATCCATCATGTAAATGATTGGCAGCGATCGTCGTTATCGTTACGATTAAACAAGAAATCTCGTTAACCGGGTCAGGAATACAGAGCTTGAACAGTCCATCCACGTCGCATCATCCGCCCCCAGAAACGGATGAAGGATATCACAAGGATCTGGGACGTCGTCAGGTCCAGATGATCGCCATCGGTGGCGCCATTGGTACGGGTCTCTTCCTGGGTGCGGGAACGCGCCTGCAACAGGCAGGCCCGTCTCTGGCGATCGACTACCTCGTCTGTGGCTTATTCTGCTTTCTCATTCTCAGGGCGCTTGGCGAACTGGTGATGTATCGCCCCAGTGCGGGCAGTTTCGTGTCCTATGCCCGTGAGTTTCTCGGTGAAAAAGCAGCCTACGCAGCCGGCTGGCTTTCTTTTCTGAACTGGGCGATGACCGGTATCGTCGATATCACGGCAGTCGCGCTTTACATGCATTTCTGGGGCACCTTCGAGCATGTGCCGCAATGGGTGTTCGCTCTGGTCGCACTCGGTATTGTCGGCACCATGAACATGATCGGTGTGCGCTATTTCGGTGAGCTGGAGTTCTGGTTTTCGCTCATCAAGGTGGTTGCCCTTGCGCTCTTCCTGATTTTCGGTTGCGTCGTTCTCGGTCTGAAAATGCCTGTTGGTGGCGAGGTGCCGGGCTTTCACCTGATCTCGGAAAATGGTGGCATCTTCCCCCACGGAATCATGCCGGCCCTGTTTTTGATGCAGGGTGTCGTCTTTGCCTATTCGGCGATTGAGCTGGTTGGCACGGCGGCTGGAGAGTGCGCAAATCCGCGGGACATCATTCCTCGCGCCATCAATAGTGTGATCTGGCGTATCGGCCTTTTCTATGTCGGTTCGGTGATCCTGCTGGTCTGCCTTCTGCCCTGGACTGCCTATCACAAAGGCGTCAGCCTTTCGTGACCTTCTTCCAGGCTCTCGGCGTGCCACATGTTGATACGGTCATGAATATCGTTGTTCTGACCGCGGCTTTGTCGAGCTTGAACTCGGGTCTGTATTCCACCGGTCGTGTGTTGCGTGCCCTCGCTCTCGGGGGATCGGCACCGCGCGCACTGGCCAGGATGAACCGTCAGTCAGTCCCGTATGTTGGCATTCTGACGACGGTTGTCGTGTATCTCGTGGGTGTCGGTCTTAATTACCTGATTCCGGCACGGGTGTTCGAAATCGTCCTCAATGTTGCCGCGCTCGGGATTATCAGCACCTGGAGCTTTATCCTGATTTGTCAGATCCGCATGCGTAAGCTGGTCAATAACGGTCAGATCGAGAGTGCGGGCTTCCGGATGCCGGGCGCGCCTTATACGGCCTGGCTCACTCTGGGTTTTCTCGGCTTCGTTGTGCTGATGATGGCGCTCGATTATCCTGAGGGCACCTATACGGTCATTGCGATCCCGTTCATCTGCTTGCTTCTTGCTCTGGGTTGGGGCCTGATTATTCTGAGCCGCCGAAAGGCCGCCTGACCATTTGACGGAATTTGTTCAGCCCTCGGCGGGCTGAGCAAGGTTTTTGGGGAGTTGACCCTCCCATTTGGCGACCACTGCGGTCGCTAGAGAATTGCCCACGACATTCGTGGCGGAACGTCCCATATCCAGAAATGTGTCGATGCCGATAATGAGGAGAACACCTTCCTCCGGCAGTTTGAATTGACTGAGCGTCGCAGCAATTACGACCAGAGAGGCGCGGGGAATGCCTGCTACACCTTTGCTTGTCAGCATCAGGGTCAGAAGCATCACAATCTGCGTGCTCCACGGAAGGCTGATATCATAGGCCTGAGCAATGAAGATGCTGGCAAAAGTGCAATACATCATCGTGCCGTCCAGATTGAACGAATAGCCGAGCGGCAGCACAAAAGAGGAAATGCGGCGTGAAATAGGGAAGCGGGAAAGCTGTTCGAGCATCACCGGATAGGCGGCTTCCGAGCTGGCTGTCGAAAATGCCAGCAGAAAAGGTTCCCGCATCAGCGAGATCAGTCGCTTTGCAGGGCGTCCGAGGATGAGAAATGCCGCGGCGATCAGGGCACACCAGAGAAGAAACAGGGCGACGTAGAATTCGCCCATAAACTTCCCGTAATTGATCAGGACGCCAAGTCCGTTCGTCGTGATGGTCGCCGCCATGGCACAGAAAACGGCGATCGGTGCGAGCATCATGACATAGCCCGTGACCCTCAGGATGATGTGGGACAGGCTCTCGGTCCACTCCATGACAACCCGGGCCTTGTCAGGAGCAGCAGCGCACGCAATGCCGAAAAAGACGGAAAATACCACGATCTGCAGGATTTCGTTGTCGGTCATGGCACGAAAGACCGAATCCGGAACGATATGTTTGACGAAGCTGTCGAGCGACATCCCCGACGTCGCAACCGGCGATGTGATCGCACCCTGAAGGCGGTGCATGCCGATGCCCGGGCCAAAGAGATTGACCAGAAGCATGCCAAGCGTGAGCGAAAACAGGGAAGCCCCGACGAACCAGATCATGGCCTTGGCCCCGACGCGTCCCACGGAGGACGCATCTGACATACGACCGATGCCGACGACGAGTGTGGAGAACACGAGCGGGGCAATGATCATTTTGATGAGACGTAAAAAGACGGTCGAACCAATTGAGAGATAATGCGCGATAGCTTGTTGCTGGACCGCATCAGTTCCCAGACTGTGAGCCGCCGCTCCGACGGCAATGCCGAGCAGCATTGCAATGACGATCAATGTAGTCATGCTCACGCGCTTCATCATTCGGGCTCCCTATCCTGCAGAAGGCACGGGTCTAGGCTATAATCCCCTTCGATATCAAATGACGGTCCCGCAACAGCTTCGAGCTCGTGGGCCGATAGGGGCGCTGCCGACGAGGCGCCGAAATCGAAAGGCGACTTTGCGCGTTGTGAGAGCCGATGATCTCGGTCATACGGATATCAGGTAGTCTGACGTCAAAAGGCGTTGAGAGAGGGGCAAAGCGTGATCCAGAGTGCGATAGCAATAGTCACGGGCCTCATACTTGGCTTGTTCACTCTCATTATTTCCGTAATTGCGGCGATCGAAGAAGCAGGCAGGAGAGGATTGGTGGCGCTTGGTGTGCCTCACCAGGTGCAGACAGCCTTGCTGGCTTTGCTGCTCCTTGTGCTCGTTGTTCTGTCGTTCCGTTTATTCGGTCGACTTTTCGGCGTGTTGATCGCGGCGGTTCTTTTGGCTCTGCTGTTCCACGCGCTTTTCGCACCTGAAGTCACCGCTTTTTCTTTCTGACTCTTTGTGGCTTGGCACACACACACCAAGCCTTGCCCGCAAGAGGGGGAAGGTGGGTGCTGTCTTTAGTGTCGAGAATGGTGTCCGCGGCGGGATTCGAACCCACGGCCCCAGGATTCATCCCACTTCGACTTTCGCCGCCGAAGCCTCCGGCTGGAGGCTTCGTTCGTGGTCTGGACTGTCTCTTCACCATAGTCTGGCTCGCCAGACGACAGGTGCTGCCCGTACAGTCTCTACACCTTCGCCTCTCTTTTCAGAAAAGCGCTTGGCTCGGGATTGGCACGCTTGCGCCAGAGCGTTCCCCGAATTTGAGCAGATCCACCACGCCGTTTCCGAACGAGGCGCCCAATTATCTAGGAATCCTGTGCTCTATCCTGCTGAGCTACGCGGACCACCATCTCCATTCTAGGGGGGGCTTGCGCAGCAATCAAGCTGTTCTCTTTCAAATTTTTCTGTTCACCATCATCGGTTGCAATACTGGCAAGTGAAAGTAAGATTGTTTCTTGTAGTAAGTTCCGTTCCCTGCCGACATAGGGCATTAAGAAACACTTAGTGTTTGCAGGATGGTGGTTTTACTGCGCATTTTCCCCAAGGGGCCATTGTCAGCTAAAACAGTCTCGGCCTTTATCGTCTTCCCTAAACGTGATCGGGATGTTGAAGTGGGGAATACGTTTCGTAAAAAAACCGAGTTGGGAAATGTGATATAAGGCGTGCAGAAAAGAAAGCGTGAAGTAATGTTCGATCTGGCCCTCCGTGGCGTTGCAAAAACCGACTCTACCCTGCTGCGTCTGCGACTCATTGGTCGCGTTGAGGCGACAACGCTTACTGGTGAAAGCGTTCTTCCTGTCGGCGGAAAGACAAAAGGGCTGCTCGCGATACTTGCTTTATCGGATCGCAAGCCTGTTGCCAGATCCCATTTAGCCGAGCTTTTGTGGAGCCGACGCCCGGACGATCTGGCACGTGCGTCACTGAGGCAGGAAATCCACCGTCTTCTTGATGCCTTGAGCCCGCTTGGCGTCGACGTGATCGATGTGCAGCGCCATACGCTCGCGCTCAAACCTGCCCTGACCTCGGTAGACGTCGAACGGATTCTCAATGGCGGCAAATCGATCCTGCGCGAATTGCCTGCTCCGAATGAAGTTCTGCTGAGCGAGCTCAATGGAATCGACCCGGCGTTCAATGAATGGATCGAAGGCCAGAGAGCGCGCCTGAACCGTCACATCTATCAGCTGTTCGAGAGCGCCCTGCGCACTCAGGTCGATCCCGATACAATCCTTGAGACGGCCGATCATTTGTTGATGCGTGACGGGCTTAACGAGGCGGCCTGGCGCGCGCGTATCCAGGCCTGGGTGACCAAAGGGGAATATGCTCAGGCGGCAACTCTGGGCGATCAGGTGGTGCAGCTTTTTCAGGACCAGCTCGGCACAGTTCCTGGCCCGGCAACGATGGGGCTGGTCCGCGGCCTGCAGGAACGTATCGCCTTCGATTCCTATTCCAAGACGCATCATGGGCAATCCGTCGAGAACGATGCTCGATGCTCCATGCCGATGCGCGTCCTGAAAACGCCGGACTTTTTTCCCCGATGGAGGAGAGGGGGCTTTCCTCTCTGCTGGTTCACCACCGCGTACTCTGGGCTCAATTGCTGTTGCTCCGCTTAAATCCACGGGTGGCGATCACGCTGAGGCATTGGCAGCGGAGTTGACCGAGCGTCTGGAGGTCAAGCTTGTCGGATTGCAGACCTTCACGGTGGTGCCTTTCCCTGAAACACCGCTGGGCGATACGGGGCCACTCTTAGGGAATACGCATAACCCCGGCACGGATTACGTCATCTCGGGGCTGGTTCGGGCAAATTGCCCTCATGATGAGTCGTCTGAAGCTATGTCATCATTCGCCTGCTGAGTTTGCGTCAGGAAGGGAGCGTTGTCTGGGCGGATCGATTCGAGCTGCCAAAGGATACGCGCGCGCAGCGGGCCTTGCTTTTCTATGTGATGAAGTCGCTCCAGTGGTCGCTTGTCCTCTCCGAAGGGCAGCGGATGATGTCGCGCCCGATTGCCGAGTTGTCCGCTTTCCAGATGGCCATCCGTGCCCTCACTCTTTTGCTGCGCTGTGATGTGACACTCACGGCTGAGCTGGCAGAGTTGGTGGAGCGCGCCTATCAGTCGGATCAGGAATCGGTTTTCGTTCTTTATGTGCGCTCGCTGATTCGTTTTTTTCTCTATCAGGAAAACTGGACGCGGGATTCTCGCGAAGAGATGGAAGAGATTGCCTCCGCAGCTGGATACGTGGCCATTCAGCTGCGGTCCAACCCGCTTGGTGTCTGGCTTTCCATGCTGACGAGGACCTTCACTCCAGGGCAGCTTGATGAAGCGAAGGCGCTCACGGCCGAATATACAGGCGAGGATGGAGTATTCCCGGCGATTGCGATTTCGCCGTCGATTCATGCTCTCCGGGCGGTGCAGGCGCTTTTGAGCGAGAACAACAAGGTCGCTCTCGAAGAGATTCAGCAATTCCGGGCTTTGCGGGCGTCTCAGCCCCTCGCCGTTCTCTCGGAGCCGTTCAGTATCTTCGTGCTTGAAGTGTCCGGTAATGCTGAAGAAGCCCGTCAGGCAGGCGCGGCGTTCGTGAGCCTTTATCCCAGAAGTGTTGCCGGGGTCCTGTACTATCTTGCTGCCCTGGCGGCACAGGATATGGGGGAGGAAACCGAGCGTGTGAAGCGACATCTTCTCCGTCTGGCACCCGACATCACGATCGAGGGGGTGTTGTCACGCCACGAATATCTGCCAGCTTCCATGCAGGCATGGCTGCGTGACAAGCTCGAGCGGGTGAATATCCCCAAAGGTTAAACCATCGCCCCGCTTGGCGTGGCTCTGTGGGCGCGATATGAATTGCTTTCAGAGCCGGACGCGGGTACCGCGATCAGGGATTTCGACACGCCACCAGTGCCAGTCTAATAGGGACATCATGACTCCTCGTTTGCAGCCGATTGCCCCTCTCTCCAAGCCCGCCAAGGCATCCTCTCTAATGAGGCAGCTCCTGCCCGTAGTGCCGCTCTGCGCGCTCATGGCTTTAAGTGCCTGTGGCGGTGGACGTGATCCCGACAGCCTGACCCAGCCCCGTAATCATCTTCTGGGTGTTGATCGCGGCGCCACGGGTGGCGATGACGAACTCAAGGGCGGAGTCAACGCGTATCTTTGGCGCGGAGCGATCGACACGCTCTCCTTCATGCCGTTTGCGTCTGCCGACGCCAATGGGGGTGTCATCCTGACCGATTGGTATCAGCCGCCTGCAAGCACGAATGAGCGTTTCAAGATTGCGGCGTATATCCTCGATCGTCGTCTGCGTTCCGATGCGTTGCGCGTGTCGATTTTCCGCCAGGAAAAGCAGGGGGCTGAATGGGTCGATACGTCGGTTGCGCCCAACACGACGTCTGACATCACAACGCGTATTCTCGCTCGCGCCCGTCAGCTCCGTGCCGATAACGGCAATCGGGACTGATCCCTGCCTTTCGACGACAACGTGACCGAAACAAACGATAGAAGATTATGACGGAACAAGAGACACTCGGCTACGATTTCGATGAGGCCGAGCCCAAATGGCAAGCCAAATGGGACGGTGCACGCGCGTTTGCAGCTGACGATCATCCAGCTGCGGACAAGCCGAAATATTACGTGCTTGAGATGTTTCCTTATCCGTCCGGTCAGCTCCATATGGGCCATGTGCGTAATTACGCCTTGGGCGATGTGGTCGCGCGCTACAAGCGTGCTCGCGGTTTTTCGGTCCTGCATCCCATGGGTTGGGATGCGTTCGGCCTGCCTGCTGAGAACGCTGCGCGCGAGCGTGGCGTACATCCCGGCCAGTGGACGCTCGATAACATCGCAGCAATGCGTGGGACGCTGCAGCGTCTTGGTTTTTCGCTCGACTGGGAACGTGAAATCGCGACCTGTCTGCCGGAATATTACGGTCATCAGCAGAAGCTGTTTCTCGATATGTGGCGCAAGGGCCTGGTCGAGCGCCGTGAATCGGCGGTCAACTGGGACCCGGTGGACAACACGGTTCTGGCCAACGAGCAGGTTGTCGATGGGCGTGGCTGGCGATCTGGCGCGCTGATCGAGAAAAAACGCCTCTCCCAGTGGTTCCTGAAGATCACAGACTTTGCCGCTCCATTGCTCGAAGGGCTGGACAAGCTCGATCGCTGGCCAGCCCGAGTTCGCGTCATGCAGGAACGCTGGATCGGTCGGTCGGAAGGTGCACGTGTACGCTTCGCGCTCCATGCTCCGCCATCGGGATATGATGTGGATCTCGACGCGGTCGAGGTCTTTACGACGCGCCCCGATACGTTGTTCGGGATGAGCTTTGTCGCCATCGCCGCCGATCATCCCCTTGCGGCAAAAGTCGCTGCGGGCAATGACGCGGCGCGCGGCTTTATCGAAGAATGCCAGAGACTGGGCACGTCGGAAGAGGCCATCGAAGCCGCAGAGAAGCGCGGGTTCGACACGGGGCTGCGTGTCAGCAACCCGTTTGCGCCTGACGAGACGGTGCCGGTCTGGATCGCCAATTTCGTTCTGATGGATTACGGCACAGGAGCCGTGTTCGGCTGCCCCTGCGGCGATCAGCGCGACCTCGATTTCGCTCGTAAATACGATTTGCCGGTTCGTCCTGTCATTCTTCCTCCGGGTGAAGAGCCGAGCACCTTCACTGTCGGCAAGACAGCCGTCACTGGTGATGGCACGCTCTATAATTCCGGCTTTCTCGATGGTCTTGGAACCGTTGAGGGCAAGCGCAAGGCGATTAAGCGCGTTGAGGCCATGGGCGTAGGCCGTGGCGTCGTGAACTGGCGTCTGCGTGACTGGGGTATTTCGCGTCAGCGTTACTGGGGTTGCCCGATCCCGGTCGTCCATTGCGAGTCCTGTGGGGCTGTCCCGGTCCCTGACGACCAATTGCCGCTCAAGCTGCCGGAAGATGTCACGTTTGACCGGCCGGGAAATCCATTGGATCATCACCCGAGCTGGAAGCATGTGTCGTGCCCGCAATGTGGTGCTGATGCCCGACGTGAGACGGACACGTTCGACACGTTCGTCGACAGTTCCTGGTATTTTGCCCGCTTTACCGCGCCTCAAGCGGGCACGCCGACAGACCCGATTGCGGCCAATTCCTGGCTTCCGGTCGATCAGTATATCGGCGGCATCGAGCATGCGATTCTTCATTTGCTTTATGCGCGCTTCTTTACGAGAGCCATGAAAGAGACCGGCCATCTGGATATCGATGAGCCATTTGGCGGTCTGTTCACTCAGGGGATGATCACCCATGAGAGCTATCGGGATGAAAATGGCTGGCTCTCGCCGGAGGATGTCGTTCGTTCCGGGGAAGGCTATGTTCGTCGGGATAACGGTCAGCCGGTTCAGCTCGGGCGTCTCGAAAAGATGTCCAAATCAAAGCGCAATACGGTGTCACCCACCGCGATTATCGAACGCTTCGGCGCGGACACGGCGCGCTGGTTCGTGCTGTCAGACAGCCCGCCAGAGCGTGATATGGAATGGACAGAGTCAGGTGTCGCGGCTTCAGCCCGTTTTGGACAGCGTCTGTACCGTCTGGTGCAAGCCGTCGCCACTCAGGTCCCGCAGAATGCGGCTTTTGCCGAGGGTGGCCGTTCCTTGCGACAGGCGACGCATCGTTCCATCAAGGCAGTGACCGAAGCGCTTGAGAACTTTACGCCAAATGTGGCGGTAGCCCGATTGCATGAGTTGAGTGCGGCCCTGGCTGAGGCAGAGAAGACGACGGAAGACGGGATTGGGGCCGCACGTCGTGAGGCTGCCCTCACGCTCGCCTTGCTCGTTGCTCCGATGATGCCGCATCTGGCGGAGGAAATGGTCGCTCTGCTTGAGCCGGAGAGCGCCATGGTGGTTGAGCGATCATGGCCTGTGGCCCTTGAAGAGTTCATCGCCCTCGACAGCATCACGCTGGGCATTCAGATCATGGGCAAGCTGCGTGGGACAATTGAGGTGCCGCCGGATGCGCCTTCTGATATGGTCCTGCCTCTTGCAGAGGCCGAGCCGAATGTCGCCCGGATGCTTGAGGGCAAGCGGATCGTCAAACGGATCCACGTGCCGAATCGTATCGTCAATTTTGTTGTGGCAGGCTGAGTTTATGCGTCGTTTCGTTCTGCTCGCCTCTCTGACCCTGAGCGGGTGTGGTTTTCAACCGCTTTATGGAAGTGACGGCGCGGGTGGGACACGTGTGGTTCACGAACTGCAGCGTATTTATGTTGCCAACATCCCGGAGCGCCAGGGGCAGGAACTGCGTCTGGCCCTGCAGGAGCAGTTGGGAGGCGGGAGCACCAAGGCGCCTGACGGTTATACCCTCAAGGTCAGCTTTAACGTGAATGCCTCGGTGATCGACATTCATAGCGATAACACGGCAGGTCGTTTCCGCGAGATCGGCTCGGCGCATTGGCGTCTCTGGACCGTCGATGCCTCGCCGAAATTCCTGGCTGAAGGCGACGTGTCCTCGCTCGATGGATTCAATGCCACCTTTGAGCAGTATTTAGCTCAAACCTTGAACGATGAGACAGTGCGTGCTCGTCTTGCCGAAACGCTTGCAGGCTCCATCCGCCAGCAGATTGCCGTCTGGTTCAAATCCCAGATCAAGCCGTCTCGGGACAATGCCCGGAACGTGCCGTCCTATTTCGATCCCAATGCGATGCCGACGCGGGATGGCCAGCCTTACCAGAGCGCGGGTCCGGACGGCTTCCCGGCGGCAGCGACCGGACGTACGGATCTGAACAGCCAGAACGGCGACTGATCTTTCATGAAAATCGATGCCCGCTCGACGTCGAGAACACTCGCCGAAATCGGCAAGTGGCGGGGTGTCCTGCTTTACGGTGATGATTTCGGCCTGATCCGCGAACGTGCGGCGCACTGCGTGCGTCAGGTCGCAGAATCGCTCGATGATCCGTTTCGGGTTGCTCTTCTGGATCAGGAGCAGCACGGCCGCGTGGAAGAAGAGACCGGCGCCCTGTCGCTTATCGGCGGACGCCGCGTCGTCTGGGTGCGCGACGCCCAAGACACGCTGCTTTCCCGCGTGACAGCCGCTCTGGCCATCGAGAGTGATACCTTGCTGGTGATCGAGGCTCCCGGTCTTGCCTCACGCGCCAAGCTGCGTGCGGCACTCGATGCCCATCCAAAGATTGCGTCGATCGGGTGCTATCCCGACGAAGGACGCAGCCTGATTGCCTCTCTGACAGATCTGTTCCGAGACGCATCGGTTGCGATCGACCGGGATGCCTTGTTCTGGCTCTCGTCCGTGCTGGGGGCTGACAGGGCAGCGGTGCGGAGCGAGGTTGAAAAACTCATTCTCTATGCGGGCGAGGGCGGAAAATTGTCTCTCGACGATGTACAGGAATGTATCGGAGACTCAGCCAGCGCAACGCTCGATGATGCAACAAATGCTGCGATGGCTGGCGAGCGGGCTCTGGCCGATATGGCGCTCGAGCGCGCTCTGGCCGATGGTCTGTCGCCAATCGCTCTTGCCAGGGCCTGCCTGTCCCTCATGACGCGTCTTCAACGCGTTCTTGTATCCATGGATGAGGGAAAGTCTCGGCAGGAAGCCATCAAGGCGCTCCGGCCTCCGGTGTTTTTCAAACGGATGGACAGTTTCACCAAGGCGCTCGAGCGTTGGGACAAGGCTGGTCTCGGTCGGGCCTGCGAGGCGGTGCAGGGATTCGAGCTTGCCTGCAAGCAGACGGGCTGCCCCGACCTCGCTTTGTCGCGACGTCTGATTGCCCAGCTCTGCCTTGGCCCACGCTCATTCCAGCGTTGAAATTATCGGGCGGTTCTGTCACGCCTGAAATCAGGGCAGGGCTGAGACGGGAGATGGATCAATCGGTCGCGTTAAATCCTTTTTCGGTCGAACGATGTTTTTCTGGCGCCGCAAATCCGTGTTGCTGGCTCTCGGGCTTCTGAGCGTCCTGTTTTTCTCCGCTTTGGCCGCGCCGCTTTATGCACGCATCGTCGGTGTCGACGCGATGCAGTCAAATCTCGCTGGTACGGTTCTGCGCGATGGCGCGGCGATGGACATCATGCAACCGAATGATAATCCGCTCCATCTTGGCCTGTCGCCGATCGGGCCGTCATGGCGCTGGGGCCCCTATGCGCTTGGCGCCGACTCTCAGGGGCGGGATCTTGCGGCACGCCTGCTTTACGGCGCGCGTAGCTCCCTGATCATCGCGTTTTCCGCGGCCTGTCTCTGCCTTGTCATGGCGACCGGATGCGGGTTGCTGGCGGGGTATTGTGGAGGCTGGATCGACATCATCGTGTCTCGGCTGCTCGACATTCTCTGGGCGGTGCCGGTCTATCTCTTCGCAATCAGTCTGAGTGTCGTCACGATCGGGCACGGTCTGTCTGTCGGACCGTTTCACGTGGAGGCAGACAGTCTCCTGCTTCCGATCGGTATTATTGCGCTCATCTACGTGCCTTATGCGGCGCGCCCGATCAGGCACGAACGAAAAGCCTTGCCAGTGCCGGTTTCGTCCTTGCCGCTCGAGGTCTGGGTGCGTCCACCTCGCGAATTGTCTTGCGCGAAATTCTTCCCGTCCTTGCGGAGACGGTCCTTGTGCTCGCGCCTCTTGTTATGGCGCTTTGTCTCCTGGCCGAATCTGCCTGTCTTTTCTCAGCCTCGGGGTGCAGGCGCCGGCGGCATCCTGGGGTAGTCTGATCCACGATGGAGAAGGGCTGATTTACAGCCGCCCCGTCGTTGCGATTGCGCCGGGTCTGGCCATTATCGTGACCGTGCTCTCGCTCAATATGCTGGGTGACGCGGCTCAGGCTGTGTTGCGAGAACGGGGGGGACGATGAAAGCGCTGCTTTCCCGCCTCGGGCAGATGGCGCTCGTTCTTTTCGGCATCTCGGTTCTGGTCTTTGCAGTGTTCTTCGCAACGCCCGGTTCGGACCCTTCTGCGCGTATCGCCGGACGCGGTGCGAGCCCTGAGGTGATCGAGCGGGTGCGACACGCTTACGGTTTCGACCGTGCTCTACCCATGCGTTATCTCACGATGATGGACCATCTGTTCATCTCGCGTAACCTGACATCCTATGTGAATCACGGTCAGAACGTGGTGTCCGAGGTCTTCGAGGCAGCTCCGGTGACCTTGTCGCTCGTTTTGTGGGCAGCCGTATTCTGGATCACGGGTGCCTGATGTTCGGGATGATCGGAGCCGCTTTTCAGGGAAGCTGGTTCGATCGTTTCCTGTCTCTTCTTGCTCTGGTCGGTCTTTCCATTCCGGTTTTCTGGCTGGGCGAGATGGTCAATCTTGTGAGCCAGAGCCGCTTCCACGAATTCTGGCTATTCCGCTGGGTACCGCCCCTTGGCTATGTGCCGCTCATGACGAGCCCGATCGGATGGGCGAAAGCGCTGATCCTGCCCGCTTTGACGCTCTCTGTCTCTTTTGTCGGGCTCTATAGCCGCGTGCTGCGGACCGATCTTCTGACCGCGATGCAGGAAGATTCCCTGCGTACCGCGCGGGCGAAGGGGGCAGGGCCGCTCAGGCTCTGGTTTGCCCATGCGCTTCGTCTTTCCGGGTTAAGTGCCCTTTCTCTCTTCGGCCTCGATTTCGCCCAGCTGCTTGGCGGCGGTGCCTTGCTGACCGAAGTGGTATTTGCTCTCCCCGGCGTCGGGCATCTCACTTATCAGGGTCTCAGCACACTCGATCTGCCTCTGATCATGGCGACAGTGCTGTATGCGGCGTTCTTCGTGGTGATTGCCAATGCCTTGATCGATGGTCTCTATCGTCTGATGGACCCGCGTATCGGCGGAGGCTCTTATGGCCGGTGAAGCGCTTCTGGAGCTTGAGGATCTGCGTCTCGATCACGAAAAAGCAGGGGTTCTGCTCGATGGGGTGTCGTTGACCGTCAGGCGGGGGCAGGTTCTGGGCGTCGTGGGCGAATCAGGCTCGGGGAAAAGCCTGACTGGGCTCAGCGTTCTCGGATTGCAGCCCAAGGGCAGGCTCAGCGGGACGATGACGTTTGCCGGAGAGGATCTGACGCGGTTCGGCTCTCGGGACTGGCGTCGTTTTCGCGGTCGGCGCGCGGCCATGATTTTTCAGGACCCCATGACGGCGTTTTTGCCGGTGCGCCGGATCGGGGCGCAGATCATCGAGCAGATCAGATTGCACAAATCGGTGTCACGACAGGAGGCCAGAAAACAGGTCGTGTCGCTGCTTACGCGCATGGGCGTGCCCGCACCGGAGCAGGCAGCGGATCGCTTTCCACACGAGCTCTCCGGCGGATTGCGCCAGCGCGCCATGATCGCCATGGCGCTGTCCTGCGACCCGGAGCTGTTGATCGCTGACGAGCCCACGACAGCACTCGATGTGACCGTTCAGGCTCAGATCCTGACGCTCATCAGGGAAATCGGTGCACGAGAGGCCAGCGTGATGCTCATCACGCATGATATGGGCGTAGTCGCCCAGAGCTGCACCGATGTCGCGGTGCTGTATGCGGGGGTGGTGGTCGAGACGGGTCCCGTTACCGAGGTACTCCAAACGCCTTTGCACCCTTATACGCAGGCGCTTTTACGCGCTATTCCACCCATGGACGGCCCCCGCCCCGAGCGTCTGCCTGTTATCGAGGGAGTGCCGCCTTCACCGGAAACGCGGCCCGCAGGCTGCGTTTTTGCGCCACGTTGCCCTCAGGTGACGTCAAAATGCGCCGTACGTCCCTCAATGAGAGGCGAGGGGCTGCATCGTGTGGCTTGTGTGCTTATCGCATGACGGCGTTGCTCGAAGCGAAGGATGTTGTCCGCACCTACGCCGCCGGAGGTAAGGGGCGTTTGCGTGCTGTCGATGGCATCTCCCTGTCGCTGGCGCCGGGTGAAACGCTGGCTCTGGTTGGTGAATCGGGATGTGGAAAATCGACGCTGGGCCGTCTGCTCATGGGGTTCGACCGCCCTGACCGGGGACAGATCCTGTTCGATGGCCAGGACATGGCCAGGCTTTCATCCCGTGCACTCCGTCAGACACGCAGTCAGCTGCAGATGGTGTTTCAGGATTCCGCCTCGGCTTTCAATCCCAGATGGACGATCGGCAGTGCGCTCGCCGAGCCTTTTCGCATTCATAAACGCCCGTTTTCCCGGCAGAGCGTGGAAGACCTTCTGGAGCGTGTTGGACTCTCAGGCAGTTTTTACGATCGCTATCCAGCCGCGCTTTCCGGCGGCCAGCGGCAAAGACTGAATATCGCCCGTGCCATCGCATTGAGCCCGAGAGTAATCGTGGCTGACGAGCCTGTCTCGGCGCTCGATGTTTCGGTGCAGGCGCAGATCATCAATCTGCTTCGCGATCTTCAGACGGATATGGGACTGGCCAGTCTGTTCATTTCTCATGATCTTGCGGTGGTGCGTCAGATCTCGGACCGCATTGCGGTCATGTATCTGGGTGGGATCGTCGAGGAGGGCGAAACCCTCTCTCTTCTTGCGGCACCGGCTCATCCTTATACACGAGCCTTGTCGACGCCGTGCCACAGCCCGGGAAAACTCTCGGTCAGCCTTTGCCGGGAGATGTGCCGAGCCCGCTTTCGCCTCCTTCAGGCTGTCGGTTTCATACGCGGTGCCCCGGAGCTCAGCCTCGATGCGCAGTCGAGCGACCAGAGCTGGAGGAAAAACAGAGTCAACATCGCGTAGCCTGTCATTTCCCCTCGCTATGACGCTTGAGCTAATAATTTAGACAGTCTCCTTCAATCCAAGTGGTATCCAAAAGGCGACCGCCCTTTGGTGGGGTTCGGGGCAAAGCCCCAAGGCAACGTCAAAACCGCTGGGAAATCCCCGTCAGGATCGTCCGCCGTAGCCCGTATTGCGGTGCTCCCACGCCGACACCCGAACCGTCACGAATTTCATACGTCCTGTCGAACAGGTTCAGCACATCGAGACGCAGCTCGGTGCGCTTGAGGAAGGGCACCTGAAACAGGTCCTTGAAGGACTGCACGAGCGAGAGGTTGAAGGTGGCGTAAATCGGCACGGAGCGGCCGTTCGGCACGGTGCCATCCGCACGCAGACCGCTGCCATAGACCATCGATGCGGACACGCGGGTTGGGTGGCCTGTATGGTAGAAGAAGGAATAGCTTCCTCCGGCGGAGGCCGTCCAACGCTGGTCGTGATCGAGATGAATCCAGCGATGCTGGATATAGGCCAGATCGTCCGGATCCATGGTCCACTGGGCCGTGGTGATGTCCTTGCCCATGGCGCGCGACCAGGAGGCATTGCCATAAAGCGAAAGCGGGCCGTGCTCGTAATTGGTCGAAAGCTCGTAGCCGTTCACCTGACCGCGACGATAGTTGAAGGCTGAGAGAATGATCGGCGCGCCGAACTGGCCTTCATCGATCATGTTCTTCGCCAGTTTGACATAGGCATCGAACGACGCATGCCAGCCGGGCAGGAGGGATTGGGTCACACCCGCATCGAAATAATGGTCTCGCTCGGCCTTCACCGTGTTGTTCTGCAGCGTCTGGGGCTCGTTGGAGGTGCCGACGAACTTGCTCAGAGAGGTATTGGCGACGAGTTCGAAAGGGGGCGGGGTGAAATAGCGTGAGTACCCTGCATGGATCACACCGCCGCGCCAGGCACGCCAGACGATGTTGATCCGGGGGCTGACCTGCTTGGCATGGTGTATTCATCGACCCCATCAAAACGCAGCCCGTAATTAATGGTCAGGTTTCGAAGGGGACGCCACTCGTCTTGTGCGTAAAGGCCATACATCCAGCCCGTGCGGCCGCTGCCATCATGCACGGTCGTGGTCGTGCCATCGTAAATCGCCGTACCATCGTCTTCCGCGCCGGTCTGCTGGTAGACGATCGAATTCGTTTTCGAGCTGTTGCGCTCGACATAGACCTGATAGCCGAAGCGTACCGTGTGATGCGGGCTCGCTTTCCACGTGACATCGCTTTGCGACCCTGTCGAGAAAACCGAGCGCGCGGCGTGTTGGCTGATGCCGTTATAAACCAGATCGCCCAAGGGATCGGGAGAGTACCCGAGTGACGAATAACGGGTGATGATCGAGCTTTGCAGGCTCACTTTGCCCATATCTTTTTGCAGCGACAGGATGCCGAAATCGGTGATTTCTTTCTGGCGCTCATTCAGGCTGGCGCTATCGACGCTGCCATAAACCTGCTGTGACAGAGCGGAATCGAGAAAGCTCGGATTGGCGAATTGTCTTTGTTGACCCGGATTATTCGGCAGCTGATACTGCGCATTCGAGACGCCGCCGATAAGGCTGATGCGGGTGTTCTCATCGGCCGTGTAACGCAGATGACCGAGCGCATGGTACTGATTGCTCAGATCATGAATGGCGTTGAAGCTGGGGGTCGGGTTCTCGACGCCCACACGGTTATGCACGAAGTCACCCGTCGCGAAGAAATCCCATTTCCCGGCATGGCCACCATATTGCAGGGACGGGAAGAAATAATCGCGCGCGCCTCCATAAATCGAGGCATCCCCGCCGGGATCGGCACTGCCGTTTTTGGTCGTGATATCGATGACACCGGCCTGCAGAAACCCGAACTCACTGGGGAGCGCACCGGTCGTCAGCGAGGCGGAATGGGCAAAGCGCGTCATCAAGGCCTGACCGAAAACGCTCAGACCTTCGGGCAGCTGCACGCCGTCGAGGCGAAACTGCACTTCGTTATGATCGCCACGGACATGGATCTGGCCGAAACTATCCTGCGCCACGCCGGGAGCCTGAAGCAGGAGCGTGTTCAACGGGGCATTGTCGCCACCCGGATTTTTCTCGATATCGCCGCGCGTAAAGCGGTAGGTCGTGGCTCCGGTTGAAGCCTGAAGCGAGGAGCGGATTTCGTCCAGCCGGGCATTGACGACGATATGCTCCTCTTTCGGCGCTGCTGACGCGGCTGAAGGTGCGACTGTGTCGTTGTCGAAGGACGTGCGTGACTCTTGCGCAGGAGCGGAGGCAGTTGCAGGGCGTCTGACCTCAGTTTTCGAAGGCGGGGTCTGAGGCGTGGCTGGCGAAATCGGCCGATCCTGCGTGGTCTGCGCCTGCACATGTGTCGGCAGGGTCAGCGCCAGCACGGAGCAGGAAAAAAACAGGCCGGATAACCACAGGGATCGAGGAGAGGTCATGACAATCCAACAGGCTGGGAGCGGAGCAAATCGTCAGCGTTCCTAATCCGTATGATATAACATAACAATACATACGCCACTGAGGCGCCCGCTTTATGGCATAGTGTGACAAAAGAGCGACAGAGATCGAAGCTTCACGGAAGGCGTTGTGAGACGATTTTGTCCCCTGCGACGTTGAGCAAAGGCTTTTTCTCCAGCCCTGCCAAGGTCAGATGCCATGAAAAGACGGTCCTTCCTCTCTGCTGCGTCAGTAGCGCCTTTGCTGGCCACGGCCGGGCAGGCGCGCGCCAGCGGTAACGCAGATAATGGTCTCAGCTCCGTCGGTGTTTTCGACATCGTTGCCGAATTCACTGGCCCCGGACCTTCAGGCGTGGCGGTGTTGCCCGATGGGCGTCTGTTTGTTGGCTTTCCCCGCCATGCCGAGAACCATTCGGGTGCCACATTGGGAGAGGTGAAGGGAGGGAAGGTTGTGCCTTATCCCTCGGCAGAGTGGAGCCTTCCTTCGAATCGATCGCCTGCAGATCGATTGATGTCGGTTCATGGCCTTGCGCTCGACAGCAGGAACCGGCTCTGGCTCATCGACGATGCAAGCTTGCCAAACATGATATCCCGGAGGGAGCGGCCAAAATTCTGTGCATCGATCCAACGACGGACCGGGTTGTGCATAAATTCCTGCTCAAATCGCCCGTCATGCTGCCCGACAGTCATATGAACGATTTGCGCGTAGCGCTCTCGGCAGGTGAGCAGGGGACAGTCTTCGTGACTGACTCCTCCTTCGGGATGAAGCCGGCTCTGATTGTCGTCGATATCGCGACGGGCGAGGCGCGACGCGTACTGGCCGAGCATCCCTCTGTTCAGGCCGAAACAGGGTTCATGGCCATTATTGAAGGGGAACCGCGTCGCTATATACCGCATCGTCCCCAGCTTGTTTCAGGAGGCGCTGACGGGATCGCACTCCTGCCCGATGAGTCACGTCTTTACTACGCGCCGCTGACGAGCCGGCGGCTGTATAGCCTGCCAACCGAAGCTCTCGCCGATCGCTCTTTGTCGGATAAGGCCCTTGGCGATCTGGTGCGGGATGAGGGGGAAAAGGGGACGGCAGACGGATTGTGTTTCGATCGTCATGCCAGACTGTACACCACGAATTACGAGCATGACTGCATTTTGCGGCGTGATCCGGATGGTTCCTTCACCGTGGCGGTGAGGGACGCCCGTCTTCTTTCCCCGGATGGCATCTGCGCGACACGAGACTGGATCTACTGCACTCTAGGACAATGGAACCGGTTGGCATCGTTCAATGACGGGGAGAACCGCCGTCGGCCGCCTTATTTCCTGATCCGGTTTCCCGTTGAACCGCTTCCGCCGCTCTCAGCGCAGTCCGATCATTCCGGTTGAGACGCGAGTGCTTTGCCCCTGAAACGACAAAAGCCGGATCGCATCGTGATCCGGCTTTTGCATCGTACCCATTGGTCGATTGAGGTTCAGGCAGACTGCGTGCCTTCACCCTGCTCATTCGTGTGACGATCGACCACTGCGGGGAGGAACTGGGCAACTGCCGGAAGCAGGGCGGCAGCGGGAAGTCCCGTCTTGGAGACGAGCGCCTGAACCTGCTCATCGGTCAGAAGGGCGCGAATTTCGTCCGCAGAGATGGGCAGGTTTTCACCATTGCCAATCCAGGACCGCACTTTCTCATCCAGACCGGCCTTGCGGGCCTGTTCAACGAGGGTCTGGATACCCTGCTCACTGGTGAGGAACTCACCAATGCCGCCACCGAGCTTTTCCTTGAGCTTGTCGCCCACAGACCCCAGAGCCGAATTGACCATCGAACCGATAAAACCGCTCACATCACATCTCCCGTTCCTGGCGCGGCCCGAGGATCAGGCCGAGCGTCGCGTTTCCTTGTCGATTTGCGGCATCTCGATATCGATCTCGAGAACCGAGCATCCGTCGAGCCCGCCATCGAGCTTGACCTGCACCTTGTCCTGATCGACCGTCACATGACGTTTGATCACTTCAAGGATTTCCTTGTGTAACTGGCTTATCAGCTCGGAGTTGCCATTTCCCGAACGTTCATGCGCCAGAAGGATCTGAAGACGGTCGCGAGCGACGGTGCTGGTGTTGCGCTTGGTAAAAAGACCGAACAGGCTCATGAGGTCCTCTTCTTGAACAGCCAGTCGAGCAACCCCTTGCGCTCAAGCGGGATCTGAATTTCGAGCTTTTCACCCTGCAGGCGACGCGCCGCGTCGAAATAGGCGCGAGCCGGAGCAGAGTCGGGGTTCGAAAGAGTGACGGGCGAGCCTACGTTTGATGCGCGCAGCACTTCCTCGCTTTCGGGGACGATGCCGAGCAGCGGAATGGAGAGAATTTCCAGAACGTCTTCCGTGTTCAGCATCTCGCCCCTGGCCGCGCGGGAAGGGTCGTAACGGGTCATGAGCAGGTGCTTTTCGACCTTCTCGCCGTTTTTCGCCTTCTCGGTCGTGCTGTCGAGCATACCGATGATGCGGTCGCTATCGCGCACCGAGCTCACCTCGGGATTGGTGACGACCACGGCAACGTCGGCGTGATACATCGCCATCTGGGCACCGCGCTCGATCCCGGCCGGACTGTCGCAGATGATCCAGTCGAATTTCTCACGCAGTTCCTCGATGACCTTTGCCACGCCTTCGGCGGTCAGTGCATCCTTGTCGCGTGTCTGCGATGCAGGGAGAATCGAGAGCGTTTCACAGCGCTTGTCACGGATCAGGGCCTGAGCAAGCTTGGCATCGCCCTGAACGACATTGATGAAGTCGAACACAACGCGGCGCTCGGCGCCCATCACCAGATCAAGGTTGCGCAGACCGACATCAAAATCGATCACAACCACATTCTGGCCCGACTGGGCGAGCGCTGCACCAAGTGCTGCTGTCGTGGTCGTCTTTCCGACCCCACCCTTACCGGAAGTGACTACCAGCACCTTAGCCATGTGCGCTCCACCAAAACTCAAACGGTATCAGCCGCAATCCTGATGGCGCGGCGGCCTTCATACTACTGACGAAAGGGTTTGCCCCGCAATGTCCTGAAAGCAAATAGTTCCGGTTACGGGAGTTTTGTTACCGTCACACGATCTTCGTTTAGCAAGGCCTGTGCCGATTGATCGTGCAGATCGGCGTCGATCTCTTCTGCGATCATGTAAAATCCATCGATGGCGAGCAGCTCGGCCTGCATGCGAGCGACAAAGATGCGCGCTCCCGGCTGGCCACCCACGCCGGCAATCGCGCGTCCCCGCAGCGCCATAGACATGGATGGATCCGCCTGCAATCAGCTCGGCTCCTGACGCAACCGATCCGGTCACGACGATATCGCCATCGAGATGCATGATGCTCTGACCAGAGCGAATGGCACGATCGAGGATCAGGCTTTCGGCCCGTTGTGGAGCGACCGGGGAAGCCGCCAGTTCATCATCCTGTCCGTCTGGAAAATCGATGGTGCCGCTTGCGCGGCCCCCATCGAGAACGGCAGGCCAGACCCAGTGAGCGAGCGCAGGCCAATCGGGACTGGCCCCTTCGATCCCGATCATGTGGATGCCGCGTTCGGTCAGATCTGCCTGAAGCGTTTCGAGCCCGGCATCATCCTGCGAAACAAGGCCGAGATCGAGAATGACGGGGCGTCCGGCGAAGAAGCCGACCGAGCGCGCGATCTGGTTATCCAGCCCTTCGAGCCAGTGATCCAGCGGCGCTTCGGGAGACAGAACGAGCGCCAGAAAGGAGCGTCCCCGTGCGCGGATGCGCATTGGCGTCCTGGCCGGAGCGTGGACGGGATCTGCGCTGGTCGTCTGGTCTGTCATGGGTCGGAAAACGCTCTAAAATGCTCATGAACGGGAATTAGGGTTGCAACTGGTTCAGTTCTCTTGCTTCGCCAGCGTGCAGACGCTTAAGAATAGAGTTATGCGTATTCTGTACCATCTGCCGCTCTCTCCGCAAAGCCGCCAGGTTAGGCTCGTTCTTGCTGAGAAACGGTTACCTTATGAACCGAAGACCGAGAAAATCTGGGAAAACCGCCCGGATTATCTCGCACTCAACCCGGCGGGCGACGTGCCTCTTCTGGTTGAGGAGAATGGTTTGTCGATCCCTAACGCCTGGGTGATCTGCGAATATCTCGAAGAGGCCTATCCCGATAACCCACTCATGGGGCGCACGCTGGCCGAGCGCGTCGAGGTGCGTCGCCTGATGGCCTGGTTCGAGGGCAAGTTTGGCCATGAAGTCTCGCGCAATCTCCTTGGCGAGAAAGTCGACAAGCGTCTGGCGGCGCGCGGCAATCCCGATGGGACGGCGCTGCGTGCAGGCTATGCCAATATGCGCTTTCACCTCGATTATATCGGCTGGCTGGCTGAGACGCGGTCCTGGCTTGCGGGCAATATGCTCTCCATCGCCGATTTCGCAGCGGCGGCGCATCTCTCCTGTCTCGACTTCATCGGCGATATCGATTGGTCGAAGGCGCCTGCAGCCAAGGACTGGTATGCGCGCATGAAGTCGCGTCCCAGCTTCCGCTCTCTGCTTAACGATCGCGTGAACGGGTTCAATCCGCCCGCGCATTATGCCGATCTGGATTTCTGAATGAGTTATAGTTTTGACGTTGCCATTCTGGGTGCTGGGGCAGCCGGACTGATGGCTGCTGCCTCGGCGCGCAAGGGCGGGGCCTCGGTCGTGGTGCTCGACCATGCTGCCGAGCCGGGACGCAAGATCCTGATCTCCGGGGGCGGACGCTGCAATTTCACCCATCTCGACGCAAAAGCCGAAAATTTTCTCTCTGCAAACCGGCACTTCATGCGCTCGGCATTGGCTGGCTACACACCGCGCGACTTTCTGGCTCTTGTCGAGCGTCATGATATTGCGTGGGAAGAAAAGACCGAAGGGCAGCTCTTCTGTCGGCAGTCGGCGCGCGATATCGTGTCGCTCCTGTTGCGTGAAGCCGAAGGCTGCGAACTGAGGTTCAATACCTCGGTCCGGAGCGTGACCAAGGGAGACGTTTTCTGCATTCAGACGGATGCAGGCGAGGTGAGGGCGACCAACCTCATTCTGGCGACGGGCGGGTTATCCATCCCCAAGCTGGGTGCGACCGATCTTTCCCTGCGCCTTGCGCGGCAGTTCGGCCTGCCGGTCGTGCCGACCGTGCCGGGGCTGGTGCCGCTGACGCTGGAAACACCGCTGCCTGAGCTGGCCGGGGTGTCGCTGCCTGTTCGGGCGAGCATGGGCAAAATCGGATTTACCGATGGCATGGTATTCACCCATCGTGGTCTGTCCGGGCCGGCTATTTTGCAGATATCGTCCTACCAGAACGGCCCGCTCGATCCTCCTTTGATCGACATGATGCCGGGAGTGGATGCGCGGGAGGCTTTGGGCGCGATCAAGAAGGCGCGGCCGCGTGCTGAACCGCCGTCACTTCTTCAGGAGCTGCCGCAACGCCTGGCCCGCCATATTGCGCAGAACAGTCTGGGCGATCTGACCTGCACATTGGCCAATCTGCCCGATAAGCGCATCGCCGATCTGGCGGCACAGATCGCCTCCTGGCGTCCAAGACTTTCTGGCACTGAGGCTATGCCAAGGCCGAGGTCATGAAAGGCGGGATCGATACGCGCGTTCTATCTTCCAAGACCATGGAAGCCCGTGACGTGCCAGGTCTGTTCGCCATCGGTGAGGCTGTGGATGTGACGGGCTGGCTCGGGGGATATAATTTCCAATGGGCCTGGTCGAGTGGCGTGGCAGCGGGCAGGGCGATCGCAGCGAGACGCTGATTTTTCGAACCCGGTCCTGCCCTGAGCGTCATGTCTGCAGCGTGTTTGAGCCCCCTTGGGGCTGAGACTTCATGTCAGGAGATCGTTTAGATGAGTCAGTGCGTGGCCATTCTCGCAACCGATGGTGTCGAGGAATGTGAGCTGGTCCAGCCCCGTGAGTCGCTGGAAAAGGCCGGGATCAAGACGCTGTTGGTTTCGCCGACACAAGGTGCGATCCAGTCGATGGAAGGGGATGTTCGTCCGGTCGCGACCCATCGCGTAGACGCCACAATCGGCGCCGCTGCTGACATGGAGTTTGCGGGGATTCTGCTGCCCGGGGGCACGACCAATCCGGATAAGCTGCGTCTCGATGAATCGGCTGTCGCGTTTCTTCGAGGCTTCGTTGCCGAGGGAAAGCCGATTGCGAGCATCTGCCACGGCGCCTGGACCCTGATCGAGGCGGGTGGCGTCAAAGGCCGCACCCTGACATCGTGGCCCTCCTTGCAGACCGATCTGCTCAATGCAGGGGCGAACTGGGTCGATCGTGAGGTGGTCGTGGATGGTAATCTCGTAACGTCCCGCTGCCCTGAAGACCTGCCTGTCTTCTGCGAAGCGCTGCTTGCCCAATATCGCAACAGACCTGCCTGAAAACTGCCTTCTTTCTCGGTCGTTGATCGCAACGAAGAGGGGCTGTCGGACTTTGTCTCCAAAAGCAGCCCCAAAGCAGAAAGGGATAGTTAGATGACGCACTCACCATCGATCCGACGCTCGGCACGGGCTCTCGGAGGATTGGCCGGTCTATTGATGCTCGCGGCCTGTCAGGGCACCGCAGCCCCCGGTCCGACCCCGCCGGGCACGCAGGTCGTCGGTTACGGTTATACCTGCAAGGCGGGCATCTATACCTGCAAGATGCCAACCAGGTGCCGCTCGGTAATCCCTGCTCCTGTCCCGGCATTGGTGCAGCCTCATACGGCAATATCCATCAGCCTGAGAATATAAGCACTGAGGTGTGAACCCGGTGGTCTCTGTCAGGCGGTGCGTTGCGGCATTGCCTGACAGGAAACGGCTTTCTTCATTCCTATTTTGTTCTTATAGAAGGGGCATGATACGGAGCCGGAATTGTCGCAGGATTTCTTGAGTTTTTTTCCCTGGCTGGTCGCGGTTCTCGCGCTTGCCCTTGCTGTCTTTCTTTGGTCGCGGCTTTCGCGACGCGGTACCGATCGCGATCTTCTCTCGCGCATCTACATCCTGCTGGAGCGCGAAGCTGCCGAGCGGGGTTCGGGTATCGAATTTCAGCGTAACGCGCTGGTTGAAACCGAGCGGGCGCTTGCCTCGCGTCTGGAGCAGCAGCGAAGCGATGTAAGTGACAGAATAGCGGGGCTCAGCCACCGCCTCGGTCAGGAACTGGCTGATACGCGCCTCGCCCAGGCGGAGATGTTGCGCGACATGATGCGTGAAAATGCGGAGCAATTGGCCCAGATCAGGGCCTCTGTCAGCGAGCAGCTTCATGTGACGGTCGAAAAGCAGATGCAGACCTCGTTTCAGCGCGTGGTCGAGCAGTTTTCAGCGATGCAGAAGGCCATTGGCGAGGTGTCTGCGGTCACGGCCCAGATCGGTGATCTCAAAAGGCTGTTCGGTAACGTTAAGACCCGAGGAGGGTGGGGCGAGGCCCAGCTGAGGGCCATTCTGGACGATATTCTCCCCGCCAACTCATACGACAGCAATTTCCGGATCGGCGATGGAGGCGAGGCGGTCGAATTCGCTCTGCGCATGCCCGTTCGCAGTACTGTGCCGCCCAGGCTGGCGATCGACAGCAAATTTCCCACAGAAGCCTATGAGCGTCTGCTCGATGCCGTCGACCGGACCGATCAGGCGGCTGAGCGCATCGCCCGACGTGCGCTCGATAATGCGGTGCGGCTCGAAGCGCGCAAGATCAGCGACAAATATATCCACCCGCCGATAACGGTCGAGTTTGCCGTGCTCTATCTGCCGACAGACGGGCTTTATATGGAGGTGGCCCGCATTCCCGGACTGATCGACGAAATAGGGCGACTGCACCGCGTCATCATCATGGGGCCGTCCTTGATGCCAGCGCTGCTGCGCACGGTTCATCTCGGATATGTGACCCTGGCTCTCGAGGAGCGAACTGATGCCATTGCGCGTTTGCTCGGGCTGACACGTCAGGAAATGTTGCGCATGGATGGCGTGCTCGAGAAACTTTCCCGCGGCGCCGGGGCTATGAGTAACACGATCGATGAGGCCAGACGGCGCACGCGTGTTCTGGGCCGCAAGTTACGTGGTCTGGACGGGCAAAATCCGGGTGACGAGCTGGAGTCACTGGACGAGCTTTAAACCAATTTTACTATCGAAGCGGGGCAGGTTTAGGCAGTGTCGACACCATGATATCGGATCAAGCTCTTTCATCTGTGCTGCCTGAGGGGCCCTCCAAGGCACGTATTCTGCTTGTGGAGGATGACGATACGCTTGCCCGCGAGGTGGTTGAGGAACTGGCTGCCCGAGGTTTTGCCGTCTCCCATGTCTCGACCGGGCAGGCCGGTCTCGATGCCGCGATGAGTGAGGCTTATGAGCTTCTCGTGCTCGACCGCATGCTGCCGCTGCTCGATGGTCTCAGCGTGATTGAGAAATTGCGTGGTCAGAATGTACAGTCTCCTGTTCTCGTGCTCTCCGCGCTCTCGGCCGTCGATGACCGCGTGACGGGGCTCAAGGCCGGGGGAGACGACTATCTGACAAAGCCGTTCGCGATGGACGAACTCGCTGCGCGGATCGAGGCGCTCTTGCGTCGCCCGAACGATTCGCGGGCCACAACCCTGCGCGTCGGCCCGCTCGATATGGATCTGATCGATCGGACGGTTATGCGCGAAGGGCGCGAGATCGAATTGCTGCCCCGGGAATTCCGCCTTCTCGAATATCTCATGCGTCGCCCCAATCAGGTTCTGACGCGGACGATGTTGCTCGAGGATGTGTGGAATTACCGTTTCATTCCGCAGACCAATCTCGTCGATGTTCATATCGGCAAGCTGCGACGCAAGGTTGATGCGCCCGGTGAGGCGCCTCTGATCCACAGCATCCGGGGATCGGGATTCATGCTGCGTGTCGCCCTCTGATAATCCGCGCTTTGGCGTTTTCCGGACAGCCACGTTTCGACTGACGCTGGCCTTCGTCGCCGCGATTATCTGCGGCATGGTGCTCCAGTTCGTTCTGCTCTTTGTGCAGATGACGCATTTCGAGGCCGAACGCTCAAGTGGCATCCTGCATCGGGAGGCCGATGTTCTTGAGCAGGAAACGCCCGAGCGGCTGGAATATCAGGTCCGCGAGCGTGCCAATAACGATCTGCGTGTTGTCATCAACTGGGTCGGTCTGTTCGATGGCCATTATCGTCATATCGCCGGTGATCTGAAGACCTGGCCGGAAGGTCTTGTGGTCGATGGCCAGGTGCATCGTCTGACTCTCTCTCCCACCGATGATGCGCCGTACGAGATGCGGTTTCTGGCAGTCAAAGTGCCCGGCGGACGTATTCTGGTGCTGGCCCACTCGCTGCATCTGCTCTCGGAACTGCGGTTCATGATCCGCCGCGGTGCGCTGCTCTCGGTTTTTCCGGTTGTCATGTTTGCGCTGCTGACCGGCATCGTGCTCAGTCATCGTGCTCTGGCCCGCGTCAAGATCATGCATGAAGCCATCGATCGCATCATGCAGGGTGACGTTCACGAGCGCTTGCCCGCTGCGCGCGAGCGTGACGAGCTCGAGCGGCTCGCGGGCTCGGTCAACCGCATGCTCGACAGGCTCGAACATCTGATGGACGAGATCCGCGATGTGGGGAACGACATCGCGCATGATCTGCGTACGCCGCTCTCACGTGTGCGGGCACGGCTCGAACGGGCAACATCGAGCCCGCATGACGCCGATTATCTGAACTCGGTGATCGAGAGAGCGACGCTCGATCTCGATCAATGCTTTTCGGTCATCACGGCTCTGCTGAGGATCGGTGAAATCGAGAACGGCCGTCGTAGAGCGGGCTTCGCCTTGGTCAATCTGGCCGATCTGGTGGCCGATATCGTCGATCTGTACGAGCCGATCGCCGAGACGAACGGGCTGACACTCACCAACGCGATACCGATCACAAATGCGTTAGAAAATCAGTCTGGAGAGACCGACGGCCATGCCATGATCACGTTCGGTGATCGAGATCTTCTCGTCGAAGTCCTGGCCAATCTCTTCGATAACGCACTGAAATTCACCCCTGAAGGAGGGCGCGTGACGGTCTCGGCGAGTTCGGTTCCCGGTGGCATTCGTCTGCGTGTGGCCGATACCGGTATCGGGATCCCTGAAGCAGAACGCGAGGCCGTCCTGGGTCGTTTTTATCGCTCCGACAAGAGCCGGCATGTGCCGGGAAGTGGCCTTGGGCTGAGCCTTGTTCTCGCGATTTTGAGGCTGCACGCAGTGGAGCTTTCCATCTGCGGTGGGGATGGTCCGCCGGACATGCCGGGCTGTGCCTTCGAGATGGTTTTTGTTCTCTCGACCGGGTCGGAGACAGTCTGACAGCCCCGGCTCACGTCCTCGCGCGGGGATGGCGAGAGAGGGGCGAGGGGATCTAGTGTTTGCGGTGGGACCGGAGGTCGAACCAGAGAAGGGCGGAGCCGCAGAGACGCAGAAAGGACGATCCTTGCGGATCGGAACTTAAAAGGGAATTTCCTTGTCGCGTTTCTGCGTCGTTGTATTTCTGGCCGTAACAGAAAAGGAAGCTCCTTGATGATATCGGGATACGGATGGAGACTCCTCGTGTCGGTCATTGACCTGAGGCACCGGGCAGTTTCTGGACTGCGGAATGGGATAACGGCATGAATCAGGTTGTTATCACTGCGCTCAAGCGGCCTTACACATTTGTCGTCCTGTCCATCTTCATCGTGATCTTCGGCGTTCGTTCGGTCATCAAGACACCAACTGACGTCTTTCCCAACATCAACATTCCGGTCGTCGCGATTGTCTGGTCCTATCTCGGTCTGATGCCCGAGGATATGTCAGGGCGAGTCGTTTATTATTACGAGCGGACCCTGACCACGACCGTCAATAATATCGAGCATATCGAGAGTGGCTCGTTTTACGGACGTGGCATCGTCAAGGTCTTCTTCCAGCCTGGTACCGATACGGCTGTCGCACAGACGCAGATTACTTCGGTCTCCCAGACGGTCATCAAGCAGCTGCCGACAGGGGCCACGCCTCCGCTTATTCTGGCTTATAATGCGTCATCGGTGCCGGTGCTTACGCTTCAGATCAACTCGGACAAGCTGAACGGCTCCGAGCTGTACAACATGGCGTCCAACCTGATCCGACCGCAGCTTATCTCCGTGCCCGGGGTTTCCATTCCCAATCCTACGGGGGGCTGGCGCCCTACATCACGGTCGATATCGATCCAGCAAAACTGATGGCGCATAATCTGTCGGCAGTGGATGTCAGCACGGCGCTGAACAAGCAGAATATCGTGCTGCCTGCGGGTGATCAGCGTATCGGTCCGTTCGACTATATGGTCCGAACCAACGCCCAGCCACGTGAGATCGAGACATTCAACAATCTGCCGCTCAAGCAGGTGGGCAATGCCGTGGTCTATCTGCGTGACGTTGCTCATGTGCATCGCGGCGGCCCGCCTCAGGCCAATATGGTGCTCGTGAAGGGGCGCCAGGCCGTCATGATGGTCATCATGAAAACGGGCGATGCGTCCACGCTCGACGTGGTGGCCGGGGTCAAGAAGCTCTTGCCTCAGGTGATCGACACCCTGCCCAAGGGGACGAGCATCAAGATCCTGACCGATGCGTCGGGCTTCGTGAAGGATTCGGTCGAGGATGTTGTCCGCGAAATGGTCATCGCGGCGCTTCTCACCTCGCTGGCTGTCCTTCTTTTCCTCGGGTCGTGGCGATCGACCCTGATCGTCGCAACCTCGATTCCGCTTGCCATCCTGTGCTCGGTAATCGGCCTCAGTCTTGTGGGGCAGTCGATCAACGTCATGACGCTGGGCGGGCTGGCGCTTGCTGTCGGTATTCTTGTCGACGACGCGACTGTCATGATCGAGAATATCGATGCCCATCTTGAAATGGGCAAAGATCTAGAGATGGCCATCATCGATGCGGCCAACCAGATCGTTGTGCCGACTTTTGTCTCGACCACCTGTATCTGCATTGTCTGGCTCCCGCTCTTCGAGCTGACCGGCGTTGCAGGCTGGCTGTTCATGCCAATGGCGGAAGCCATCATCTTTGCCATGATCGCGTCGTTCATCCTGTCGCGTACCTTGGTGCCCACCATGGCCAACTGGATGCTTGCAGCCCAGGTCGCGGCCCATGCGCATGGCGATGAGGGCAGGGAGCCGGGCTTCTTCGGTCGCTTCCAGCGGGGTTTCGAGCGCGGATTTACGCGGTTTCGCGAGCGCTACAAGATCGTGCTCAGCGGGCTGATCGAGGAGCGGGCGAAGTTTGTCCCGTTCTTTATGGCGGTCTCGATTGCGTCCAGCGGCCTGTATTTCTTCGTGGGTCAGGATTTCTTCCCCGAAATCAAATCCGGTACGTTGCAACTGCATATGCGCGCGCCGATCGGCACGCGGCTTGAGGAATCCGGCAAGATCTCGGTGCTGATCGAAAAGAAGATGCATCAGATCCTTCCCGGTCAGATCGACGCCGTGCTGAATAATTGCGGTCTGCCGTTCTCACAGCTGAATCAGGCATTTATCCCGACACCGACCGTCGGGACGGAAGATTGCGATATCACGGTCTCGCTCAAGAATGACGAGAGCCCGACCGCCGAGTATCGCCGCAAGATCCGTGCGGGTCTGATCGAGGCTTTTCCGGGCACGCAGATTACATTCCAGCCAGCCGATCTGACGGCCAAGATCCTGAATTTCGGCCTGCCTGCGCCGCTCGATGTTCAGGTGGTCGGGCGTGACCTCTACGGCAACTTTGCGTTTGCCAAAAAACTGCGCCGCAAACTGGCGGAAATCCCCGGGATCACGGATGTCTCCATTCAGGAGCCGATGACCCAGCCGACGCTCAGCATCAACGCCAAGCGCAGCTTTGCGTTGGGGACGGGTATTACTGAACAGAACATCGCGCAGAACGCGCTGATCGTGCTGTCAGGGAGCGCGCAGGTCGGGCAGGTCTACTTCCTGAACAGCTCAGGTGTAGCGCAGCTGATCGATGTGCAGACCCCGGCGAACTACCTGCAGACCCTGAACGACCTTCAGACGGTGCCCATCGATCGTGGCGACGGTAATCCGACCAACGCTCAACCCCAGCTTCTGGGAGCTTTGTCTGAAATCCAGCAGACCGGCACCCCGGCTGAGGTCGCGCATTACAACATCATGCCGGTGTTCGATATCTATGCGTCCAACGAGAATATCGATCTCGGAACGGTGGCGCGGTCTGTGCAGCGTGTCGCTGACTCGATGAAATCCGAGCTGCCACGGGGATCGCATCTCGTGGTGCGCGGGCAGGCTGTCACGATGTCAGGTGCCTATTCGCAGCTGATCGTCGGTCTCGCGATGTCGATCACGCTGGTTTACCTGATTATCGTCGTCAATTTTCAGTCCTGGCTCGATCCGTTCGTCATCATCACGGCGCTGCCAGGCGCATTGGGCGGCATCGCATGGAGCCTGTTCCTGACCCATACATCGCTTTCGGTTCCTGCTCTGACAGGTGCCATCATGTGCATGGGAACCGCGACTGCCAATGCCATCTTGGTTGTCTCCTTTGCCCGAGAGCGCATGGAAATTCATGGCGATGCACTCAAGGCTGCGCTTGAGGCCGGGTATGAGCGTATCCGCCCGGTTCTGATGACAGCTCTCGCCATGATCATCGGCATGGTGCCGATGTCCATGAGCAATTCCGACAACGCCCCGATCGGCAAGGCCGTGATCGGTGGCCTGATTGTAGCGACCGCAGCGACGCTTCTGTTCGTCCCCTGTGTCTTTGCCATCGTCCATTACAGAAAGCCGCGCGAAAGCGGAGATGAGGGAGCCCACGCATGACCCAGCACCCAAAACACGGTGCCGAGCAGAACCGCAAGCGGGGCCGCTTTATCATCATCATCGTCCTCGCCCTTGCCCTGTTGCTGGCAGCCTGGGGAATCATCGAGCGCTCGATGCATTACCGCAGTCTGGAAGACGAGGTTGAGGACAACGCCAAAGCACGTGTCAGTCTGATCACGCCTCAGCCGGGGCCGAGCGAGCGTCATCTGGACCTGCCGGCCAATCTGGCCGCTTGGTATCAGGCGCCGATCTACGCGCAGGTCTCCGGCTATGTGAAGATGTGGTACAAGGATTACGGCGCCCATGTGAAAACGGGCGAACTTCTGGCCGAAATCAGCACACCGAGCCTCGACGCCCAGTATGAGGCAGCCAAGGCCAATTATAACGTGGTTGTTGCCCGGTATAAGCTTGCTGTCATCACGGCCAAGCGATGGGCCGATCTGCGGGATACGCAGGCTGTCTCGCGTCAGGAAGTGGATGTTCAGGCGGCCAATGCCGCGGCGCAGAAGGCTCAGGTCGATCAGGCGCAGCATGAGGTCGAGCGTTTCGAGGCGCTTGAGAACTTCAAGCGGATCGTGTCTCCCTTCGATGGCATCGTGACGTCGCGTCGCGTCAATGTGGGCGATTATGTCAACGCAGGAAGTGGCGATCTTAATTCGAGAGGCAATGCGTCGGAGCTGTTCACCGTAGCCGACACACACCGCATGCGCGTCTTTGTCTCGGTGCCTCAGGATTATGCGGCGGTCATCTCCGACAAGCTCTCAGCCAAGCTGACGCTTCCGCAGTTTCCTGGCCGGGTGTTTGACGCCAGCTTCTTGGCGAGCGCTCAGGCGTTTAACGCCGCAACGCGCACCGTCACGACCGAGCTCGAGCTTGCAAATGACGATGGGTCGCTGTGGCCAGACTCCTACGCGACGGCGCATTTCACGGCTCCGGGTGAGCCGGATATCCTGATCGTGCCGGTCAATGCGCTGATTTTTCGGGCGCAGGGGACGCAGATCGCGACGGTCGAGAACAATCATGTTCATCTGATCGATGTGAAGACCGGCATCAATTACGGCATGACGATCCAGATCCTGAGCGGTATTTCAGCCAAGGATGAGATCGTGGCCAATCCGACCGCGGATATGCTTGAGGGCGATGAGGTGAAGGTCGTGAATCCAACCCGGGGCTATAATGATGTGACGGCGGCAGCGCGGAAGAATGTCACGCCTGTGCCGGGCCATGCTGCTCTCGAAGAAAACGGCGACAGCGACGAACATGGAGCGCCCCGATGAGTGGCAGAACGACACGTCGTGCCTTGGGTGGCGGCATCGCCAGCGCTGTTTTCAGCCTCTCATTGCTGTCGGGCTGTGATCTCGCTCCCAAATATGAGGCCCCCAAATTCATCTATCCCGATGGATGGGGCGGCAAGGGCGTGCTGGTCGACGGAAAACCGGCCGATGACGTGCCCAAGGGCAAATGGTGGGAGGTCTTTCACGATCCCCAGCTAAACGCGCTCGAAGAGAAGATGCTGGCCTCGAACCCTGATCTGCAGGCCCAGGCCGAAATCTTCACCCAGTCGCGTGACATTGCGCGAGAGACCGAAGCCCAGCTCGCCCCTCAGCTCAATGGCTCAGCCGGGATGTCGAACAACAAGACATCCCAGACACGGTTGTGGCGCGGGGCAAATGCCAACTCTCCCACGACAGAATCCAGTGTGTTCTATAGTGGTGCCGCAACGTGGGAGCCGGATTTCTTCAGCCGTATCCGCAACTCGACGCATATGCAGAAGAACATGGCTCAGGCCAGTGCTGCGGATTACGCCAATCTGCGTCTGATGCTCGAAGCAGAGCTGGCTTCGACCTATCTCGGGCTGCGGGGCCTCGATGCCCAATATGCCGTCTATGACGATTCGATCCGTTATTATCAGACAGCGGTAAAGATCACCCGACTGCGTCAGGCGGGCGCTATTGCTGCTGGACTGGATGTGTCACGCGCCGAGAATCAGCTTTTTGCCACTGAAGCGGCCCAGAGTAATGTGCGGGCTCAGCGACAGGTGCTGGAACATGCGATCGCGGCCATGGTGAATACCGTACCCGGCAGCTTTCACATTGCACCGTCGACGGCGCCGGTTCTTCCTTACTCGATCCTGCGTATTCCTGCGGGCTTTCCTTCCCAGCTTTTGGAGCGCCGTCCTGATATCGCCTCGGCCGAGCGTAATCTGGCGGCCAATAGCCGTGCGATCGGCGTTGCTCGCGCGGCCTTTTATCCCAATGTCACGTTCAGCCTGAATGGCGGCTTCATGAATAACGGGTTCGATCTGGCGAGCCTGAGCAATTCGATGTGGAGCTACGGTGTGCAGGCTGTTGAGCCGCTCTTTACTGGCGGCCTGCGTCGTGCCGCGTTGCAGCGTGTCTGGTCGCAATATCGCGAGAGTGCCGATCGCTATCGCTCGACCGTGCTGGCAGCCTTTCAGGATGTCGAGGACGGCATCTCCCAGACCACCGCCTATGCCGACCAGCAAAAGCAGCAGATGGAGGCTGTGGACGCGGCCTTGCGCACACAGCGCATGACCATGGCGCTCTACACAGGTGGGCTGACCAATTATCTTGACGTCGTTGTCGCGCAGCAGGCGGCGCTTGTAGCACGGATCGATGCGGTGCAGGCGCAGACCATTCAGGTTCAGGCCAGCGTGCGTCTGATCAAGGCGCTCGGCGGTGGCTGGGATCGTGCAGCTCTGCCTTCTGTCAAGGCGATCGATCCGTTCGGAATCCTGCAATATGACGGGCTTCGGCATCCGCGACCTGCTGGTGATGTAGATACGCATACGAGCCCGGCAGACCAGGATTTATCCGGAGTTCAGCCCGGGACTCCGCCCATGAAAGACTTGACAGCCGCCTCTTCAGGACGGTAAGGGGCCGCTCCAATTCGGAACGCGGGAGAGGTTGTGTCGGTCGTAAGGCCGGGTGAATCTCATTGGAACCGCGGTTCGGGCAAACCATCAAGGAGTCCCGGATATGGCCAAAAAAGTTGTTGGCTACATCAAGTTGCAGATCCCGGCAGGCAAGGCGAATCCGTCTCCGCCAGTCGGCCCGGCGCTGGGTCAGCGCGGCCTGAACATCATGCAGTTCTGCAAAGAGTTCAACGCCAAGACGCAGACCCTCGAGCCCGGCATGCCGATCCCGGTCGTTATCACGGCTTATGCGGATCGTACGTTCAGCTTCGTCACCAAGACCCCGCCGAACACCTACTTCCTGCTCAAGGCTGCCAAGATTTCCAAGGGTAGCCAGACCGTTGGCAAGTCTGCCGCAGTCGGTTCCGTGACGACCGCGCAGCTGCGCGAGATCGCTGCAGAGAAGTTCAAGGACATGAACGCGAATGACATCGACGGCGCCGTGCGCATGTTGGCCGGTTCGGCCAAGTCGATGGGTCTGAACGTGGTGGAGGGCTGATCCTATGGCCAAGAATAAGAGGCTGAACGCTGCCCGCGCAACGATCGACACCAACAAGGTCTATGACCTTGCCGCAGCTGTCGCTCTGGTAAAGGGCAATGCCAAGGCAAAGTTCGACGAGACGATCGAAATCTCGCTGAACCTCGGCATCGACCCCCGTCATGCTGACCAGATGGTTCGTGGTCTGATCTCGCTGCCGAACGGCACGGGCAAGACCCTGCGCGTTGGCGTGTTTGCACGTGGCCCGAAGGCTGAAGAAGCCAAGGCAGCTGGTGCAGAAGTCGTCGGTGCGGAAGATCTGGCCGAGAAGATCCAGAACGGTGAAATCGAGTTCGATCGCTGCATTGCGACGCCGGACATGATGGCACTGGTTGGTCGTCTGGGTAAGATCCTCGGCCCGCGTGGCCTGATGCCGAACCCCCGTCTGGGCACGGTGACCATGGACGTTAAGGGTGCCGTGACGGCAGCCAAGTCCGGCCAGGTCGAATACCGCGCTGAAAAGGCCGGTATCATTCATGCTGGCGTTGGCAAGGCTTCGTTCGGCGAAGACAAGCTGGTCGAGAACATCAAGGCTCTGGTCGATGCCGTCCAGAAGGCTCGTCCGACCGGCGCCAAGGGCACCTATCTGAAGAAGGCAGCCCTGTCTTCCACGATGGGCGCAGGTGTGAGCGTCGACGTCGCGACGTTTACGGCCTGATTTGAGAGATGACACTGCGTGGCTATGCCGCGCAGTGGCGTAGGGGCAGGGCGTCAGTCCTGCTTCCGAACCTGTCCGAGACCGGGCGTGTTACCCTGTAAGGGGTGATCTAAGGGATCCTGCAAGGGATCCGCGAGCGGGAGACGGGGCGCCAGCAGTGCAGGGTGGGTAACCACTAGTCATGCTGGGTTCCGATTGAATGGACAGGCGAGCGGCGCTCTTCCGATAATGGGGGAGCGTCATGGGTAACCCGGTCTGGAAACTCCGGTTTTCAGGCTGACGAGGAGAATGGATTTGGACCGTCAGGAAAAACGGGCCTTTGTCGAATTCCTCGCCAACGTGTTCAACAGCACGTCCATGGTTGTCGTGACCGAAAACAAAGGTCTCACGGTAGCTGATGTGACGGAGCTGCGTCGACGCGTTCGTGCGGCGGGTGCGACATATAAGGTTGCGAAAAACCGGCTGGCCCGCCTTGCTCTGGATGGGACCCAATTCGACGGTATTCTTCCGCTGCTGAAGGGCCCGACCGCGCTTGCGTGGTCTGAGGACCCCGTCGCAGTTGCGAAGGCGATCGTCGAGTTCGCCAAGACGAATGAGAAGCTTGTGGTGCTCGGTGGCGCCCTTGGTAACCAGACGCTCGATGCGAATGGTATCAAGGCTCTTGCCGCGCTGCCGTCGCTGGACGAACTGCGTGCGCAGCTGGTGGGTATGATTTCTACCCCCGCTACGCGTATCGCAGGCGTTGTCCAGGCTCCGGCTGGCCAGCTTGCTCGCGTCTTCGGCGCCTATGCCAAGACCGGCGAAGCCGCTTGAAGTGTCTTACACAGCACAACCCCGGTTTCCGGGTGCGCGTTGTGAATCGAAAACCAGTTGTAATTAAGGACCATTACCATGGCCGATCTGAACAAAATCGTTGACGAACTGTCCGCTCTGACCGTTCTCGAAGCTGCTGAACTTTCCAAGCTGCTCGAAGAGAAGTGGGGCGTTTCTGCTGCTGCTCCTGTTGCTGCTGCTGCACCGGCTGCTGCCGCTGCTGCTCCTGCTGAAGAGCAGACCGAGTTCACCGTTGTTCTCGCCGCTGCTGGCGACAAGAAGATCAACGTCATTAAGGAAATCCGTGGCATCACCGGCCTCGGTCTGAAGGAAGCCAAGGACCTGGTCGAAGGCGCTCCGAAGACCGTTAAGGAAGGCGTTTCCAAGGACGAAGCAGCTAAGATCAAGAAGCTGCTCGAAGACAACGGCGCCAAGGTCGAAGTCAAGTAACCAAGCCCACGAACTGTGCCTTGCCTGCGGGTGAGGCCGGTTGTGGATTGAGACAGGTCAGGGCGGAAATCCTTCGGGGTTTCCGCCCGATTTGCCGTTGCGGCCAAACCCTGTATAAGGGCCGGTTGTCGCACAAGTAATGGCAGAAATCATAGCGCCGGTCGTTCCGGTCGCCCGTCGACTCAGGATTTCTGAGGCGCGGACGACCCGAAGGTCTGGTGCGAGAGGGCAGGGATAGATGAACGCAATCACCAAATCGTTCACAGGACGCAAGCGGATTCGCAAGAGCTTCGGGCGGATCCCCGAAGTGGCGCCGATGCCCAACCTGATTGACGTGCAGCGCGCAAGCTATGAGACGTTCCTTCAGATGAACGTGGCGCCTGACAGCCGTCAGCAGACGGGTCTTCAGGAAGTGTTCCGGTCGGTTTTTCCGATCAACGATTTTGCGGGACGTGGCCGTCTCGAGTTTGTTTCCTACGAACTCGAAGAGCCGAAATATGATGTCGAAGAGTGCATTCAGCGCGGTTTGACCTATGCAGCACCGCTGAAGGTCATCCTGCGTCTGATCGTTTGGGACGTCGATGAAGATACCGGATCGCGTTCGATCCGTGATATCAAGGAACAGCCGGTCTATATGGGCGACATGCCGCTCATGACCGACAACGGTACCTTCATCATCAACGGCACCGAACGTGTTATTGTCAGCCAGATGCATCGTAGCCCGGGCGTGTTCTTCGATCACGACAAGGGCAAGACGCATTCGTCAGGCAAGTATCTCTTTGCCGCACGTGTCATTCCCTATCGTGGTTCGTGGCTCGATTTCGAATTCGATGCCAAGGATCTGATCTACGTTCGTATCGACCGTAAGCGTAAGCTCCCTGTCACGACCCTGCTTTATGCGCTCGAAGGTGAGCACTCGATCGCTGCCCGTGCCGCCAAGGCTGCCGAGGGTGGTGATCTGGAGTCCCTGACGATCCGCGGTATGGATCAGGACGAGATCCTGGCCTATTTCTACGGCACGGTTCCGTTCACACGCATGCCGAAGGGCTGGGCGCGTCCGTTCGATCCGGAAGCCTTCCGTGGCATGAAGCTGCTCGAGCCGCTTTATGACGCCGATACCGGTGAGGTTGTGGCTGAGGCCGACGCCAAGCTGACGGCACGTATGGTTCGCAAGATCGCCGAGACGACCAAGGACGTGCTCGTGGGTCGTGCCGATCTGCTCGGTCGCTTCATGGCCAAGGACCTTGTGAACGAGAACACGGGTGAGATCTATGCCGAGGCCGGTGAAGAGCTGACCGAAGCCCGTCTCGATGCGCTTGAGGAAGCCGGTGTTACCGAGCTGCCGATGCTCGCTGTCGACTCGTCTCATGGCCCCTGGATCCGCAACACGCTGGCCGTCGACAAGAACAACCGTCGCGACGAAGCGCTGATCGATATCTATCGCATCATGCGCCCCGGCGAGCCGCCGACCCCGGAAACGGCAGAAGCCATGTTCCATGGTCTCTTCTTCGATGCAGACCGCTACGACCTTTCGGCCGTTGGTCGCGTCAAGATGAACATGCGTCTTGAAGTCGATGCGCCGGACACCATGCGCGTTCTGCGTAAGGAAGACATTCTGCGCGCCGTGAAGATCATGTGCGAGCTGAAGGACGGCCGCGGCCAAATCGACGATATCGATAACCTCGGTAACCGTCGTGTCCGTTCCGTCGGCGAGCTAATGGAAAACCAGTATCGCGTGGGCCTGCTCCGTATGGAGCGTGCGATCCGCGAGCGTATGGGCTCCGTCGATGTCGATACGGTCATGCCGCATGATCTGATCAACGCGAAGCCTGCTGCCGCAGCCGTCCGCGAGTTCTTCGGTTCGTCGCAGCTCAGCCAGTTCATGGATCAGACCAACCCGCTTTCCGAAGTGACGCATAAGCGTCGTCTTTCGGCGCTTGGCCCAGGCGGTCTGACCCGTGAGCGCGCAGGCTTCGAAGTCCGTGACGTTCACCCGACGCATTACGGCCGTATCTGCCCGATTGAGACGCCTGAAGGCCCGAATATCGGTCTGATCAACTCGCTCTCCACCTACGCCAAGGTGAACAAGTACGGCTTCATCGAGACGCCGTATCGCCTGGTTCAGGACGGTGTGCTGCAGACCGGCTGGAAATACCTCTCCGCTATGGAAGAGGACAAGCTGATCGTGGCCCAGGCTGACGCCGCGCAGGACAAGGAAACAGGTCGTCTGACCGATGAGCTGGTTTCGGTTCGTCGTTCAGGTGACTTCCGTCTTGTCCCGCCTGAGCAGGTCACGGCTTGCGACGTCTCGCCCAAGCAGCTCGTTTCCGTCGCTGCAGCGCTGATTCCGTTCCTTGAGAACGATGACGCCAACCGCGCGCTGATGGGATCGAACATGCAGCGTCAGGCCGTGCCGCTGGTACGCGCCGATGCGCCGCTGGTCGGAACGGGCATGGAAGCCGCTGTGGCTCATGACTCGGGTGCGACCATCGTTGCCAAGCGCAACGGTGTCATCGATCAGATCGACGGTGCGCGTATCGTTGTGCGCGCGACCGACGAAACGGGCTCGACCCAGGGCGTCGATATCTATCGTCTGCGCAAGTACATGCGGTCGAACCAGTCGACTTGCATCAACCAGCGTCCGCTGGTGCGCGTCGGTGACACGGTTCATGCCGGTGATATCATTGCCGACGGTCCGTCCACGGAGCTGGGCGAACTGGCTCTGGGCCGTAACGTGCTCGTCGCGTTCATGCCTTGGAACGGGTACAACTTCGAAGATTCGATCCTTATCTCCGAGCGTATCGCCCGCGACGACGTCTTCACCTCGATCCATATCGAGGAATTCGAAGTCATGGCGCGTGACACGAAGCTCGGTCAGGAAGAAATCACCCGTGACATTCCGAATGTCGGTGAGGAAGCTCTGCGCAACCTCGACGAAGCCGGTATTGTCTATGTCGGTGCCGAAGTTAATCCGGGCGACATTTTGATCGGCAAGGTTACGCCGAAGGGCGAGAGCCCGATGACGCCGGAAGAAAAGCTTCTGCGCGCCATCTTCGGTGAGAAAGCCTCTGACGTTCGTGATACGTCGCTCAAGCTGCCCCCCGGTACGAGCGGCACGATTGTCGATGTTCGCGTCTTCTCCCGTCGTGGTGTCGACAAGGACGAGCGCGCCATGGCGATCGAGCGTTCGGAAATCGAGCGACTGACCAAGGACCGCGACGACGAGCGCGCCATTCAGGAGCGTAGCTTCATTGCCCGTCTGCGCGAGCGTCTGCTCAACCAGACAGCTGCGGCTGGCTTCAAGGGGGTCCGCGCTGGAACCGTCATCACCGACGAGGTGCTCGATGAGCATCCGCGTGGCGCATGGCGCAACATCACGGTCACCGATGACAGCGTGATGTCCGAGCTGGAGACGCTGCGTCGTGAATACGATGCTGCTGTTGGCAAGATCCAGGCGCGTTTCGACAGCAAGGTCGAGAAGCTGCAGCGCGGTGACGAGCTGCCGCCGGGCGTGATGAAGATGGTCAAGGTCTTCGTTGCCGTGAAGCGCAAGCTTCAGCCGGGTGACAAGATGGCTGGCCGTCACGGTAACAAGGGTGTCGTGTCGCGCGTCGTTCCGGTTGAGGACATGCCGTTCCTCGAAGACGGAACGCCGGTCGATCTCGTGCTGAACCCGCTGGGCGTGCCGTCGCGCATGAATGTCGGTCAGATTCTCGAGACCCATCTCGGCTGGGCCTGTGCAAATATCGGTCAGAACATTGGCAAGATTGCCGATGACTACCAGCGCACCGGCGAGCGTAAGCTGGAACTGCTCGAGAGCCTGCGTGACGTCTATGGCGACGCTGTCTTCGAAAGCGATATTGCGACTCTGCCGAACGAGCAGCTGCTTGAGCTGACGGGGAACCTACGTAAAGGCGTACCGATTGCGACGCCTGTGTTCGATGGTGCGTCGATCCCTGATATTGAAGACATGCTGGTCAAGGCCGGTGTCGACAAGTCGGGTCAGTCGCAGCTCATCGACGGGCGTACGGGTGAGACGTTCGAACGTCGTACGACAGTCGGCTACATCTATATGCTGAAGCTGCATCACCTTGTGGACGACAAGATCCACGCCCGTTCGATCGGTCCGTACTCGCTTGTTACCCAGCAGCCGCTGGGTGGTAAGGCGCAGTTCGGTGGACAGCGCTTTGGTGAGATGGAAGTCTGGGCACTTGAGGCCTACGGTGCCGCCTACACCCTGCAGGAAATGCTCACGGTCAAGTCCGATGACGTTTCCGGTCGTACGAAGGTCTATGAGGCCATCGTTCGCGAGCAGGATGATTTCGAGGCAGGTATCCCGGAGAGCTTCAACGTTCTCATCAAGGAACTGAAGTCGCTCGGCCTGAATGTCGATCTGGAGCAGAGTGGCACCTGATGCCTTCAGCTTCTGCCTTCTCTGTGTTTGTTGCTAACGCGGGCGCGGCCGGTTTTCCGGCCCGCTCCGTGAAATGGGATTTCGGCGCATGAACGAACTCATGAAGATCCTTGGTCAGACGGGCCAGAACCTGTCTTTCGACCAGATCAAAATCCAGCTCGCCTCATCCGAGCAAATCCGTTCCTGGTCTTTTGGCGAAATCAAGAAGCCTGAGACCATCAACTATCGTACGTTCAAGCCTGAGCGTGACGGCCTGTTCTGTGCGCGTATCTTTGGCCCGATCAAGGACTACGAGTGCCTGTGCGGCAAGTACAAGCGCATGAAGTTCCGCGGCATTGTCTGCGAGAAATGCGGTGTTGAAGTTACGCTGGCCAAGGTCCGTCGCGAGCGCATGGGCCATATCGAGCTTGCCTCGCCGGTCGCGCATATCTGGTTCCTGAAGTCGCTGCCAAGCCGCATCGCGACGATGGTCGATATCACGCTGAAGGATCTCGAGAAGGTTCTGTATTTCGAGAGCTATATCGTTCTCGAATCCGGCACGAGCCCGTTCAAGCGTTATTCGCTCCTGTCGGAAGATCAGTATTTCGACGCGATGGACGATTACGCCGATGAAGGTCTTGAAGTCGGTATCGGTGCTGAAGCGGTCAAGAAGATCCTGTGGAAGGCTCGTCTGCTGTCCACTGAGGTCGATCGCCCCGGCCTGATTGACCGTGACGGCCGCGATCAGGACAAGTCTGACGGCGATCTGCTGCGTGAAGACCTTCGTGAGGCAACGTCCGAAGCCAAGCGCAAGAAGCTCGTCAAGCGCCTGAAGCTGTTCGAAGCGTTCTCCGAGAGTGGCTCGCGTCCCGAATGGATGATCCTTGACCTCGTGCCGGTGATCCCGCCCGAGCTGCGCCCGCTGGTGCCGCTGGATGGTGGTCGTTTCGCCACGTCGGATCTGAACGATCTCTATCGTCGCGTGATCAACCGCAACAACCGTCTGAAGCGTCTGATCGAACTGCGTGCACCGGACATCATCGTCCGTAACGAAAAGCGCATGCTGCAGGAAGCTGTCGATGCGCTGTTCGATAACGGTCGTCGTGGCCGCGCCATCACGGGGGCCAACAAGCGCCCGCTGAAGTCGCTTTCCGACATGCTCAAGGGCAAGCAGGGCCGCTTCCGTCAGAACCTTCTCGGCAAGCGCGTCGATTATTCTGGCCGTTCGGTCATCGTGGTCGGCCCGGAGCTGAAGCTGCACCAGTGCGGCCTGCCGAAGAAGATGGCTCTGGAGCTGTTCAAGCCGTTCATCTACAGCAAGCTCGAAAAATACGGCCACGCCACCACCATCAAGGCTGCAAAGCGCATGGTGGAAAAAGAGCGTCCGGAAGTCTGGGATATCCTTGAAGAGGTTATCCGCGAGCATCCCGTGATGCTGAACCGCGCCCCGACGCTCCATCGTCTCGGTATTCAGGCTTTCGAGCCTGTGCTGATCGAAGGTAAGGCCATTCAGCTTCATCCGCTGGTCTGCACCGCGTTCAACGCTGACTTTGACGGCGATCAGATGGCCGTTCACGTGCCGCTGTCGCTCGAAGCTCAGCTTGAAGCCCGCGTGCTGATGATGTCGACCAACAACATCCTCAGCCCTGCAAACGGCAAGCCGATCATCGTGCCGTCGCAGGATATCGTGCTGGGCCTCTATTATCTGAGCCTTGAGGTTCCTGAGTATCATACGACGCCTGACAAGGCTGAGTACGATGCAGAAGGTCGTCTCGTTAAGGCAGGTCCTTCGGCTTACGCCTCGGTTGCCGAAATCGAGCTGGCTATGAACGAAGGCACGCTCAGACTGCATGACAAGATCCGTCTCCGTATGGAAACGCAGGACGCTGAGGGCAAGACTGTCCGCCAGACCCTGCTGACCACGCCGGGCCGTGCCTTGATCGCGCAGATTCTGCCGCGCAACGTCGCTATTCCGTTCTCTCTGGTCAACAAGCAGCTGACCAAGAAGAACGTGTCCGACGTCATCGATGCCGTTTATCGTCATTGCGGTCAGAAGGAAGCAGTCATTTTCTGCGACCGTCTGATGGGCCTCGGTTTCCGCCACGCTGCGCGCGCCGGCATTTCCTTCGGCAAGGATGACATGATCATCCCGGTCGAGAAGCAGGAGCTGGTCGAGCGTACGCAGGCTGAGATCAAGGAGTTCGAGCAGCAGTATCAGGACGGTCTGATCACCGCAGGCGAGCGCTACAACAAGGTGGTTGATGCCTGGTCACGTTGCACGGACGAAGTCCAGGCCGCGATGATGAAGGAGATCTCCCGTCAGGTCATCGGCAAGCCGACAAACTCGGTCTGGATGATGAGCCACTCGGGTGCTCGTGGGTCGCCAGCGCAGATGAAGCAGCTTGCCGGTATGCGTGGTCTTATGGCCAAGCCATCGGGTGAGATCATCGAGCAGCCGATTATCGCGAACTTCAAAGAAGGTCTGTCGGTTCTCGATTACTTCACCTCGACTCACGGTGCCCGTAAGGGTCTCGCTGATACGGCTCTGAAGACGGCTAACTCGGGTTACCTCACGCGTCGTCTCGTTGACGTGGCTCAGGATTGCATCATCGTTGAAAACGATTGCGGTACCGAGCGTGGCCTGACGATCCGTGCGGTCATGGATAGCGGTGAAGTTATTTCCTCGCTTTCCGAGCGTATCCTGGGTCGTACCCTGACGGCTGATGTGACCGATCCGGTGAGCGGTGCTGTGCTCTTCCCGCGCAACACGCTGATCGAGGAAGCTGAGGCAGAGATCATCGAGAAGGCAGGCGTCGAAAGCGTCCTGATCCGTTCGGTCCTGACCTGCGACAGCCGAGTCGGCGTCTGCGGTCACTGCTATGGACGCGATCTTGCTCGAGGAACGCCGGTCAATATCGGTGAAGCTGTCGGCGTTATCGCTGCACAGTCGATCGGTGAGCCCGGCACGCAGCTGACAATGCGTACCTTCCATATCGGTGGTGCGGCAACGCGTGGTGCTGAGCAGTCGATGGTCGAAGCGTCCCGCGACGGCAAGGTGACTATCCGCAACCGCAACGTCGTTCAGAACAGCCAGAACATCACCATCGTGATGTCGCGTAACTGCGAAATTCTGCTGACCGACGAGAAGGGTGTCGAGCGCGCGCGTTACCGTGTGCCTTACGGTGCCCGTCTGATGGTCAATGATGGTCAGGAAGTCACACGCGGTCTGAAAATGGCCGAGTGGGACCCCTACACCCTTCCGATCATCACCGAGCAGGCTGGTACGGTCGAATATCTCGACCTGATCGACTCCATCACGCTCGTCGAGCGTATGGATGAAGTCACCGGCCTGACCTCGAAGGTGGTCGTCGATTACAAGCAGGGCAGCAAGGGCGTGGATCTTCGTCCCCGTCTGCAGCTCAAGGATTCGGCTGGTAACGTTGTGCGTCTCGCCAATGGCAATGAGGCCCGATACTTCCTGTCGCCGGATTCGCTGCTTTCGATCGAAAATGGCGCAACGGTCCATGCCGGTGACGTTCTGGCCCGTATCCCGCGTGAAGGCTCGAAGACCCGTGACATTACGGGTGGTCTGCCGCGCGTTGCCGAACTGTTCGAGGCCCGTCGTCCTAAGGATCATGCGATCATCGCTGAAACCGAGGGTCGGATCGAGATCGGCAAGGACTACAAGTCCAAGCGCTGCATCATCGTGAAGAACGACGAGACCGGGGAAGAGACCAACTACCTCATTCCCAAGGGCAAGCACGTCTCGGTACAGGAAGGTGACTTCGTGCAGAAGGGCGATCCGCTGGTCGACGGTCCGCGCGTTCCCCATGACATTCTCAAGGTCATGGGCGTCGAGGCGCTGTCCGACTATCTCGTCAATGAGATCCAGGACGTCTATCGACTGCAAGGCGTGAAGATCAATGACAAGCATATCGAAGTCATTGTTCGTCAGATGCTGCAGAAGGTGGAAATCCTCGAGCCGGGCGATACGACCTATCTGATCGGCGAGACAGTCGACCGGATCGAGTTCGAAGTCGAGAACGAGAAGCGCATCAAGGCAGGTGAAGAAGCTGCACGTGGCATGCCGATCCTTCAGGGGATCACCAAGGCATCGTTGCAGACGCAGTCCTTCATCTCCGCGGCTTCCTTCCAGGAGACCACCCGTGTTCTGACCGAGGCGGCAACAGCCGGTAAGGTCGATACACTGAACGGTCTGAAGGAAAACGTGATTGTCGGACGTCTGATCCCGGCAGGCACGGGAAGTGTCATGAACAAGCTTCGTGCGGTGGCTGCGTCTCAGGACCGTCAGCGCGTGAGTCGTGGCACACCGGTGGTGACAGACGACGCTGCGGAGTAAAGACCTCCACAGGGTCAGAAAAGCAGTTTACGTTTGAGATCGGGCGGGGTAATACCCGCCCGATTTCGTATCCGGCGAGTCGAAACGGGACTCGTATGAGAATCGAGCAGAACTCTAGAGAATGCTTGACTTTCATTCTGAATAGCCATAGGTTCCGCGCCCTCGGCTACCCCCGTCTCGTAAGGCGTCTGAGCCGTTGATAGACAGCATCAAACGCTAACGGTGCCGCCGCCTTCGGGTGAGGCTTAGGCCGGTAGTGAAAGAGTCAAAGCGGGCGACATTCTGTCGCGCGCTGCATTTTGTTGGAAGCGAGTAAATCGGGCCCCGGTCCGGTCTCGCATTAAGCAAGGATCGGGAAGGGCGTATGCCGACCATCAACCAGTTGATCGCCAAGGGCCGTGAGCCTGCCGCCAAGCGGAATAAAGTGCCGGCCCTTCAGGGTTGCCCCCAGAAGCGCGGCGTGTGCACGCGCGTCTATACGGTTACCCCGAAAAAGCCAAACTCGGCCCTGCGTAAGGTGGCTAAGGTGCGCCTGACCAACGGGTATGAGGTCGTGAGCTACATCCCCGGTGAAGGCCATAACCTGCAGGAACACAGCGTCGTGCTGATCCGCGGCGGCCGTGTAAAAGATTTGCCGGGTGTGCGTTATCACATCCTGCGCGGCGTGCTTGACACGCAGGGCATCGCCAAGCGTCGTCAGCGCCGTTCGCTGTATGGCGCGAAGCGTCCGAAGTAAGAGGAAATTCAGGCATGAGTCGCCGTCATCGCGCTGTTAAGCGTGAGATCCTTCCCGATCCGAAGTTCGGAGATGTCGTCATCACGCGTTTTATGAACGCCCTGATGTACGATGGTAAAAAGTCCACAGCCGAGGGCATCGTCTATGGAGCGCTGGAATCAGTGCGCCGTCGCGGTGGTGCTACAGCTGACCCGGTCGCCATGTTCCATGCGGCCCTGGACAACGTGAAGCCGGCCGTAGAGGTCCGCTCCCGCCGTGTCGGCGGTGCGACCTATCAGGTCCCCGTCGAAGTCCGCACCGAGCGCCGTCAGGCTCTCGCGATCCGCTGGCTGATCGACGCCTCGCGTAAGCGCGGTGAGAACACGATGCAGGAGCGTCTCTCCAACGAGTTGATGGACGCGATCAACAATCGCGGTTCCGCCGTCAAGAAGCGTGAAGACACGCATCGCATGGCTGAAGCAAATAAAGCGTTCAGCCACTATCGTTGGTAAGCTTTTACGGCTAACCGGTTTCGCCGGATGTCTCGCGTAGAGACGTCCGGTACGAATTAGCAATCTTCCCCGCCGCAACTCCTTCGGCGGTGGGTTATGGAGAGAATGATGGCTAAGGCTAAATTTGAGCGGACGAAGCCGCACTGCAACATCGGCACCATCGGTCACGTTGACCATGGCAAGACTTCACTGACGGCTGCTATCACGAAGACGCTCGCCAAGTCCGGCGGCGCGACCTTCCGTGCATATGACCAGATCGATGCGGCTCCTGAAGAGCGCGCTCGTGGCATCACGATCTCCACCGCTCACGTTGAGTACGAGACGAAGAACCGTCACTACGCCCACGTCGACTGCCCCGGCCATGCTGACTACGTCAAGAACATGATCACCGGTGCCGCTCAGATGGACGGCGCGATCCTGGTTGTGTCCGCTGCTGACGGCCCGATGCCGCAGACGCGTGAGCACATCCTGCTCGCTCGCCAGGTCGGTGTGCCGGCTCTGGTTGTCTTCCTGAACAAGGTTGACCAGGTTGATGACGCCGAGCTCCTCGAGCTGGTGGAAATGGAAGTTCGTGAACTTCTTTCGTCCTACCAGTTCCCTGGCGACGATATCCCCATCATCAAGGGTTCGGCTCTTGTGACGCTTGAAGACGGCGACGCAGCAATCGGTGAAGACCGCGTGCTCGAGCTGATGGAAGCTGTTGACGCCTACATCCCGCAGCCGGAGCGTCCGGTTGACCGTCCGTTCCTGATGCCGATCGAAGACGTGTTCTCGATCTCTGGCCGTGGTACGGTTGTCACGGGTCGTGTTGAGCGCGGCATCGTGAACGTCGGTGACGAAGTCGAAATCGTCGGCCTCAAGGACACCATCAAGACGACCGTTACGGGCGTTGAAATGTTCCGCAAGCTGCTTGATCGCGGTGAAGCCGGTGACAACATCGGTGCACTGGTTCGTGGCACGAAGCGCGAAGACGTCGAGCGTGGCCAGGTTCTTGCAAAGCCGGGTTCAATCACCCCGCACAAGAACTTCAAGGCTGAGGCTTACATCCTCACGAAGGAAGAAGGCGGACGTCACACTCCGTTCTTTACAAACTATCGTCCGCAGTTCTATTTCCGCACGACCGACGTCACTGGCGTTGTTCAGCTGCCGGAAGGCACGGAAATGGTCATGCCGGGTGACAACATCGCTATGGACGTCGAGCTCATTGCTCCGATCGCCATGGACGAAGGTCTCCGCTTCGCTATCCGCGAAGGTGGCCGCACCGTCGGTGCAGGCGTGGTCTCTTCGATCGGCGCCTGAGTTTAAGCACGGGTCCTGATTTGTGGCAGGCCCCGGTCGGAGAAATCCGGCCGGGGTCGGCTTTCAAAGGGACCAGGAGGGAGCAGGGTAAGACCCGAACCCCAACGAGTTGGATTATTGGTAAGATGGACAACCAGAACATCCGCATTCGCCTAAAGGCGTACGATCACCGCGTGCTCGACAACAGCACGAAGGAAATCGTAAACACGGCGAAGCGTACGGGTGCGCGGGTTCGGGGTCCTATCCCGCTACCGACGCATATCGAGCGGTTCACTGTGAACCGTTCCCCACATGTGGACAAGAAAAGCCGCGAGCAGTTCGAGATTCGAACTCATCGCCGCCTGCTCGACATTGTTGAGCCGACACCGCAGACCGTGGACGCCCTCATGAAGCTCGACCTCGCCGCTGGCGTTGATGTCGAGATCAAACTTTAAGGTCCAGACGATGCGTACCGGATTGATCGCAAAAAAGCTGGGTATGACCCGGCTATTCAAGGAAGATGGCACACATGTGCCGGTCACAGTGCTGCATCTCGACGAGGTCGAGGTGGTGGATACCCGCACGCAGGAGCGTGATGGCTATACCGCAGTACAGGTCGGCATGAGCAAGGCGAAGGTGAAGAACGTCACCAAGCCGATGCGTGGCCATTATGCTCGCACCAAGGTGGAGCCGAAGAAGACTCTTGTCGAGTTTCGCGTGGCAGAAGATGCCGTGCTTGAGGCTGGCACGAAGCTCTCTGCGGCCCATTTCGTCGTTGGCCAGAAGGTCGACGTCACCGGCACCAGCAAGGGCAAAGGCTTCGCCGGCGTCATGAAGCGCTGGAACTTCGCTGGTCTTGAAGCCTCCCACGGCGTGTCCATCAGCCATCGTTCGCATGGTTCGACGGGTCAGCGCCAGGATCCGGGCAAGGTCTTCAAGGGCAAGAAAATGGCCGGTCATATGGGTGACGAGCGAATCACGACGCTCAACCTCGAAGTGGCAGCCGTAGACGCCGAACGCAACCTGATCATGGTTCGTGGTTCGATTCCGGGTGCCAAGGATGGCCTGGTGATGATCCGCGATGCGATCAAGAAGGCCCGCCATGCAGATGCGCCGTATCCGGCAGCAACTGCAGCGGCCGCCGGTTAAGGACTGAGGGCGATGGAATACGATATCAAAACCCTCGATAATGGCAGCGCCGGAACGGTGTCTCTGCCAGAGGAGCTGTTCGGCGCGACTCCGCGTACGGACATCATGGCACGCGTCGTTCACTGGCAGCTGGCCAAGCGCCGCGCCGGTACGCACCGTACCAAGGGCATGGGCGAGGTTTCTGGCACGACCAAGAAGCCGTACCGCCAGAAGGGCACAGGCTCGGCACGTCAGGGCTCGCTGCGCGCACCGCAGTTCCGCACCGGTGGCGTCGTGCATGGTCCGGTCGTTCGCGACCATGGCTATGACCTGCCCAAGAAGGTGCGTCGCCTCGGCCTGATTTCTGCGCTGTCGCAGAAGGCCGCAGCCGGCAAGCTGATCGTGATCGATCAGGCAGCAGGTGTGACCAAGACCCGTGAAGCCGCTGCAAAGCTGGCTGCACTCGGCTGGTCGTCTGCTCTGATCGTTGACGGTGCCGTCGACGTGGCATTCGGTCGCGCTGTGCGCAACCTGCCCAAGATCGATGTGCTGCCCACGATCGGTGCCAATGTGTATGACATTCTGAACCACGACGTTCTGGTGCTGACGCGCGCTGGGCTCGAGGGTCTCAAGGAGCGCCTGGCATGACCACGAGCATCGTTCTTGCGCGCCGTAACAAGGCGCAGCGCATGACGCGTGAATCGATGTTCGACATCGTTCGCGCGCCGCTCATCACCGAAAAGGCGACGGCCCTTTCTGAGCGCAACCAGGTTGTTTTCCGCGTGGCCCTGACGGCCGCTAAGCCGGAAATCAAGGTTGCGATCGAGACGCTCTTCGGCGTCAAGGTCGTCTCCGTGAACACGCTGGTGCAGAAGGGCAAGACCAAGATGGTCAAGGGCCGTCCTGGTCGCCGTTCGGACATCAAGAAGGCGTATGTTCAGCTTGCGGAAGGTCAGTCCATTGACCTTACCGCGAAGCTGGGCTGACGCGGGATAGGATACCATGGCACTAAAGCACTTTAATCCCACGACGCCGAGCACACGTGGCACGGTTCTGATTGACCGCAGCGAGCTCTACAAGGGCAAGCCGGTCAAGCAGCTGACCGAGGGTAAGAACAAGTCCGGTGGCCGTAACAACCACGGCCGCACGACATCGCGTTTCCGTGGTGGCGGGCATAAGCAGTCGTATCGCTATGTCGATTTCAAGCGTCGCAAGTTCGACGTTTACGGCACGGTCGAACGTCTCGAATATGACCCGAACCGCACGGCCTTCATCGCACTGATCAAGTACGAAGACGGCGAGCTTGCCTACATTCTGGCTCCGCAGCGCGTTAAGGTCGGCGATCAGGTTATTGCTGGCCAGCGCACAGATGTGAAGCCAGGCAATGCGATGCCGCTCGGTTCGATGCCAGTTGGTACGATCGTGCACAACATCGAGCTGAAGCCCGGTGCAGGCGGCAAGATCGCGCGTTCGGCAGGCACCTACTGCCAGCTCGTCGGCAAGGACGCCGGCTATGCGCAGATCAAGCTCCAGTCTGGCGAGCTGCGTCTCGTCCGTGGCGAATGCATGGCAACTGTTGGCGCGGTCTCGAACCCCGACAACATGAACCAGCATCTCGGCAAGGCCGGTCGTAACCGTTGGCTCGGCCGTCGTCCGCATAACCGCGGCGTCGTCATGAACCCGGTCGACCATCCGCACGGTGGTGGTGAAGGTCGTACCTCTGGTGGCCGTCATCCGGTTACGCCTTGGGGCAAGCCGACCAAGGGCTACAAGACTCGCGTTAACAAGAAGACGGACAGCCTGATCATCCGTCGCCGCAAGACCGGCAAGTAAGAAGGGGGCAAACAGAGATGGCACGTTCCGTCTGGAAGGGCCCGTTCGTTGACGGGTACTTGTTCGGCAAGGCCGAAGCATCACGCGCTTCGGGTCGTAATGAGGTGATCAAGATCTGGTCGCGTCGTTCGACGATCCTGCCGCAGTTCGTCGGACTCACGTTCGGCGTTTATAATGGCCACAAGTTCCTGCCGGTGCAGGTGACGGAAAACATGGTCGGGCACAAGTTCGGTGAGTTCTCGCCGACACGCACGTTCCCCGGTCATGCTTCCGACAAGAAGTCGAAGCGGGGCTGATCATGAGCAAGCCGAAGCACATTCGCACACTCGCTGACACGGAAGCGCAGGCAGTTGCCCGCAACATCCGCGTTAGCCCGCGCAAGCTGAACCTGGTTGCGGCAATGATCCGCAACAGCCGGCAGATAAGGCGATCGCAGCGCTGACGTTCTCGCGTCGCCGCATCGCTCAAGAGGTCCGCAAGGCCCTTGAGAGCGCTGTTGCAAACGCAGAGAACAATCACCAGCTCGACGTCGATCAGCTCGTGGTCAAGACCGCAGAAGTTGGCAAGTCGATCGTCATGAAGCGTTTCCACGCTCGTGGTCGTGGTCGCTCCTCGCGCATCGAGAAGTTCTTCAGCCATCTGAAGATCGTCGTTGCCGAGCGCGCTGCAGACGAAGCGCCGGCGCCGAAGGGCAAGGGCAAAGACGCAGCAGAGCAGAAGGCAGCCTGATATGGGACACAAAGTCAATCCGATCGGGCTCCGGCTCGGCGTTAACCGCACCTGGGATAGCCGCTGGTACGCTGGCACCGACTATTCCCGTCTGCTGCATGAAGACCTGAAGCTGCGCGCTTACCTGCGTCGCAAGCTTTCGGGTGCAGGCGTTTCTCGCGTTGTCATCGAGCGCCCGGCCAAGAAGCCGCGCGTTACGATCTACGCAGCACGTCCGGGCGTTGTCATCGGCAAGAAGGGCCAGGACATCGACAATCTGCGCAAGGATCTGAGCCGTCTGGCCAAGACCGATGTTGCGCTGAACATTGTCGAAATCCGCAAGCCCGAGATCGATGCGACTCTGGTCGCTGAGAACATTGCACAGCAGCTTGAGCGTCGCGTCGCCTTCCGTCGCGCCATGAAGCGTTCTGTTCAGTCCGCCATGCGTCTCGGCGCACAGGGCATTCGTATCAACTGTTCGGGTCGCCTCGGCGGCGCAGAAATCGCTCGCGTTGAGTGGTATCGCGAAGGCCGCGTGCCACTTCATACGTTGCGCGCCGACATTGATTACGGTATCGCCACTGCGAAGACGACCTATGGTACGTGCGGTGTGAAAGTCTGGATCTTCAAGGGTGAAATCCTTGCCCATGATCCGATGGCTCAGGACCGTCGTGCAGCGGAACAAGCGCCGCAGCGCTGAGCAGTAGATTATGACAAGCGCCGCGAGGCGCATGAGGATACGACACCATGCTTTCCCCGAAGCGGACTAAGTTTCGCAAGGCCCATAAGGGCCGCATTCATGGGTTGGCCAAGGGCGGAACGACGTTGAATTTCGGCGCGTTCGGCCTTAAGGCTCTTGAACCCGAGCGTATCACGGCTCGCCAGATCGAAGCGTCACGTCGCGCGATCACCCGTGCCATGAAGCGTGCAGGCCGCGTTTGGATCCGGATTTTCCCGGATCTGCCAGTTTCCACGAAGCCTGCCGAGGTCCGCATGGGCTCCGGTAAGGGCTCGCCCGAATTCTGGGTAGCTCGTGTGAAGCCCGGCCGCGTGCTGTTTGAAATCGAAGGCGTGCCGCCAGAAGTGGCACGTGAAGCACTGGCTCTTGGTGCGGCTAAGTTGCCGATCAAGACCAAGTTCATCACCCGGATTGGGGAGGTCTGATCATGGCTGACGCTTATAAAGTCGCTGATCTGCGCGCCAAGTCCGCTGATGAGCTCGATGCTCTTCTTCTGGATCTGAAGCGTGAGCAGCTGAACCTCCGGTTCCAGGCTGCCACGGGTCAGTCCGAAGGAGTCGGACGAGTTCGTGTTCTCCGTCGTGCGATTGCTCGCATCAAGACGGTTGCACATCAATCGAAGAACAAGGTGGGCGCAAAAACGTCCACCGCAGAGTCCTGAGAGGAGACGGACGATGCCAAGGCGCGTCCTGACAGGGCGAGTGACAAGCGACAAGATGGACAAGACGGTTACCGTTCTTGTCGATCGCCGCATTATGCACCCGCTCTATAAGAAGTTCATTCGTCGTTCCAAGAAATACGCGGCGCATGACGAGCTGAATGAGTGCAAGACCGGTGATACGGTTCGCATTGAAGAATGCGCACCCATTTCCAAGCGCAAGACCTGGACGGTGATTACCCGTAATGGCGCGGCCCTTGAGGCAGCTCCTGCGGCACCGGCTCAGGCGTCAGCGTAAGAGGGGACTGAGAAATGATCCATCCCGAGACCAATCTGGAAGTTGCCGATAACTCCGGCGCTCGTCAGGTGCAGTGCATCAAGGTGCTGGGCGGTTCCAAGCGGAAGACCGCCTCGGTCGGCGACGTGATCGTCGTGTCCGTTAAGGAAGCAATTCCTCGCGGCAAGGTGAAGAAGGGTGACGTCCATCAGGCCGTCATCGTTCGCACGTCCTACCCCGTTCGTCGCGCTGACGGCAGTGCAATCCGCTTCGACAAGAACGCGGCTGTGCTGATCAACAAGTCGATGGAGCCCATCGGCACGCGTATCTTTGGCCCGGTGGTTCGTGAACTGCGTGCACGCAAGTTCATGAAAATCATCTCCCTGGCTCCGGAGGTGCTATAATGGCTGCTCGTATTAAGAAGGGTGACCAGGTTCTGGTCCTCTCCGGCTCTTCGCGCGGCACGCGCGGCGAGGTTCTCTCTGTCCTGCCGAAGGTCGAAAAGGCCATCGTGCGCGGTGTAGCGGTGGCCAAGCGTCACCAGAAGCCGTCACGTACGAACCAGGAAGGCGGAATCATCGCTAAGGAAATGCCGGTTCATCTGTCCAACCTGAAGCTCGTTGACCCGAAGAGCGGCAAGCCGACTCGCGTTGGTTTCCGTCAGCTTGAGGACGGCCGCAAGGTCCGCGTCGCCAAGGTGACCGGCGAAGTAATCGAAGGCTAAGGGGGCGACTATGAGCGAGACCATTATCCGCGTTCAGCCACGCCTGCAGCAGCGTTACAATGACGTCCTTCGTGGCCAGCTGCGTGAGCAGTTCGGCTACAAGAACGCCATGCAGGTGCCGAAGCTGGAAAAGATCGTGCTGAACATGGGCGTCGGCGAAGCCGCGGGCGACCAGAAGCAGCTCGACGCAGCTGTTGCCGAAATGGCAGCAATCTCCGGTCAGAAGCCGGTCAAGACTGTTGCCCGTAAGGCAATCGCCGGCTTCAAGATCCGTGAGGGTCTGCCGATCGGTTGTAAGGTGACCCTGCGTCGCACGCGTATGTACGAATTCCTCGATCGTCTTACGACGATTGCGATGCCGCGCATCCGTGACTTCCGCGGTCTGCCCCCGAACAAGGGCTTTGACGGTCGTGGCAACTTTGCCATGGGCATCAAGGAGCAGATCGTGTTCCCGGAAATCGACTACGACAAGATCGATTCCGTACGTGGCATGGACATCATCTTCGTCACCACGGCGAAGACGGATGAAGAGGCAAAAGCGCTGCTTAAGGCGTTCGATCTGCCCTTCACTGCCTGATTTATTGGGTTGAACCGGGTTTTTTCCTTTCCAAAGGAAGCCCGGCTCCCTATATACACACGCTGTTTGGAAAACCGTTGGGATTGGCCCGACAGGTTCCGGGAGAAGATTTAGCATGGCAAAGATCTCCGCCGTGAACCGCAACGCTAAGCGCGCCCAGATGGCGCTGCGCGATAAAGCGAAGCGGACCGCGTTGAAAGATATCATCAAGGACCGGACCCTTCCGGTAGAGGAGCGTTTCGACGCAACCCTGAAGCTGGCAGAAATGCCGCGTAACGGGTCGCGCGTTCGGTTCCGTCTGCGTTGCAAGGTTTCGGGACGTCCCCGCGCGAACTACCGCAAGTTCGAGCTGAGCCGTATCGCTCTGCGCGACCTGGCCTCAACCGGCCAGATCCCCGGTATGGTTAAGTCGAGCTGGTAAGGTAGAAAGCGAATGTCCCTTTCCGATCCGTTGGGTGATATGCTCACCCGTATTCGCAATGCTCAGCGTGCCCGTCACGCGGCTTGCATCTCACCGGCTTCAAAGCTGCGTGCCAACGTTCTGGAAGCGCTGCGTCGCGAAGGCTATATTCGTGGGTATTCCACGGAAGAGCTGCGCGCCGGTATCTCCCAGCTTCGCATCGAGCTGAAATACGCTGATGGCCAGCCCGTGATCAAGGAAATCCACCGCGTGTCCAAGCCGGGCCGTCGCGTGTATTCCAAGATCAAGGAACTGCCGCGCGTCTATGCCGGTCTCGGCGTGTCGATCCTTTCCACCCCGCGCGGTATCCTGTCGGATATCGAGGCTCGCGCCGCTAATGTCGGTGGCGAAGTCCTCTGCCGCGTCTTCTAAGGAGGATCACATGTCACGAGTAGGCAAATATCCGGTTGTCATTCCTGCAGGCGTTGAAGTTTCAATCGCTGACGGAACGCTGACGGCCAAGGGTAAGCGCGGTTCGCTCACCATGCCTCTGACCCGCTTCGTTGAAGCGAAGGTCGAAGACGGCAAGGTCACCGTGCGTCCGGTTGGTAATCGCTCACGCGAGACCTGGACGATGTGGGGAACGACCCGTGCGGTCGTCGCCAATGTCGTCAAGGGCGTTTCCGAAGGTTTCAGCAAGACGCTCGAAATCACCGGAACGGGTTTCCGTGCCAGCGTCCAGGGCTCGAACCTGGTCATGAATCTCGGGTACTCCCACGACGTCGTTTACCCGGTCCCGGCTGACGTCAAGATCACCACGCCCCGTCCGACGGCCATCACGGTCGAAGGCAACGACAAGCAGCGTGTTGGTCAGGTTGCGCTCGATATCCGCAACTTCCGTAAGCCGGAACCCTATAAGGGCAAGGGCGTGCGGTACGAGACCGAAGTTCTCCGTCGTAAGGAAGGCAAGAAGAAATAATGGCTACGCAGCATGGATTGCAGGAACGGCGCCGTCAGCGGCTTCGCTTCCAGCTTCGCCGCAAGAGCGGTGGCCGGCCGCGTTTGTCGGTCTTCCGCTCAGGCAAGAACATTTATGCACAGGTCATCGACGATGCGCAGGGCGTGACACTCGCCAGCGCTTCGACCCTCGAAAAGACCCTGCGCGACGCTGGCAAGACCGGCGCAAATGTCGAAGCCGCTTCGGTTGTCGGCAAGCTCGTTGCAGAGCGTGCGCTCGCAGCTGGCGTGACGGCGGTCGTTTTCGATCGCGGTGCATATCTTTATCATGGCCGCGTCAAGGCGCTGGCCGAAGCTGCCCGTGAGGGCGGCCTTTCGTTCTAAGGAAGGATCACACATGGCACGTGAGCCAAGAGAAGGCGGCCGTGGTGGTCGCGAGCGGGAACGCGAAGGCGACGATCTGGTCGACAAGCTGGTCACGATCAACCGTGTAGCCAAGGTGGTTAAGGGCGGACGTCGTTTCGCTTTTGCCGCACTGGTTGTGGTTGGTGATCAGAAGGGTCGCGTTGGGTACGGTGCGGGTAAAGCTCGTGAAGTCCCCGAAGCGATCCGCAAGGCGACCGAACGCGCCAAGCGCACCATGATCCGCGTTCCCATGAAGGAAGGTCGTACGCTTCATCATGATTCTTTCGGGCATTTCGGTGCTGGTAAGGTCGTGGTGCGTGCAGCTGAAGCCGGAACAGGGATCATCGCAGGCGGCCCGATGCGCGCTGTCTTCGAATCACTCGGTGTGAATGACGTCGTTGCGAAGTCCCTCGGGACCCGTAACCCGCATAACATGGTCAAGGCCACATTTGCAGCGCTTGAGCGTTGCAGCAGCCCCCGCGCTGTTGCAAGCCGTCGTGGCAAGAAGGCTTCCGAGCTGTTCGCGAAGCGTGAAGCTTCGTCAGAAGAGACCGTGGAGGCGACCAATGGCTGAGAACAAGACTGTTCGCGTCAAGCAGATTGCTTCTGCTATCGGGCGTAAGCCTGGCCAGGCCGATACCCTTATCGGTCTCGGTCTGCGCGGCATCGGCAGCGAGCGTGAGCTGGAGGATACACCTTCGGTTCGCGGCATGATCCGCAAGGTCGCCCACCTCATCCAGGTGGAGGGTTGATATGAACCTCAATGAACTCCGCGATAACGAGGGTTCTCGTTACCGCAAGAAGCGTCTGGGCCGTGGTATCGGTTCAGGCAAAGGCAAGACGTCCGGTCGCGGCGTTAAGGGTCAGAAGGCGCGTGAAGGCGTCTCGCTGAACGGCTTCGAGGGTGGTCAGCTTCCGCTGTACCGTCGTATGCCGAAGCGCGGGTTTAAGAACATCTTCCGCAAGGAATTTGCTCCGATCAACCTGGGCACCATTGATCGCGCGATTGCTGACGGCAAGCTCCAGGCAGACGTTACGATCACGGAAGACGTTCTCCGCGCTGCCGGTCTGGTTGGCACTGGCAAGTATGCCGGTATCCGCCTGCTGGCAAAGGGTGAACTGACCCGCGCAGTGACCTTCGACATCTCCGGCGCCTCTGCATCCGCTATTGCGGCTGTCGAAAAGGCTGGTGGCTCTGTCAAGGTTGCCGCGAAGGCTGAGGCTCCCGCCGAGGCTTGATCGCCCAAAAGAACGTTCTGCACCGGTTGCGGTGTAGGGCGGGCATAGGTAATCATAAACAGCGTCCCGCGCCCGCGCGGTGACGCTGTTTTTGTTGAAAGGACCGGTGGATGGCCTCCGCAGCCGAGCAGCTTGCCGCCAATCTCAATCTGAGTTCGTTCGCCAAGGCGACCGAGCTGAAAAAGCGTATCTGGTTCACGCTGGGCGCACTCATTATCTATCGTCTCGGCACCTACATTCCGGTGCCTGGGGTCGATGCGACGGTCATGGGTCAGCTTCTGCATCAGAACCAGGGCGGCATCATCGGCATGTTCGACATGTTCACCGGTGGTGCACTCGGTCGTATGACCGTGTTCGCTCTCAATATCATGCCCTATATCAGTGCCTCGATCATCGTGCAGCTGCTGTCGACAGCCCTGCCGTCGCTGGAAGCGCTGAAGAAGGAAGGCGATCAGGGCCGCAAAAAGCTCAATGCTTACACGCGTTACCTGACCGTGCTGATTGCCCTGTTTCAGGCCTATGGCATTGCGATGGGACTCGAGCACATCACGAATAACGGGGCCAGTGCCGTCGTTACACCGGGGCCGTTCTTCATTCTGTCGAGCGTTATCACCCTCGTGGGTGGCACGATGTTCCTCATGTGGTTAGGCGAGCAGATCACGTCTCGCGGCGTCGGTAATGGCATTTCGCTGATTATCTTTGCCGGTATCGTGGCCAACCTGCCTCATGCCCTCGCGAGCCTTTTCCAACTCGGATACACGGGCGCGTTGTCACCGTTCTTCGTGCTGCTGTTCCTGGTGCTTGCGGGCGCTACCATCGCGTTTATCGTGTTTATGGAGCAGGCTCAGCGTCGTGTGGTGATTCAGTATCCCAAGCGTCAGGTTGGAAGCCGGATGTTCGGGGGCGATTCCTCGCATATGCCGCTCAAGGTCAATACGGCGGGCGTTATTCCTCCGATCTTTGCGTCTTCTGTCCTTCTGATTCCGGTCACGATCTCCGGCTTCATGAATGGCAAGAACATGCCGGGGTGGTTGAATACGCTTGGGCAGGAGTTCGGGCAGGGGCAGCCGCTCTACATGATTTTCTATGCGGCGATGATTCTGTTCTTCTCGTATTTCTATGCGGCTGTGACCTTCAATCCTGAAGAGACAGCAGAGAATCTGCGCAAGCAGGGCGGCTTCGTGCCGGGGATCAGACCGGGTTCGAATACGGCGCGTTATTTCGATCGGATTCTTTCCCGCCTGACGACGATCGGTGCGCTCTACCTTGTTGCCGTGTGTCTGCTGCCGCAGATTCTCATCAGCCGTTACAACGTGCCTTTCTACTTCGGCGGAACGAGCCTCATCATTATCGTGTCGGTTACGATCGATACGATGACGCAGGTTCAGTCCCATCTGGTGGCGCATCGCTATCAGGGCCTGATCCGCAAGCAGCGCGGCGGACGTGGTAACGCCAAGGGAGATCAGTCTCGAGGAGTGCGTCGCCGATGAACATTATCCTTCTCGGTCCGCCCGGTGCGGGTAAGGGCACGCAGGCCCAGCGCCTCGAGCAGGATTTCGGTCTGAAGCAGATCTCCACCGGGGATATGCTTCGTGCCGAGATGGCCGCAGGGACGCCTTTGGGTCTGAACGTGAAGTCGATTGTCGAATCCGGGCAGTTTGTGCCGGATCCGGTCATGATCGACCTTATCCATAGTCGGACACTCCAGTCCGATTGTGCGCAGGGCTTCATTCTCGACGGGTTTCCCCGTACGGAGAGCCAGGCGGAAGCGCTGGATACCATGCTGGCAGCGCGTGGCATGAAGATCGATGCCGTGCTCCTGCTCGGTGTCGACGCGGAGCAGATTGTTGGGCGTCTCGCGCAACGACGCGCCCCGGATGGCTCACGCAGAGCAGATGATGAACCCGATACGGTGCGTCGGCGTATACAGGTCTATCAGGACCAGACGGCGCCAATTTTGCCGTATTATGAGAGTGCAGGACGCTTGCGTCAGATAGACGGTATGCAGGACGTACAGTCTGTTCATGAGGCGATTGTCTCGGCTCTCGGTCTGAACAAGGGGTCTGAGTAACGTCGATCACGCAAATGTGAACGGTTTTATTTGACTCAAGGGGGGGTGCTCGATATATCTCGCGCCCTCGACACAGGTGCTGTCAGGTCTGGTGGTCGTCACCTCAACGGTGATCGATTCTTTGCCGGATCGAACAGCTTCGATTGAACTGGCCCGAATTTCGGGTCGAAGCAGAAAAGAGAGCCTGGCCTTCCGGTCAGGCAGGGAGTGAGTGGCGTGGCGCGTATTGCCGGCGTAAATATTCCGACGAACAAGCGGGTAGTCATTGCCCTGAGCTACATCTACGGCATTGGTCCGTCGACGGCGAAGGCAATCTGCACGAAGCTTGAAGTTCCTGATGCGAAGCGCGTTAACGAGCTGAGCGACGACGAGATCGTGAAGATCCGCGAACTGATCGATGCAGATTTCCGCGTTGAGGGTGACCTCCGCCGTGAAACCGCGATGAACATCAAGCGTCTGATGGACCTTGGTTGCTATCGCGGTCTGCGTCATCGCCGTGGTCTGCCGGTGCGCGGCCAGCGGACGCACACGAACGCCCGTACCCGTAAGGGCAAGGCCGTGGCGATTGCCGGTAAGAAGAAAGCTACGCGCTAATTCGCGCATCTTAAGCGGATCGTGGCGAGCGACGGCCTTCAGGCTGTTCTCGTCCCTTCGCTCATTGCTAAGTTTGACAGGACGACCTCACTATGGCCAAGGCCGCAGCCCCGCGCATCCGTAAGAAGGAGCGCAAGAACATTATCTCTGGTGTCGCGCACGTTCTTTCGACGTTCAACAACACCATGATCACCATCTCCGATGCCCAGGGCAATTCGATTGCCTGGTCTTCGGCTGGCGCCCAGGGCTTCAAGGGTTCGCGTAAGTCGACCCCGTATGCTGCTCAGGTTGCTGCTGAAGACGCTGGCCGCAAGGCTCGCGATCACGGCATGGAAACTCTTGAGATTGAAGTCTCGGGCCCGGGTTCGGGTCGTGAGAGCGCCCTCCGTGCCCTTCAGGCTGTCGGGTTTTCCATCACGTCGATCCGCGATATGACTCCGGTGCCGCATAACGGTTGCCGCCCGCGCAAGCGTCGTCGCGTCTGATTGACTGCGGCCCCATCAGGGGCCGTCTGTCTCTCACCACCCGTCCGTAGGTGGTTCTTCCTGTCGGGAGAGCCACCGGCACGTTCTGACCGCACTACGGTGCGGTTGATGTTCCGTTGGTGCCCAGCGGGACAAGTTGTTTGAAAGGCCACGACATTGGTCCTCCAGAAGAACTGGCAGTCCCTTATCAAGCCGGAAAAGCTGGAAGTCGCGCCCGGCTCCGTGCCCACGCAGACAGCCACGGTGATCGCCGAGCCGCTGGAGCGTGGTTTTGGCATGACGCTCGGCAATGCGATTCGTCGCGTTCTGCTGTCTTCGCTTCAGGGTGCCGCTGTGACGGCGATCCAGATCGACGGCGTGCTGCATGAGTTTTCGTCCGTGCCGGGCGTCCGCGAGGACGTGACGGATATCGTGCTGAACATCAAGCAGCTTGCCCTGCGTATGCACGGTGAAGGCCCCAAGCGTATGGTGCTGACGGCCACCGGCCCCGGCGAAGTGCGTGCAGGCCAGATTCAGGCAGGTCATGACATCGAAATCATGAACCCTGACCTCGTTATCTGCACGCTCGATGACGGCGTTAAGTTGGGCATGGAATTCACGGTTAACATGGGCAAGGGTTACGTCCCGGCCGCAGCTAACCGTCCGGAAGATGCACCGATTGGGCTTATCCCCATCGATGCGATCTACTCCCCGGTCCGCAAGGTGTCTTACAAGGTTGAGCCGACCCGCGTGGGTCAGGTCACCGACTATGACAAGTTGTTGCTCACGCTTGAGACGAACGGTGCGGTTACGCCGGAAGACAGCCTGGCTTTGGCTGCTCGCATCCTGCAAGACCAGCTTCAGCTGTTCATCAACTTCGATGAGCCGCGTCCGGTCCGTCAGGAAGAGCCCCGTGACGACCTGCCGTTCAACCGCAACCTGCTTCGCAAGGTTGACGAGCTTGAGCTTTCGGTTCGTAGCGCCAACTGCCTGAAGAACGATAACATCGTTTATATCGGTGACCTGGTGCAGAAGTCCGAACAGGAAATGCTGCGCACGCCGAATTTCGGCCGCAAGTCGCTGAATGAAATCAAGGAAGTTCTGACTTCCATGGGTCTGTCGCTGGGAATGAATGTTCCGGCCTGGCCTCCCGAGAACATTGAGGATCTGGCGAAGCGTCTCGACGAGACGTTCTGAGCCTTATCCGGTAGAAAGTAGAGTAAGGAAACCCGATCATGCGTCATGGTGTTGCTGGGCGTAAGCTCAATGTTACCTCGACCCACCGCGCAGCTATGTTCCGCAACATGGCCGTGGCTATTATCAAGCACGAGCAGATCACGACGACGCTGCCGAAGGCGAAGGAAATTCGTCCGGTCGTCGAGAAGCTGATCACCCTCGGCAAGCGTGGCACGCTCCACGCTCGTCGCCAGGCATTTGCACATCTTCGTGACGAGACGATCGTTGCCAAGCTGTTCTCGACGATCGCTGAGCGTTATCAGGGCCGTTCGGGTGGCTACACCCGCGTCCTAAAGGCTGGCGTCCGTTATGGCGACAATGCTGACATGGCCGTTGTCGAGATGGTCGATCGCGACGTGGAGGCCAAGGGCAAGGATAGCGGCCCGGTCTTCAACCAGTCTGGTGAAGAGCCCATGGCAGCCTGAAGCTAACAGCTTCTTGCGCTTTGCAGAAAGCCGGACGGGAAACCGTCCGGCTTTTCTGGTTTATGGCTTACAAAATGGGCGCAGTTCGTTTAAGACCGCCCTTGAGCTGATCATGAACAAGCCGAGCGCGATGCTTGGGATAATTGTTCATGTCTGATGACGTTTCTGTTTCATCACAGATTCGTGAGGTTGGGATGGATATAAGAGCGCTCACCAGCGTTCACCAATCCTGATCACCCATACGGTCCGAGCACTCTCGTAGGACCAGTCACCACGCTTCCCATGCCGCCCCGGGCAATGAGGTCCGGTACGCTCGTGTCGCGTGTAGATACAGGAGAGCTTCTTTGTCTGAGGCAAGCACCACCCAGAAACGCGGGATCGCTGAGATCCTGGGCATCCCACGCCCCCTCTTCTTTGGCTTCGTCGGCCTTCTCCTCTTCATGATCGGCGACGGCGTTGAGGCGGGGTATCTCGACACCTTCATGCTCCATAACGGTCATACGCAGGGCGATGTGAACCTGCTCTTCACGACCTATGGCATAACGGTCATGATCTCCGCCTGGTTCTCCGGTCCGCTTTCGGATCTCTACGGTCCGAAGAAGGTCATGTGGATTGGCCTGATCCTCTGGGCGCTCCTTGAAGTCGGGCTGCTTGCTCTCGGTCTTGGACCGAACAATTTCACCATGACGCTCATCTTCTACACGCTGCGTGGTTTTGCCTATCCGCTCTTTGCCTATGGCTTCCTGGTCTGGATTGCGGCAGCGACGCCAGCAAATATGCTGGGATCTGCGGCTGGCTGGTTCTGGTTCTCCTTTTCGGCGGGTCTGCCGACACTCGGTTCGCAGTTTGCCCGCTACGCCATTCCTGCCATTGGCGAACTGGCGACATTCTGGTGCTCGCTCGGTCTCGTGGTGTTCGGTGGCCTGGTCGCTCTGCTGTTCACCCATGAGCCGACCGGCAAGAAGCGTCTTCTTCCGGATGACGTCAGCACGCGTGACATCTTTTTCGGCTCGATCTCGATCATGTGGCGTGAGCCCAAGACCCTGATCGCCGGTATCGTCCGTACGATCGACACGTCGTCGGAATATGCATTTCTCGCCATCATGCCCGCGTTCTTCATTGACCATCTCGGGTTCACTCAGGGCCAGTGGCTGAACCTTCTGTCTCTGATCTTCCTCAGCAACATTCTCTTCAATCTGGTTTCAGGGATGCTGGCGGACGCCTGGGTCATCGTTTCATTGTCGCTGTCTTCGGGGGCATTGGCGGCTTTATTTCGATCCCGCTCTTCTACTACGTTCCTGTCTGGTATCCGGGTAACTTCGTCGCTGCGGCTGCCGTGGGTATCTTCTACGGCGCGACTGTTGCTGCCTTCGTGCCGCTGTCCGGCCTGATGCCGCAGATCTGCCCGAAGGAAAAGGCAGCAGCGCTGTCGATCCTTGGTCTTGGCGCAGGTGCGAGCACCTGGGTCGGTCCGGCGATTGCTGGTATTTGCGGAAGCGTTTTCGGCTTTGGCATGGAAGGGATCATCTGGGCCTTCGCTGTAATCTATCTCGCAGCTGCCGGGATGACGATTACATTGCGGATCTCCGACGAAGCCCGTCGCTACACGCAGGAAGCCATTGCCCGCGGTGAGTCGGTTACGGCGGTCGGTCACTGATAAAAAGCGGGCGGTTCTTGCGGGCCGCTCCCTATCATCTGGCTTGTTGAGGAAATGCCGTTGGCCAAGGTCAACGGCATTTTTGATTCTGTGCTGCTGCGGAGGGAATGCGCATCCCTACGCCGCCGTTCTGACGATTGAAGAGGCGGGCCACAGATCGGGAGACGTCTGAGGTCTGGATGACGTTCGGCAAGATCTTCGGCGGGCCTGAGCCGAACTGCAGAGCCTGTAAGCGGGTCTTGTGAGGCGAACTTTTATCGCAGGACCGCGTTGACGCTCCCACAGAACAACGAGGGGTCCCCCATGCTGAAGCTAGCCATATTCTTTCTGATCATCTCCCTGATCGCGGGTCTTTTCGGGTTTACCGGTATTTCGGCGGCATCGGCGGGGATCGCGAAGATTCTGTTCTTCCTGTTCATCGCGCTGTTCGTGCTGTTTCTGGTCATCGCGGTTTTCGTCGGCAAGGCTGTGACCTGAGCCTGCGCGATTGAACACCATAAGAAACGGGGGAGGGCCTTGCGGCTCTCCCCCTTTTTTGCCTGATGCGTGGCTCACTGCTTCGTTTTTGAGATGAACTCAGGCAGGAGGGGATTATTTGTCTGCAGCGACGCCTTGTTCGGGAGCTGCGAAACGTCCCAACCTCCGCCCAGAGCAACAATCAAATCGACATGCGAAATGGCCATGCTCTGATGGATCCCCAGAGCCTGCACTTCGTAATTGAGGGCGCTTTGCTGGCTTGTGAGAACAGTCGTGTAGGTCTGCGTGCCGGCCATGTATTCGTTCAACGAGACGCGCACCGCTTCCTGAGCCGATTTGACGGCGACATCCTGCTGCGTGAGCTGCTCACTCAAGAGGCGCAAATTGGACAAATTGTCTTCCACCCCCTGAAGGGCGGTTAGCACGGTCTGGCGATATGTTGCGACTGACGCGTCATAATCCGCACGTGCGGAACGAACCGCTGCCGTCCTTGCTCCACCCTTGAAAAGGGTTTCGGTGGACGATGCGCCAAGGGACCAGAACCGTGTTGCCGCCTGTACGAGTGTCTGAAGCGGGTTGCCGCTATAGCCGTAAGACGCACTGACTGAAATCTCGGGATAGTAGGCAGCGATGGCTGTGCCGATTGAAGCATTATAGCCTTCCATCGTGCGTTCCGCGGCTGCGATATCAGGCCGACGTTGCAGCAGGACTGAAGGCAGGGACTGCGGCGGTGTCGGCAAGGAGAGCGGTAGGGCACCTGTTGGGATTGTCAGGTCTGCAGGCGCCCGGCCGATGAGGACCGCAATGGCATGCTCGTATTGCGCGCGCGTGATGCCCGCCTGAGTGGCCTGTGCCCGAGTTTGCTGGAGCTGGTATTTGGCCTGCCAGAGTGCGCTGGGGTCGGTCACCCCGGCATCGACCTGATTTTGAACGATGGTCAGAGCCTGCTGGAAGTAGCCGACATTATTCAGATAGAGCTTTTTCAGGCTGTCCTGATAGCGCAGGTTGAAATAGGCGCTCGCCAGCTGAGACTGGTAGGAAAGCTGGGCATTTGCGAGATCGGCTGCACTAGCCTGCGCCGCCGTCACCTGCTGCTGCACCTGACGACGGATGCGCCCCCAGACGTCGAGCGTCCAGGAGGCCGATGGCCCCGTGTTCCAGGTGTTGGTTGTGGTCGAATTCGTGTAGGTGACCACTGATCCTGAACTAGCACTCTGTGAGGCTCTGCCCTGAGCGTTTTGGGTAAAGCTGAATGTCCCGGACAGGTTGGGAAAAGCTGTGCCCTGATCGCGTCGATCGTGGCTTCGGCTTTGCGAAACTGGGCTTCGTATTGTTTGACGTTCTGGTTCGAGATCGCGACCTGAGATTCCAGCCAGTTCAGCTGCGGATCATTATAGACCTCCCACCACGCGCCCTTCGATGCCTCGGCGAGGTGAGGCTGGGCCACACCCCATCCCTGAGGAGGCTTGGGAGCTTCCTTGAACTGTGGGGAAATCACGGCGTGGGGGCGATGATAGTCAGGACCGACCATGAAACATCCCCCCAGAAGGGGCATGCAACATGCAGCAAGGAGGCTGAAGCGTCGAGCGGAGCGGGACGGGGAGGAAGTCATCCTTGAATCTGATCCTGATGGCGCGGGCGAAAGAGCGCGGTGAGGGACTGAAGGCGGCGTTTAATTTTGCGCCCCAGAGCATCGAGCGTGAGAAACACGGCGGGCGTGCTGTAAAGGGTGAGGGCCTGGCTGACCACCAGGCCACCGAGGATGGAAATACCCAAGGGGCGTCGTAATTCCGCACCATAGCCATTGGCAATGATCAACGGAACAGCGCCGAGCGCAGCGGCGAGCGACGTCATCATGATGGGGCGAAAACGCAGCGCACTGGCCATACGAATGGCCTCTTCGGGCGTCGCACCGTCTCGCTGGGCCTGCATGGCGAAGTCGATCAGCATGATCGCGTTTTTCTTGACGATACCGATCAGCAAGATGACCCCGATCATGGCGATCAGCGAGAATTCTTCGCCAAAGATCTGCAACGCCAGAATGGCCCCGACGCCAGCGGAAGGCAGGGTCGAGAGAATGGTGATCGGATGCACCAGGCTCTCATAGAGAATACCCAGCACAATATAGACCGCAGCAAGGGCCGCCAGAATCAGGAGGGGTTCGTCGTTGACCGATTTCTGGAACAACGCTGCGTTGCCCGCAAATCCACCCTGAATGTCGGAGGGAACGTGCAGCTTGAGCAGGGCCGCATTGATCGATGTGACCGCATCGCCGAGAGAGACGCCCGGCTTGAGATTGAACGAGATCGTGGTGGCGACCGACTGGCCCTGATGATTGACGCTGAGAGCCGTTGTGCCGGGCAGAATATGCGAGGTGAGCGACAATGGCACCATGGTCGAGCTGCTGGTTGCCACAGCCGAGCCAGAAGACGCGCTGTTGCCGCCTGCGAGGCTATTGGCCATCTGGTTCTGGTAGTTCGTGTCAGCCGTCGAGGCGCTGGTCGAGCTGGTGCTTGTGGCGACAACGCGGATACGGTTCGAGGCGACGCTGCCTGCTGCGGTGCCTCCTGATGTGCTGACCCAGACCTGATTGAGTGAATGCGTGTCTTTCCAGAAGCGGGGAGCGGCTTCCATGATCACGCGATACTGGTTGATCGGCTTGTAGATGACAGAAGCCGCGCGCTGGCCATAAGCGTCGAACAGGATGTTGGAGACCAGCTGCGGCGTGATCTGAAAACGTGATGACAGGTCACGATTGATCTTCACGTCCAGCGCCGAACCCCCTTCGCTCAGATCGGAAGAGACATCCATCAGTTCGGGCAGCTTCTGGAAGGCTTCCACGACCTTTGGGGTCAGCGCGAAAAGCTCGTCGGCATCCGGACCTTGCAGCGCATATTGATAAGAGGCGTTCCCGCCACGCGCACCAGCACGAACGGCGCCCGGTGCCATGAAGAAGACCTCCGCCCCGACCATCTTGCTGAATTTACGACCAAGGCGTTCGATGGTCTGGGTGACCGTGTCTTCGCGTGCGGATTTGTCTTTGAGAGAGGCGAAGAGATTGGTCTGATTGGCCTGTCGTCCGCCGAGAAAACCGACGACAGCTGCGACGTCGCGATCCTTCGATACCGTTTTGGCGACATCGTAGGTCTTGGTGCTCATCTGGCTGAACGAGGCGGACTGATCGCCAATGATGTGACCCATCATGATCCCGGTATCCTCATCCGGGAAAAAGCCTTTGGGCATTTTGACGAAGAGAGCCCCTGCGATAACGAGTGTGAGCGGCAGGCTGAGCAGCATGAGCCAGCGATGGCGCAGCGACCAGTCCAGTGACACGACATAGCCATCGGTGATGCGCGTGATCTGTCTGTCGAGATAGATCGCGATACGGGCACGCTTGTGCTCTTCTTTCGCCGGACGGAGCAGGAGGGCGCAGATCATCGGGGTCAGCGACAGGGAGAGAACCATGGAGATCACAAGTGTGATCGAGATCGTCATGGCAAACTCGTGGAACAGACGCCCTGCTACGCCGCCAAGCAGAATGATGGGCACAAAGACGGCAATCAGCGAGAACGTAATCGACATGACGGTGAAGGCGACCTCGCCAGCCCCCGTCAGCGCCGCCTTGAGCGGTGACTGTCCCTGTTCGAGATAGCGGGTGATGTTTTCGAGCACCACAATGGCGTCATCGACCACGAAGCCGGTCGAGATGGTCAGTGCCATCAGTGACATGTTATCGAGCTGATAGCCCAGCAGCTTCATGGCGGCGAAGGTCGCGATGATCGAGGTCGGCACGACGATGGCGGGCACGAGGATGGCCGGGGCCGATTGCAGAAAGACCAGCACGACCAGCACGACCAGAATGACGGCAAGGATCAGGGTCAGCTTGGTGTCGCTCAAGGCGGCCCGGATGGTCAGGGACCGGTCGACAGCGATATGCAGATCAATCCCGGCGGGAAGGGCGGCGCGGATAAGGGGTAGGCGTGCCTTGATCTCATCCGCTGTCTTGACGATGTTCGCGCCTGCCTGGGCAAAAACGAGCCCGACGACGGCGCGCTGTCCGTTATAGACGCCCAGTGTCCGCAGGTTTTCGACGCTGTCATTGACCTCGGCGATGCTGGATAGCCTGACGGGGCGTGTGTTGCGATAGGCAATGATGAGATCGCGATAGGCCTGTGCTTTCTCCGCCTGATCGTTCGTATCGAGGGTGAAGCGAAAGCCGTTTGAATCGATGAAGCCTTTGGGCGTGTGAGCATTGGCGGAGGCCAGCGCCGCGCGAACATCCTCAAAGCCGATCCCGAATTTATAGAGCTGAAGAGGATTGATCTCGACGCGAACGGCGGGCAGCGCGCCGCCGCCGACCTCGACCTGACCGACGCCCTGAACCTGGCTGAGCTGCTGCTGAAGCACGTTGGTGGCTTCATCATAGAGCGTTGCCGGCGTTTTGGTCCGGGAGGTCAGAGCCATAACCAGAATGGGGGCCCCGTTCGGATTGGCCTTCTGATAGCTCGGATTGGTTCGCAATGTGGTGGGCAGATCGGCGCGTGCCGCCTGAAGGGCGGCCTCGACGTCGCGGGCTGCACCGTTGATGTCGCGGGACAAATCGAACTGAAGGATGATACGCGCCTGATTGACCATCGATTGCGAGGTCATTTCGGTCAGACCGGCGATGGCGCCCAGATGACGCTCAAGCGGAGCGGCGATGGTGCTGGCAATTTCGGTGGGTGATCCGCCTGCCTGCTGGGCCTGCACCATGATGACCGGCATATCCACATTGGCAGATCGGCGACAGGCAGTGTGGTGTAGGCCAGAAGGCCGGCAATCAGCATCGCGACGGTCAGCAGCGAGGTCGCTACCGGCCGAAGGATGAAGGGGCGGGTGATGTTCACTCGCCACCCTGTTCGGCAAGGCGCTCGGACATGCTGCGCATACCGAAGCGACGGCGCGTGGCGCTCGCGATGCGATCCATCATCAGATAGATCACCGGCGTCGTAAACAAGGTCAGCAGCTGCGAGAGCAGCAGGCCGCCGACGATGGCGACGCCGAGCGGGCGACGCAGCTCAGAGCCGACACCCTGACCCAGCATCAACGGCAGTGCGCCGAAGAAGGCGGCCAGTGTCGTCATGAGGATCGGACGGAACCGCAGCAGCGCCGCACGCCGGATCGCATCGAGCGGCGCGAGGCCGTCAAGACGCTCGGCTTCGAGAGCGAAGTCGATCATCATGATGGCGTTTTTCTTGACGATACCGATCAGCAGGACGATGCCGATAATGCCCATCACGTCGAGGTCCATACCGCAGAGCAGCAGCGCCAGAAGCGCGCCGATGGCGGCAGAGGGCAGGGTCGAGAGAATGGTGAGCGGGTGGATGAAGCTCTCATAGAGCACGCCAAGCACGATATAGACGGCCAGCAGGGCTGCGATCACGAGATAGAGTTCGTTGCTGAGCGAGGAACGGAAAGCGGCCGCCGTGCCTTGAAACGCCGTCTGGAACGCCGGAGGCAGACCGATCGCCGCCGCAGCGTGGTCGATAGCGTTCGTGGCCGCTCCGAGCGAATAGCCTTCGGCCACATTGAACGAGACCGTCGTTGCCGGAAACTGGCCGAAATGGGTGACCAGAAGCGGTGCCAGACCCTTGGTGATGGTCGTGACCTGATGCAGCGGCACGAGACCCGAGGTCGGGAGGCGTGTCGGGCCTGAGGAGCTTTGACCGGCCTCGCTCGAGATGCCGGGCAGGTAGAGCTGGTTCAGGCTTGCCAGATCGTGCTGAAAGCGCGGTTCGGTCTCCAGAATGACGCGATACTGGTTCGACTGCGTGTAGATCGTCGAGATCTGACGCTGGCCGTAGCTGTCATAAAGAAGGTTATCGACCGTCTGAGGCGTGATCGAGTAGCGCGCGCCGTTTGTGCGGTCGAGCGTGACATGGGCGACCAGTCCCTCGGCCTGCAGGTCGGATGTGACATCGGCCAGAGCGGGCTCGTTCTGGAGTGCGGTGAGGAGCTTCGGCACCCAGGTCTTGAAGGTGTCGTAATCCGGGTTTTCGAGCAGGAACTGATACTGCGTCGCCGATACGGTGGAATCGAGCGAGAGATCCTGCACCGGTTGAAGGAAGAGGCGCGCTCCGGGTGTGGAACTGCCTCTCTCGGCAAGGCGCGCGAGGATGGCCGAAAGACCGCTCGTGCGCTGTTCGAGCGGCTTCAGGTTGATGAGCATCCGTCCGACATTGAGCGTCATGTTCTGCCCGTCGATACCGACAAAGCTCGACACGCTGGCAACGTCAGGGTCCTGAAGCACTTCGGCGATGACGGCTTCCTGGTGCTTCTTCATGCTGTCGAACGAAATGGCCTGAGCCATCTCGGTAATACTGAACGACACCGGTATCCTGTCGCGGGAAGAAGCCCTTGGGGATGACGAGGGCGAGCACAAAGGTCAGCACGAAGGTGCCCAGAGCCACGATGAGCGTCGCGGTCTGATGACGCAGAACGACATCGAGCCAGCGCGCATAGGTAGCAATCACGCGGTCGATTCCGTTGCCGACCTTGGCTGCAAGACGCTGGAAGCGTGTGCCGTCCTGAGCGTCATGCGGGCGTTCGCTCAGAAGGCGTGCGCACATCATCGGCACAAGCGTGATGGAGACGATGGCTGAAATCACGATCGTGACGGCCAGCGTCATCGCAAATTCATGGAAGAGACGGCCGACCACATCGCTCATGAAGAGCAGCGGGATCAGCACGGCGATCAGGGAAACGGTCAGAGAGATGATCGTGAAGCCGATCTCCTGCGAGCCCTTGACGGCCGCCGTATAGCGATCTTCGCCCATCTCGATATAGCGCGCGATGTTCTCGATCACGACGATGGCGTCATCGACCACGAAGCCGGTCGCGATGGTCAGTGCCATGAGCGAGAGATTGTCGAGCGAGAAATCGAGCAGATACATGACGGCGAGGGTGCCGATCAGCGAGAGCGGGACGCTGAGGCTCGGGATGATCGTCGCCGGGACGTTGAACAGGAAGACGAAGATCACCGCGACGACCAGCAGCATGGCCATGCCAAGCTCGAACTCCACGTCGGACACGGAGGCGCGGATTGTGGTCGTGCGATCGGTCAGCGGGGTGATCTCAATGCCCGGAGGCAAGGTCTTTCGTAGCTGAGGCAGCACGGCCAGCACGTTATCGACGACCGAAATCACGTTGGCGCCGGGTTGGCGCTGCACATTCAGGATCAGGGCAGGGGTCTTGTCGGACCATGCGGCGAGCTGGTCGTTTTCGGGACCCTGCACGACTGTTCCGACATCACGCAGACGGATCGGGCCGTTATTCTGATAGGCGATGATCTGGTTCATCAGCTGATCGACGGAGGTAATCTGTCCGTCGATGCGCAGCGTGGTCGAGCGATGAGGCCCGTCGAACGTGCCGGTCGGCGAGTTGATATTGACGGTGCCGATTGTCGTGCGAACCGTATCGATCGCAATGCCGTAAGAGGTCAGCTTTGGGATATTGAGACGAACGCGGATCGCCTTGCGGTTGCCGCCCGAGAGCGTCACCAGTCCGACGCCTGAAATCTGGCTGACACGCTGCTGCAGACGCGTATTCACGAAGTCCTGCACGTCCGTGAGCGGCAGGGTACGCGATGTGATCCCGAGCGTGAGTACGGGGGTGTCTGCCGGATTGACCTTTGCGTAGATGGGCGGGGCCGGCAGGTCAGTCGGCAACAGGGAATTCGACTGGTTGATCGCCGCCTGCACCTCCTGCTCGGCAATGTCCATCGACATGTCGAGACCAAAACGCAGCGTGATGACCGAGGCGCCGCCAGAAGACTGTGACGTCATCTGGTCAAGACCCGGCATCTGGCCAAGCTGCGTTTCGAGGGGGGCCGTGACGGAGGTCGTCATCACATCCGGGCCGGCACCCGGATAGAAGGTCGAGACCGTGATCGTCGGATATTCAACCTGCGGCAGGGCTGAAATCGGCAGGAAGTGATAGCCGAGAAAACCGGTCAGCATGATCGCCAGCATCAACAGCGAAGTGGCGACCGGACGATCGATGAAGAGGCGTGACGGGTTCATGGCCGGATTTACTGTGCAGGCTTGGAGGGAGAGGCGGGCTTGTCTGCAGACGGGTTCTCGCTCTTGCCGGTATCGTCGGCGGGGATGGTGACCTTCGCACCGGGACGGAGATGGTTCGTCCCGTCAGTCACGACGCGTTCACCCAGCTTCAGGCCAGACTTGATGACTGTCGTGTCATTGCTGGCAATGCCCGTGGTGACACTGCGCATCTCGACCGTGTTGTCGTCCTTGACCACATAGACAAACTGGCCGTCCGGCCCGGTCTGCAGGGCGTTGGACGACAACAGGATCACGTCGTGCAGCGTATCGACCAGAAGGCGTGCGTTGACGAACTGGTTGGGGAAGAGATGCTCGTCTTCGTTTGTGAAGATCGCGCGCATCCGCACCGTACCGGTGGCGGTGTCGATCTGACTGTCCACGGCCTTGACCGTTCCGGAGGCAATTTTGTTCAGGTTTGCGCTGTCCCAGGCTTCGACAGGCAGCTCTCCGACCGCGCGCAGGCGATCCATGACCTGCGGCAACTGATCCTGCGGCAGGGTGAAGATGACCGAGATCGGCTGCATCTGGGTCAGGATCGTCAGACCACCCGATTGTCCGGCGGTAAAGTAATTGCCCATGTCTACCGCACGAATACCCACGCGGCCGTCCACAGGCGCGATGATATGACAGTAATAGAGGTTGAGGCGCGCATTATCGACATTGGCCTGATCGAGCTTTACCGTACCTTCGAGCTGCTGCACCTTGTATTGTGCGTCGATGGCCGTCATTGCGGCGATCGAGTTCTGCTTGATCAGCTTGTCATAGCGACCGGCATTGATGCGGGCGTCAGCCAGCTGGGCCTCGTCCTGCTTGAGCGTGCCGAGCTGCTGCTCGAGCGCCACCTGATAGGGGCGGGGATCGATCAGAACGAGTTCGTCGCCCGCCTTGACGTGCTGACCCTCCTTGAATTCGACCTGCATGATGTAGCCGCTCACACGGGCCTGAACGGTCACGTTTGTAATCGGCACGACCGTGCCGAGCTCGGTCAGGATCTCGGGCATGTCGCCGGTTTTCACCACGGCGACCGCAACGGGGCTCGCATCGCTTTTGCCCTGGGCGGTCGCCCCGTTTTATGCGTGCCCCGACCGGCGTGGTGCGTCGAGGAGTGGGGGCGCAGGAAGGCGATGGCAAGAAGCAGAACGATCACGCCACCGATCACAAATAGAAGCTTACGCTTGCGGCGCGGCTTGCCCGATACGGGCGTTGTGGCGGCATGGGGCGCAGTATGGCGCGCAGGCTGGGTCCGGTCGGGGCCCGTCTGATCAGTCATCTCTTCTCGTCTTCCATAACCCAGATCCAGGAGCGGTCATGTGCGCGCGCTGGTATCTCGGACATACGTTATTTGAGGCCGACCTGTCATGACGTCAGCTAAATTCTAGTTCAAGGACGAAACAATTTAAAACACGACACGTTAGAGAGCGCCACCTCATCTTGAATGGATATTGCGTCTTGGTAAACGAAACCGTTTTGCCTATGCGTCGTTGGTCTTCTCGTCACGGATAACTTTGAGTCCGTTTTGTGAAAGGATTATGACAATGAGCGATTCAGTGAAGAACAAAGGTGAAGGTCTGCTCGACGAAGCCAAGGGCCGCATCAAGGACGCAGCAGGCGGGCTGACCGGCGACGCCAAGGTTCAGGCTGAAGGCAAGATCGACCAGCTCTCCGGCGTGGCGCAGCAGGAATTTGCCGATCTTTATGACGATGCCGAGACCACCCTCGAGAAGGCAACAGCCTTCGTGCAGGACCGCCCGCTGATCTCACTCAGCGTTGCGATCGTCGTCGGTACGATCCTGGGCGCGCTCTTTTTCGGTCGCTCGAAGAAGAACTAAGCAGCTCTGAAAGCCCGAGACGGGGAAGAGGGATCGCAGCAATGCGGTCCCTCTTTTTCGTTTTGGAGCGGCAAAAATGATTCAGTGAATGCCGCTAGGGGTTTACAGCGCGATTCGGGTGATTCAAAAGCGATTCGAATGACTGTGCGACTCGGACAGTCTGACCTTTTTTCTCGTCGTCAAGGATCACATCGCAGCTCATGCCGGATTACGCTCTCGAACTTGCCCACGGGGCACCAGAAAAGAGAGTGGTCGGTCTCGATGAGGTGGGGCGTGGTCCGCTTGCCGGTCCGGTTATCGCCGCAGCGATGCTTTTTCTGACGCCGCCAGACGATGCGCTGGCGAGCCTGATCGATGATTCAAAGCGTTTGACGGCAAAACGTCGCGATGCCGCCTACGCTGCATTACTCGCCCATCCGTCGGTGCGCGTCGGGCTGGGGGCTGCCTCGGTTGCCGAGATCGAGGCGATCAATATTGGCAAGGCCTGCCATCTGGCGATGCAGCGGGCGCTCGAGCATATCGACATCGTCCCTGATCTTGCCCTTGTGGATGGCAATCGCCTCCCTGAGATGGGCTGCCCGGCTCTGGCTGTTGTCGGTGGCGACAGGAAAAGCCTGTCGATCGCCGGGGCGTCGATCATCGCCAAGGTGACGCGAGATCGTCTGATGACCAGACTTTCAGAGCGTCACAATGCGTATGGCTGGGAAAAGAATGCCGGATACGGCACGGCCCTGCACATGGCTGGTCTGAAACAGGCCGGCGTTACGCCCCATCACCGTCGCGAATTTGCCCCTATACGTGCGCATCTTGCCAGCGCAGCCCAACAGGTCGGAGCTATTTAATGCAGGATTTCCCTCTCGATCAGATCCTGTGTGGTGAATGCGTCGACACGATGCGCAGCCTGCCTGATGCCAGTATCGACTGCATCTTCGCTGACCCACCGTATAATCTGCAGCTGCGAGGCGAACTACGCCGTCCAGACGAGACTGTGGTCGACGGTGTGGATGATGCCTGGGACAAATTTGCCGATTACGCGACCTATGACAATTTCACGCGTGAATGGCTGGCAGAGGCCCGACGGATCCTGACTAAAGACGGGACGATCTGGGTCATCGGGTCTTACCATAACGTCTTCCGCCTTGGTGCGATCATGCAGGATCTGGGCTTCTGGATCCTCAACGACATCGTCTGGCGCAAAGCTAACCCGATGCCCAATTTCCGGGGGCGTCGTTTCACCAATGCTCATGAAACTCTGATCTGGGCGGCGCGCGGACCGGAAAGCAAATATCGTTTCAACTATCAGGCCATGAAGGCCCTGAACGACGACATGCAGATGCGCAGCGACTGGTATCTGCCGCTCTGCACAGGCAATGAGCGCCTGCGTAACGCCCACGGGCTGAAGCTGCATCCTACTCAGAAGCCCGAGAGCCTGCTCCATCGCGTGCTGATTGCATCGACTGTGGTCGACGATATCGTGCTGGATCCGTTTTCGGGAAGCGGCACGACGGCTGCCATGGCCAAGCGTCTGGGCCGTCGCTTCATCGGGATCGAGCGTCATCCGGATTATATCGAGGCAGCCCGGGCGCGTGTGGCGGCTGAAACGCGTCTGTCAGACGAGCAGCTGGCCATCACCTGCCAAGCGGGAAATGCCTCGTGTTCCTTTCGGCAGTTTTGTGGAGCAGGGCGCGCTGCCCGCAGGGACAGAGTTGTTCGATCGGCAGCGTCGCATCAGTGCTACTGTCATGCCCGATGGCAGCCTTGTGTCAGGCATGCAGCGTGGCTCCATCCACAAGATGGGCGCGCTTCTCACCAATGCCCCGTCCTGCAATGGCTGGACGTTCTGGTATTTCGAGCGCAAGGGCGAGGTGCTTCAGCTGGATATTCTGCGCACTGAACTGGCGCAGGCGCCGCTTCGCAACGTCGGCTAACTCCAGATCGCTAAGCTGACATGCGGCTGTTGCCGCATTGTCAGCATGGGTCGCTCATCGTGAGCATCCGGGTCGCATATCGTGGAAAATCCAGAAGGTTTTGGGGTTCCTGAGGATCATCCTGATCCGTGACAGGGATCCGTCGCAGGTTCGCTGAAAAGGGGAGCCGGATCTTGCGATCCGGAAATCAAGCCTCAGATCGGGCTCTTGCCCCTCTTGATTACCCAGAGAGGGCGTTGGTTTCAGCGTCCGCCAAAACCAAGAAAGCCGATTTCTGGCTGGGGCTGACCGCCCGAGGCGTCGAAACGGGACTTGGCTGAGGCCGCTACTGCCGTCGCATTTTGTCTGCCTCGACCCTTGATGGTCAGATGACCATTGCCTTTGGAATCGGTCTCGATCCCGGAATGGCTGGTTTCGGCTGCAAAGCTGCCACCGTTGTCATTGTAGCTCCGCATCGAGAGCAGCAGGAACATGATGTCCTTGCGGTTCAGATCGATCGCCATGTCCAGAGGGGTCTGGAACAGGACGTTCTTTCCCCTCATATCTGCGCCGCGATTAAGGGCTTCCTTGGCAGCGTTCAGAGAGCCACGGTTGATCGCGTCGAAAAGGGCGTCGGTGGGATTAAGGTCCGCGTTTGCGTGACCGGCATTCATTTCCTGTGACTCTGCACCCGGAAGAGCCGCTGGTGGCGCAGCTGCTTTGGCAGCGCGACGAGCTTCGGCTTTCTTCTGTGCCTCTTCGGCTTCCTGTTCCGCTTCCGCATCATCAGCAGACTGCGCATGCGCGGCATGCCAGGGAATGAAGAAAACAGGTGACGCAGCCAAAGCTGTCGTCAGCATCAGAGGAAAGAGTCGTGTGACATTCATGTGACGTCTCGAGTGGCGCATGATCGGACTATAAGCAATCGTGAACGGGCTGGCGACTCCCTATCGACGGCGAAGTTGACCTTCGCGCCACCAGCTGAGGAAGAGAAGGACCAGCGTCCCGCCCAAGGCGAGCCAGGAAGGGCACAGTGCCGTCAAACGGCTCGAAGACGCAACAGGGACAAGCTGTCTCGGGAAACCGATCCAGCCGGACCCGGAGAGCGAACCTGAGGAAACCTGCCTGATCTGGGGTGTCGACGTGTCCGATCCGAGCCAGGACGTGGCACCCTCGCTTTTGGCTGACAGGGGAGAGAGGATCGTCGCTGTGGCCCGTAAATCGGCATCTTCGAGCGCATTGCGCGTCGTCTGAGCGGCAACGGCGGTCAAGCCGTCCTGTCTCACGACCCAGAGACCTTCTGCGCCATTGGTGGGCGCGTTCGCCGTAAAAAGCCCATTGCCTGAAGGCTTCAGCGGCACAGAAATCATCCTGCCGTCCGGGGTCGTGAGGAGTGCCGGGGTCGCCAGACGTTCCGAATCGCTATGGCGCTCAATATGCAGCGTATTGTCGTTGATGGAGGCGCGAAGCTGGTTTTCCTCCAGATCGGGCTCCTTCATCAGCCAATGTGACAGGCGCTTGAGCAGTTCAGCCTGTGGGCCGCCGCCGCCTTCACCTCGTGACCAGAGCCAGAGCTGATCGGAGAGCAACAGGGCGACACGTCCCTTGTTCACCGTATCGAGCACGAGCAGGGGCTGGTTACCCGGTCCGGCAAGCAGCGGGGTGCCGTGTGAACTGTCCGATGCCAGTGCACGGTACCAGGGCCCCCAGGGCTGCGGCAGATCGGCTGTTACCGGGTGACGTCGGCCCGCCTGCGTCAGCGCCGGAACGAAGCGTTCATTGACGACGCCGTTCGAAGGCACATGCGCGGGCAGGATATCGGCGAGCGGCGTATCCTGAAGCGTTCCGTCCTGAGTGAATTCCGGTCCGGCAGTCAGCAGCAGGCCACCGCCCTCGCGTACATAATCGGCGATATTGGCGAGATAGTCCTGCGGCAGAATCCCGGCGTTATGGAACCCGTCGAGAATGATCAGATCGAACTGTTTGATCTTGTCCTGAAACAGTTCCTTGATGGGGAAGGGGATCAGGGCAAGGTCGGAAAGCGGGGTGCCATCATCCTTGTCGGGCGGACGCAGGATCGTAAAATGCACGAGATCGACCGAGGGGTCTGCCTTGAGCAAGCGACGCCAGATACGTTCGCCCTGATTGGGCGTGCCTGAGACAAGCAGGACCTTCAGGCGGTCACGCACCCCGTTGATCCGGACAATTGCCGTGTTGTTGCGAGGGCTGACCTCGCCGCTCAAAGGGGCAGCTGTCAGTGTGACCAGTGTCTCACCCGGACGATGGATCGGCACGCTGAGGTCGACTGCCTGGCCAGAGATGGCCGGGATCTGACGGGGCTTTTCGTCACCCTGACGCAGGGTGAGGGTGACGGGTTGCCCGCTCGGTACACCCAGATCGTCGACGATCACACGCATGACCGCCTCCTTGCCGACGAGGGCATAGGGCGGTGCCTGAAGCACGCGCAGCCTGCGGTCGGTTTCCTCTCCCTTACCGGTCAAAAGCACATGCAGGGGAAGGGTATTTTTCTCATGCGTGAAGAGAGATGGCAGGTTTGCCGGTGCATCATGCACCATGCCATCGGTCACCAGAACCGTGCCGCTGAACCGTCCCGGAGGGAGGTCGGCCTGATCGATGGCGTCGAAAAGACGCGTGCCGTGACCATTGCCGCCTTGCACCGTGACCGTGTGCAGCGTGAGACCGGGGATTGACCGGGCCTCCTCCTGCAGGCGCGCCGCAGCTTTTTCCGCACTGTCCAGTCGGTTGCGCAATGCCATCGACGGGGAGTGATCGACGACGAGCAGCACGTCTTGCGGTGCGGGCTCGAAGACCGGTTGGCTGAGTCTCGGGCCAGAGAGCCAGAGCAGGACGAGAAGTAGCGCAAGGAGCCGTGCGAGGCTCCCCGGTACGCGGCGCAGCAGGGCATAGGCCCCGATGAGGGTTACGATCCCCGCAGCCGCTGCGATCGTCCAGACCGGAATGAGGGGCATGAAGGTGAGATGGTTCATTGGGCCATCCTCTTCAGAAGTTCCGGCACGCGCATCTGATCGGCCTTGTAGTTGCCGGTCAGGGCATAGAGAAGAAGATTGACGCCAAAGCGGTAGGCCTGTGTGCGTTGCTCATCCCCACCGGGGATGACCGCATAAGGGGCATTTCCCTGAGCATCGACAGCCCAGGCATGCGCCCAGTCACCAGCACCGATAATAATCGGGCTGACATCGTCATTGCTGTCATCACCGCTTCGCGCCACCCAGACGGGCAGTCCCTGCACACGACCGGGGAAATCATGGAGCAGATAGAAGCTGTGGGCGAGCACATGATGATCGTCGAGCTTGCTGAGCGGCGGGACGACCAGCCCGCTCGTTGCCCGTTTCAGGGCAGAGCGCGTCTGCCGGTCATCCTGCGTCGAAAGCTCGGAACCGACGCCCTGCGTGTCGAGCATCAGGATACCGCCATGGGCCATGAAGCTGTTCAGCGCGGCAGAGCGCTTCGGGTCTTCCTGAACGTCGTCGGTGATCGGCCAGTAGAGCAGGGGATAGAATGCGAGATCGTCCTTGCCCGGTGTAACCCCATCGGGGTGACCCATCATGGCCGAGGAGCGGTCGGAGGCGTAGTTGGAGAGCCCCTGCAGGCCTTCACGAGATGCCTGATCGATGTCGTCATGGCCGCTCAGGATATAGCCCAGACGCGTTTCGAGCGCGGCGCCTGGCACAGAGCCGTGGGTGACGCTTGTCAGGCCAGGTCCTTCGTCCTCATCCTGTGCCAGGGCTGGAGAGCCGGAAAGCCCGGTTGCGCCAACAAGGACGCAGAGGATGAGGGTTGCGCGTCCGAACAGGCCACGCAGCCACAGGGCGATCAGGAAATCGGCCAGAAGCAGAAACAGCGCCGCAGCCAGCAGAAACGGCGCCAGAGTACGATCGGACGACAAATGCTGCGGAGTGACCGCGTCGCCCAGAAGAGCTTCTGCCTGAAGCGGGGGGAGGTGATCCCCGAGATTGAACGCCCGACGGGAAAGGCGGGGACCGTAATAGCCCGGAGGTGCTGCACATCCGGATGGGTGAGCGCGAGTTTGTCCACGGCCAGCGGGCGCGCCGCTCGGGAGGCGGAACCAGTGCGCCCTGCGTGTCGAGCATGGTGAACGGTGTCAGCTGACGCAGGACTGTCTGATCCTGCTGACCCAGAGAACGCTCGATCAGGCGTTCGAGCATCGCCGGGAGAAGTCCCGAGAGCGGGAGGCTGGACCAGTCTGCCGTGCCGGTGACGTGAAACAGAACGAGCTCTCCCTGACCGAGGGGAGCAGCGGTTACCAGAGGTGTTCCGTCGCTCAGGCGCGCCCAGACATGCGCCCCGAGATCGGTCGTCGGCTGCGCGAGAACCTGACGCGTCACGGTCACTTCTTTGGAAAGATCGAGACCTTCGAAAGGAGAATGCTCGGCAAAGGCCGAGAGCAGCTGGGGTTTACCCCAGGACATCGGGCCGCCGAGCTGGCGCATGCCGCTCATCAGGGGCACGGGGAGGAGCGTCTTGCTGCTGTCCTGGGAGGCTGCCTGTGCATCTGCCGCCAGATTCGGTCCGGCGAAGCGGATCAGCACGCCCCCATGACGCACCCAGTCGGCAACGCGGTTTCGCGTGTCGTCATCGCCAAGGGTTCCGTCTGTTGCGATCAGGACGGAAAGCTTTTGCTTGAGCAGGGCGGGAGCCGGGCCACGATGCAGTTCCCCAACGCCCTTGATCGCCTGAGCCAGAAAGAAGCCCTGTCCGGTCAGAGGGGTATCTTCGGCCCCCGGTGTCAGCAGCCCGACCGGATGACGACGATCTCCCGAATCCAGCAGGAAGAGGGAGGACGGTCCCGGCAGCGGCGCCGTGTCGCTTTCAAGCGCGAGGCGCGCGGCGCGATTGCGCAGCAGGGGAGGCAGGGCGATGTCGGTCGGCTTTTGGCTTTTCTCATCGAGCGGAAAAATGCCGAGCGTGCCGCCCTTTTCGTCACGGACCCTGATCCTGAGCGGTCGCGAGGGGCAGGGAAATCCACTGACGGCCGCGCTCAGATGGCCGCCCTCTTCATTTTTGGCCGTGAGAAGCAGCGTGTCGCAGTCAGGCCAGCGCATATCGCTGATTGCGCCGCTCGCATGTGCTTTCAGCTCCTGAACGGATTTTGCCAGTACGATGTCGGTCGCAGTGGCAACGCCGTCGGAGAGAAAGACAACGTCATGAGGGGGCTGAGATCCATTCCCCGTAGCGACCGCAAATTGTGCAAGCTGTCTGGCGCTCTGTGCCCGGTCGGCGGGCCAGGAATGAGGCGTCAGCGCGAGAAGACGCTCCTCAAAGCGGGGACGATCCGTCGTGGTGAACGGCGCAGCCATGCTGCCATCAGGGTCCGGGGCCGTCAGCAGGAGCGTGACCTCATGCCCGGCTCTGAAACGCCGCTCAGCCAGTTGACGGGCAGCCCGGAGACGGTCCTGCCAATGGGGGACAGACGCCCAGCCATTATCGAGAACGAGGACAAGATCTTTCGAGGGCGCGTCGCTTAGATCGCGACCCAGCCAGATCGGCTGAGCAAGGCCAAAAATCAGAAGCGCGACGGCGATCAGACGGAGCATAAGCAGCCAGAGCGGCGAGCGCGCCGTATCGGCCCGCCCCGGTCGGAGGCGCCTCAAAATCTGAAGCGAGGGATAGGCCTGTTCCTTGGGCGGCGGTGGCGTGGCCTTGACCAGCCAGTAAAGAGCAGGAAGGGCCAGCAGGCCGATCAGGGCAAGCGGTGTCAGAAAGATCATGCGTGCAGACGCCCCCCGGTCAGGCGCGCATAGAGGGCGAGAAGGGCAGGGAGCAGGGGCTGGTCGCTGTGATGCAGGGTGAAGCCTGCACCATGGGCTTCTGCCAGCAAGGTAATCTGGTCGAGATGAGCACGCATTTCCTGTTTATAGGCGGCGGTAAGCGTCTCGACAGCGGGCAGGGTCAGGGCGCCCTCTGCTTCGAGACTGTCGAAATTGATGCGCCCTGCATAAGGCAGGCTGCGTTCGGCCGGGTCGAGAACGCAGAACAGTTCGGTGCGCGCCGGGCGGGCGGCCACATCGCGCAGCAGGGCCTCGAGTGTGTCCAGAGGGAACAGAAAATCACTGATCAGAACGAGCTGGCCATAGGGGCGGAGCGTGTCCAGCGAGGGCAGGGACGGTGAGGGGCCCGCTGTCAGATTAAGCGCCAGACGTTGCAGGGAGTGGGGGCCGCTCACGGATCGTCCCTGCTCAGGCCCGTTCAGAAGCGCGACGCGTTCACCACCATGCAGGCCTGCTGCAGCCAGAGCCAGCGTCGCAGTCTGTGCCTGTTTTTTCTTGGTCGGCAGGTCAGGCCGTGACTGCCATGTCATCGACGGGGAAGGATCGCACCACAAAGTGAGCTGCTGCGCGCCTTCGGCCTCGCGTTCACGCACCCAGAGCTGATCGCTGCGCGCCGATTGCCGCCAGTCGATGCGGTGGGCCGGTTCATGATCATGGGCGGGGCGATATTGCCAGAAATCCTCGCCCGCTCCGGCGCGGTGCTGATGATGCACACCGGCACGAATTTGACGTCCGATGCGCTCTGCCTCGATCACCAGCGGAGGAAGCAGGGCTTCGGCTTCCGGCATCAGCGGCGCGATCGTGGCTCCCGACGCCGCTTCAGGATCTGCCTTGCGTCGCCATTTCCCGAAAAAACCGCTCACGGTCAGAGGAGCGCCTCGACCGCCTTTGCAATCAGCTCTTCCACCTGAAGGCCGGAGGCCCGGGCTGAGAAGCTGAGCGCCATGCGATGGGCCAGAACGGATTCTGCAAGATCGGCAACATCGTCCAGGCTGGGCGTCAGACGTCCGTCGAGCAGGGCCTGGGCGCGGCAGCTCAGCATCAGAGCCTGGGCTGCGCGAGGGCCGGGGCCGTAGAGAAGCGAGGAGGCCAGCTCAGGCTTGTAAGCAGTCTCGGGGCGGAGACCACGCACGAGAGAGAGAATCCCCTCGAGCACTTTGTCGCCAACGGGAAGACGGCGCACCAGTCCCTGAGCCTCGATCAGGCGACGAGGAGAGAGCAGGTGGGGGCTTCTGCAGCCTGAACGCCCGTGGTCTGCAGCAGCATCTCGCGCTCGGCCTCACGCTCGGGGAAGGTCAGCGCAATACGCAGCATGAACCGATCGAGCTGGGCTTCAGGCAGAGGGTAGGTTCCCTCCTGCTCGATCGGATTCTGGGTTGCCAGAACATGGAACGGGCGGGGGAGCTTATGATTGGTCCCGGCCTGAGCCACCTCATATTCCTGCATCGCCTGCAGCAGTGCGGACTGCGTACGCGGGCTGGCGCGATTGATTTCGTCGGCCAGCAGCAATTGCGTGAAGATCGGGCCTTTGACGAAGCGGAAAAACCGGCGTCCGTTCTCATCCTCATCGAGAATGTCGCTGCCTGTGATGTCAGACGGCATGAGGTCAGGCGTGAACTGGACGCGCCGCGTGTCCAGCCCCAGAACCTGAGCCGCCGTGCTGACGAGCAGGGTCTTGCCGAGCCCCGGTGCGCCGATCAAAAGGGCGTGTCCGCCAGAGAGGATCGTGACCAGCAGGCGGTTGATCACATCGCGTTGCCCAAGCACAACCTGCCCGATCGCGCTCTGGACAGAGCCGAGTTGCGCCGTCAGGCGCTCGGCCAAGGCGAGGTCGGCAGGGGTTTCGGCGGAGAAGGAAGAGAGATCGTTCTGGCTCATATTTGCCAATCTGACAGTTCCGGGGGTTTCATCAAGCCATAAGACGACCCAACTTGCAGCATGAGACGAGTTTTTTGGACCGCAGGCGGAGAGAGCGTTGAGAGACGAGGGTGGAAAACAGGACTCATACTGCGCGCAGATGCAGGCAACAATCCTGAGTGATGTGCAGGGGGCGTGCGACGTGCGAGGGGACATGAAGGCTGATGGTCAGCCTGAAGAAACAGCCCATAGAGTACTGCCCTTTCTCATCAAACGGGATGGGACGTGGCTTTATCGCGGCTCGCCGATCCGCCGCAAAGAGATGCTGTGTCTTTTCGGATCGATGCTGACACGGGACCATAGCGGAACTTACTGGCTGCGGACGCGACGGAGTCGGGCACGATCCAGGTTGAAGATGCGCCCTTCATCGTGCGTGAACTCGATTTTCGCGGGTTATGCGGTCGACAGCAGAATCTGTGCCTGCGCACCAATATGGACGAATTGCTGTGTGTCGGTCCCGCGCATCCGCTGATCGTGGACTGGGATCATCCCCCCTCGGAAGAATGTGCTGCGATTCCCTATGTCCAGGTCAGACGAGGCGAGGGAGACCAGCCCATTCTCGCCCGGCTTCCTCGCCCGATCTATTATGAGCTTGTGGCTCTGGCTGTTCCCGGCCATGTGGGGTGTCGTCCCTGCATGGGAGTGTGGAGTCAGGATTGTTTCTTCCCGCTCGCGCCCATGCACGTCGAGTAATATTGAGCAGGCGCCGATAGCCGTCTCTCTTGCCCCGGGTTTGATGTGAGCATTCTGAAAAAACTGCCTGATCGCACAGGGCTGGACCGTCTCTGGGCCGTTCTGCCTGAAGCGCGCCTTGTCGGTGGGTCCGTTCGGGATCTGCTTCTCGGCGGGCAAGCGGTCCACGATCTCGATCTGGCAACACCCGAGCCGCCAGAAGACGTGCAGCGTCTCTTGCAGCAGGCGGGTATCAAGACGATTCCGACAGGGCTTTCTCACGGCACGGTGACGGCATTGATCGATCATGTGCTTCGAGATCACCACATTACGGCGGGATGTTACGACAGACGGACGCCATGCCGAAGTCGCCTGGACGACGGATTGGCGAGAAGATGCCGCGCGACGCGATTTCACGATCAATGCCCTGTTCTGCGACAAAGATGGCGTTATTCACGATTTCTTTGAGGGGCAGCGAGATATTGCCGCGTCCCGGGTACGGTTTGTCGGCGATGCCGTTCAGCGCATTGAGGAAGATGCGTTACGAATCCTGCGGTTCTTCCGTTTCGATGCCCGATTTGGCACGGTCCAGCCCAATGACGAGGCGCTGGCCGCAATCCGAGAGCGTGTAGGGCTGATTTCCGGCCTCTCGGCTGAACGGATTGCCAGTGAATTGCTCCGTCTTCTGGTGGGGCCAAATCTCATTCGGACGCTGATGGCGATGCAGCAGATCGGTCTCCTCGAGCGCATCGTTCCTGAACCCCGGATCGATCGGCTTGCAAATGCCTTGTCGAATGGCGCACCAGAGGAGGCGGTTCTTCGTCTCGGCCTTCTGAGCGACGCCCCGGACCTGTCTCGCAGCCTTCGTCTTTCCATCAAGCAGGGGCAACGACTTGCCCGGTTCAATCCATCGACGCCGTTGATCGCGTTTGATGAGCAGGGCGCAGAATTTTCAAAATCCGGTCACCTCAGCCCTGATCTGGATGGGGATGCCCTGCGCCGGCTTTTGTCCTGTCATGATCAGGCGGGCCTGATTGATCGTTCCTGGCGCGTGCAGGCGGAGCTCTTCGAGCCCGATCGCGAAAATTGGGACGATCTCCGGAAGAGACTGGCGACGATGGCGGTGCCCGTCTTTCCGCTCGCGGGGCGTGATATCGTCGCGCTCGGCGTGCCGGCTGGCAAGGAGATCGGAAAGGTGATCGGCGATCTTACGCGCTGGTGGCGCGCCAAAGGCTGTCGGCCGGACCGGCAGGCCTGTCTGGCCGAGCTCAATAACCGCCTGCCCCTTTCCCCGCGGGGCTGAGAGCGGTAAACGGCAGGGATGAAAACACCGCAGCCGGCCAGCCAGACACCATTGCGACGGATCGATCCCCAAGCGCTCAGGGGCGCCGGATGCTGTTCCGGATCTGGCGTGAGGAAGTCCGCCAGCATGTCGGCCGTCTGGCCGGGGTCGTGGTGCTGACCGTGCTCACCGCTGGACTGACGGCTCTTTATCCGCTGGTCATCAAGCGCGCCGTCGACATGTTTGCGGTGCATGACCCACGCATCCTTTACCAAGTTCCCGCTCTGGTCGTGCTGGTGACGGGGCTCAAGGCCGCATCGCAATACGGCCAGACCCTGACGGTGCAGAGTCTCGTTCTTGTCGTGATCCGCGGGTTGCAGTCGCGCATGTTCTCTCATGCGCTGACCGCTGACATTGCCCGCATCGAGCGCGAGGCTCCGGCTCAATGGGCCGCACGGTTTACGACCGATGCCGTCTCGATCCGCGAGGCCATGATCCGGGCGGTCAACGCCCTAGGCGATGTCGTGACGGTCGTCGGACTTGTGGTGTCGATGATCTATACCGACTGGGAGCTGAGCCTGATCGCGCTCGTGCTTTACCCGATTGCGGCCGTGCCGATCCAGAAGCTGGGCAAGCGCGTGCGCAGAGCTTCGGGCGGCATGCAGGAGCAAATCGGTGAGACGGCGACCTTGCTGAATGAGAGTTTCGCTCTGGCGCGTCAGGTGCGTGTCTACCGGATGGAGGGCAGTGAGTCGACGCGGATCGATCGTTCGCTCGATCTTCTGCACGGTGCCTTCTGGCGCATTTCCCGTGGTCGTGCGCGCGTCGATCCCGTGCTTGAAGTGCTGGGTGGCACAGCGATTGCGGCTGTTCTGGGTTTTGCCGGGTGGCGCGCTGCCATGGGCGGCGCCACGCTCGGCGATTTTACGGCGTTTATCGCTGCCCTGTTTGCAGCATCGCGCCCCTTGCGGTCTCTGGGATCGCTCAACGCCGCTCTTCAGGAAGGCCTGGGCGGGCTGGAGCGTGTGTTCTCCGTCATCGATGAGCCTCCTGCCGTCGCAGAACGTCGCGATGCTTCCCCTTTGCCTCCGGGCCACGGCCATCTTGTTTTTCAGAACGCCAGTTTTGCTTACCCCGATGGGCGTGTCGGTCTGCGTGGGTTGAGTTTTGACGTCAAACCCGGATGGACCGTTGCTCTGGTTGGCCCGTCAGGGGCGGGTAAATCCACGGCACTCTCGCTGATTCCTCGTCTGCATGATGTCAGCGATGGGGCTATCTTGCTCGATGGGGTCGATCTCCGTGCTCTGACCCTTGCCGATCTGCGTGACGCCATCGCTTATGTCAGCCAGGATACGACCCTGTTCGACATCTCGGTTCTCGAGAATATCCGGATCGGGCGTCCTCAGGCGAGCCGGGCCGAAGTAGAAGCTGCCGCTTTGGCCGCCGCCGTCGATTTTGCGGAAACCCTGCCGCAAGGGCTCGATACACGCGTGGGACCGGGCGGTCAGCGTCTCTCTGGCGGGCAGAGACAGCGCGTCGCTCTGGCACGGGCTCTGCTGCGAGACCCGCGTCTGCTGCTGCTGGATGAGGCGACGAGTGCGCTTGATTCGGAGAGCGAATCAAAGGTTCAGAAGACGCTGGCCGATCTGCGTCGCGATCGCACGACGATCATCGTCGCGCATCGTCTCTCCACGGTGAAAAGCGCGGATCTGATTATCGTCATGGGAGACGGCGCTGTGGTTGAGCTGGGCACTCATGCCGAGCTACAGGCTCAGGGTGGGCTCTATGCCCGACTGGTACGCAACCAGTCGCTCGATCACGTGGAGGTTCCGGTCGAGCCCGCTCAGGAAGAAGAGTCGGTTCCTGCTTCTTTATAGAGGCGGTGCGAGGGCCGAGAGAACGGGCAGGATCTTTTCGTAAAGCGGTCGCTTGAAGCCAAGATTGAAGCGGGTCACGTCGCCTGGCATGACCCATTCCCAGCGGTCGAATTCTGCCGGTTCGCTGCCATCGCCAGCGAGATTGATCGCGCTGTCATCCTGCGTCATCCGCATGGCGAACCAGCGCTGTGTCTGACCCCGGAATTTTCCTCCTAACGCCTTCCCGATCAGATGAGCAGGCAGGTCATAGGGTAGCCAGCCTGGAAAGCTGCCGAGCAGGAGAGCTTCGCTCAGACCTGTTTCCTCACGCAATTCCCTGATCGCGGCGTCCTCCGGGGTCTCATTTTCATCAATGCCGCCTTGCGGGCATTGCCAGACATCGCGCAGATCCGCGCGCCGGGCGAGGAAAAGCGCGCCCGCGCTGTTGAACAGCGTGATGCCGACATTGGGGCGATAGGGAAGGGTTGCAGGATCAATCATGCGTCAGGCCCATAGAATTCCGGCCCCTCTGAGGGGGCCGGACAGGAACTTCGATCAGTGTTTGGGTGCAGCTTGGGTTGGAGCTGCGGGCTGTTGCATCGTCGGTTTCGGCTCCGGCGCTGCGGCCTGCTTCTGGTCCTTCTTGTCTCCGGGCTTATCGGCCGGAGGCTGTCCCAGAGGAAAGGCCTCATCGGGCAGGGAGGCCATGGCTCTGACAATGCGCAGGCCCTGCTGCAGCTGGAAGTCGGTTGCAGGCTTGGCCAGCTCGAAATGGGGCCAGTTCTCGGGCGGTGCGCTCGGGATGCTGCTTGAAATGGAGGGCAGGTCTGTGCGGACCGGAGCCTTGTTCTTGTTGCCGCCCGTATTGGTGATGATATGGGCGAGATCGGCCTCACGATAGCCGTAGCCATCGTCGTCCTTGCTCTCCTTGACCAGAATATCGGGGGCGATACCCAGAGCCTGGATCGAGCGGCCCGACGGCGTGTAGTAGCGCGCGGTCGTCAGACGCACAGCGCCATGACCAGGAACCGGAATGAGCGACTGAACCGAGCCCTTGCCGAAGGATTTTTCGCCCACCAGCACAGCGCGACGGTGATCCTGCAAGGCACCGGCCACGATTTCCGATGCCGAGGCCGAGCCGCCATCGATCAGGACGACGATCGGTAGCTTGCCGGTGATGTCGGTGCCCTTGGCATCCCAGCGACGGTTGCCCTCCGCATGGCGACCGCGGATCGACACGATCTCGCCCTCGGGGATGAAATCGTCGCTGACAGAAATGGCCTGATCGAGCTTGCCACCCGGATTCAGACGCAGATCGAGCACAAGGCCCTGAAGCTTGCCGCCGGATTTGGCCTTGAGCTTGTCATAGGCGTCATGCAGCGCGGTTTCGGTGTCGTCGTCGAACTCGGAGATGCGCACATAGCCGATCGTGCCGTAGAGCGCGGAGCGGACGACCTGCACATGCACGATCTCACGCGTCAGGGTCACTTTGAGGGGTTTAGGTTCCTTGGCGCGGACGAGCGTCAGGGTGATCTTGGTCCCCGCATCGCCCCGCATCTTGGTGACCGCCTGATCGAGGGTCAGACCTTCGAGCGACTTGCCGTCCACCTCGGTGATGTAGTCGCCCGGCTTGAGCCCGGCGCGGGAAGCAGGGGTGCCATCGATGGGCGAGACGACGCGAATATGGCCGTTCTGCTGTTGCACCTGCACGCCCAGACCGCCGAACTTGCCGCTGATCTGGATCTGCATCTCCTTGAACTGCTTTTCGTTCATATAGGAGCTGTGAGGGTCGAGCCCGCCGACCATACCGTCCAGCGCGTTGTTGATCAAATCCTTGTCGCTGACCGGCTCGACATATTCGGCGCGAACCAGATCGAGCACAGTGCCGAAAAGGGTCAGCAGGCGCAGGGTCTCGCTGTGATTGTCGGGGTCAGACGCGACTTCTTTTGCGAAGGCCTTGCTGCTGATCATCTGCCAAGGCTTGGCGCATGATGGCTTCCAGTTTCGGGCCGGCGGTGATTCCGGCCAGGAATGCCGTTCCGAGCAGCAGACCAGTGCGGAGCTTCATGCAATTCATCCCTTGAATCCGGCTCGGGGGCCGATCCTGTTAGCGTCTTTTTGTCAGCTGAACCCGCGAACCCGGACCCTCACCAACCTGACTTTTGAAATATATAGTCTTCTTATACCACTCTGTCGAAACAACGCAGAATAGCCAAGTGGGGTCCGCCGTTTCTTTGGTTAACGCTCATAGATAGGGGCGGGGATCGACGATCTTGCTGCCTGCCCGGAGCTGGACGAACAGACGCCCTCCGGACGCCTCCATCTGCCCCATTGGCGCATTACGTTTGACGCTTTGTCCGCTCGCAACAGAAAGCTGCCCCAGTCCCGACAGCACAAAGCGATAATGGCGCCCGCAATCGAGAATGACCATGTTGCCGAAGGAGCGGAACGGTCCGGCGAAATCGATCTGCCCGGCGCAAGGGGCTGTGACGGGGCTTGCCGGTCGAGCGCCATACGTGATTCCCGTTGCCGGGCCACTCTCTGTGTCCTGATGCCAGGCCGTGAGGATGGTGCCCGAGACGGGCCCCTGGCCTCCGCCATGGCTCACGCCTGCGCCGCCCGAACTGGTGAGGTGCTTTGCCTGAGACGCCACCGCGCGCGCCTTGGCCTTGCGATTCTGACGGGCCAGGTTTTTGGCCTCGTCTTCCATGCGTGTCCGGATGGTCGCCTGAGTTTGCTCGATGGCGGCCAGCGCGTCATCGAGCGTTGTCGCCTTGGCCGTGGCGGCGGCAATCTCCTCGCGGGCCTGTTGTGCCCGGGTTTGCGCTTCTTCCTGATGGTGCGTGGCAACGTCCATTTTGCGGGCATTGAGGTTGTGCAGGCGCTCCGCGTTCCTGCGGGCATTTTCGAGCGCAGTGTTGCGCTCGGCAAGTTCTTGCGCCGTCCGGTCGAGCAAGACCTGTTGTCCACGCAGATCGGCTGACTGACGTTCTGTCAGTTTTGTCAGACCCGCGATGAGGCTCAATCCCTGCACTGCGTCGTCAGCCTGTCCGGAGAGGGCTAGTAATGAGGAACTCGGATAACGGGCCAGACGGAGCGTAACAGGCAGGATGGCCTGGAAGCTGGCCCGTCTGCGGGCCAGAGCTTCGCGTTGCTGCTCTTGTTGAGCCGCCAGCCGGGCGATTTCCTGTGTGAGATCCTCGATCTGCTTTTCGGTCGTCGCGAGCTCGGCTGCAGCGTCCTGTGTCAGGTCGGAAAAATGGTGCGCCCGTGCGGCCTGCAGGGCGGCCTCCTGCGTGGCTTTTGCCTGAGCCGCGCGCTGGGTTGCAATCAGGGCAGCTTCTCCTGCCCGACGAGAGAGGAGCGCCTTGCGCGCGCGTTGCGCTTTTTCCAAAGCCTGCTGGTTGGCGCTCTTCGGCGCTCGATGCCCGTGGGAAGCAGCGTGCGGCGCTGCTGAGACCGGGGCGGGGGCGTAAAAACAGGCCCCGATCAGGAAGCAGCCGGTCAGGATCGATTTCTTGACCGGCATTCCGGGTCAGCCGCCGATGAGGCTCTTGCCAGTTATCTCGACGGGCTGTTCAAGCTTCATCAGGGCCAGCAGCGTCGGTGCCAGATCGGCCAGACGTCCGTCATGGATCGCCGTCACATCGCGGCCGCCATGCAGGATCACGGGTACGCGGTTAAGCGTATGCGCCGTATGGGCGCCACCGGTCTCCGGGTCGCGCATGGTCTCGCAATTGCCGTGGTCAGCCGTCACGATCAGGGCGCCTCCCATCTTGTCGATGGCAGCGACGATGCGTCCGAGACCTGTATCGACCGCCTCGCAGGCCTTGATCGCGGCAGACAGAACGCCCGTATGACCGACCATGTCAGGGTTGGCGTAGTTGAGAACGATCAGATCGAACTTGCCGCTTTCGATCGAGGCAACAGCGTGATCTGTCAGTTCCGGGGCCGACATTTCAGGTTGAAGATCGTACGTCGCGACCTTGGGGGATGCCACCAGAATGCGCTCTTCGCCTGAAAGCACGGCTTCGCGCCCGCCATTCAGGAAGTAGGTGACATGTGGATATTTTTCCGTCTCGGCCATACGAAGCTGCGTCTTGCCCGCCTGAGACACGACATCGCCAAGCAGCTGGTCCATCGATTCTTTGGGAAAGAGCACGCCCATGAACGGGGCAAGCGCCGAGCTATACGCCGTCATGCCGCAAACCGAAGCAAACTCGATCGTTTTCGAGCGTTCGAAGCCGTCGAATTCCGGGAACACCATGCGTCCAGCAATTCGCGGATACGATCGGCGCGGAAATTGGCTGAGAGGATGCCGTCCCCATCCTTCATCCCGGCATAGTCGCCGATGACCGTCGGGATGACGAACTCATCCGTCACGCCTTTTTCCTGGCTGGCGGGAAGAACCGAGAGCGCATCGGCAGCATGCTCTCCCTTCGCCGAGACGATGGCGTCATAGGCAAGGCTGACACGTTCCCAGCGATTATCGCGATCCATGGCATAATAACGCCCGCTGATCGTCGCAATCGAGGCCCCTTCGGGCAGATCGGCAGCAAGGGTCTGGACAAAGCCTGTGCCAGAGTTCGGAGCGGTGTCGCGCCCGTCAGAAAAGACGTGCACGGCCACTTTGACGCCTGCCGCAGACACGATCCTGGCCAGAGCGACGACGTGATCCATGTGAGAGTGAACGCCACCGGTCGACACCAGCCCGACAAGATGACACGTCCCGCCGCTGGACTTGAGCGCGTCGATAAAGGCGAGAAGGGTCGGGTTTTCGGCAAGAGAGCCGTCGCGGGCGGCTCGGCTGATGCGGGGCAGGTTTTGCATCACCACGCGTCCGGCACCGATATTGAGATGACCGACTTCCGAATTGCCCATCTGGCCTTCGGGGAGGCCGACATCCTCGCCACAGGCTCTGAGATAGGCGTGGGGCGAACTGGCCCAGAGACGGTCGAAAATCGGCGTGTTGGCCAGGGCAACCGCGTTGTCTTCACGGATGGCACTGTCACCGAACCCGTCGAGAATGACGAGCATGACAGGGCGGGGGGTGCCAGAATGCGATGCGGACATGAAAAATCTCCTGCAAATTTGGAGACATTATGCCCCATATCAGCGTCCGTGCGAACTCTACCCAGCCAGCATGTCCCAATTTAGCTGCCTATCGATCAATCAAAAGACCGGGTGATGGAAGGAGCATGGAGCCCTCTTCGCTGGTTCGTCGCGATCGCTCTCGGTTCCCTCTTGAACTGATCTGAAATCGGAGCCTTAAGGGAAAACCGGCTGAATTCTGCGCGTTAGAGACGGATAATGCGCATGATGACGCGGGCAGATACCCGCATGGTCGTACTGAGAAAGGTCGATTTCATGAGTGACGATAACCAGACGCCAAGCTGCAGCCTGCCTTTGACCCCCGAACAGCATCGCGTGTTGCGCGAGCACGGCACCGAGCGCCCGGGCTCAAGCCCGCTCAACGATGAAAAGCGCGAGGGCGTTTATCACTGTGCGGGCTGTGACACCCCTCTCTTCGACTCTTCGACCAAATATGAGAGTGGCAGTGGCTGGCCGTCTTTCTTCCGGCCCCGTGATGCGGTCACAGAGACGACCGTCGACAAGGCTCATGGCATGACACGCATCGAAGTGCATTGCACCAAGTGCAAGGGGCATCTCGGGCATGTCTTTCCGGACGGTCCCAAACCGACCGGGCTGCGCTTTTGCATGAATGGCCTCTCGCTTCGTTTCGAGCCGAGCTGACAGCGCAACGTTTTTTCGTTAGGGATGATGACATGACTGCCCTTCCTCCCTCTCTGGTCGTGCTCGACCATCCGCTCGTTCAACACAAGCTGACGCGTCTGCGTCAGGCTTCAACCTCGACTGCCGGGTTCCGGCGCCTCACGCGCGAGCTCAGTCTCCTGATGTGCTATGAGGCGACACGTGACCTCAGCACCGAGCCTGTCGAGATCGAAACCCCCCTCGAGCGTATGGAGGGGCGTCAGCTCTCGGGCAAAAAGCTCTGCTTCGTCTCCATCCTGCGTGCGGGGAACGGGATCCTCGACGGCGTGCTCGATCTGATCCCTTCGGCGCGTGTGGGCCATGTCGGGCTTTACCGCGATCATGAGACGCTCGAAGCCGTCGAGTATTACATGAAGCTCCCCGACGATGTGGCCGAGCGCGACTGCATCGTGGTCGATCCCATGCTCGCCACTGGTCATAGCGCTTCTGCCGCGATAGACCGGATTAAAGCCAATGGCGTCCGAAATATCGTTTTCGTCTGCCTTCTGGCCGCACCGGAAGGGGTTGCCTTCCTGAGCAAGAGCCACCCCGATGTGCGTATCGTCACTTGCGCGGTCGATCGTGGGCTGGATGAGAAGGGCTATATCCGTCCCGGTCTGGGTGACGCGGGTGATCGCCTGTTCGGGACACGCTGAAAATGACCAGCGAAGATGTCGATGAATGGCTCGATAGCTGGGTTGAGGCTCACTATCAAAATTGGGACACGCCCGAGAATGCGGCGAAAGCCTGTCTCGCAGAAGCCGCGTCAGCAGGGATAAGCGAACGCGATCTCAACGCGGCGGCTAGCGGTGATCTCGCTGCTTATTTGCAGGAAGAGGCTGCAGCGATTGCTGAGGCCTCGGACGAAGCCCCCGCAGACTTCTGAAATCCCTTTGCTCGGTTCCCTCTCCCGATAAGGAAGAGGGAACCGTATTTCCTGCTTATTTCGAGGCAGGACCGCGGATGATCTGCGCCATTTCTGAAGGGCGCAGCCAATGGTGGAAAGCGTCCTGCACCTGTTTGGCACTCATCGAATAAACAGCCTGCGCGCGCTGATCGGGCTCGGTCAGGGGCAGACCGAGATCGATCAACGAGAGATACTGACCCGCAATGCCGCCGAAGCTGGCACGCTCCATCGGTATGGCGCGCAGGATCGCCGCCTTTGCATTGGTCAGTTCGTTTTCTGAGGCGGGAGCAGTTTGCATGGCGGTGACGTCATGCAGCGCGGCATCATGAGCCTTGCCGGTCTTGTCCGGATCCGAGCCGTAGCTGATCAGGAACGCGCCGCGATTGGCCGACCAGGCGACATCGCTGCCTGTGGAATAGACCATGCCCGTACGCACACGCAGATCCTGCATGAGTCGTGACGAGAAGCCGACCCCCAGAACTTCGTTACCGACTTCAAGAGCATAGCGATCAGGGTTGTCGATGCCGCTGGCGATGGTCTGGGCCAGATATACAGTGTCCTGCACGCGTCCGGGGTCGTCGATAACGGCTTTGGATGCCTTGCTGAGCGGGCGGGCGGGCAGATCGACGACGGGTTTAGGCCCGGTCGCTTTCCAGTCGCCGAAAGCAGCTTCGATCGACGCCTTCGCCTTCTCCGGTGTGATGTCACCGATGACGACAATGGTGGTGAGATCCGGACGATAGGCCGCTTTGTAAAAGCTCTGCACATCGGCAAGCGAGATGGATGAGAGAGTCTGAGGTGTTGTTTCACGCAGGGACGGGTCCCCCGGCTGGTTGAGAGCCTTGGTCACAGCACGCTGAAAGCGATAGCCGGGGGATTGCAGCAGGCCTCCCTGGCTGGCGATGGCCTGTTGCTTGAGAACAGAGAACGCCTGCGCCGGAAAGGCAGGATGCAATTCATTTTCTGCGAGCAGAGACAGGGTCTTGTCGAAATTCGAGCTCAGCGTGCTGAGCGAGAAGGAAATTCCGCCATTGGCGTCAGAGGCGAGCGCATCGAGCGCGGCGGCAAAGGCGAGGCGGTCATGGCTGGTGCTGCCGAACAGGAAGAGATCGCTCGTCAGACCTGCAACGCCTTCTTTTCCTTTGGGCTGTTGCAGGTCGTTATTATGTCGAATGCTGCCATAAAGGCGGATCGTGTGGCTGACATGCTCCGGCTGCACCAGCAGGGTGATTCCGTTTTTCAGGGTGTAGCGCGCGGGCTGAGACAAAGGCTCCGGTTTGGGCAGGTCGGCCAGTGCGGTCGCGGCCCATTCCGGCAGGGCAATATCCTTGCTCGGAGGAGGCAGGAGTGATTCGGGGCCCTTATTGCCACCAATGCTCGGAGATTTGCCGCCTGAAGGCGTGAGGATGCCAGTGATTGTATGAGCCGGATCGAGGATGCGGGCTGCCAGCGCGTTGACCTGTTCCAGTGTGACGGCCCGATAGGCTTTCACCAGATCCGCAGGGGAGTCGACACCGCTATAGGCGAGCGCGTCAGCCCAGCTTTGCGTCAGATCGGTGATCCCGTTGGCGTTGAATTCGAGGGCCGCAATTTCCTTGCGTTTGGCGGCGTCAACCAGATCGGCGGGAACACCCTTCTGACGGATCGTCTCCAGAATGGAACGAACTTCGTTGAGTAGGGCGGTCGGGTCCTGTCCCTTGGGGAAGGCGGCCAAAGCGCTGCCAACACCTGCGTGCTTGCGCGAATTATAGGAGAACTCGGTCTCGAGGGCCTTGCCTTGCGGGACGAGAGCAAAAAGCGCTCCACGTTGCTTCCGAGAACGTCGGCCAGAATTTGGGCGGCGGCGTAGTCGGGGCTGTCCGAGCCCGGCAGACGCCAGGCGAGACTCAAAATGCCCGTTGCATAATCGCTGTCGACCTTGATCGTCTTGGCCTTGACCGGTGCCGGGTCAATGACAGGGCGCGGAGGGAGCTTGCCTGACGGGATGGCGCTGAATTCAGCACGCACCTTGTCGAGCGTCTCAGTGGGATCGACATCGCCCACGATCAGCAGGATTGCGTTGTTAGGCTGGTACCAGCTGTCATAAAAACCGCGCAGGAGCTTTGCGTCGGTCTTGTCGAAGGACTCACGCGTGCCGAGGGCATCGTGGTCGTAGGGTGTGCCGCCAAAAAGAGCCTTGTTCTGTTCGATCAGGAAGCGCTCGAAGGGCATCGAGAGATCGCGGGCGATTTCCTGCTCGATGGCGCCGCGTTCATGCGACCAGTCGGCATCGGTCAGCAGAACATGTCGCATACGGTCGGCTTCGATCTTCAGCAGCACATCGAGATAATGTGCGGGTGCCTGAAAATAATACTGCGTCGTGTCTTCGGTCGTAAAAGCGTTGCTGACATTGCCGATGCGCGCACTCACGGTGGAAAGTTGGTCGCGGCTCAGCCCTTTCGAGCCGTTGAACATCATGTGTTCCAGCGCGTGCGCCGTGCCCGGAAAACCGTTGGGCGCAGCGGCAGAGCCCGTCAGATAGATCATTTGTGTCTGCACAACAGGAGCGAGGCGATCGGGGACGATCACGACGCGCAGACCGTTCGGCAGGGTCGTCCGTACGGCACTGTTCATGGCTGTGGAGGCATGGGCCGTCGGGGCGTCTTGAGCGGCCAGAGCAGGTAGAGAAAGTGCGGGGGCGACAAGCAGCTAGACGCCAGAAGCATTTTGCGCAGATGAGGCAGCACGACCATGACAAACTCCTGATGGCAGGAAAGACGAGGGAAAGAGGGCAGCGTAACAGTTTGTCGCGGCCTGTCTATGCTCGCCCGGTCAGATCCGGGCGTGGCTTGTCGCTGCGCTCAGAGGCGTTCTCCCACTTGAGAGTGGCCTGTCACCGTAATGGTTCGATCGGCCAATCCTGTTTGGCAAGTCGCCCCGGGATCAGGTGGTAGATCGGCGCAGCGAGCAAAAGCACGGCAGGTGGCAGCAGCCAACGCCACCAGACCTGACTTTCCATCATCAGATTGGTTGTCAGTTGCACGCCGAAAATTGCTACGGTCACAGTGACAAGGGAGATAATCGATGGACGGTTCAGCCTTGATATGAGGAAGGCGATGGCAGGCGTGAAGGAGAAGCCGACAACCATCAGCGCGCTGCTCAGTCCAGAGATCAGGGCAGAAACGAACGGCTTTTCCCCGCCGATCCAGGACATGGTTCCGAGGAAAGTGCCTGCGATCAGCTCGGCCTGAAGGGCGCGTTGCAGATGGAGCCGAAAAGCCGTGCGGGCGAAAGCAAGTTTTTCGCCATATGGCCCGAGCGTAAAGAGAAAAGGCCAGTCCCCACGCTGACGCATCCATGCGCTGACGCCGATCGCGATGATCAGCAGGCTGTGCCGGGTTGAAGGGGCGAGGTGGTGGCGGAAAGCGGCTACTGAAGGTACGGCGCCGTCGCTGAGCCATGAGATAAGCTCGGCCATGCCGGAGAGGCTCAACGACATAACGACGACAAGGATCGCCGTCGCAATTGGAAAGCCGCTGAGGATTGGGTCGGTCAGAGGCAGACGAACCATCCATGAGGGTTGCCACTTAATAAAGGTCCCGAGAGAGCGAAGGGGTGCCTTCAGGAACCCGGGCGGCTTTCTCCGTACAATTTGCGACGGCGTTGGTGTGTATTTGTCGTTCGTGACGCGGAGAGCGTGCATCACCATAGTGAGGCACAGGAGGCAGATCGCTAGAGCGACGAACCACGGTGCCGAAAAAAGGGCGTTCTGCCATTTTGGGACGAGAAGAACGAAAAAACCGATCAGTTTGACGAGGGTACGAGGCGCGCGCCTGGCGCTAAGCAGGGAGGCTCGCTCCAGGCTGCCTGGATCTGTCCACAACATTAAAGCGATGGCTTCGATGGCCAGGCAGTTGAGGAGGGGCGCGCCTGTCAGAACGGGAGGCAGAGCAAGAAGCAGGAGCAGACATGCTGTGACGAGATGGATTGCGTGATATTCTGCTTTTTGTAGGCGCGGCAGAAGGTAGGTTGTCGTGGGGCGGATCTGACGCCAGTAATGGATATTGGTCGCCAGAACCGCGCTGGAAATCACGAACCACCAGATGAACCCGAGAGAAGCGGGAATGGCATAATGGCCGTCGTGCCAGGCGTGACGGTGCCGTATCGTCAACGCGATGCCCAAGGTGAGCACATAATAGAGTGCACTGATCAGGAACGCGGGGTTTTCCCTGATAAAAACCGGGGAAACATAGAGTTTTGCGGCGGTCAGGCAATCACGGATCGTCCGGGATGAGTGGCTTTTCATGACGGAACTCATCGCGTCAACGCCAGAAAGAGCGCTTCCATATCTCCTGGCAGGACAGGCAGGTTCATTGTCTCGAAATCGGGACGCCAGCCTTGCACCCAGACACTCCCGTCCGGAAGGTCCGCCAGAACCTGTAGGCCAAGGCTCGCATCCGGCCAGGCGCCGAGACGGCGGATCTCTCTGGTGAAAGTTTCGGTTTTCAGGTCGCTGATAAGGCGCCCTTTGTGCAGGACCAGAAAGCGATCGCAGATCTGCTCGAGATCGGAGATGATGTGAGAAGAAATGAGCGCCGTTGTCTCGCGTCTTTGCGCAGTCTCTGAAAGGAGCTCGACAAATTGGCGGCGGGCTAGGGGATCGAGGCTTGCAACGGGCTCATCGAGAATCATCAGGTCAGGAGAAAAGCGCAGTGCAAGAACAATCGCCAGGCGCTGTCGCTCTCCCCCGGAGAGAGAATTGATCCGCGCCTTGGGGTCGAGCGCCGCCCAGTCAGCCCATCTTTTGTCTTCCCGATCTTCTGGTCTTTCCTGAAACTTGGCCAGATAATCCTTGAGTTCCTGCACGCGAAACCAGGTGAGGCCGGTAAGGGTCTGGGGAACGAATCCGACACGAAGGCGGGTTTCGGGACTGAGGGCTCCGGCAGGCTCGCCCCAGAGGTGAACGGAGCCCGAGTTCGGGGCCAGAAGTCCGAGGAGGCAGCCGATCAGGGTTGTTTTGCCGGCGCCGTTCGGGCCCAGAAGAGCGGTGACGCTACCCGGGGTGAGAGAAAAAGTAATGTCGTCGAGAATATTCCTGTCATCGTAGGTCTTGCAGAGACGATCGAATGCAACAGGAAGAGGCATGCTCAAAAAATCCTTAATAAATCGAAACGACTATCTTTTTACCTAACTGCTGCGGAGTCAAAGACTAAGAGAACGTTTTGTTACGAAAGCAGGCGCTTCAAAGAACCGAGAAACGGGCAGACAGAGCGTTTCGTGGCAGAGCTGCAGAAAAGAGATGCGTGGGAGAAAAGGGCAGGCTAAATCGGAGACCATGTCCACATTCGTCGAACGCGTGAATCAGGCCGATCTCTGGCTGCTCGATAAAGTCTTCCAACCGGCTTCTGACAGGTTGCCCGAAAGGCTGCCTGCGGCTGAACTCGGCATGAGTTTGCAGCTGGGGGCCATCGTCTTCTTTTTCTCTGCCATTGCGATCCTGGTGTTCAGCGGTCAGGTCTCTCTGGGCAGCTCAATGTTCAACATCCTGAACTGGGTGCTGTTCGTCGCCTTCTATCTCGCCGTCATGAAGATGCGCGCCTTGATCCGCCCCGGCCAGGCCAATCCGCTGCGCTCCTTCTTGCTGGGAATGAGGCCGCTCAATGTCGTCTGGCTGGTGATTTCTTTCTGGAGCGGCATCACGGGAACGGGCCCGCTGATGCTGGCCGATCTTTTTGTGATGATTTCAAACCTGATCTTTGTGATCGGTCTTTATCTGGTTTCGTGTCAGCCTCGCCCGCCTTCACGGCGCACGAGCAAAAGCCGGGTTGAGCTGCGCCCGATCATGGGTGGTCTGAGAGACTAAGAATAACGCGCTCGGTCAACGCAGGTAGATCGAGCGATCCATATGCGGCGTGTCCGCAATCGAGTGGATGAACTGTGTACCGGCGATCCCAATCAGGATGCCGGCTGCAAAGCCGCACCAGACCAGAATGCTCAGATAGGGCTTGCGTGCATCGCGGGTGACTAGGCGCGTTTGTAATTCGGCGCGGGATTGCTGGGTCTGGAACAATTCTGACCGCACAGCATCCAGTTTTGCGCGTGAATTGCGCAGTTCAAGATCCATCTGCCGGAGATTATTGGTCAGAGTGACGATCTGCTGGCGCGCAGCCAGCGCGTCCGGACCGCTCTCGGCTGTTTTGGAGGTGCGCGACCGTGGTTTGGCTTTAGGCGGCGGATTGGGTGCAATGGCCACGAAGAGGTTCTTCAGAGCCCCGCCCGTCATCGCGTTTCTTTTGGCGCGTGAGCGCAGAGCGTTCAGTGCCGCTTCTGCTTGACCCTCCTGCTCCTCGAGGACGAGCGCAAGGATGTCGGAAAGAACCTTGAGTTCTTTAGGTCGAAAGAACCGGACATCAGCCGATCATGCTCTCCAGATCGTCATCCCCGCCAGCGACTGCAGGGCGGGGGCTTGCCGCACGGCGCAGCCGGTCGAGAATGGCGAGGCCGAGACCGTGCCGAGGGACAGGCATGGCGGCGATGGTGGTGAGCCCTCGGCGCTGTCCCTCACTATCGAGAAAACGCAGCCCTGCAAAAAGACGGGCTGCGGCTTCTTCGAGATTGCCGGTCTCGCTCAGGTTGAAGACCAGCCCGGTCTTTGGTGGGTTCGGTCCGAAAGCGAGCAGGGCTTCGTCATTGCCCACGTTCTCCGCATTGAGACGCACGTGAAGACCGGGGGCATAATGCGAGGCCAGCATGCCAGGTGAAGAGGGCAGTTTGCTCGCGTAATCATCCGGATTGCGGAGGACACCACAGATGGGTTCAAGCTGTTCAAGAGTGATGCCGCCCGGACGCAACATGAAGGGCACCTCACGCGAGAGGTCGATCACGGTGCTCTCAAGCCCGACCGAGCAGGGGCCGGAATCCAGAATGGCGTCAACGCGTCCATGCATGTTGCGCAGCACGTGGAAGGCGTCCGACGGACTGACGCGTCCAGAGGGGTTTGCCGATGGCGCGGCGACCGGCTCGCCTACGGCTTCAAGCAGGGCCAGAGCCGTGTTGCCGCGGGGCACACGCACGGCGATCGTCGGCAGACCGGCTGATGCGAGATCGCAAATGGTCGAGCTGCTTTTGCGCGGCAGAATCAGGGTCAAAGGGCCGGGCCAGAACGCTTCAGCCAGCCGGTAGGCAAGTTCGGTCGGTTCGACATGCGCGAAAGCAGCTTCGGTACTGGCGAAATGGCTGATCAGCGGATTAAAGCGTGGCCGGTCCTTGGCAGCGAAAATCTGCGCGACAGCGCTGCTCGATGTGGCCAGCGCGCCGAGGCCGTACACGGTCTCGGTGCCGAAAGCGACGAGCTTCCCGTCGAGGAGGAGCTCAGCGGCGCGGGCAATGCTTGCGGGATCGGCCTTCAGGATATCGGTCATGTGCGGTCCTCGTTCTCTAGAGGACGGCCAGTGCAAAGGAAGGGGGGGTTGAACCAGCCAGGCTTGCCGTAGCTGAGAGGGGCGCCTGACTCATCGAGTACGCGACCTCCCGCAGCTTCCACAATTGCCTGAGGTGCTGCCGTGTCCCATTCCATGGTGGGGCCGAGACGTGGATAGAAATCAGCCTCGCCCTCGGCCACGCGGGCAAATTTGGCGGCGGAACCGATATTGCCCAGCTTGGCGACTTTACGCCCAGCGAGCCAGTCTTTCAGGCGGGGATCATCGGCATAATGGCGCGAGGCCAGAATCCGCAAGCCGTCTTCCGGCGGAGGAGCCGTCGTGATTTCGGTCAGGCCATCAACGTCCCGGCGCCAGGCGCCCCGTCCGACCAGACCTGTATAAAGCTGGTCATAAGCGGGCAGGGCCATGGCGCCGAGGAGCGGGCGATTTTTGTGGATGAGCCCGATATTGACGGTGAAGTCGTCACGACCTGCTGCGAATTCACGGGTGCCGTCCAGCGGATCGACCAGCCAGTAGGTTACACCCGGCTCTACAAACGTGCCGCCTGCGACCTCTTCTTCTCCGATGGCGGGGATATCGGGCGTTGCAGCACGCAGACCGGCGAGGATATGGCGTTCTGCGGCCTTGTCGGCCTCGGTCACCGGGGATTTATCTGCCTTGATGATCGTCTCGAAACCGTTGTCGCGAATATCATTGATGAGCGCCGCCGCTTCATCCGCCAGACGGGCGGCAAGAGCGAGAAGGGCTTCGGCATCGAAAGGGAGGGCGGCAAGCTCAGTCATCCATTCCGCTTACCTCAACTTCCAGGCATCGTCATGAGCAAAACGACCGAAGGGAATAATTTGCTCATCTGATGTGACGGACTGACGGCTCGTTATTGCTGGCTAGGACAGAAGATGACGCCTGACACTTCGGGAGGGCCTCTGGCGTTTGAGTTGTGACCATGGAGCCAAGTTTGTCGAATGGCGCATTTGGGGCCATATCTTGGTCTCCATTACCTGAGCGGACCCTTGAATGATCTTCCTGCGTGCACTCCTGGACGCCCATCGCTGGCGGCCCCGCAGTGCCCTCCCACCGGCACCGCGTCCCTTGACGTTGCATCTGGTTGCCGGTGGGGGATGCGATGGGTGTCTTGTCGAAACCATGGCCCTTCAGGGGGCGGCCTACGACCTGGCGCGTCACGATATCCGTTTTGTCGAGACGCCTCATGATGCCGAGCTCCTTTTTGTCGTGGGTGTCATCACCCGTGCCATGGTTCCGGCCTTTCGGGCGCGCTGGGCGGCCATGCCATCGCCGAAAGGAGTTGTTGCAATCGGAGACTGCGCCTTGGGACAGGGGCCTTTCGCCAGCAATTATGCCGTGCTTGGAGGGATCCTCGAGGCAGATCTGGCGGGCGTCAGGCAATGCGATGTTGCCTTGCGCGGATGTCCTCCTTCTCCGGCTGAAATCCTGCGGGGGCTTTTGCTGTTGACAACCGGGCGCGTGGTCTCTGCATGAACGAGATCCAGTCGGAACTGGTGGCCGTGCTGATTGCCGTGCAGGATGAGGTGCCGCTCGTTCTGACCCTCGATCAGGGCCGTAACCTGCCCTCAGGGCCTCTCGAGACCCGGCATCGTTCTTTGCAGCGTGGCATGAGGCTGTGGGTTGAGCAGCAGACCCAGTGCCGGTTGGGTCATATCGAGCAGCTCTATACCTTTGCCGAAACGGCAGGGCTTGAGACAGGCGTGCAGGATCATCCACGTCTGATCCGTATTTCGTATATGGGCCTGACCCGTCTCGAAGAGGCGCAGCAGGGCTGGCGTGGCCTTTATGAGTATTTTCCGTGGGAAAACCGGCGTGAGCACGGTGCCGATCCTCTGCTGTCCGAAATTGCCCGTGCGTTGACGGTGTGGGCCAAGGGAGATGCTGCCCGTCTGTGGCGATGTGCGGAGACTTTCGGTCTGGATGGACAGCCCTGGAGCGATGAGCTGGTTCTGCATCGCTATGAGCTGCTCTGGGAAGCGGGTCTACTCCCTGAGTCGCAGCAGCCAGGTTCCTGGCTGGCGCCCGGTCGGTCGATGCCTTCGGACCGTCGGCGTATTCTGGCGACAGCTTTGGCCCGGTTGCGCGCCAAGATACGCTACCGACCTGTTGTGTTCGAACTCATGCCCGAGACCTTCACCCTGTGGCAATTGCAACGCACGGTCGAAGCCATTGCGGGCAGCCCCCTGCACAAACAGAATTTCCGTCGGCTCATTCTCGCGCAGGATCTGGTCGAGGAGACTGGGAAGGCCGAGATGCAGGCGCAGGGTCGTCCTGCGCGTCTTTATCGCTTCAAAGGGACGGTGATCGGGACGCGTCACTTGATGGGCTCCAAACTGCCCATCGCACGATCGGTCTGAAGCCGAACGGCGCCGCGGGGATCACAGGAATGTGGCTTTGCTAATCGGACGCCTCATTCCAGTGTTGACTGGCGTAACAGCTTTACCCCTATTATGCTCAATGAGAGTATAAATGAGCGGAGTGGATCTTCATGGATCAGATGACCCTCGTCAGAGATCGCAGCGATGAGCTTTTCGAGCCCGTTTCCCGCCTGATGACGCGCGAGGACTGGGAGCAGAATTTTGCTGACGATATCAGGGCAATTCTGCGGCTCAAGCGCGAGCGCAATGCCGTGATTCTCGCCCATAATTATCAGACACCGGAAATCTTCCACTGCATCTCCGATATCCGTGGTGACAGTCTGGCGCTGGCGCGTGAGGCTCAGCGTGCCGAAGAGCAGGTCATCGTGATGGCAGGCGTTCATTTTATGGCTGAGACCGCCAAGTTGATGAACCCCGAGAAAACGGTGCTTATTCCCGACTCCATGGCCGGGTGTTCTCTGGCGGAATCGATCACGGCTGAAAATGTGCGTGCGCTCAAGGCGACCTATCCGGGCGTTCCGGTCGTGACCTATGTGAACAGCTCGGTGGCCGTTAAAGCGGAAACCGATATCTGCTGTACGTCAGGCAATGCAAAGAAAGTCGTTGAGAGCCTCGGTGTGCCGCGTGTCATCATGATTCCGGATGAGTTTCTGGCGCAGAATATCCAGAATGAAACCGGCATCGAGATGCTGACCTGGCCCGGTCATTGCGAAGTGCATGAACGCTTCACGCCGCTGGAGATCCGCCAATATCGACGTATGCATCCGGGTGTGGTGGTGCTCGCTCATCCTGAATGCCCCCCCAACGTGGTGGCGGAAGCCGATTATGCAGGGTCGACTGCTGGGATGATGGAGTTTGTTGCCGTGAAGCAGCCAAAGAAAGTGCTGCTCGTGACCGAATGCTCCATGAGCGATAATCTTGCCGCTCTGAACCCGGCGGTCGACTTCGTCAGGCCCTGCAATCTCTGCCCGCATATGAAGCGCATCACACTGCCAGCCATCCGGCGCGCGCTGGAGACGATGGGGGAGGAAGTGACCATTCCTGATGCTCTCTTTCCGCAGGCGCGGCGTGCAGTCGAACGCATGCTGGCGATCTGAGGCGCCCATGATGACGCTGACCCGTTTTGCTGGCTGGCCGGTAATCGCAGGGGCCGGTCTGGCCGGGCTCACGGCGGCGCTTCACCTCGATCGTCCCTGTGTTGTGTTAAGCCCGACCCCTCTTGGGGACGAGGCTGCCAGCATGTTGGCACAAGGCGGGCTAGCGGCAGCTGTCGGTCACGATGATGACGTCTCGTTGCATATAAAAGACACGCTCGATGCAGGTGACGGGCTGTGCGATGCCAAAGCCGTCGAAGAGATCATTGCAGCAGGTCCCTCTGCTCTGGCGACCCTGCTCGAATGGGGGGTGGCGTTCGACCGCAAGGGAGAAGACGCCCTTGATCTGCACCTGGAAGCCGCGCATTCTCGTGCGCGCATCGCCCATGTGAGAGGGGATAGCAGTGGTGCCGGAATCATGCAGGCCCTCATCGCCCGTGTAAAAGCGCTGCCGCGTATTGTCGTGCTCGAAGGGGTGACGCTGGATCACCTTCATGAGGTTGAGGGAGAGATACGCGGCGTCTGGCTCAACACAGGGCAGTTCATTCCGACAAATTTCTGTATTCTGGCGAGCGGGGGAGCCGGGGCGCTTTATGCCGTGGCAACGAGCCCCGGGAGCAATACGGGACGAGGACTCGCAGCGGCGGCTCGCGCGGGCGCCAGACTGGCCGATATGGAATTCGTCCAGTTTCACCCGACCGCGCTCGATGTCGAGACGGGAGGAGGACGCGCGCCTCTGATCAGCGAGGCCGTGCGCGGTGCGGGTGCGGTGCTGGTGGATGAAACGGGGGGGCGTTTCACCGAGGAGCTTCAATCGCGGGACCGGGTCTCTCGCGCGATTGCCCGACATCGTCTGGACGGACATCGCGTCTTTCTCGATGCGCGAAGCGGCAGGGCGGGGAAGGGCTTGAGACAGCTCTTTTCGCGTCAGTTTCCCGGAATTGCACGGTCCTGCCGAAGCTTTGGTATCGATCCGGATCGGGAGCCGATCCCGGTGCGCCCGGCGGTGCATTACCATATGGGCGGTGTCGCGACAGATCTGCATGGGCGCACCAGCCTCACCGGGCTTTGGGCCTGTGGCGAAGTGGCCTGCACCGGGCTGCACGGGGCCAACAGACTGGCCAGTAATTCTCTGCTCGAAGCCTTCGTCATGGGGCGAGCGGTCGCATGGGACGTCAATAACGCGCCACGCGAGCGCCATTCCTGCCAGAATCCGTCTCGTCCCGCGCGTCTGGGTGCCGCCAGTTTCGGTCAGCGCATGGACCGGGGCGCCGGGATTTTGCGCGATCATGACGGGATCGAAGCATTGCTGGCCAGTCTCGCACCGCTGGCCGAGCGCGACGATCACGCTCTGGTTGGCGCAGCGATCGCCGCCGCTGCCCTGCGTCGTCGCGAAAGCCGGGGGAGCCACTGGCGTCTCGATTGTCAGGAGCCCTCTGCGGTCGGACGTTACCATTTCACCTTGAAAGATATCGGCCTTCAGGAACGGAGCACTGTCTGCGCATGACGTCACTTGTTTCACCTCTCCCCGATCTGATGTGGGAGCCGATCGTTCGGGCAGGGCTTGTCGAGGATTTTGGCGTGGGGGGTGATGCCACAACCCAGGCGATTGCCCGTCCCGGTCAGCGATTACGAGCAGTCTTTCGCGCACGTCACGAAGGTGTGGTGGCCGGCATGAGCGCTGTGCGTCTGGCGTTTTCCCTGCTCGAGCCGCAGGTGGAGTTTACCCTCTTCAAGGACGACGGCAGCCGGATCGTGCCACGCGATATCCTCGCTGAGGTCGAGGGGTATGCCGAGACCATTCTGGGCGGAGAGCGTACAGCCCTCAATCTTCTCTCGCATCTGAGTGGGATCGCGACGGCGACGCGGCAGGTTGTCGATGCGGTGCAGGGCACGAAAGCGCGGATCTGCTGTACGCGCAAAACCCTGCCCGGACTGCGCGCCATCCAGAAATATGCGGTCAAAGCCGGAGGCGGAAGCAATCATCGGTATCGCCTCGATGATGCAATTCTGATCAAGGATAATCATATCGCGCTTTGCGGTGGCGTGGAGGCAGCGCTCCGTGCTGCGAGGAGCCGAGCAGGGCATTTGATGGCGGTCGCACTCGAGGTGGATACGCTCGAACAGCTCAAGGAAGCCATGTCTGGTGGCGGCGCCGATGCCTATCTTCTCGATAACATGGCACCTGCCTTGTTGCGCCAGGCCGTGGAGCTGGTCGATGGGCGTGCCGTGACCGAAGCCTCTGGCGGGATTACGCCAGAAACGGCGCCTGCCATTGCCGCAACGGGTGTGGACGTTTTGTCGCTCGGCTGGCTGACCCATAGTGTCAAGGCGCTCGATATCGGGCTCGACATCGATCTGTGACATGCTGCCTCACTCTGCGGGGGATACGCCCGGAGTGAGGTGATAAAGCCTATGGTCGCAAGGCGGTCAGGTGATTTCTATCCCGGCCCCGACATGCTTCTGGCTCTCCCCACCGAGAGAGCGGGCCATGTCCCTTTCGCTGAGAAAGGCTGATCGGATCGATCGATCACTCAACATGATTTATCGAAATAGGAGATATTCATAACGGAAATGATTCGTTGCGAGATCATTTCGTCTTGTATACGAATGGGCGCTCTCAGTTCACGCTCGACGGGCGGCAGACAGCTTGGCTGGTAACGTTCGGGAGCGACTGAAAGCGTATCAGAATTCGTAAAGATAGGATCCCGCATGACGTCAGGAGTCACCTCGCCACGCTTTATGGCTCTTGCCCGTCTGATGATGTCGACAAGCCTCGTGTCGATCATGACGTTTTCCGGCTCAGCCCTCGCGGCTCAGGCCCAGCCCGGCAAGAAACATCCGGTTGGCGCTCCTCACAAAAGCGCCAAGCCTGTCGAGGCAAAGGGTGAAGAGGAAATCTCTGTCACGACCTCCCGTCAGGCTTTGAATGGCGGTGGAGGCATGATGCGGATCGAACGCGCGCCACGGACCGTGCAGACGGTCGATCATGAATATATCTCGATGCGCAATCCCTCGAGCACGGCGCTCGACCTTATCCAGAATCTGCCGAGTGTCAGTATCAGCACGCCGGATCCTTACGGGATGCAGGGGGGCCAGATTCAGGCCCGTGGTCTGACCGATCTGGACATGGCGCTTCTCGTCGATGGCGCACCGGCGGCTGCGGCGAAATACATCACGGAAAATGTCGATACGGAAAATCTGGAATCCGTTTCCCTGACGCCCGGAAGTTCCGAGACGGCGCTGCCTGTGATGTCGGCAGCGGGCGGCACCATGAATGAACAGACCCATACGCCTGCGAAGAAATTTGGCGGGCTGGTCGATTTCTCTTACGGCACGAATAATCTCTCGCGCGAATTTATTCGTCTCGATACCGGAGAGATCGGACATACCGGCGTGCATGGTTATTTCTCGTTTTCGAATACCCATACGCGCAGCTGGATGGGCGCGGGCATCAATGATCGCCGGCATATCGATTTCGGGCTTAACAAGCTGTGGGAAAACGGCTCTTACGCAAAGACCTTTGTCTCGTGGAACTGGGAAGATTTCACGATTGATAACTATCCGACGGCGCAGCAGTTTTACCGCTACAAGCATACCGGGCAGGGCTACGGCCGGTCAGCGGATTCCAGCAATATCAACTACTGGAAGAACAATACCGATTACTGGAATCAGGTTTTATATCGGCGCCGATCCACATCGTCCTGCCGCATCGCTTTGTGTTCGACCTGCAGGCTTATTACAATCTCGGTCGTGGTTGGGATGCGTCTCCCGGCGGAACGGCGACTCAGGCCGATGGCAGCGTGCGCAATGTGACAAGCTACTTTCTGCAGGGGGCGACCGAGCGTAGAGGGGCTGTTGCCAAGCTCGGTTACGATATCGATCGCCATAATCATGTCGCGGTCGGCTACTGGTACGAAAACAACTATACTGCGCAATCCTACCCGACCAGTTATACGATGGAGAACGGGGCGGCTCCGAGCCCGAACTGGGCTGCGTACCAGATTGCTGCTGGCGATCAGCAGAATGCCGGAACCGAGATCCACAGCCTGTTTATCGAAGACCACGCGAAATATCTGAACGACAGGCTGGATATCCAGGCCGGGTTCAAGTTCGTTATGGCCAATACGTGGAACAAGGATCTCTACGGGCGCATGGTCGTCAATCGTACCGAGCCGCTGCCGCAGCTTTCGGTCGGGTACACGATCGATGAGCACAGCCAGATCTACATGAATGCCGAAGGCGATTATCGTCAGCCGAGCGCGGTCGATCTGGGGTGGCTCTATACCAGCATGCCCATCCCGAAAAATCAGTATTCGATCAAGGAAGAACTCGGTTATCGCTACCACGATGAGCACATCATTCTCGATGCCTCGTTCTTCAACTATAATGTGACCAACCGCATCGTGAACCAGTATCTCGGCATGAACCAGTTCAGGCCGTTCTCGATCGGTAATCAGCATATGCGCGGGTTTGACGCGATGATTTCGGCGCGGCCGATCCACGGTTTCAGCCCCTATGCATCGGTCGAGTATCTGCATGCTGTGCAGGACAGCAATGTGCTCGATCCGTACACCAATACGATGCTGAATTCGAAGGGGACGCAGGCGATCATGGCGCCGCGCGTCCTCGCCAATTTCGGCCTGACCTACAAATATGCGGGCTTTTTCGGCAATGCGAGCCTGCATTATACCGGTCCGCAATCGGTCAGCGTGGCAGGCGACCAGCGCATGCCGGGATTTGTGACCAATACGATCTCACTGGGCTATCGTTTCAAACCGGTCGCTTTGCGCAATCGCCGACGATCAAGCTGAATTTCGCCAATGTTACGGGATCGATCGTTCGTACGGGCGCCATGGGCGCGATCTACAGCGCCAAGGACCCGAGCACGGTCTATAGCGGGAGCCTTAATCCTATACCGGGTATGGAAATTCCTTCATGACCGCCGCCCGGTTTACGATGACGGGCACGGTCTCCACCAGCTTCTGAGTTACGCGTTTCAGGGGGCCTTCGTGCCCCCTGAAACGTCCTGATCTCAGCCGAAGGTGAAGGAGAAGGCCTCGACGCCAGGGCTTATGAATTCGATCTTGAAGACATGGTCGTCTACCGAGTAGCTGGACTGACGCACGAGCTGATAGAGCCGCTGGCCGGTCACCGTGCCGACGCCGTTTGCGTCGCAATCAGTGCCATGCATATCTCCGGGCGGATGACCATCGATCGTCACCTTGAAGGACACAGGGGTGTTGCTCTGGGTGGAGCCCATCACCAGATGCAGGTCCCGCGCATGGAAGCGGTAAGTAATGGATCCATTCGCCTTGTTGAGGCGCGCCGATTCCGGCCCGACCGTCCAGTTTCCGGTAAGGCCCCAGTCACTCAATAGCGGCTTCGTCTCAATGACATACTCGTTCGGCGCGTCCTGAATGGCACCGCCTGTCGAGATGAAATGCGCCGCGCGTGAGTAGCCGATATAGGTTTCAGGGCTGAGATTGGCAGATAGATCGGTCTCGGCCTGTTCTCCGGTGCCCGTGGGATGAACAAGATCGTCCGGCAGGTTCTGGGCCCCGTTCTCACGGAGCATGGACTGGATCAGATGCTCGGAGCGATCGTAATCGCCTTCGCCGAAATGATGCGTCTGCACCTTTCCATCCCCACCGATAAAATAGGCAGCTGGCCAGTATTCGTTGTTAAAGCCGTTCCAGATGGCACGGTCGTTATCGACCGCAACAGGGAAGGTGATGTGGAAACGATCGAGGGCCTTCTTGATGTTATCGACATTCTTCTCGAACGCGAATTCCGGCGCGTGAACGCCAATGATGACCAGTCCGTAAGGTTTGTATTTGGTGGCCCATGCTTCGACATAGGGCAGCTCGCGCAGACAGTTGATACAGGAATAGGTCCAGAAATCGACCAGAACCACCTTACCCTTGAGAGCGTCAGCAGAGAGCGGGGTCGTATTCAGCCACGACGTTGCGCCGGAAAGCGAAGCAAGAGGGGTTGCTCGCGCCTCGCTCGCCCCGAGAGGGGCTGTAGCCAAAAGCGCGAGAGAAACGGTGAGACCGGAATATCGCAAAAACGAGTGCCGCAGGGACATGGAAGCGCCTTGAAAGAGGAAGGCGGCAGTCTTAGCCCCGGCCCGAACCCATCAGGCTCCGGCAGGCTCTGCCGCGAGGAGTTCAGCTAGAACGACGCTCGTGCCACGCTGTTCCAAGCTTTCCGCCATTTCACGAATCTCACGACGATGGTCGTCACTGAGGGTGAAGCTCTCGAACACGATCATTGAAAAGACCGTGTCCCAATTCTTTGCCAGCACGCGTTGATCCGGGCTGATGGACGGCTCGAAAGGCGTGAATATCTCTCCCTGATCGGTACGTCCGCGCAGATAACGGATGAAGCAGGCCAGAACGAAAATCATCCGATCGAGCTGACCGCCCGAGGCGACGAGCTTGTTCCAGCTCGGCGCGAGGAAGACCGGTAATTTGCTGCCACCATCGCCCGTGATACGAGCCAGACGGTCGCCGACATCGGGGTTGCTGAAGCGCGCAATAATCAGGTCGCGATAAGCGGGAAGGGGCATGTCTGCCGGTGCGCTGAGATGAGGAATGACATCGCAGCTCATGAAGCGTTCGACGAGGGCACCGATTTGTTTGTCGGTGATGGCGTCGCGTACGGTCTCGAGCCCGGCGAGCTGACCGGGATAGGCGAGCACCGAATGCGACGCGTTGAGCATCCGCACCTTGGCCAGCTCGTAGGGGTGCACGTCGGGGACGATCTGGGCGCCAACTTTTTCCAGCGCGGGTCGTCCGTTGACGAAGCGATCTTCGATCACCCATTGAGCGAATTCTTCAGAAATGACAGGAAGCCGGTCATGGACGCCACATTCGGCGTTCACGTGATCGGCGTCCTCTTTCAGAACGGCTGGCGTGATGCGATCGACCATCGAGCTGGGGAAGGTCACTTCCTTCTCGATCCATTCTGCAAGGGCGGGGTCGAGGGCGCGGGCGTGGCTCAGAACGGAGCGCTTCGTCACCACGCCGTTGTCGCGCAGATTATCGCAGGACATGACCGTAAACGGCGCAATGCCGGCAGCACGGCGCAGGCGCAGCGCCTCCACGATATAGCCGAACGCGGATTCGGGCTGGCCAGGATTGGCGAGCTCGCGCCTGGTGAGCGCATTGTCCAGGCGGTACTCGCCTGTTGCATGATCCTGATTATAGCCACCCTCGGTGATCGTCATCGAGACGATGCGGGTCTCAGGATTAGACATGCGTGCCAGTACGGCCTGCGGGTCAGCCGGAGCGAACAGATAATCGAGCATCGAGCCGATCACCTGATGGCGTTTGCTGCCATCCGGGGCATAGCGCGTCAGGGTGTAGAGATTGTCCTGAGCGGGAAATGCCTCGAGCTTGAGACGCTCGGTTGCATCGTCGATCAGCCGACGCCGCAAAAGGCCCAGCCTTCATTGCCAGGGTGCTCCAGAAGCCGGTCCACATACCAGCATTGATGGGCGCGATGAAAATTCCCGACGCTCAGATGAACGATCCCGGCTTTCAGGGAGGCGCGATCATAGGCAAAAACCTCGACGCTGGCAGGGAGGGTCGAGAGAGTTTTTGAGGAGAGAGCGATCATGGGCTGTCCTGAAGGATCACAAGGCTTGGAGAGGGAGAAACGAGGGTCCGAGGAGCGGGCTCCATCGGAACAGGAGGTGTGAAGTGCAGCGCGCGGGGAGATGTGGCGGTTCCCCTCGGAGGCTCAAGGCCTAAAAGCCAAGTCTTCTGGCACTATTTGGTGAAGAGGCTTAACTCTGCGTCATGCAGTCACCCCAAACCATCGCCGTGATCGGCGCCGGGCCCGCCGGTCTTGCCGCAGCAGAGAGCCTCTCCGCTGAAGGGCACGATGTCGTTGTCTACGATCAGATGCCCAGCCGGCGCGCAAGTTTCTGATGGCAGGTCGGAGTGGTCTGAATCTGACCCATGCAGAGGATCTCGACAGTTTTCTGTCTCGATACGGAGAGGCTACGGCGTGGCTCGCGCCTTTGGTGCGTCGGTTCCCGCCTCAGGCGCTTCGTCACTGGGCGGAGGAACTGGGGCAGCCCTGCTTTACCGGCACAAGTGGCCGCGTTTTTCCTCAGGCCATGAAGGCTTCTCCCTTGCTGCGCGCCTGGCTTGCGCGGCTATCTGTCCAGAAGGTGCGCTTTGCGCTGCGTCATCGGTGGCTGGGCTGGAGTGAGGCAGGGGCGCTTCGTTTTCTGACGACAGAAGGCGAGAGAGAGATCCGTGCCGATGCTGTTGTGCTGGCGTTGGGCGGCGCGTCATGGCCGCGTCTTGGGAGCGATGGTGACTGGGCCGGCTTCGTGCCGCCCGACGCTGTTGCGCGGCTCAGACCCGCTAATTGTGGTTTTCTGACAGCGCTCTCTCCCGCCTTTCATGAGCAGTTTCAGGGTGAGGTGCTGCATTCGGTCACGCTGAGTGGCGCGGGTCAGAAGGCTCGGGGTGATGTCACGATCACTCGGCAGGGGATCGAGGGCGCGCCGGTCTATCGCTTATCGGCCTGCTGGCGCGAGGCGCTGCTTCGGGACGGGCGGCTGGAGATTTCGATCGATCTGCGTCCGGGCGTGACGCCTGACGCGCTGCTCACAAGGCTCGAGAGCTTTCGTGCGCGGGAGAGTCAGTCCAACAGATTGCGTCGTCTGGGGCTCTCTCCCGCCGCACGATGGCTCCTGCGAGAGAACACAGCGCCCAATGTGACCCCGCAAGAGCTTGTGCGGGAGATCAAGGCCTGTTCCGTTATCCTGACCGCACCGGACTCACTGGCTCGTGCCATCTCGACGGCAGGCGGTATCCGATACGATGCGCTCGATCATGGCCTGATGCTGAAACACCGTCCTGGCGTGTTTGTGGCGGGCGAAATGCTGGACTGGGAGGCTCCGACAGGCGGGTATCTGCTTCAGGCCTGTTTCGCGACCGGGCGCGCCGCAGCGGACGGGGTCAGGGCTTGGCTGGTCAAGGGCAGCGATCAGCCGGGTAATGGCTGACTTTGGGGGCAAGGTGCGCTAGGGACACCCCATGAGCGTATCCATCACCATGGGCCGTGGCCGAGACGGCGCGGATGTCCAGCTAGACCTGACAGAACTCCTTGCAACCCGCCTGCTCGTTCAGGGAAATTCGGGCTCGGGGAAGTCGCATCTTTTGCGTCGTCTTCTGGAGCAGACAGCCACTCTCATTCAGCAGGTCATCATCGATCCCGAAGGTGATTTCGTTACGCTCGCCGAGAAATACGGCCATCTGGTGATCGATGCGTCAGAGCAGACAGAGGCTACGCTGAGAGCGGCTGGCGAGCGGGCTCGTGCCCATAGGGCATCTGTGGTGCTCAATCTGGAATCGGTCGAGGCCGAGATGCAGCTGCGCGCTGCCGGCTCATTCCTGAACGGGATGTTCGAAGCACCGCGTGCTCATTGGTACCCGGTGCTTGTGGTGGTGGACGAAGCGCAGCTTTTTGCCCCGGTCGCAGGCGGCGATACGTCTGATGAGGCCCGTCGTCTCTCTCTGGGGGCCATGACCAATCTGATGTGCCGTGGTCGAAAGCGCGGCCTTGCCGGTGTGATTGCGACACAGAGACTGGCAAAGCTCGCCAAGAATGTTGCAGCCGAAGCCTCGAATTTTCTTATGGGGCGCACGTTTCTCGATATCGACATGCTGCGTGCGGCCGATCTTCTGGGAATGGAGCGGCGGACGGCAGAAGGATTTCGCGATCTGGCGCGCGGGCAGTTCATGGCGCTCGGCCCTGCCTTAAGCCGCAGGCCGCTGATGGTGTCGATCGGTTCGGTCGAGACAGCAAGCCATGCCAATGGGCCGCTCCTGACCCCGTTCGAAGCACGTCCTGCGGAAGACAATTACAGCCTGATCCTCGAGCCCGTGGTTGAAGCGGCTCCTCGGCCAAGAGAGCGCCGGGCACCAGCGCCCGATCTTCTCGCTCAGCTCGATGCCTATTCGGCGGCTGCTCCGGTGGAGGACGTTATTGCTTCCGTCGAAGCGGCTCCCGACCTTCTCTGGCGTCTGACAGAGGCCGTCGTTGCAGAGACTGACTCGGCCTATCGTCCGCTGGCAACGCTCTACCAGGATTTCCAGCTCAGAGCGCGTATCGAGAGGCTTGACCGCGACGTGCTTGATCTGGCGGCATTTCGTCTGTTGCTTGCAAGCGTGCGTTCGGGTTCGACATTCGAGCAGACGCGGGAAGAGAGCTGGGAGCAGGCGCTGGAGATCGCCCGTGCGGTGCCGGAAGACGTTCAGGGTGTTGTGCTGCTTCTCGCGCGCGCGGCTCTCGATGGCGCCTCCTGCCCAGGTGACGAGGCGATCGCCGAGGCTTATGGCACCCATTCACTAGGCCGTGCACGCCGTCAACTTGCCTATCTCGAAGAGCGTCAGATCATTGTCGTTCAGGATATGCCAGCGGGTCGGCGCATCGCCTTTATCGGGCATGGCTGGCAGACCAGCTGAGGACTGCAACCGGCCAGCAGGGCTTGTCGTTGCATGGCAGTCTCTGCTGGTTTGGAAGAAATTATGACAAACGATGAACTGATTGCTCTGGTCGCGCTTAATGGTCCCGATGCCACCTACGACGCCCGGCTCTCCGGCTACGATATTACGGTGCCGGTGCAGATTCAGGGGGGCGATGGACATCACGTCATCAAGCATCTCGTCAAGCCCATGTTTTTTTCAGGCGCGATGATCATTGACGTCAAACTTCTGAATGCCGACGCCCGTCATCATGAATGAGGGCCCGGCAGTTTAACGGGGAGCCGTATGGCCGAAGAACACAGGAAGGTGCTGCCCGGAGCTTTGGCAGCCCTTGGTATCGTTTTTGGTGATATCGGCACCAGTCCGCTTTACACCCTGCAGACCGTCCTGAGCGACACGGGGTCTACCGACAGAACCACGCTTCTAGGTGGGTTCTCCCTTCTGGTCTGGACCATGATAACGGTGGTCGCGCTCAAATATGCGACGCTTGTCATGCGCGCCGATAACAAGGGCGAAGGTGGCATTCTTGCGCTCTTCTCGCTGGTTGGTCGATCCTTCGGCAAACATTGGTACACGAAGGGCACGTTGCTTGCTGCTGCGGGTCTTTTCGGTGCCGCTCTGCTCTATGGCGATGGCGCGATCACACCGGCTATTTCGGTTCTGAGTGCGGTAGAAGGGATCGGGATCGTCACCAAATCCCTCCAACCCTATATCCTGCCGGTTGCCGCCGTTATCCTGTTTGCGATCTTTGCTATCCAGCCTCTGGGTACAGCGCGGATCAGCGCGGTATTCGGCCCGATCATGCTGCTCTGGTTTCTTGCTCTTGGCGGGATCGGTCTAAGTTCGCTCCTGCATGATCCTTCTGTACTCGTTGGACTGAACCCGTTCTACGGTCTGCATTTTCTCTATGAGCATGGTGCCAATAGTCTGGTGATTCTGGGGGCGGTCTTTTTGTCCGTCACCGGTGCAGAAGCGCTTTATGCTGATATGAGCCATGTCGGACGTCCAAGCGTCCGTCTGGCTCTGGCCGCGATCGTTCTGCCGATGTTGATTCTGAGCTATGCGGGGCAGACGGCCTTTCTGGTCAGTCATCCACAGGTCAAGGATAATCCCTTTTTCGCAACCATGCCGCACGGGCTGGTTTTGCCGATGGTCGTGCTGGCGACTTTTGCAACAATTATTGCGAGCCAGGCCATTATCACGGGGGCGTTCACCCTGACGCGTCAGGCGATGCAGCTTGGCTGGTTTCCAAGCCTCAATATCCGCCAGACTTCGGATAGTGAGTACGGCCAGATTTATGTTCCGGTCGTGAACTGGCTGCTGATGGTCGTGACCTTGCTCATTGCTTTCAGCTTCAAGAGTTCTGACGCGTTGTCAGGGGCCTACGGCACTGCGGTTTCGACCACCATGCTCATGACGACGCTGTTGATCTTCGATGTTATGCGCGAGCGCTGGAAATGGGCCCTCTGGAAGGCTCTGCCCATCGCATTTTGCTTCTTCGTGGTCGATATCGCGTTTTTTGTCGCCAATCTGCTCAAGATCGACAAGGGCGGTTATGTGCCTCTGCTGATCGGGTTGCTGATCTACGTCATCATGACGACGTGGCATCGCGGCACGATCTTGCTCCGTGCCGGGCTCGCGCCTCTGGGCGAGCGCACAGACAAGGTGCGGCAGAAACTGCGCGATGGACAGTTGATCCGCACCCCGGGGGCTGCCGTTTTCCTCTCTCGCTACGAGAGCGCCCTGCCGCCAATCGTCATGCGCCATGTTGCCGATTTTCAGTGTCTGCCCGAGCAGGTTGTGGCGCTGAACGTGAAGTTCGATACCGTGCCCCGTATTCCTGCCGATGAGCGCATGACAGTGAAGGATCTGGGCGAAGGGCTCTGGCAGATCAATGTGACCTTCGGGTTTGTCGAGATCCCCAATCTTTATTACGTGCTCCGTCAGGCGCAGGAGCAGGGTTGTACGATCGATCTGGACAAGGTGGTCTTCTTTGCCGGTGATGACGACGTCGTTCCTGACCTGAAGAAGCCCAAAATGGTAGAGCCGCGCCGAATCCTGTTCGGCTTCCTGTATCGTAACGCGGTGCGGGCTTCAGACAGATTTACCCTGCCTCGTGAGCGTCTGGTCGAGATCGGACATCAGGTCGAGATCTGATTCCGGCGTCGTTGCATAATTGTATCTCTGGCGTTTCCTCCCGAATGGGGGAGGGATGTCTTGTTAAGGAAATTCCTCATGCGTCTTCTTCTTGGTCTTCCCTTGATCGCGATGGCTCTGGCCGCGCCGCTTGCCCATGCCGAGCCTGGCGGGTGTCTGAAATATGGGGCTGCGGGTGCGGTTGGCGGTCATCTGGTGAAGCATGGCGTGCTCGGTGCGATGGGCGGTTGTGCAACAGGCATGTACAAGCGTCACGAATACCGCAAGGAAGCCCGTGAAAAGGCTGCGCTCTACGACAAGGAGCATCCGGGCGCGAAGGGCAGCTATGAAGAGAAAGCGACGGCATACGACGTCGAGCATTCCACTCAACCGGGTAAATCGGACTCCGCCTCGAAAGACTAAGGCCACCCTGTCTCTGACTGAAATGTCCTCACCTGACCTCGGTCGGTGAGGGCCAAATCTTAAGATTTGGCAAAGATCGATGTAACACATTGTATCTCGTGTCAAACTATGACAAGCGGTGCAGATCTCTCATCACGAGTCAGATCGGCTGTCTTTCATGTCTGTCATTTCTCTTGCTGAAAGGCAGTCGTTTCGACCCGCCCCAGGCTCTATCGGTGTTGTTCTGCGTGACTTCCGACTTGGCGGGAGTGAACGTGTCGCGATTGGCCTCGCCAATTACTGGTCCTCGCGGGGGATTGAGGTCACGCTGGTGGTTGGACGCCTCGAGGGCCCCTTGTCAGCATTGGTTGATCGCTCGATCAGGATTGTCGATCTGGGACTGAAGCCGAGGCTAGGGGACAAGCGTCTTGCCTGGTCTCTGGCATTTGGCGCGCGTCGGGTCTTTTGTAATAAACCCGTCGATGCCTGTTACATTCCGGGGAATAGCCACTGGCCGGTCGTGCCGTTGCTGAAAACGCTTCCCCCTGCATGTGCCCCCCGGATTGTTGCTCAGGTAAGTTCGCCCGTATGCCGCGCCAATCGCTCGCGTCTGGCTCAGCGGGTGTACGACTGGCGGATGCGCTGGCTGCTGAAGCAGGCGGACACCATCACCACGCTGAGTGATACTCTTGCGCGTGAAACGCGCGACATTGTCGGATGCGCTCGGGTCGAAGTTGTGCCGCTTCCTGCCTTGTGGGACGAGGGACGACGCAGCCCCGTGCCGGATGGCTGCAAAACCATCCTTGCGGCGGGGCGCCTCGTGCGGATCAAGGGTTTTGACCTGCTCATCAAAGCGTTTCGCGGTGTCGCGAGCGCCGACCCCGACGCCAGTCTGACGATCTGCGGAGATGGGCCGGAGCGCAGCACGCTTGAGGCGTTAGTCAGCGCGCTCGATCTCAGCGGAAGGGTCACTTTTACCGGTTACGTTCCCAGTATTCGCCCTTTTCTCGATCAGGCGCGTCTCTTCGTTCTCTCGTCACATTGCGAGAGTTTCGGTGCGGTGCTTCTCGAAGCGCTTGCTGCCGGGCGTCAGGTCGTTTCAACCCGGTGCTCTCCCGCCGTAGAGAGTCTGATGACGAGCCCCCTGACTGGTCTCATTGTGCCGACCAGGGATGAGGCGGCTCTGGCAGAGGCCTTGTCGGCTCTTCTGGCCGAGACACCGCCCGAGGGTGCGGAGCTGGCCCGGCTCGTCGCCCCTTTCCATGTGTCGCACGGGGGCGAGGTTTTTCTTGCGCTGATGCAGCGCGAAACAGGTTCTCGTGCCTGGAGGCAGCCTGTTCTGCGTGCAGCCCTTTGACAAACACGATCTCGCACGGTCTGGTTGTCCTCTATGGCTTCTAAACCACGCTCGGCACTCCACCGTATCTTCAGCAATACCGGCTTTCTGATTTCCAGTCGGATTATCAACGCCATTTGCAGCTTTGCCTATGTGGCCTGGGCTGTGCATGCGCTTGGACTGAAGAGCTTCGGTGTTCTTCTGCTGATCACGACTTTTGTCATGCTGGTCTCGGACATGACGCATCTGCAGTCGTGGCAGACCTTGTTGCACTATGGAACCGCCTCCTTCGAGGCGAGAGACAAGCGTCGTTTCATGCCAATACTCGGCTATTGTATCCGCTCGGATATGATCAGTGCCTGTGTCGGTCTGATCGCGGGGGTCGTGGCGATCACTTTGGGGGGCACGCATCTCCTGGGGTGGTCCGAACCGGTGAAGCGGGACGCAAGCTGGATGATGCTCACCGCTGCGGTCATGAATACGGGATGGTCGACAGGACTGATCAGACTATGCAACCGGTTCGGTCTGGCGGCACTTTTCGACTTCGCATCGACCTGTGTGCGGACGCTGGGATATCTGATTGGCGATCTCTGTCACGCCTCGCTGGAATTTTTCCTGCTCGTCTGGTTTTTGCATCAGTTCGCCCTGTTCATCCTGTCGAGCCTGGGCGGTCTGGTGTTGTTGCGGCGTCAAATGGGCAAAGACACGCGGCTTCTCCCTTGTCTGCTGGCACCTTCGGAAATCTCCGGGATCTGGGGCTTCACTCTCAGAGTCAGCGTGAATCAGGTTCTCGATGCTGTTTTCAGGCAGGGAGGCACGTTGATTATCGGTGCTCTTCTGGGTGCTCGGGACGTGGCCATTTATCGTGTCACAAAGCAGATCTGCGATGGTCTCGCCAAACCCGCTCAAATGATGATCCCGAGCCTCTACCCCGAATTTGTCCGTTTTCGGGATAGTCAGAACTGGCAGGAATTGCGGCATGTTGCGCGTAAACTGACGCTTGTGATTATCGGCTTTTCAGCCTCGCGATGCTGGTAGCGTTGTTTGGCGGAAAAACGATCGTGACTCTCATGCTGCATCACAGTTTCGATTATGAGCTCGTGATTATTCTGCTCATGGTCTGCAGTGCCCTGCTCGAGGTGTGCATTATCCCACTCGAGACCTTGTTGACGGTAATGGGGCGTCTCGCCGTTATTCTCAGATATCGTCTCGGGGTGATCGCTCTGTATTTCGTGATCCTCGCCGGATTGCTGAGGCTTTGCGGCGTTATCGGTGCAGCTCTTGCGAGCGTCATATGTTCGGCGCTGATCTTCGGACTCTGTCTCGCTTTTGCAGCGCGGTGGATTTCACCGAGAGCCGCAGCCCGTCACACTGATCTCTGAGGTAGAGCGAAGCAGGATCGGGCGGAACATCTGCTTTTGGATGCACGTTAACGCCACGGCCTGACTTACTGAGGAGTAGGGCCTGAATTTCGACCCGAGAGCACTTTCGAAACGGTTCAATTCCCCGATTATCCGGCACTTCGACATACTTGTCGTCGGTTCACGATGATCTATCTGGGAGGCTGGTTGTTCCGGATTTCGTCACGAGGCGCTCGATCGGATAATGAGGGATGACCGTATAAAGTGACTGCGCAACAGGCGGGAAAAAATCAGGCCAGATCGACCGGTCAGCAAGGGGTCTCGGCCGCGAGCATTACCGGGCTCGATGCGACGAATTTCTTTCTGGCTGACGTTCAGGGAGGCGTCGGGCCATACCTGACCGTCTATCTCTCTGGAGTGCGTCACTGGCAGGCCGGTCCGATTGGCGTGGCCATGGCTCTGGCAGGTTTTGCCGCGGCTTTTTGTCAGATCCCGGCTGGTCTGCTTGTTGATTCGACCCGCCATAAACGTGCGTTGGTGGTGGGGGCGGCGCTCGTAACCGCTCTGGCGTGTCTTCTCGTTGTGTCCGTGTCGGGGATGGCGCCTGTTCTGGCGGCGCAACTCATGATGGGGGCTGCGACGGCTGTGCTTCCCCCTGCGCTCGCGGCGATTTCGCTTGGGCTTGTCGGGCGCAAAAAACTGCCGGGGCGCATCAGTCGCAATCAGGGGATCAATCATTGCGGGTCTTTTGTCGCCGCTTTGCTTGCCGGCCTTTGCGGGCACTATTGGGGGCTGAACTGGATCTTCTATCTCGTCTGCGGGTCAGCCCTCGCTAGTGCGTTGGCCCAGTTGCTGATCCGTCCCAACGAGATCGATCAGAGAATAGCGCGTGGCAGCGAGGATGATTCCGATGATCCGCCTGTCGCGATCGGGCGATTGATGACGCGACGCCCGGTCTGGGTTTTTCTGTCAGCGATCATTCTTTTCCATCTGGGCAATGCCGCCATGCTGCCTTTCGCCGGGCAGGTCATGGCCAAAAGCCATCCGGGCGCCGAAGCGATCACGCTAAGCGTCTGCGTTATTGTCGCTCAGTTTGTCATGATGATTGTTGCCTGGGGTGTCGGGCGCATGATGGCGCACGGGGTGGGGCGTAAACCCATCTTCCTGTTGGCTTATGCGATCCTGCCCTTGCGTGGCTTGCTCTTTGCCTGGTTTACAGCCCCTTCAGCGATCGTGGCCATTCAGATACTGGACGGAATCGCTGCGGGTATTTTTGGCGTTATCGCCATTATCATAGCCTCCGACCTGACGCGCGGCACAGGACGTTTCAACTTTCTTCAGGGCATGGTGGCACTGAGCGTCGGCATCGGCGGCGGGCTCAGCAATCTTCTTGGCGGGTATATCGTCCAGAGTGAGGGATATCATGTCGGGTTCTTGTGTCTGACCGCTGTGGCCGTTCTGGCTTTCTTCTTTTTTCTGACGCTGATGCCCGAGACGCAGGATGCTGAGGGGCGCGAGCAAGACGCGCCTCGGGCTGCTTAAGGCCACCGGGATAGAAGAGGCGCCTCTTCGAGAGGGCGCGCGTGGTCTCGCGCTGGTCAGTGGCACTCTGGACGATTTTCGGCATGGTTGCGCGTCAGACGATGTCCCTGATCCGCTCGCGCGTACTGGATTTGGGGCTGGTTGTTCCTAGCGTTGCGTAAAAGAAACGGTTAACGATGACCTTGTGTCATTCGATGTCATGGCATCGATCCTCCTCCACGAAACTCAAGGCTGCGTTCTCATGGCTGACTCTGCGACTGTCCCTTCCGTTATGGCGTCTTCTGTTCTGGAAACGAGGCAGGCGCGTCATGAAGCAGGGCAGGCATTGCGTAAGAAGACGCCGCGCAGCGCTCATGGTGAGTGGGTGCCAGCCGAAGGGCGTACTGATCCTGTCAGCCTGTTAGTCAAACAGGGTGAGAGCCGAATTCAGGACCTGCTGCCTATTCGCTATGAGCGGATGAGTGCTTCTCCTTTTGCCTTCCTGCGCGGAAGTGCTGCGGTGATGGCGGCCGATCTCGCCCGGACGCCTGTTGCCGGACCGATCGTCCAGAGTTGTGGTGACTGCCACCTCGCGAATTTCGGGAGTTACGCCTCTGCCGAAGGGATTGCGATTTTCGATATCAATGATTTCGACGAGACTTATCCGGCGCCTTTCGAGTGGGACCTCAAGCGTTTAGGAACATCCTTTATACTGGCGTCGCAGGAGGGAGGATCTTCTGACAAGCAGGCAAGTCGCAACGCTCTGATCATGGCAACCACTTATCAGAGTGAGATGGCACGTCTCGCTCCCATGAGCCCGCTTGAAATCTGGTCTGATCGGATCGATCTCGCTGCGGCGATTGAGGGGTTCTCGGACAAGCATACGCGCAAGGGAGTCAGTGCGCGTCTGGAAGAGCGGCTTGAAAGCGCGCGCGATCATTTCGGACTGGTGTCTTTCGACAAGAACGTTCCTAAGCTCAAGGTTAAGCCGCCTTTGGTCACCCGACTTCCCGCCAAGGACGACACCATTCGCGACGCGTTTGCGCGCTATGCTGCCACGCAGCCGCCAGAGCGGGCAGTGCTGCTCTCTCGCTATAGATTGCAGGATATCCTGTTCAAGGTCGTTGGGGTCGGCAGTGTCGGCACCTATTGCGCGATCGGGCTCTTCGCGACCCCAGACGGCGAGACCTTGCTGCTGCAGATCAAGGAAGCGCAGGAATCGGTTCTGGCACCGTATCTGTCGGGGCCGAGCTACGACAATCAGGGCCAGCGCGTTGTTATGGGACAGAGGCTGATGCAGGCGAGCTCCGACACGTTTCTGGGCTGGACGCATAGCGACCCTGTTACGCCGGGACGCCGTGTCAAAAAGCGTGACGGATCAAACCGGCAGTTTTACGTGCGTCGTCTCAAGGATAGCCGTCTCGCGGCGATCGGCGCCGATGTCGCTCAGGAAGGGCTCGATGATTACGCAGGGCTTTGCGGGCGTGCTTTGGCACGAGCGCATGCGCGCTCAGGCGACGTTGTAATGATTGCCGGATATCTTGGCTCGAGTGACAGCTTCGCTGAGGCCATTGTCGAGTTCTCGCAGGCCTATGCCGATCAGACGAAGAAAGATTGGAAAGGCTTTGTCGATGCGATCAATGAGGGGCGACTGCCCGCCAAGCCGACAAATTGAGCTGCGAGGTCAAAAGCCTCGCAACCGTAAATAAAGTCTATTTCTCAAGTAAAAATACGGGAGACGCCTATTTTTATTGAAATATTGGCATTTTGCCACTATAAGAAACTGGCGAAGGGTCGTTCCGACGCGATTTAATAAAACCTTTCCAACAGATTCTGGAATAAAATGACTGAAAAGAAAAACGACTGCGTTTTCTCGAAGGTGAGCCGTCAGCATCGGCCCTCAGTTCATTTCACCCCTCCGACCGGTTTCATGAATGACCCGAACGGTCTCGTGTTCGACGGGGCACAATATCATCTCTATTATCAGCACAACCCCAGCGCGGCTTACTCAGCGGATATCTGCTGGGGGCATGCGACCAGTACCGATCTGCTGAGCTGGAAAGACCAGCCGATCGCTCTGCCCAATACAGTCGACGGCCAGGCTTTCTCGGGCTGTGCTCTGCTCGATCATGAAAACAGCTCCGGCCTGTTTGCCAACTGCCACGGCACGAATCTCGTGGCGCTTTACACGCGTTCCTTGCCGACCCGGCAGAGCCAGTATCTCGCGATCAGTCATAATAACGGACAGAGCTTCGAGGAATATCCGGGCAATCCTGTCCTTGACATCGACAACCCTAATTTCCGTGATCCGCAGGTAATCTACCACGCGCCGTCGCGCAAATGGGTCATGGTTATCGCCGAGGTCGAAAAGCATCGGATCGGGTTTTACGGGTCGACCGATCTGATTCACTGGACGCATCTCAGTCATTTCGGTCCGGCCGGCTTGCCGACCGTTAATTATGAGTGTCCCAATCTTGTTCAGGTTCGTGATGAGAGTGGCGACCTGCGTTGGGTCCTGTTCGTTTCGATCAACCCGGGCAGCCCGATGGGCGGGAGTGTCACGCAATACTTCATTGGCGACTTTGACGGGGCCGTCTTTACGCCGTCTGACGGTATTCTGCGTCTCTTTGACTTCGCCAAGGATTCCTATGCGATGCAGGTCTACAGCAACCTGCCCGCAGGAGAGGCGGTGACTCTCGCCTGGATGGGCAACTGGCAATATTGTCAGGAACTGCCGACGCAGGATTGGCGTGGCGCCATGTCGCTGCCGCGCGACCTCTCGATCCGTCAGGATCCGAATGGCTATCCGCGCCTCGTTCAGAAGCCGCGAGGCGTTGAGAAGCTGCGGCGCGCGCTCTCCTGCGAGCACGCTGTCTACCTGCCGAAGGACACGCATCGCACGGTCTCTCTCCCCAAGGGGAAGGCGATCGAAGTGGTTATCCGTCTTACTGCGGACGAGCCGCGTCAGACCGAGACGACGCAGACAGGTTTTCAGAGCAATCGCTTCGAACTCGCTTTTGCGAATGATGAGGGCGAAAAACTGTCGGTCGGATACGATCTGTCGAGCACACAGATCTGGCTCGATCGCAGCAAGCTGCGTGGCTTCGATCATCCGTTTTTCACAGGGCGCTTCGCGGCCCCGATCAATACGGCATTCTATGACAACGCTCGCAGTCTCGACCTTCATCTGTTCCTGGATGGGTGTGCCTTTGAGGTCTATGCCAATGAGCATCTCGAAACGGGCACGGCGCTGGTTTACCCCGAGAAACCACTCGATATGCTCCGCCTGAGCACCGAAGGGCTCGGTTTTACAATCGACAGTCTTGAAACCTACACGCTCGACAAGACGATGCGCCGCGATACGCTCTGACGCGTGCAACGAGTTTGCACCGCGTAGACAAGGGAGTATCTCCTACTGGTGACAAACAGTACTGAGATACTGGATATTTCGGAAAACAGGGTCGAATTGAAATTCGACCCTGTGCCGTCTATAGAGCACGCAGCAGCGACGACGTTCCTGCCTCCTCGTGAGACTCAAGACCGGGACGGCCCGGCGAAACTTGCCATCGGGAGGTTCGTCATGGCGTGGATTGCTCTTTTATTCGCCGGTCTTTGTGAAATTCTCTGGGCTGCCGCCATGAAGCAGTCAGCAGGATTTACGCGGCTTTGGCCAAGCCTGATTACCATCGTAGGGATGGGCGTGAGCGTGGCCCTGCTCGGCTGGGCCATGAAAACCCTGCCACTCGGCACTGCCTATATGATCTGGACAGGCATTGGCGCCGTTGGCGCTTTTCTGATCGGCATTACATTATTCGGTGAGACGTTGAGCCGCTGCGATGCCTTGCCGCCCTGCTCATTGTCGCAGGGCTCGCTCTCATGAAACTTGCCGCGTAAGGCGGCAGCAGTTTTAGACGACGCTCAATCCCAATGTGTCGCTGATGGCCTGAAGCAATTCCTGCGGGGAGGAGGGTTTGACGCAGATCTGCGCGTCGGGATAGCGCGAGGTTAACATGCGTTTATCGGCATGCCCGGAATAGAAAATGATGGGCACATCTTCTGTCATGAGGCGGTCGGCGACAGGGAAAATCTCTCCATCGCTGACACGGACATCAAGGATCGCGCAGTCAGGGAGGTGCTCGTCGAGTGCCTCCATGGAGGACACGACAGTGTCGTAAGGACCGCAGGGCGTTAATCCCGTGTCTTCGATGATGTATTTCAGATCGAGCGCTACGAGAGCTTCATCCTCAACGATAAAGATGTACGACATCAGTTTTTCCTCACTGAGAGAGGAAACGTTAACGTGAGGTGATAGGTTTCCGCGTCAGTTTCGCACGTAATGCTTCCCTTGATCTGCTGTGCCGAAGAGGCAACAAGCTGGGTGCCGAAACCCGCAGAAGTCGGAACGAGCGCAAGGTCTTTACCGACTTCCTTCCAGTGGATTGCGATACCGGTCGTATCGATGAACCAATGGATCTGAAGTGTGCCCTCTCTGGGGCCAAGGACGCCGTGCTTGGCGGCATTTGTGGCCCATTCGTACAGAATCATGGCCAGAGGCGTTAAAATCTCTTCAGGAATCTGAATATTCCGACCTTGAAGATCGATCTTGGTGCGCTCTCTGTAAGAGAGCAGCATGGTGTCGAGCAGTTCGATGAGGCTGATCGGTGACTGCAAACCGCCTTGCGAACTGAGAGAATGCGCGCGACCCAGGCTGATGATGCGGTCTCGGACATCCGTTGCAAAGGACTTGATATCGCTGTGAGAACGGGCGCCAATCGAGACGAGGCTGGCGATCACCGCGAAGAGATTGCGTACGCGGTGGTTCATCTCCTGCAGCATAAGAGAGCGTGTTTCAGCGACCACGAATTCGGGCGTGACATCGATCAGTGCACCGATCAGTCGCCCTTGTTTGCGTGTGGCCGAGGCGTGCGCGAGCAGATTCAGCTTACGCATTTCTCCTGATGGTGCCCTGATGCGGAGACCGACATTGAGATCGGCTTGCTCGGTCGCCGCCAGTGAAAGGGCTTCGCGAACTGGAGCGTGATCTTCCGTTTCGAGCAGGTCGATGAAGTCGTTCAGACTTATTTCCCGTCCAGCTGCCTCGGTAGAGAACGGGATCTTGCCTGCCGCATCGAAATGGAAAGTTTCGGTCGAGATATCGTAGTCCCAGATACCGATCTGCCGGCGGCAACCGCGATGCTCAGACGTTCCTGCTCGGCAGCAAGCGCGCGTTCCAACGCGAGCGCTTCCGAGATGTCGGTAAAGATCAGGACGCTTCCTGTAACGCCCTCACTGGTCCGATAAGGCAGGGCGCGGAATACATACGAACGCTGGCTGTTGACGATCTGGATGATGCGCTCAATCGGCGAGGCGCCGTGCGCGACCGCCGTTGCATCCTGCAGATAATGATCGTCTTTGAGGAGGCATGCCACTTCCGACAAGCGGCGTCCCCTGTCAGCAGGCTGGACAGGAAAGATCGCCCTGACGGCATCGGTAAATCGCTGAATGCGAAGATCCCGGTCGACGACGATGACTGGAAGCTCGGTCGAAGTCAGAAAATTTCTGATGTCGTCATTCGCCGTTGTGACTTCGATAATTTTCGTTTTGAGTTCGTCGTTGACTGTGGAGAGTTCTTCATTTGTCGATTGAAGTTCCTCATTCATCGACATCATTTCTTCATTTGAGCTTTTCAGCTCTTCATTTGCTGTCTCGAGTTCTTCGATCGTTGTCCTTAGCTTATGTCGCGTAATGCGCAACTCTTCTTCGAGTAGGTCTGCATGAGCCGAGCTGGTATCGAGCTCATCGAGATCGTCTTCGAGAGCGGCGACGAAGGGGCCTGCATCTCTGAAGATGTACAGATAGGTCTGGTCAGGAAGGCTCTCGCAGATGACGTCGACGGGCTGTGTGCCGAACTCGCCGACGACGAGAACATTTTTGACGACCACGCGGCGATGCGTTTGCTTGGCTTGACGTAGCAGCTGTCCGATGACGTCCTTCAGGCCCGGGCGGGCGAGAGTGAATGCGCTGATGCCGCCTGCGTTGGCTACGGGAAAGTCGAAATAACGGCCTACTCTGCCATAAGCGCCGAGCACGGAGCCGTCATCGTTAACGATCATGCTGGGCGGGGCGTGGCGCTCTGCGATGCGCGTCATCGCGACATCTTCTCGTGACGTTCCCATCTTCGTGCGGTCGCCAGAGCTCATGGTCTCGCGGCGCTGATAAGGGGGACGTTCTGCCGGGAGATACAGAGGATAACGCGCTGTAACGTCTGAGCGTGCGAAGATGCGGGCATTGCTATCGAGCGGCGTGAAAAGGTTCTCGGACCGACCGATTGTTTCGGATGGACCGAGATAGAGAAAGCCCTTCGGTTGCAGGGCATAATGCATCAGAGGGAAGACCTGCTGTTGGAGCTGATCGTCGAAATAGATCAACAGATTTCGGCAGGAGAGCAGATCGATGCGAGAGAAGGGCGGATCTCTGACGAGATTATGGTTGGAAAAGCGTACGAGATCGCGAACACGCGATGAGATGGTGATGTGCTCATTCTGGGCGATGACCCAGTCAGCCGCGATATGTGCGGGAATATCTGCCAGAGCACTGGCCGGGTATCTTCCCTCACGGGCGACCTGCAACATCTGTTCGTCGATGTCGGTTGCAAAGATCTGCAGTGGGCAGCTGACGCCGATGTCACGGGCGACCGAGAGAAAAAGCATGGCGAGAGAATAGGCTTCTTCACCGCTTGAGCATCCTGCAACCCAGATACGCAGATCCTCGTCATCCTTGCGCTGACGCAGGAGGGGTTCGATTGCCTTGACCTTGAGGACATCGAACATTTCGGGATCGCGGAAAAACCGGGTGACGTTAATCAGCAGATCACGAAACAGGGCATGGCATTCGTTCGGATCGCTTCGAACCCTATTGAGATAGGCCTTGCCACTCGACAGAGACAGAACATGCATCCGGCGTTCCACCCGACGGATGAATGTCGAGCGCTTATACCGTGAAAAATCATGACCGACGGTTGTACGCAGGGCCACACACAGATCGTCGACATGGTCGGCGACGAGACCGGCTGCGTGAATCTGGTCTTCCGAGGAGAGGCGCTCGAAGAACGTCATCAGACAAGGGATGATTTCAGACGGCGGTTTGACGAAGTCGACCAGACCGGTCGCGATCGCCGAGGCGGGCATGCCGTCATATTTTGCCGTGTCGGGTGTCTGTGCGACAGCGACGCCGCCGTATTCCTTGATGACACGCAGACCTGTGGATCCGTCCGCCCCCGTTCCGGAGAGGATGACGCATGCCGCACTTGCCTGACGATCTGCAGCCAGAGAGGCAAAAAATCATCGATCGGTCGTCTGAGGCCGCGCGGCTTCTTGAAATCGGTTAGCTGAAGCGTGTCACCCTCGATTGCCAGCCCGCGTCCCGGCGGGATGATATACACCCGGTCGGCATGGAGGCGTTCACCGCCCTCGCATTGCAAGACGTCGAGGGACGTTGCCCGGTCAAGGAGCTGGGCGAGCATGCTCTCATGGGTTGGATCGAGATGTTGAATGACGACAAATGCGAGATTGGTCGGCATGCGTGCCGAAGCCAGCATGTCGCGAAGAGCCTCCAGACCGCCTGCAGACGCCCCGATTGCGATAATCGCTCTGGGACGTTCTTCGGAGCCCGATCGGGCAAAAGCTTCGTCGCGCAGCTGGTTTGTTTCCACTAGAGGGTCTTTCCGACGTCAAGATCGGACAGCATTAACTTGGCTTGTGCAATAATGGACGTTGAATTCGCGATTGTGTTCAGCGTGCCTTCGATGACGAGGCCTGAATCAGCCGCGATAGGACCGATACTTTTGAGCGTCCTGTCGAGCGTTGCGTCATAAGCCTCAAGTTTCGTGCTTTGAGTGCGGCTCACATCGAACTGCGACGCAAAAATAAAGACCGTTCGGCCGTGCTTGTCGCGAAGACGCGACAGGAACAGGAGATTGACGAAGGGTGTTCCGTCAGCCTTGAAATTGATCAGTGTCTGTCGCGTGGCCAGATGGGTGGGATTTGCCAAAAATGCCCGAATATCCTGCCGGGCGCGTGTGTTATCCGCGCGCTGTTGCAGAAAACGACAGTTTTCCCCGATAATTTCTTCCGCCGAATAGCCGCATAGATCCAGGAAAGGCTGATTGACCCTCACAAGAGGGGTGTCCTCACCTAACGAGGCCAAGGAAAGCGCGATCCGGGACTGGTCCATATAGTCGGACAAACCCGTTAGCGCTGTCTGATACTGACTTTCAGGCACCGGTGGTCATGCTCCTGCGAGCTCAATCGAAGAAGGGGGGATGTAACTGACATTCACGTATTTTTTACAAAAGAGCAAGGCTGTTAACGCAGGCGATCATTCCCGGCATGCCAGCCTGGCGTCATACGTTTGGCGATCTGGCTAGCGACGCGCCTTGGTGCTGATCTGATGGAAACAGGATCAGCCTGCAGATCCAAGCTTTTTGTCTGACGGGCATGGTTGTTTTTGGGGATATGGCGGACCCGAAAGGATTCGAACCTTCGACCTTCGCCTTCGGAGGGCGACGCTCTATCCAGCTGAGCTACGGGTCCCGCTGGTTCGCTTCATAACCAGATTCAGCAGAGGGCGCCAGTCCCAAATTCTCATGCGCGTGTAATCCGCCCGGCAGGTTCTTAGGCTTGGCAGTTGTTGAAAATGGTAGGGAGGCGTCAGGACTGTTTCTTTCGTCCTCACAGGGCGGGATGGCCTGGATCACCGGCGACCCAGGCCGCCGCTGCGGCATCGCCGCCCGACGGGAGGAGTTTGTCCGGCGTGAGGATCCACGAGGCGATATCGGCTATGGCATTGCGGCCACCGAGATCGCGCAGCAAGAGATGATGTCCGCCCGGTATCAGGTCTTTTCGCGCAGAAATCGGGAGGTTCTGCCAGAAACGCGCCATGGGTTCGGGCGGAACCATCTGATCTCGGTCCCCGTAAAGGACGAGCGAGGGCAAGTTGATTTTTGGCGCGGATTTCTGCCCCTCCGCCATGAGCGTCACCAGCCCTCGCAGCGTGTCCAGCCTGAAGCCGTGTAGCGTGAGGGGGTCGAAATAAAGCCGCCTCAAAGCCGCGATGTTATTCGTGGCGACGTGTTCGCCGGGTACGTGAGCGCCTGTGAACACCCAGTCCGGCGCCAATATGTCCAGTCCTTCAAGCACAAGGCGCGAGAGCGGATCGAACTGCCAGACCGCAGGCGAGACGAGGATGACACCCTTGATCGGGAAATCGGGTGGGTTTGACGCGAGCAGGGCTGTAACCGCGCCGCCCATGCTCTCTCCCATGACATAAAGCGGCACGTCGGATGATCCTGATGGATCCAGAGCGCCTCTTCACGGGCATCTTTCACAAGACGTGCGGTGCTGCTCCATTGGCCACGGCTCTTTGTCTCGCCGAATCCCCTTTGATCGGGGGCGACGGTCGTAATGCCCGATGCCGCGAGCTGGGGGGCAGAAAATTCCCAGGCGTCGCGGCTCTCGCCAAATCCATGAAGGGCGAGAAGGATCGCTTTTGTCTGACCTTTGGCGGGCCAGAGTCGCAGGGGGGCGATGGCGCCATCTGAAAGGGTCAAATGTTGGGTGGCGGGGATGAGAGCCGCCTCCTGCCCGTGAGGCTGTGGGGCCTTTCGGGTTTGGGGCGGGGTGCAGGCGGAAAGAAACGCAAGGGCGGAAAAAAGCCCGATAGCACGCCACGAGCCGCCCACGCTTTTCTGTCTCCGGTTTGAATGCTGGCGGAACTCTCGTATCATCGAGAGAGTATTGCGTCCTCCGGGCGCGCTGGCCAGAGCCGGACCCAAGAAGGAGACGCTGATCTTGTTGATTTCATTCCGATCGGTTGCCGCATGAGCGCTACACCCCATCTCGTTCTCGTCGATGGTTCGGGCTTCATTTTTCGGGCTTTCCACGCGCTTCCCCCGATGAGCAGTCCTCAAGGGGTGCCGGTCAACGCGGTATTCGGCTTTACCAACATGCTGCAACGCCTGTTGCGCGATCATGTCGGAACACATCTTGCCGTCATTTTCGACGCCGGGCGCCATACCTTCCGCAACGATCTTTATCCGCAATACAAGGCACACCGCCCTGAGGCGCCTGAAGATCTGCGTCCTCAGTTCTCGCTCATCCGCGACGCCACCAAGGCATTTAATGTCCCGATGATTGAGCTGGCCGGCTTTGAGGCAGATGATCTGATCGCCTCATATGCCGAAGTTATCGAGAAAACAGGGGGGCGCTGCACCATCGTCTCCTCCGACAAGGATCTGATGCAGCTCGTCACCGAGCGTGTGACGCTGCTCGACCCGATCAAGCAGAAACCCATCAAGGCGGAAGAGGTCGAGGCAAAATTCGGCGTGCTACCGGATCGCGTGATCGACGTGCAGGCGCTTATGGGAGATTCGACCGATAACGTACCGGGCGTGCCCGGAATCGGTCCCAAGGGTGCCGCACAGCTCGTGCAGGAATTTGGCGATCTCGAAGCCATTCTGGCTGCGGCGCCGACGATGAAAAAATCCAAGCGTCAGCAATCTCTGATCGATCATGCCGAAGCGGCACGGATTTCGCTCAAGCTCGTGACGCTCGCTCGAGATGTGCCCTTGCCTGAACCTGTCGAAGCCCTCGGATGCCGCGAGCCTGAAGGTGCCGTGCTGCGGGAGTTTCTCGAGCAGATGGGGTTCCACTCCGTCATCCAGCGCATGGGGCTTGGAGCACTTGCGACACCGCGCGCGCAGACCGCACCCGAGCCCTTGGCAGAGGGTGAGAAAGCTTACGGTCCTTATGAGACGATCCAGTCCCTTGACGTGCTGCAGTCCTGGCTCGAGCGCGCGCGCAAGAGCGGCTATTTTGCCTTCGATACCGAAACCGACAGCTTAAATGCCCGTCAGGCGAACCTGATCGGTTTGTCTCTGGCTGTTGCGCCCGGTGAGGCGGCGTATGTCCCGTTGCGCCACGAGGGAACGCTCGAACATCCGGCTGGTGGTCAGCTCGAGGTCGATGCTGTGCTCGAAGCGCTCAAGCCGATCCTCGCCGATGACACTGTGCTGAAAATCTTCCAGAACGCGAAATACGATCTGCTCGTCCTGTCACATGCGGGGATTCAGACGATCGCGCCGATCGATGACACGATGCTGATTTCCTATGCACAATCAGCAGGTGAGCACGGGCAGGGCATGGATGAGCTGTCGCGGCTTCATCTGGCCCATGATCCGATTACTTATGATAGCGTTACCGGTACAGGTCGTGCGCGCGTTCCCTTCGCACAGGTGCCGATCGCACGCGCGACGGAATACGCGGCAGAAGATGCCGATGTGACCTTGCGTCTGTGGCTCAAGCTCAAACCCGCTCTGCGTGATCGTCAGGCTCTGGCTCTTTACGAGACCATGGAACGGCCCTTGATCGGGATCCTGCGGGATATGGAGCAGGCCGGGGTCAAGCTCGATGCTGCCGAGTTGCGTCGGATGTCGGCTGATTTCGGCACGCGCATGGCTGAAATGGAGATCGAGATCCATAAGCTTGCAGGGCGCAGCTTCAATTTGGGCTCACCAAAGCAGCTCGGCGAAATTCTGTTCGACGAGATGGCTCTTCCTGGAGGCAAGCGCACCAAGGCAGGAGCTTGGGGGACGGATTCCTCGGTTCTGCAGGAACTGGCAGATGTCGGTCACGAGCTGCCGCTTCGTATCCTTTCGTGGCGACAGCTGGCCAAGCTGAAATCGACCTATGCCGATGCGTTAGTCCAGCAGATGGATGCGCGCTCGCACCGTGTGCATACGTCTTTTCAGATGGCGATTACCACGACGGGACGATTGTCATCAAACGATCCCAACCTGCAGAATATACCAATCCGCACAGAGGAGGGCGGACGTATCCGTCGCGCCTTTATCGCCGAAGAGGGATATGTGCTGGTTTCGGCAGATTACTCCCAGATCGAACTGCGCCTGCTGGCTGAAGTCGCCGATATTGGCGCGCTTAAAGAGGCCTTTACGCTTGGGCAGGACATTCACGCCCGCACGGCATCGGAGGTGTTTAACCTCCCGCTGGAAGGCATGGACTCACTGACGCGTCGTCGCGCCAAGGCGATCAATTTCGGCATTATTTACGGGATTTCGGCTTTCGGCCTGTCGCGTCAGCTTGGCATTCCTGCTGGCGAGGCGCGGCGCTATATCGACGCCTATTTTGCCCGTTATCCCGGCATCCGTGACTACATGGATCGCACAAAGGAAGACGCCAAGCGTGACGGCTACGTCACGACGCCACTGGGTCGTCGCTGCTACGTGCCGGGGATCAACGAGAAGAACGGCGCGCGCCGGGGTTATGCGGAACGTCAGGCGATCAATGCTCCGCTTCAGGGCGGGGCCGCTGATATTATCAAGCGTGCATGGTGCGTCTGGCGAAGCGCTTGCCACAAACGGGGCTGGACGCCAGAATGCTGCTTCAGGTGCATGACGAACTGCTTTTCGAGGTGCGGGCTGATCAGGCGGATGCGTTGGCAGAATTCGTACGCACTGAAATGGAGCAGGCCGCGACGCTCAGTGTGCCGTTGGTCGTCGAAACCGGAATTGGCTCAAACTGGGCGGAAGCACATTAAACGATGAATAAGAACGGATCCCCTCGGGCAAGGTGGAATACACCGCGCGTCGCACTTGTCGTCCTCGTCCTCGCTCTTGCTCTGAGCTGGAGCGCCTATCGGCTCTCGAACAAATTCGGCGGTAGTATCTCGACTCAAGGCAATGAGATCGGCGGAAGCTACCGGCTTGTTGCTTTGGGTGAGGGCAACGTCACCGAAGGTGATTTTATCGGCCAGTGGGCGCTTGTCTGGTTTTTCGACACGCATTGCCCGAAAGCCCAGTGTGGCCCAGTATTGAAGACCATGAGCGACGCCAAGAAAATGCTGGCGAGCGAAGGGATCAGGGTTGCACCGCTAGCGATCACGCTCGATCCCCTTCATGATGAAGCGGAAGACCTCAAAAAATACGCTCTGCCGCTGGGCGATCATGTTGTGCCGCTGACGGGGTCGCCCAGCATGATCGACCGTGTCGCGAAGGAATTTCACGCGCCCAACGAGATGGTCAAAGGCGAAGACGGCACAAGCTATCATCTGCCCGCACCGCGGATCGTCATCATGAATCCCCAGGGTCGCTACGCCGGAACAATCGACTCAACGCTCGGGACAGAGGCTCTTGTGGCGAGAATTCACCAACTGGCGCATCGCGGCTGACTTGTGACGTCACGTTTTTTGCACGCGACGGGGCGCGGTGCGTTCGCACGCGCCATGTCATTCTGCGGAGATTGGTGTCGAGTTTCAGGCGTGCTGCTCGGCGCGTTTAGTGCGCTACCGGCTCTGGCCGATCCGGCTTCTATGGGTGTGACAGCAGGTAGTCCCCATCGTGGAGGCACCCTGCATCTGACGGCAGATGCTTCTGGCGGGACATTGGACCCGCAGATCAACTATACCAGTGAATACATCCAGCTTTTCGTCAATATGTATGACGGCCTGGTGACCTATCGGCAGGCCGACGGCGCAAAAGGGCTGGAGGTTGTTCCCGATCTGGCGGAAGCTCTGCCTGAAATCAGCCTGATGGCCTCACTTGGGTTTTCCGCTTGCGAGAGGGTATCCGGTTCTCGAACGGAGCCCCGGTGACGGTTGACGATGTCGTTGCATCGCTCAAGCGGCTGTATCAAGTCGGTAGCCCGACAGCCGCATCGTTTTACGGAGCCATTCGCGGTGCGAAAACCTGCCTTACAGATCCCGCGCATTGCGTGCTTGAGGGGGTAACGGCAGATCCGGTGGCGCGAACGGTCACGATACGCCTCGACGCGCCCGATGGCGAGTTTCTGGATAAGCTGGCGTTTCCTCACGCCGTCATTCTGCCGAAAGATTCCCCACCGGCTGAGTCGGCTCTGACGCCGCTTCCCGGTACAGGGCCGTATCGCATTGCGCATTATGAGCCGTCCCGGCAGCTCCTGATCGAGCGCAATCCGTTTTTCCGAGTCTGGAATCCGCAGGCTCAGAGCGAAGGCTATGTCGATCGTATTCAATACGATTTCGGCCTCTCGGATGAGGCGGAGGTGACGGCTGTCGAGCAAGGGCAATATGACTCGATGCTCGATGCCAAGCCTCAGGACCGGCTCGGCGAGTTAGGTGCCGAGTACACCGATCAGGTTCATCTGCAGCCGCTGCTTGGCCTTTATTATCTGGCGCTCAATGTACACGAGCCGCCTTTTGACTCGCTTGAAGTGCGTCAGGCAATCAACCACGCGGTCGATCGCCATGCCATGGCGATCCTTTATGGTGGTTCAGCTATTGCCGAGCCGCTTTGCCAGATCGTTCCCCACGGCATTCCCGGAGCGGATATCCCGTGCCAGTTCGGACGCCAGACGCCTTCAGGGGCGTGGGAAGGTCCGGACCTTGAGCGTGCGCGCAGGCTGATCCGTGAGAGTGGCAGGGCAGGCAGAAGGTAACCCTTGTCGTCCCCAATCAGGCTGTCGGGGTCGCAATGGGGGTCTATCTCCGTAACATGTTGCAGAGCCTCGGATTTGTCGCGAGTGTGCGCCCCATGACCCCTGCCACTGCGGAGGGTTATGCGCGGAACTCGGACAATCATGTCCAGATCAGTCTGGCTTATTGGTATGCCGACTATCCCTCGCCATCGACCTTTCTCGATGCCCTTCTGGGCTGCGACAATGCCCGCCCGCATACTGAGGGCGCAACCAACGCGAGCGGGTTTTGCTACCCTGAGTTGCAGTCATATATGGCGCAGGCACGTAAAAGTCTGGATCCGCAACGAACGCAGGCTCTCTGGGAGCATGCGGGGACCGTCGCCATGCAACAGAGCGCTCTCATTCCGTTGATCCAGATGCGTTATGTCGATTTTATCTCCAAACGTCTGGGCAATTATCATTATTCGTTGCTCAACCACATGCTGCTTTCGCAAGTCTGGGTGCAATAGAGTGGTTCAGCGCCTCACAAAGAGGCGCTCCTAGGGCGTAAAGCGTTCAGGCGAACGAGAAGCGTAGTTCCAGTCTGCCAGCCGCGAGCGAACGCCCTGAGGGTCAAGGCTGAGGCCGCGTTGAAACGAATGGCGGCGCTCATGAACAAAGAGACTAAACGACAGAGCCTCGAGCAGGGACGTGATGACGATCAGGCCGATCAAAAAGGGCATGATGTGTCACGGCGGCCAAGCCAGACTGGCGTGTTATCACTCTCGGCCAATCCCCTTTGACGTGACATCGCGACTTCGTATCCGGAACGTGACAAAGCTCAAAACGGAAAAGAGCAAAAGACTAACGAAGGCGAAGGCTGTTAAACAAAGAAATCCAGCGGTGAAAGCTTCGCGTGCGCCCGCAGCAGTAAGCTCCGGAATTTGCTCAAGTGCATTGTCGATATTTCCAGCAGCAAGTGCTTCTGCCGCAGAGTGAATGCCAAGGCCATTTTCGTGAGATGGGCTATCCTGCGCGAGATGGCGACCGATGCCTCCAACGAGCAAGGCACCCATCAAAGAAATTATGATGGATAGGGTTATCAGATTGGCGCTGGTATCAATTTCTGAAGCCATTCCGGCCTGATGCGGATTAACTGATTGCGTAGAAGTATTCGTGATTAGCGTGTTGATCAAGCCTACACCAAAGCCCGAAAGAATGCTTCCTGGTAGTAATGAAAAAGTAATCTGAAGAGAGAATATTTCGCCGACCAGCAGAAGCGAGAACCCGAGACCGCTTATCAATAACCCAAGGGGGATGATAATCCGAGCCTGCCAACGTAGTGCAAGATATTCGCCAAGAGGTGGTGATAGAATTGCAGGAAGGGTGTAGCTAAGTAATAGTAAGCTGGCATCAAGGCTGGGAAGTCCTAATCCTAATTTAAGGTATAGTGGAAGGTAGATGATAAAGGGCCAAAAGCTGAAGTTCATGCCGATAGCGCCTAATATTTCCCCTGAAAAGGCGGGTACCTTAAATAAAGAAAAATCAATTGTTGGGTTTTCTATATGTTTTTGCCTATAGTAAAATGTAGATAGAAATACTGCAGAAGAAAATACAGAAAATACAGAAAATACAGAAAATATAGAAGTAAATTTTGGGCGTCCGAGGCTTGGGCCTTCTACAACGTAGTATAAAATGATAAATATCGCGCTTGCCAGTAGAGACATCCCCACGATGTCGAGGGACCTCGACGACACGCCTTTTGTTTCACGGACGCTTTTTTTTAAGAGGAAGAGGGTTGGCAGGGCAATCACGGTGTGGATGAGGAACGTCCATCTCCAGTTCGAAAATTCGAGGAGTAAACCGCCAACTATCGGACCGAAACCAAGGCCAGCGCCAAACACAGTGCCCCAGGTTCCGAATGCTTGCGAGCGCTTTGCCCCATCTGGAAACTGGCTATTGAGGGTTGCCACGACACATGTGAGCATTGCACCGCCCGCTATACCTTGATTGAGGCGAGCGATGATCAATGATAAGGGGCTCGTTGATAGACCGCAGGCGAGCGACGTGATTCCGAACGCACCGACGGACAAGCAGAGAATAAAGCGCCTCCCATACCGATCTGCCAGTGATCCTGAGACGTTCAGCACTACGGCACAGCCAATTGTGCAAGAGGCCATGATCCCCTGCATGTCACGTATCGACGCTCCAAGAGTTGATTCGAGAGTGGGAAGGATGACCGGGACCGATGATATCTCAAGTCCGAACATGAGAGCCGCAAGACAAACGGAAAACAATGCGAGCGAGCTTTTGACATCACTGAACATGGCTATTTCCCAATCCGGAGCTTTCTTAAAATAAATGGAAATCTCCATCCAATTCATTGTAAATACAGATTATATTTAATTATAACTTAGAAAATGAATTTACCGACAATTATATAAAACTGTCGTGAGAGGCGTGCCAATATCATTATTCGTTGCTCAACCACATGCTGCTTTCGCAAGTCTGGGTGCAATAGAGTGGTTCAGCGTCTCACAAAGAGGCGCTCCTGGGGCGTAAAGCGTTCAGGCGAACGAGAAGCATCTTGTTGCAGGGACGGGAGATAAAGTGGTCGAGGGCACTCCCCAAGGCGAACGCGGCCACGAGTACCACAGGGTAAAGAATCCATCCGTCTTTTGGGGAGAGGCGCACCCAGTGCGCGAGTGCGACGATAGGCATGATGACGACATGTGGCTGAGATAGAGTTCGTAGCTTCGTTGGCTCCAGAGGCGGAGCCACCCTGTGCCGCTTCGCGTTGCTGTCGCCCCCCAGTCCCGAGCGAACGCCCATAAGGTCAAAGCGATGGACGCGTTGAAAAAGAGTGGCGTCGCCCATGAAAAGAGGGACCATACGACAGAGCCCCAAAATAAGTAGGCGCAAAGTCCGCCTGCGCCGCACCACCCGGCGAAGGCGGTCGATCTTTGGCTGTTTGCCGAGACCGCGGAGCGGAAGAGAAGGCTGTTACGACGCCTGTCGCAATGGCGCACAGGCCCGGCCCGTAGGCTTTCTCCTGCCAGATTTCCGGAGAGTTCCGCAGGATCCATTCGCACCACGGAGCCGCCAGAGCAAGCACAAGGGCGCAGGTCAGTAAGCCGCCTCGGTATCGCCCAAGGGTCAGACAGACGAGGGGGAAGGCAAGGTAAAACAGCTTTTCGACCGAAAGGGACCACAAGACGTCCCAATAGGCAGGAAGATAGCCGGTGCGAGCTTCGTAGACGTTGAGATGCTTGAAGAGGGCGGAGAAGGCAGCTCCGCCAAGGCTCTGACCGGCAGAGAGCGGAACGAAGCTGGGCACGCGAAGAGCCCCAAGCAGGGAGATGATGACGATCAGGCCGATCAGACAGGGCATGATGCGGGCGACACGTCGGCTGACGAAGTCGTAAAGATCGAGGCGTGCCGGGTTCCCCCAGCGTTGGACCATATGAGTCGTGATGAGAAAGCCGGAAATGACGAAAAACAGGGTGACACCTTTGGGGCCATCCCAGGTGAGCGCCCTGAGCAGGCGCTGCGGCAGGTAGCGGGAAAGGTCGGTCTCTGTAAGAGGAAATCGCAGCGCCAGGTGATGGATAACCACCAGTAGAATGGCGATGCCGCGCAAGCAATCGACTCCATTATTGCGTTTAAGGCCGTCGACTGGGAGCGGAGGGGGTAAGGTAGAAGTCTTCAAAGTGGCATCCCCTCGTAATTCAGTCTCCATTAACAGTTTCATTTTTCAGTCGAAATCAGGGCGACGATACACCCCTCGGTCGTCGATCAAGGCGATCCGAAGCTTGAATAATCTGATCTGGGGTTATCTTTCACAAAATTCGTGGTGTTTCTTCAGTGATGAGGCCTGAGTATGAACTTTTCTCGCATCAAGATGATGTGAGAAAAGGGATTCGTCATCTGGATCGGTTATCATTCTTTTGTCGATGATTTCTTCACGACAACACGGAGTATAGGATGATGCAGCAGATGATTACTGCGGTATTCGACACAGCCCGTCATGCACAAATTGCTGTCGATGACCTTCTGGGATCCGAGATCCCCTCAGCGTCCATTCACCAATATCGTCTGGTCGCCGGGGCCGAACCGGAAATGGCCATTCAGCCTGAAAATGAGCTGCATCGCCCGATGAGCCCTGGGCGTGGCTTATCAACGATCATCCGCCGCCATCCTCAAGCCGATCCCGTCAAGTGGCCCTTTATCGGGAGTGTCGATCTCGCAATGAGCCGGTCGTTGTGACGGTCGGGCCGTCGCATGTCCCGAAAAGTAAGGTGAGGAAGATTCTGACCGATCATGCCCCGTTGGAAATGAGGGGCGTTTCAGAGGGAGGTTCTTATGCGAACACGTCGCTTGAAAAAGAAATTCAGATGGACCCGGCGTAATTTGGCCCCTCGGTCTCTTTCCAAATAACGCGTCATCACTCAAGTCCGGCAAGAAAGTCCGACATGGCCTCATGACGCGAAATAAGCCAACGCCCCTGAGAGTTTTTTCTCAGGGGCGTTGGGTTTGAGGGTTATTCAGAGGCCGATATCGCGTCTGAAGATGCCGTCCGTCCATTCGATAGCGGCCACGCCCTCATAAGCGCGAGCACGTGCCTGCTCTGCAGTCTCGGCCTTGGCGCAAACGGTCAATACACGGCCTCCCGAAGCCACAAGAACATTTTCGTTAAGGGCTGTTCCCGCCTGAAAGACAGAGACGCCCGGAACGGCTTCTGCACGGTCGATGCCCCGTATGGCGCTACCCTTGGTCGGGGTGCCGGGATAGCCACTTGCGGCGAGAACGATCGAGATCGACGCTTCGTCCGTAAAGCGGATCGCGGCGTTGTCGAGCCGTCCTTCGGCGAGGGCTTTCAGGACAGGGAGCAGATCTGAATCGAGACGGATCAGAAGCGCCTGGGCCTCAGGATCGCCGAAACGCACATTATATTCGATAAGCTTAGGGCCATCCTCTGTCAGCATCAGCCCTGCAAAGATGATCCCCCTGAACGGGGTGCCACGACGCACCATTTCGGCCAGCATTGGCCGCACCATGATGTCGAGCGCTTTTTCCTGCGCGTTGCGGTCGAATTGGGGAGGGGGAGAGATTGCGCCCATGCCTCCGGTATTGGGGCCGGTATCGCCTTCGCCAATGCGCTTATGGTCGCGCGCCGCCCCGATCAGCACCGCGTCGTTGTCCGAGCAGAAAGCAAAAAGGGATACTTCCTCTCCGACAAGGCATTCTTCGATCACGATGCTCGCCCCGGCTTCGCCGAAGCTGCGATCGGTCAGAATGTCGATAATGGCGCTTTCTGCTTCTTCGAGAGACTGGGCGACAATAACGCCCTTACCAGCTGCCAGCCCATCAGCCTTGATAACAATCGGTGCGCCGCGACGGCGGACGAAAGCCAGCGCTGCCTCCGGTTCTTCAAAACGCTCCCATCGTGCCGTGGGAATGCCTGCGGCATCGGCCACATCCTTGGTGAAGCTCTTGCTGCCCTCGAGCGCACTGGCTGCCTGGCTCGGCCCCGCGCAGGCAATTCCGGCTTCGATGCAAAGATCGGTCAGCCCGGCGACAAGCGGTGCCTCAGGGCCTGGGACGACAAGATCGATTCGCTGTTCTTTTGCGAAGGCGACGAGTGCGGCAACATCATCGGCGGCGATTGGCAGCAGTGTGCCGAGAGGGGCCATACCCGGATTTCCGGGCGCAATGTACAGTGCCTCGAGCTCGGGAGAGCGTGAGAGGCAGGCTGCCAGAGCATGTTCGCGTCCGCCTGATCCGACAAGTAACACCCGCATCGTCATTCTATCCTGTTCTGACTGGTCGTAGCCCGCGTTCCGTAGCATAGACTGCGCTCATGAGCGAAAACGATCAGAGTGCGGGCGGTAACGTCCCTGAATATTCGGTCAGTGAAATTTCGGGCGCCATCAAGCGAACGCTTGAGGGGGGATTTGCCCGTGTGCGCGTGCGCGGCGAAATTACCGAGCTCAAGCGGTACCCCTCGGGGCATGTCTATCTTTCCCTGAAAGATCAGGGCGGTAAGATTTCTGGCGTTATCTGGCGGGGTTCGGTTTCCCGTCTGGGGATGGCACCGGAGAACGGTATTGAGGTGATCGCAACCGGCCGGGTCTCGGCCTATGGCGACCGTTCGAGCTACCAGCTTGTGATCGATCAGATGAGCTTTGCCGGAGAGGGGGCTCTTCTCGCCAAAATCGAAAAGCTGCGTCAGAAATTATTGGCTGAAGGGCTGTTCGACGCTGAGCGTAAAAAGAAGATCCCGTTCCTGCCGCGGCTGATCGGTCTTGTGACCTCGAGCCGGGGCGCTGTGCTGCATGATATTCTGACCACGTTGTCGCGTCGCTTTCCCCGCTCGGTCCTCGTCTGGCCGGTCGCCGTGCAGGGCGAGGGGGCTGCGGCCCAGATCACGGCGGCGATCGAGGGATTTTCCCGCGTTCCTGGCCGTCCCGATTTGATTCCCGATCTCCTGATCGTGGCGCGCGGGGGCGGGTCGCTCGAAGATCTCATGGCGTTTAACGATGAGACTGTGCTTCGCGCGGTTGCTGCCTGTCCGATCCCGCTTATCTCTGCTGTCGGCCATGAGACCGATACGACCCTGATCGACTACGTCTCCGATCAGCGCGCGCCCACGCCGACGGCTGCTGCCGAAATGGCAGTGCCGCTGCGTTCGGAGATGGTGGCCGATCTTGCTCATCGCGGCGCGCGTCTGGCGGGCGCGTTGTCACGCCAGTTGCAGGTCGCCCGTGCACGGGCCGATCAGGTGATAGCGCGACTGCCGGATTTACCGACATTGCTCGAAACGGCGCGTTTCCGGCTTGATGAGCGCGGTCAGCGTCTGGAGCTGGCTTTGCCCATGGTGGCATCGCGTGCGCGGCAACGCCTCATGGGGCTGGAAGGGCGTTTACCTTCCGCCGCTCATTTTCTCGGGCAGAAACAGGCGGGGCTCGGCCTTGCAAGTGCCGCGCTTTCCTCAGGGATCAGGCACCGCATGCAGCGGGAACGGGCTGGTTTTGCCCATGCTCGCCTCGGAACGGAGAGTTTTACGGCGCGGCTGGGCCTCGATCATGCAAGGCTGGCCGGGATCGCGGGGCGGCTTGAAGCCGTTTCGCCAGAGGCCGTCTTGGCGCGAGGCTATGCATTGGTGCAGGATAGTCGCGGAAAACCGGTGACGACAGCCTCTGGACGGCCTCGTGGCGGAGCGATCTCATTGCGCTTTGCTGACGGCGCCCGTCAGGGACGGCTCGATCCTCTCGGGACGGAACAGGAAGAACAGGGGACACTCGGGTTATGAAGCATTTCTCTCTTGCCGGCTGGAGTGCCGGACTGTTCGCGATCGCTCTGCTTGCAGGATGTTCAGAGCCCAGCCCCTCTCAGTCTGCTGCCCAGATCTCGCCCCGTCAGCCCTCGCAGGATTTTGCGCCCGGCATGACGGCAGAGACGCCTCCTGCCAATGAAGCGCTCCTGACCAATGACCCCTCCGCGCCCCAAAGCACGCCGCTCTGCGGTGCCGTGCAGCAGGAGACCAATCGCATGGGGGCGAAGGTCTTCGGTGATGGTCTGGCGTCGGGCAGTGCCTGTCCTCAGAATGCCTGCTTCGATCCGCTCACCGGCACCTATATCGCCGCGTCGGGGGCACGGAGCGTCTGCCGCTAAAGGGTAAACGGTTATTCCCTGGTTGCTCTGACCTGAGGTGCCAAATTTCTGTCAAAGAAGCGCACCAAGGCAGCATTGAACTCCGAGTGGAATAGAACACGATTGAATTCTGGCGCGCTCCGGCAGATCGGCAGGCTCTCATAGCCTGCCCGGCAAGGGGCCAGAAGATCGAAGTGGCCTGCGAGAGGCACAAGATGGAACTCCGGCTGCTTCGGAAGGCTCTCCCGAACCGGCTCGACTGACCTCGGGGTTGGCTCAGCCCATACAGACAATCTCGTATTTCTGCCTTCCCGTTCGTTCATGGCCTGTTTCGCGATGCTCTTGCACGTCAGGCCGGATGTGACGGCTTTCAGGTGCATCGCTCCTGGTGGGTCGCGCGAAAAGCCGTTGCACGATGGGAAGGAGCTCCGAGGTCCTTGCGTCTTTATCTGGTCAACGATGTCAGTGTGCCGGTGTCTCGTGCCCATGTCGTCCGGCTTCGCGACGCTGGATGGCTGAAGGATAATGCCTGAAACTCAGTCATAAAAAAACGGGGCGGTAGAGGCCGCCCCGTTTTCTGGTTGTGTTCAATGAAAGGCTGACTGACTCAGCGCTTCCACCAGCCTGTGCGCGGCTTCGCCGGTGCAACCTCATCGACATTGATGGGCTGCGCTGCGGCGGGTTCTTCAGCCTTGGGCTTGGCTTTCGTCGCACGCGGCTTTTTCGCTGCCGGGGCTGCCGTTTCCTCAGCGACCTTGCGGGTGGCCGGGCGACCGCGACGAGGCTTGGGTGCCTCTACCTCGGCCACGGGTTCAGACGCAGCAACCTCTTCTGCTTTGCCTTCGCTGACGACAGCCGCGACCGGCGTCTTGCGGGGGCGACCGCGACGACGGGGAGCGGGCTTGTCCTGATCTGCTTCGGCAACAGCAACCGGCTCTGGAACCGGGGCTGAGTCAGTTGCAACCGTCTCTGTCGGAACCGGTTCAGCCTGCTCTGCAGCGGCGGGTTTGCGACGGGGGCGACCTCTCCCCGCAGGCTTCTGGCTTTCCGCTCCGGTGCGTGACACTTCGGCCTGAGGAGCGGGCGAAACGGCTTCTGCCTTTTCCACATTGGCATCGGTCGTCGAGGTGACGGTCGGCTTTGGCTCCGTGTTGACCGCAGACGGCTTGCCGAGACGGGACTCAGCCTGTTCGATCATATCGAAGATATCGAACGAGCCACCACCGAAGGGATTGGCCGGTGTCGGGCCGACCCAGCGGTTCTCACGCTTTTCAGGTGTAGTGCGACGCTCGTCGTCACGACGTTCTTCACCGGAACGAGCCTCGCGGACCTGCTCGGCAGGAACGCGCTCTTCACGCGACACGCGACGGGTGCGCATGCGACGACGTCCCGGTACGATCAGCGCTTCAGCGTTGTCTGTGGAAGTCTCTTCCTGAGGTGCCGCGGTTGCTTCGGCAGGCTCTTCCTGGTGTTCCACAGCGGCTTCTGCTGCCTCGTGGGTGTCACGTGTGTCGTCCGAGCGACGGCCATTGCGACGACGACGACGGCGACGGCGACGGCCCCCATCCTCCCGGCTTTCTTCCCGCGCGTTGTCGCTGAGCGAGGTCTCGTGATGAGTTTCCTCTCCCGAACCGATCTCGGCGTCCTGATCGTGCTCCTCATAAGACGATACCGAGGGAATAGCCTTTGCCTGCGGTTCTGCCTCAATGACCTGAGCGTGGGCCTGCGGAGCACGGGGCTCTGCCGGAACCTGCGCGCGCAGGCGTTCGATACGCAGATCGGCTGGTGTCAGGCTGTCATCCGGCTGGAAGAAGACGCGCATGCGATGGCGCTGTTCGATCTCGCCCAGCCACTCACGCTTGTTGTTGAGAACATACAGCGCGATGCCCGAGGTGATGTGAACGCTGATCTCGGCAGCTTTCTGCTTGAGCCCTTCCTCTTCGAGCGCGCGCAGAACGTGGAGTGCCGCACTTTCGATGCCGCGCACATGACCCGTGCCCTGGCAATGCGGGCAGGCGACAAGAACCGCCTCGGAAATCGAGGGACGCAGGCGCTGGCGCGACATTTCCAGCAGGCCGAAATGAGAAATCTGGCCAATCTGGATCCGCGCGCGGTCGGAGCGCAGCGCATCCTTGAGGCGCTTTTCCACCATGGAGTTATGCTTGCGGCTTTCCATGTCGATGAAATCGATCACGACAAGTCCGGCAAGATCACGCAGGCGCAGCTGGCGCGCGACTTCGTCAGCGGCTTCGAGATTGGTCCTTACGGCCGTATCTTCGATGTTACGCTGACCGGTCGAGCGGCCGGAGTTCACGTCGATCGAGACAAGCGCTTCTGTCTGGTTGATGACCAGATAGCCACCCGATTTGAGCTGGGCTGTCGGAGAGAAGATCGCGTCGAGATGACCCTCGACATGATAGCGGCCGAACAGGCTCTGGCTCTGGTCGCGCCAGAGTTTCACCTTGTTGACGTTGTGCGGCATCAGGAGGCGCATGAATTCGCGCGCGTTCTTCCAGGCCGGTTCACCGTCGATAACGATCTCTTCGATGTCCTTGCTGAACACGTCGCGGATGGCGCGCTTGATCAGGCTGGCTTCTTCATAGATGAGCGTCGGTGCAACGGAAGACAGCGTGTGGTTGCGGATATCGTCCCAGAGCTGGAGCAGATATTCGCAGTCGCGTGTGATTTCCGGACCCGGACGCTGAGCGCCTGCGGTACGGACGATCATTGCCATGCCACGCGGCAGTTCGAGCTCGGCAATGATATCGCGCAGGCGCTTGCGGTCGCTGTCAGACGTGATCTTGCGCGAGACGCCACCGCCGCGCAGGGCGTTGGGCATCAGAACGCAATAGCGACCAGCCAGCGAAACATAGGTGGTCAGGGCAGCGCCCTTGTTGCCACGTTCTTCCTTGACGACCTGCACCAGCAGGATCTGGCGGCGACGAATGACTTCCTGAATTTTGTAGTTGCGCAGGAAGCGGGCGGTGCGGCGAGCGGCTGCCCCTTCGTCACCCGTGTCATGCTCGCCACCGACGGTTTCGGGGCGCGCATCGTAGGTGTTCTGTTCTGCGGTCTCGGGCTCTTCGGAAGCGGCGCTCTCGCTCTCGGCCTCGACGCGCTCATCCGCACGGAGATCTTCGTCCTGAAGGGCGAGCAGCTTTTCGCGGTCGGCAACCGGGATCTGGAAGTAATCCGGGTGGATTTCACTGAAGGCCAGGAAGCCGTGGCGGTTGCCGCCGTAATCGACGAAGGCGGCCTGCAGGCTCGGCTCGACGCGGATTACTTTGGCGAGATAAATGTTACCTTTGATCTGCTTCTTGGATGATGTTTCGATGTCATAATCTTCGAGACGATCACCATCCATAACCACGACGCGGGTTTCTTCCGCGTGGGTGGTGTCGATCAGCATACGCTTGTTCATATAAAGGGAAACTCCGGTCGGCCCTTGTCACGCCCGGTTCCAGGCCCTGTGGAGACACAGTGGCTGTTCCGGCGCGTGCGGCAGAATGTCGAGGACTTTTGAAAAATAAGGAGCCATCAAGCCAGCGCTCGCGGAACAGCGTCGGAAGACGGGCATCGCCCGATCCGGTAGTTTTCCACAAAACGAGACTGGCAGATTTCATGCGGCCCCAACGAGTTGTCATCTGCGCCCCGGGGTTCGAAGTCTATCCTCTCCTGACGTTCCTGCGGCGTGGGCCGGCGGAAGGGAGGGGCTCTTGCAAACCATGATGGCGCGCGAAGCATGACGGAAGACGGGAGCGGCGCGTTGGAGAGCTGAGCCCTGTCCCTGTCGCCGGATCAACCGTCTCGTAATCCTTCTCCTTCAGGATGACCGAAAATACGGCCTCGCGCAAGACTCGTGCTTTGCCATGTTGACACCGCATTGCGATGCCAGAAAATGGGCTGTCGCCGTCCTTCCCCAAAGGTTGTTCCATGCCCTTCCTGAAGCCGACCCGCCGCCAGATGCATGGTTTGATCGGAGCGGCTATGGCGAGCCCATCTCTTCTCTCAGGTGAGGCAGCGCTCGCCGCCGTGCATCACGGGACTCATGGAGGTAAGGGCAAAAAAGCTCCTGCCATCACGGGGAAAGCACAGCCACCGAAGCCTGTTGTCATGCTCGACCCCGGCCATGGAGGGAAAGATCCCGGCGCGATCGGAGTAAGCGGCACCTACGAAAAGCATATAGCTGCTGCAGCAGCAAAAGAGCTTTATCGTCAGATCAAGGCAGCAGGTCACTATGATGTGGTGATGACCCGTGCAGACGATCATTTCATTCCCCTTGAGGGGCGCGTCGATCTGGCGCACCGGCATAAGGCTCAGCTCTTCATTTCCATGCATGCCGACGCCTTGCACGATCCGGGCGTGCGGGGCGCAAGCGTCTATACATTGTCCAACGGTGCGTCGGATGCGCAGACAGCCTCTCTGGCTCAGACGGAAAACAATGCCGATCGTTTTGCCGGTCCTGCGTTTCACGGCATGTCGTCGGAAGTGCAGGCTATTCTGACCAGTCTCGTTCATGAGGAAACGCGACGCGGATCAGCTCATATGGCAGCAAGTGTCGTCTCGGCGTTCAAACCGCGTATCGGGCTCTTGCGCACCCCGCGCGTCACGCTGGCTTCGTCGTGCTCAAATCGGCCGATATTCCGTCTGTCCTGGTCGAAATGGGCTTTATGTCCAACCGGCATGACGAGGCAGCGCTTCGTCAGGGCATTTATCGTCAGCAGGTTGCCAGTGCCATGAATGCCGCGATCGACCGCTATTTTCGAGGCGTGGGAACGAGCCCGACCCGTTCAGGCTAGAAAATTGCCGCGGAGTGCTAGGCAATGGCTGCCGTTATGGAGTAGGAGGGATGTCATGGAAATTCTGGCCCCCTCTGTTGGCATCATGCGTCGTGCGATTGCACGCGATCAGCTGTGCCCGGGCCTCCTTCTTCGTACGCTTCGACTTATCAGCCTGAACGCATTTCGCCGCCAGTCAGTCTGGCGCGTTCAGGGGGATCATGATCGTGTTGCCCAAAGCTATGAAAAGAAAAATCCATGACTATTTCTCATCCATCGTTCGGTACGGTTGCTGACGACCGCGTAATCATTTTCGACACGACCCTGCGTGACGGCGAGCAATCGCCGGGCTTCTCGATGAATCTCGAAGAGAAGATCCGTATGGCGAAGGCGCTCGAAGAGCTGGGCGTGGACGTGATCGAAGCCGGATTTCCTGTCGCCTCACCGGGCGATTTTGAGAGCGTGCAGAAGATAGCGGAAACCGTGCGCGAAGCGGTGGTCTGCGGATTGGCGCGCAGCGGTGGCAAGCGCGACATCGAAGCAGCGGGCGAGGCAATCGCCAAGGCGCCGCGCCGCCGCATCCATAACTTCATTTCCACGTCTCCGCTGCACATGAAATACAAGCTCCGTATGGAGCCCGAAACGGTGCTGGACCTGATTGCGGAAGGCAACAAGGCGTCGCGCCACTTCACCGATGACGTGCAGTGGTCAGCCGAAGACGGCTCACGCACCGAGCCGGATTTTTTGTGCCGCTGCGTCGAGACAGCCATTCGTCACGGCGCAACGACGATCAATATTCCCGATACGGTCGGTTTCACGACGCCCGACGAATTGCAGGCCATTTTCACGATGCTGCGCGAGCGCGTGCCGGGCGCGGAGAAGGTGATTTTCTCGACCCATAATCATAACGATCTGGGGCTGGCCGTTGCCAACACCTTGGCCGCTGTCGCGGGCGGTGCGCGTCAGATCGAGTGCACCATCAACGGTATCGGTGAGCGGGCAGGGAACGCCGCGCTCGAAGAAATCGTCATGGCAATTCGCACGCGTCGCGACAAGATCCCGTTCCAAAACCGCATCGAGACGCCGCGTCTTCTCGGCATGTCACGTCTGCTGGCCAATATCACCGGTTTCGACGTTCAGCCGAACAAGGCCATTGTCGGGCGCAATGCCTTCGCCCATGAAAGTGGTATTCATCAGGACGGTATTCTGAAGAACGCCGCTACCTATGAAATCATGACTCCTGAAAGTGTGGGCTGGAGCAAGACGTCTCTGGTGCTGGGCAAGCATTCAGGCCGAGCCGCCTTCCGCGACAAGCTGAAGTCGCTGGGATACGCGCTGCCCGATGAGAAGATCCAGGATGCGTTTGAGCGCTTCAAGGCTCTGGCGGATCAGAAGAAGACCGTGTTCGACGACGATATCCGTGCGCTGGTCGATGACGAAACGCGTGATCATGATCGCATCCGTTTTGTCTCGCTCGATCTTGCCGCGGGCTCGAAGCGTCCGGCCGAAGCAGAGCTTGAGCTGCAGGTCGATGGTGTTGCGAAATCGGCCAAGGTCACGGGTAACGGTCCGGTTGACGCGGCGTTCAAGGCGATCGGCGAGATTTTCCCGCATGATGCGGTGCTCGAGCTGTTCTCCGTCGGGGCTGTTACCGAAGGAACCGATGCTCAGGCGAAGACGACTGTCAGACTGCAAGAGGGCGGCAAGATGGTGGACGGACAGGGAGCGGACGCCGATACCATCGTTTCCGCGGTGCGCGCTTATGTGCACGCCCTGAATAAATTGATGGTCAAGCGGACGCGTGCTGAACCGGAAGCGCTCCCGGTCTGATCGACGAGCATTTTTGCGCAGTGTTCTCGTCTCTGTTTTAGGGAGCCGAAAATGTCCTTGTTGGCGTGCCTGTGACGATACAAAAAACCTCTCGACCTCGTAGGAGGCGAGAGGTTTTTTGTTGCTCGTGAGCGAGGGGGGCTCAGTAGCCGTTCTGGTACCCGGAGTATCCCGCTGCGCAGGATAGGTCTGTTGCGGGTAGGCTTGCTGGGGATAGCGGGTTTGCTGCGTTGCCGGGTAGCCGGGCTGGGCATAGCCAGCCGGATATTGCTGCGGATAGGCCTGCTGGGGCTGATTGTAGTAATTGCCCTGATTGCTCGGCCTGTTGGGTGTGGTGGCTGC